>JANXTZ010000010.1 GCA_025352125.1 Deinococcales bacterium | reverse complement strand
CTCATTTCTTGCAGTTATCCAAAACACAGTCCTAAACGCATAATCATGCACTTGAGGGACACTCAGACTTGAACTGAGCTTCGGATTCCGCGTTTGATCGCGTTCCTATGAACTCCGAAGCCCGAAACATTTTTAACACCTTCCAAGCCCTCATGCCAACCCGTGCTACCAAGAAAGCCTTCAAAAGCGCGGTGCATCACCTCCTCAGAGCCAATGGTAAACCCAGACCTCAACACTGTAAAACCACCAGTTCCAGCACCATGAGTCGGTTTCACAACAAAACCCGTTGGGGAACGCAAGTCTTAACTCGAGCTATGCAAGCAGTTGTCATGAACATCATCATCAAAGCGTACAAGCACACTCGAGGAGCTGGTCAAATCATCAAAGCAAGGTTGGATTTAACCACCCTTGAAAAAACAGGGGACTTTCCAAACCTCCCAATCACTGTGTTCAACGCGGTGAAAGGCTTGCACATTATTGTTTTGTACATCAGTGTAGGCAATCACAGTTACCCGTTTCATTACGCGATCTGGAAAGGCAAAGGCAAAGCAACCCTGACGCAATTAGCCCTGGCATTACTCAAAAAGCTGCAACGATCTTTACCCGAGCGTTTTAAAATACGGGCTTTAGCCGATACTGCTTTTGGAACAACCAAATTCATTGAAACTTGTGTGACGCACGACATTCACGCGGTTACAGGGATGACGTGTGATCGAACCACTGAACAAGGGTTCAAACTGAGCGAACTCAGCCATCGTGGGGCAATGGTCTTCCTCAACAAGTGCCGTGTTCCAGTCTGGGTGAGTTGGTTCAAACTCGAGCTTCATGGTGGGGAATTTGAATGGCGTTACGTGGTCAGTACAAAAGCCGGGGATGGTTTGACGATTATCACTTGGGGACGAGCGAGGTGGGCGATAGAAGGGTTTTTTAAGGTCATGAAATCCAGGTTTGGTTTAGATCAATTCGGTCAACGAACGTTGTTGGGAACGATTCGGTTCTTACTGCTGTCGTTTCTGGCATTTGTGTTGACCAGTATTTCGAGGGTAGATCGAAGTGTTTTACCTGATTGGCAAGCGTTAGCGCTCGAGGTGCGAAGATCGTTGTTTGCGGTGTTGGAGTGGGTTGTTCTGGAGCGTGAATCGTTTGAACTTGAACCGTATTTACGAGCGGCTATGCAAGATTATGCGTCTGGTACATAAGTGCAAGAAATGAGATAACAATATCACTCGAACACCACGCTCATATTAAAAGAGCGACCCTTTCGGATCGCCCTTTACTTTTTGTCTTGTATCTAGAGTTTAGCTTTCGCTGGTTTCGCTCGAGCTTTCTGTTTCTGCTGCAACTGGTGGTGCTTGGACAACTGCGGGTGCTTCGACTGGTGCTGCGGGTGCGCTGGAAACGACTTTCTCTTCGGTTTTGAGTTCGTCTTTCTTGCTGCCACCGATGCCAAATTGGGCGAACAGGTCTGCGTACACGTCACCGAGTTTGGTGGTGACTTTACCGCCGCCCGCGTCGGCGTTGGCGCTGTTGTTGTTGCTGCTCGAGTAGTCATAGTCGTATCCGCCACGTCCACCTTTGCCGCCACCTTGTTGGTTGCCTCGGTTGCCGCCGCCGCCGTAACGGTTCGCGCCGCCCTCGCGTGTACCAAAGCGCTCTGCTCGGCTTGGTCCGCTTGGGATGTTCGCGCCGGTGCTGCCTGATGCGCCCTCTTCGCGGACGGGTGGTCCGCCTGGAAGGGTACGTTTGCGTGACAGGCTGGCACGTTGATCAACGGGGTCAATGTTCAGAACCACGGCTTCAATGTCGTCACCTTTTTTGAACAGATCGCTCGGGTTGGTGACGCGCTCGTGCGCCAGTTCGGAGATGTGAATCAAGCCTTCGATGCCCTCTTCGATTTCCATGAACACGCCGAAATCGGTTAAGCCTGTGACTTTGCCGCTGACTGGTGTTCCTGGTGGATACTTGGCTGGCAATGCACTCCAAGGGTCGGGAGTGGTTTGACGCAAGCCAAGACTGATGCGCCGGTCTTTGGAGTCCATGCGCAAGATGACGGCTTCGACCTCGTCGCCTTCCTTGAGGACTTCGTTGGGGTGACGCACGCGTTTGGTCCAGGAAAGTTCTGAAACGTGAATCAGACCCTCGAGTCCAGATTCGATTTCGACGAACGCACCGAAGTTCGTGAGGTTGGTGACTTTACCTTTAACGCGCTGCCCAATCGCGTACTTCTCGACGGCGGCTTGCCAAGGGTCTGATGATAGCGCTTTCATGGAAAGGTTGATGCGGTCACGTTCGCCGTCCACGTCGATAACTTGGACTTTGACGTGCTCGCCAAGTTTCACAACCTCTTTTGGATGGTTGAAGCGTGCGTAGGTCAGCTCAGAGCGGTGAACCAGACCGTCAACGCCGCCAAGGTTGACGAAGACACCGAAATCGGTGATTTCGACGACTGCACCCTCGAGAATCGTGCCTGGGGCAAGACGATCCAGGGTTTCGGTTTTGGCTTTGTTCTTTTGCTCTTCGATGATGCTGCGGCGCGAAATAATCACGCGATTGCGCTTGCGGTTGAGTTCGATCAGACGGACATCCAAAGGATGCCCAACGTAAGGATCGAGTTCGTTGACGCGGCGCACATCGAGCTGGCTTGCGGGCAAGAAAGCGCGGACGCCTTCGATATTTGCCACAAGACCACCTTTGACTTTTTCGTCAATGTGAACCGTGATGTTTTCGTTGTTTTCAAATACGGCTTGAAGCTTGCGCCAGCCTTTGTCCTGCTCGGCACGCTTTTTGGATAAGATAATCACGCCGTTCTGCATGTCAGAACGAACCACGTAAGCATCGATCTTGTCGCCTGGTTTGAATTGCTCTTGGGCTTGCTCGAGTGTCAAGGGTTCTTCGCTGAGTTGATTCAGCGGGATTGTTCCCTCGATCTTCGCGCCGACATCGAGTGCCACGCCTTCGCTTCCTACAAACACGACCGTTCCGGTGACGACATCGCCTCGGTTGAGTTCGCTGACGCGATCCTCTTCTGATGCGAGTACATCCTCCATGGTCATGGCGGGATATTCCGTTTCGGCGGGAGCTGAAGCGGCTACGGGTGCCGCAGGTGCGGCTTGAGTGTTGACCGCCTCAGCGGTCTGATTCTGAATGACCGAGTCTTCCATTCCTAAAGTCCTCCTAAGACTTGCGCCTCTCGAGTTGGCGACGTTTAAGTAAAGCCGTGTCGAGAGCAACAGTTCATAATAGCATTAAAAGGTTTTGCTGTAAACCGAAACACAATACTGTCACAAACTCGAGAAAATACCCTTGCAGACGTAAGTTTTAACTTTAGTTAAGAGTCGATTGTCCCGAGGCTAAGTCATTGCGAAGACGTTTTAACTGCGTTCAAAGTTACGCTGCGCAATCCCATATCAGTCGAGATTCAAACTCTGCACCACGTCATTTGATGATACCAAGCTGCGTTCACAGCTTCAATCACTGTCACTCTCGAGCAACCACAGGCGCAAACTCGAGTCGCCGCGTTTGAGGTTTTCACGGTTTTGATTGGTATGGTAAGTCAAAGATTTGACCTCGAGATTCGGTTTCAAAACCTTCTCAAAAATCTGGTAACGAGTGGTTCAATTTATTTAGGAACCATCCTGAAAATCTTGCCGTCATCACTCGAGAAGTAAATCAACCCGTCAGGCGAAACCGTCACATCGCGCAGTCGTCCGTAACCCGTGTTGATGATGACTTGATCGCTGGCAACGCTCGAGCCGCTCAGGGTGATCCGGTACATCTGATTGGCTTTGAGCGTGTTCATCAGCAAATTGCCGTTCCATTCTGGAAACAATGGCGAGGTCACAAAGGCAATATCGCTGGTCGCCAGGGTGAAGCCAGATTGGTATTCTTTGATGGCAATTTGGTAATTGCTGGCGGTCAGATTGGCTGTGGCGGCACAGTTGTAGGTGGTTCCATCTTGGGGCACATTTAACGGCGAGTTGAGGCTTTGCGTGCCAACGCAACTGGGCCAGCCGTAATTTTTGCCCTTCAAAATCAAATTCAGTTCGTCACGCGTGTTCTGCCCGTGTTCACTTGACCAGAGTGCATCGGTGCCTGGTTGGAACGCCAGCCCTTGTGGGTTGCGGTGCCCAAAAGTCCACAAGGCTCGAGCCGAGCCGCTCAGCGTGCCAAAATAAGGATTGTCGGTCGGAATTGAACCGTCATAATTGATGCGAAAAATCTTGCCCGCCAGGGTACTGGGGTCTTGGGCTTTGATTGGACCTGGGGCATAATCGGCAGCATCGCCAATGCTGAAGTACAATTTGGAATCTGGACCGTTTGCCACACGGCAACCGTTGTGATTTGACCAGCCGAGCATGTTGTCGAACAAAATGGTTTCGCCAGTCAAGTTTGCTCCAGAAATCGTGAACCTCGAGACACGATTGCGGCGGTTGTTGTCGGCGACAACATTGCCAACAAAGTACGAATAGCAGATGTAAACATTGTTATTGCTCGAGAAGTTCGGGTCGAGGTCCATGCCGAGTACACCGCCCTCACCGTCGGCACGGACGCTCGAGCTGCCCGAATCGATGATGTCACTGACCGTGCCCGTACTTGGATTTAATTTTTTGATGGCGACCTTGCCACCGTTACCGGCGCGTTCGGTAAAATACAACGTGCCGTCGGGTGCAAAATTGAGGCTCCAGGGGACACCCAAACCCGTTTTGACGGTTTCGACATCAAAGCCCAAAGTGCTTGGGTCATCGAGCAAATTTTGACTCAAACTCGAGATTTTGGCATTGGTTCGGCGGGTGACCGTGCAGTTGGTGCAAGTTGCAGTTTGCGTGTCAGTGCCAACCAGAACCACCTCAGTTGGGTTTGAACGGTCTGTGATACTGCTGGCTCGAGCGGCGGCGCTGCTGGCGGTTTCCTCTCGAGAGCGGGTGACAACCGTGGTTGGCGCGTCAAAAATCACGGCGGTCACTTTAAAACGGTACGGCTCGGTCGCAATTCCTGTTTTGGGAACTCGAAACGCCAAGGTGATGCTGCCCGTTGCTCCCGCCGCAATCCCTCGAGCATTGCCATTGCGGGCAACAAAACCGTATTCGAGGATTTGGTCGGTGCTGGTGATGACCCCCAGCGCTCGGGCGTCGGTTTGAATCTGAGTGACCTGAGCAGAATCAAAGGCTTGAAAATCAGCTCGAGTCACGTCAATGGTTGTGGCTGTACCCATGGCGTGGGTGGGTTTGATGCGGTTGATGACTGCCGCATCGGTGATTGCCGCGCCAGAAAACGTTTGCAGTTCTTTGATGGCAGTACCTTGAAGGCTTAGAGCGCTCTGGTCGTACATCACCAGGGACAGGTTTTTAAAATTGCTTGCCGTGTTGTTCTTGACGCTAAAAGTCGCGTTAAAAAAGCGAATCCCGCTGGCATCCGTCACGCTGAACGCCGTCGAGGTGAAGGTTGCCGCCGAATCGGTCAGCGTGGCTCGAGGTTTAAAACTGGCTGTGGACGTTCCAGCCGAATCCAATTGAAACTCGAGGTTCCCCAGGACTCCAGATTCGTTGTGAGAAATTGGGAGTTTTGCCTGATCGTTGCAGGCAAAGAGCATCATCAAACCAGCCATCCAAAGCAGTCGTTTCACTTGATACCTCCCAAAGTCCATGGTTAACCATGGTGTCAAATCACTTTAGAAAAATTTAAGTTCAAAACATCTCAAACGCGTGAGAACAACTCATTTGATTCTCAGAGCCAGTTCTTGATGCTTTCCATACAACTCGAGCCGTATACTGATTTCAGTTTTCAAGGAGGACCAATGAAATCAATCCGCTTCACTCGAGTTTTGAGCATCCTGGTATCGTTTCTGGGAATTTTTGCTGTGGGTAGTGCACACGCCCAAACCGCGCCCGTTGCCATCGCCACCGAAAGCGCCATCTCGGTGACGTTCGGTTATCAATTTCTGGACCCGCGCATCATCGGCGTCACGCTGGGTTACGAGACACCGCTCGACCTGGGAGGCTTCCCGCTCGACATTGCCATCACCCCAAAAATCACCATCGGTTCGCAATCCTCGAGCGACACCAGCCGCAACGGGGTGTCATTTGGATTTGGAACTGGCATCAACGTGGTCATTTTCAACTCGCTCGGCAGCAACTTACCGATAGCGGTCGGCGCTTGGGCGGACATCAGTTTCAAGATTCAACCCGGCGGACTCGGTTTTCATTTCGCGCTCGGTCCCATGGCAGACCTCAACCTCGAGCCGTTCCATGCGACGTTTTCTTTGAGTTTGATCAGCCTCGGAAATTACGTGCGACCAGTTGCCAATGCCTTCGTTTACAGTTTTGACATCAACCTTGGCTTGCGTTATTACTTCGATGCCTTCTCGCTCGAGGCGGGTTTCACCTGGAACACGGTGGGCGTGTTCAACGCCTTCACAGGTGTTCGATTCTTACTTTAAGAAAACCCGAACGACCAGCCGCAACTGTGATGTTGATTTGTGATTTCAGATTCCCCAAAACCAAAAGAACCACGTTTTCGCCTCGCACCCGCCTGGTGGGGCGTGATTCCGTCCTTGCTGGCATTACTGCTGTTTATCGCCTATCCATTGATTCAAGTCTTTCAAATGTCAACTCAAAAATACTCGATTGTTTACGAGGGCTTTGCGGGGTTTCACAATTACGCCCGAATGCTGGCTGACCCCAACGTTGGACGCAGTTTGCTGCTGACCCTCATTTTTGGTTTGTGCACCCTGCCGCTGTTTGTTGGACTCGCAACCCTGTGTGCCATCGAACTCGAGGGAACACGCTTAGAGCGGCTGGTCAAAGCGATTTTGTTCTTGCCGAGTCTGTGGACGATAGGCGCGAGTGCGATAGGTTGGTACACGCTTTACGAACCCGATTACGGAATGCTGGCAACGCTGACGGGCGGATTTTTGCGCCTGCCCTGGCACGACAAAGGCTGGGCTGGCGTGGCGTTGATTGTGCTGTTCACGATCTGGCAAAACGTCGGTTACGGGACATTGATCGTCAGCGCGGGTTTAAAGAGCATCCCGACCGAAGTTTTCGAGGCGGCTCGGGTTGACGGCGCAACCGAGAACCAATTGCGTTTCGGAATCGTGCTGCCTTTGCTTCGTCCAAGCATCGTATTTTTGGCGGTGGTTGGCAGTTTGTACGCCATTCAAAGTTATACGGCTGTGCTGTTGTTAACCCAAGGTGGACCGTTCGGCTCAACCCGAGTGGTCGGCTATCTGATTTACGAAACCGCCTTTGGCACCGCCCCAAACCTCGGTTACGGCGCTGCCCTCAGCGTGCTGATTCTGGCACTCGCATTCACGTTTTCAGCGTTTCAAGCTCGAGCTTTAAAGAGTGACTTATGATTCCGAGTCTCAAGCCAGAAGCTCGAGAAAAAGTTCAGGCTGGGTCGCCACCAAAAGGCACTTGGTTTGGTCGAATTGTGGTCGGATTGATGGTGGTGTTCGTGCTGCTGCCGATTATCTGGCTGGCGTACAGCTCTTTCATTCCCAAAGAAGCACTGTTCAAACCCGATGTCACCATTCCTGTGGGTTTCACCTTTCAAAATTACCTCGAGCTTCCCTTCAAAGAACTGATCCGCCCACTGTTATTGAGTCTTCTGCTCTCGAGCATCGTGGCTGGCTTGCAAGTTTTGATTGCACTGCCTGCTGCGTTTGCCATTCGGGCGGGAACCAATGTCTTGCCGCTGTATTTGTTCTTGCTCAGCGTGCCAGCCGAATTGCTGCTCGTGCCGCTTTACGGCTTGTTGAAGGACTTGAATTTGCTCAACAACCCACTGGCTTTGGTGCTGCCCTTTCTGGCAAGTCCATTCACGGTTTTTTTGCTTTATGGCGGTGTGGTGAAATTACCCTGGGCTTACGTCGAAGCCGCCAAACTGGACGGCGCAACCAATCTGCAAATTATCACCAAAGTCATTGCGCCGCTGCTTCGTCCCGAAATGACGGCGGCGAGCGTGCTGGCATTTGCGGCACACTGGAATCTGGTTCTGTATCCGAAAATAGTTTTGAACGACAAAAATTGGGCAACCGTCCAGGTGGCATTGACCGAAATGCTGCAAAAAGACCCGAACAATTGGGGCGCATTGGGTGCCGCCGCCATGCTGACCAGCCTGCCGATTCTGGTCTTGTACGCCCTGTTTGAACGCCGCGTGACTCGAGTGATCGAAGGTGGACTGAAATAGGCGAATAGCAATTGGCAAAATCCGAGCGCCAATTCAACTCTCAAAACTCAAGAATTGTTAAGCAATCTCGAGCCTCTAATACAAGCTAAACTGTAACAATCACGACAGGAGAAACCCATGAAAAAAGCATTGATCGCATTTGCGGCACTGGCAGGAATCTCGAGCGTCTGGTTTGCCAGTCACGCGCAAAATGTCAAGACCAAAATCAGCTTCTGGCATTCGATGAATGGCGGTGAAAAAGCGGTCAATGCACTGGTGGACGGCTTCAACAAGTCTCAGGATAAGTTTGAGGTCGTGCCGAGCATGGTTGGCGATTACCCAACCGCAAACACCAAAATAGTGGCGGCAATCAATGCCAAAAACACGCCTGTCATGTTTCAAGCCGAGATTGGCGTGTTTCCAAACCTTGCCGAAAAGGACACGCTGGCAGACCTCTCGAGGTTCGATAAAACCCTTGACCCAGCGTTCACCAAAGATTTCTTCCCCGCCTTATGGAATTACGGGCTGTATGACGGAAAACGATTCGGCTTGCCCTGGAACTCGAGCACACCCGTTTTGTTTTACAACGCCAATCAATTTCGCGCCAAGGGCTTGAAACCACCGACCACTTGGACCGAGTTTGCGAGCGTTGCCAGAGCCTTGACCAGCCGCACCAGCAAGGGATTTATTGCCATCGCCGACAGTTGGCAATTTGAACAGATGGTCCTCTCGAGGGGCGGAAATGTCGTGACCAGCGACGGCAAACCGAACTTCACCAGCAAGGAGGTGATCGAGGCGCTACAATTTTTGCAAGACCTGGTGAAATCGGGCAACGCCGTGCCGCGATCCCTGGGCGAGGCTCAATTTGCGATTCTCGATTTTGTTCGCACCAAAGCCTACATGGCAATTGCCAGCATCGCCAACTGGCCCGACATACTGCCCTACAGCGTGGCGTTTGAACTGGGCGCAGCGCCCTTACCCAAAGGTACACGCACCATCGTCCCGTTTGGCGGGGCGCAACTGGTCGTCATGAAAAACTCGAGCAACGACGAACAGACCGGCGCTTACGAATTCTGGAAATATTTGATGAAGGTTGAGAGCATCGTCGCCTGGACCAAAGCCAGTTATTACGTCCCCGTGCGGCGCAGCGTGCTTAAATCACTCGAGGATTGGTACAAGGAAAACCCATACCGCAAAACCGCCTTCGAGCAATTTGACGAGGCTGTCTCGCGCCCAAGGGTTCCTGGTTATGCCGCCTGGAAGGTCTTTCTCGAGCAGGCAATGGAGAAGGCTCTCAAAGGGCGGGAGGACGTAAAAACGGTGCTCGAGGAAGCCCAAAAGCGTTCCTTGGCGAGCCAGTAGGGATACCATGAAACTTGGTTTTACACCGCTCAACGCGCAAATTCTTGACCTGGATGAGGCGTTCAAACTTGCCAGCGAACTCGAGTTGCAATTTGTCGAGCTTTCATTTGATGCGTTTGAGATTCTGCCATCGATTCAAAGCGTGCAAAAAGTCAAAGAACTGACTCGAGCCACGGGCATTGGCACGACGGTGCATCTCAGTTACGTCGATTTGAACATTGCCAGCCTGATGCCTGGCGTGCGCGAAAATTCGGTCGCTCGAACCAATCGAGGACTCGAGTACGCGGCTGAGATTGGCGCGATGCTTGGCGTGCTGCATTCGGGTTTGATTCCATTGCGCCACCCACTGATGAAGCAATTTGCGGCACAAAAACTCGAGCAGAGCTTGACTGAAATGCTGCCGCTTATTCCTGTGATGCTCGAGAATCTGGCGCTCGATGGTTACGATCTCTTGCGCGGCGTCGGTGAACTCGAGGCGTTGACCCAAAAAGCGGGCGAGCACTTTGGAAATTGCCTTGATGTCGGTCACGCGCTGGTTGAAGGTTGCACCACCGAAGTCAGCGATGGCAGCTCAAGTGGCGGCATCGAAAACGGTTTGAAACGGCTCGAGGAATACCTGCACGGACTCTCGAATCTGCAACACTTTCACTTGCAAGACAATGACGGCACGAGCGACGCCCATCATGTGCTCGGCACGGGCAGCATTCCGTGGCAAGACATGCGTGAATTTCTGAAGAATTTCTCGGGGACGATCAACCTCGAGATTAACGGAAGCGCGGATGAAGTCCGCTCGAGTGTCAAATTTCTGCGCGAATTGCTGGCTTAATTTCACAAATTTGCCTAAAATACCCTTGATTCTTACTTCACAGTGAAAGTAAGATGTTGTTATGGAACGTTCAAAGATTAGCAGCAAAGGGCAAATCGTGATTCCCAAAACCTTACGCGAAACCCTCGACTGGCGCGAGGGCGATGATGTGATTTTCTCTTTGGACAATGGCAAGTTAAATTTGCAACTTCTGCCAAAACGCAACTTAACAGAAGTCCTCAGCAAAATCCAAGGGCGTCAACCCAACAACGAATTTGACTCTTTTGAACAACTGCTTGACGCTGAAAAGCGAAGTGCCAAACTACGACATACCCGAGGGCGCGTTTGAAGTGGGCTGATACCAATATCCTTGTGCGACTGATCACCAAAAGTCCCACAGCCCAATACCAAGCCGTTGTGCAATTTTTAAGCCAAGTAAGCCAGCCAGTTTTTGTTCACCCAGCCCATGTCTGCGAAGTAATGTTCGTGCTGGAAGGAAATTATTACCAATACGATGTCATTCAAGCTGCACAAGAACTGGCATTGATTTTGAGCGCCAGTTGTTTTGAGGTGATTGACGCAACCGCAATTTCAAACGCGTTGAGGCTTTATCCAGCAAGCAACCTTGATTTCCCAGATGTTTTGATCTGCGAATTGGCTCGAGTCAACAATGATGAAGTGCTCAGTTTTGATCGGAAAATGGCGCGTTTGGGCGTTGCCATTCGGCAGCCCTGACATTTTAATCCAGCGGCTCGAGTTCGGCTCTCAGCATCTCTTGAAGCGTGTCGCGGCGACGAAGTTGCACGAATTGGTTGTTCTCGAGCATGACTTCGGCGGGTCTGGAACGGGTCAAATAATTGCTCGCCATGCTGCCCGCGTAAGCCCCAGCGTTTAAAACCGCCAGCAGATCGCCGACTTTGGGTTCGGGAAGCCTGACATCCCTCGCCAGAATGTCACCGCTTTCACAGGCTGGACCCGCAATGTCCAGCGTCTCGAGATTCCCAGTGCCGTCGAGCGATTCGACACCGTGAACCGCGCCGTACAACATTGGGCGAATCAGTTCGCTCATGCCTGCATCGACCACCGCAAAGTTTCGCTCGGTCTGTTTGCGCCCGAGCACCTGCGTCAGGAGCACCCCAGCTTGCGCCACAAGCCAGCGTCCAGGCTCGAGCCATAGTTCTTTAGCCCCAAAACTTGCGGCAGCCTCCCGAGCCAATTTGGCGAGCGGCACAAGGTCAAACTCCAGACCGAAACCGCCGCCCATGTCAAAGACCTCTCGAGCGCCAATGATTTTGGCAAGTTCTGCCATTCGCTCGAGCGCATCGGCGTAATCGTGTGGGTCTTCGATGCTCGAGCCGATGTGCATGTGCAAACCAATCACTTTTAAACCGGATTTTTCGGCAAGTCTGACCGCATTCGGCACATCCTCGAGCCTCACCCCAAACTTGCTGCTGGCATTGCCTGTGGCAAGGTGGTCGTGTGTGGAAACTTGAAGCCCAGGATTGACCCGAATCAAAACCTGCGAACCGGGCGCAAACCGCGCCACTCGAGCGAACTCGTCCACCGCATCCAAAATGATATTCGCGCCAACCTCGCCAGCCCGAACGTAATCCAAATCGAGTTTCCCAGGACCATTGAGCACAATCTGATCGGCACGAGCGCCAGACAGCAACGCCCGTTCAAACTCGCCGCCAGACACCGCCTCGAAGCCAACATCCAGCGCATTCAAACGCTTTAAAATACCCAAATTTGGATTGGCTTTCATGGCGTAAAAAATCTTTGCATCACCAAACGCCACACGGATTCGCTCGAGTTGAGACTGAATCACAACCCAGTCGTAAGCGTA
The DNA here is from genome assembly GCA_025352125.1 of Deinococcales bacterium. Taxonomy (GTDB): domain Bacteria; phylum Deinococcota; class Deinococci; order Deinococcales; family JAAFIG01; genus JANXTZ01. Next base: position 59,106 of record JANXTZ010000010.1, on the reverse strand, counting down.
AAGCGGAGTACCAAAATGATTGGCTGCCTCGAGCAACCTGGAACGAAATTCAGAACGCATACCTCGAGTTTAACCTCAATCCACGATGAAAAGTTTGGTGTCCACTTTGGCGCTCGAGCGGTGCGCCTCGGCGTTGTCCGCGACCTGGTAACTCATGCCAGGTTTTAAGATAAACACGCGACCATCCTCGAGTTCGGTCAGCAGTTCGCCCGTTAAGCACAGCAAAACATGCCCCTTGCTGCACCAGTGGTCGGCAAGATAACCCGCCGTATATTCCACCATCCGCACCCGAATGCCCGCAAAATCTCGAGTTCGCCAGTACGCCGTGCCTGTGATTCCCGCGTGTTCGGTGCGTTCGATGCTTGCCCAGTCGGTCGTGCCGAAAGGAATGTTGATCATGTTCATGGCTCGAGCTTAACACCGTCAAGCACAACGCCTGCAAATTTTTGAATTCGCTGTGCGGGAAACGGAAAATGCCGCCTTAACTTTTCAATGATCTCGAGCCTCAATGCCCCCTCTCGAGCGTGTTCTGGCACGTGAACATCGGTCACATCAAACGGGTTAATCCCCCACCGCCCCTCAACCAGACCACAAATTTCACCGTCGATCAAAATATATTTGAGCACGGGCATTTTTGGGTAAACCGCTTTCAGATACGAGACTTGCGCCGTTGCCAGAAAATCACCAGAATCAAGTATTGCCACGTGAGGCTCGAGCGGAGCATCTTCAAAATCGGTGCTGAGGTAATGTTCTCCCCAGCCTTCAACAAGCGCTTTCTCAAGATGCCCAAGTACAACAAGTTCCTCGAGCAAAACCGTCACATCTTTGCCCGTGAAACCAGACCAGTCTTTGACCTCTTGCGCACTCGAGAAGATGTGTGCGTGGGTGAAACGTTTTATAACCTCGAGTCGTGCCTCAAATTGCCCTGGCACGCCCTCGAGCCACTCTGGATGCTCGGTTTCGATGGCTCCCCAAGGATTGTCCCATTCCGTCTCGAGCTGCTGCTCGAACGCCAGAAAATTGGCTTGCAAGTTTTGCAGCGCCGCCGTCAGGGTTTTGCCCTTCACGCCACTCATCTCGCCCAGGTCTTTTTTCTGCAACGGACCTTCGCGCTGTAGTGTCTCGAGCACGGCAGAATCGTCCCAACTTAAACTTTTGAATTTTTTGAATGCGCCAGTAAAAAGCGGCATTTCGTCAGTAGGAACATAGCCGACATTGCCGTGCTGAAAACGGCTTTTGACCACCCGACCTCCACGCCGAACGCGTTCAGCCACCGTTTTTTCGTTTCCGCCATCAGATGGGATATGACGGTCGTGCAGGCAAACTGGTGTGCCAGGAAATTCGTAACTCGGTGGACGCATCGGCGCGAGTGCCCTGACAATCTCGAGGTAATCCGAATCCGAACTGCCACGGGTTGAGGGCGTCAAAAATTGCCGTGCGGCTCGGGCGGCATGGATTTGCTTTGGCGTCAATATCTTCACGGAATCTCGAGCAGCGCCAACAATTGCTCGAGGCGCTGGGTTTCATTGATGAAGCCAAAACCTTTTTTGCGGGTCAATAATTTTCGGACTGGCTCAGCTTTTTGTGGCACATTGAACAGTGTTGCCAGTTTTTCGCCCGTGTCAGGCTCGAGTTCCGGCGGCGTGATGGTGCAGGTGGCGTAAGACGGGTTTGAGTCGTAAGTCGTGACGAATTCGCCGCCAGAGAACGCCCAGATGCGTAGCAGATCATCGTCCCAGTTGATGATGCCCAAAGTGGCGCATTGCAATTTGTGCGAGATTTCAGTCGCAAATTTGGGGATTGGTGACTCGAGGTCGGCGTACCAAACTTCGGTAAACTGTTGCGGCTCGGGCATTTGCACGCGACTGAATTCACCCTGGCTCGAAATTTGCAAATCAGGAAAATGCTCGAGAATTTCAGCTCGGGGCTTGTTCACGATGATGGTTGAAAGTTTCAGCATGGTTTCAGGTTACAACGGCGCGAACAAATCGAGTTTATGACCGTCGGGGTCTTTGAGAATCGCGTACCGCTGCCCCCAAAATGCGTCCCACGGAGCTTTATGCCCGACACATCCAGCACTGGTGATCTCGAGGTATTTGGCATCCACATCGCTTGGACTGTCACACAAAAACGCGCCAACATACTGTTCAGAAATTTTGGCTTCGGGGTCAAAGCTTTGCACCATGGAAAGTTCATCCCAGGCGAACCGCAAACCATTGCTGAGCGTGATCTCGACATGGTTTTCACCCTCTGCAACTTCTGGAATCTTCCAACCCAGTTTTCTGTAAAACTCGAGGCTGAGGGCGGTGTTTTCGACGATTATACCGATCATGTCGAGCTTCATGGTTCACCCCTTAATCCATTCATTGAAAAATCGTGACCAGCACGCCGCTTGGGTCGAGCGTGCCAAATTCTTTTGAACCCCAAGGTTTAACCTCGAGCGGAGCGTTGGGATGCACGCAATTTGCGGCTTGGCAGCTTGCATACATGGCGTTGATGTCTTGGACTTCGATCCGAAGTCCGGCACTCTCGAGCACGTGTTTTTCTTCGCAAATCCAGAAGTGAACGATCAACGGCTCGCTCAAACCGCCGTAACCGATATCTTTGGCATCCACGTTCGAGAAATCTGTGACTTGCTGTCCAGATTTTGTCCAAGCCCAGGCGCTGTCAAACCCGTACACTCGTCGGTAAAACTCGAGCGATTCAGGAATGTTTTTGGACGGCAGAATCGGAACCAGTTTTTTCATTCTGTTAAGAGCATAACTTGAAAGGTTGATTTAAGTCAAACTTCAGAGATTTGGTTTGGCTCACAGTGATACAAAAGCTTATTTCAATTGAAACATTCTCGAGTATGATGCTCATCATGTCACTGACACTGCAACTTGATGTCGAACTCGAAACTCAGATACGGGTTCTTGCCGCGCAGCAAGGTGTAACACCAGAACGCTGGCTTCTCGAAGACATTCGCTCGAGATTGCTGAGCAATGACGAAACTGCGTTGTTGCAACGAATTTTACAAGGTCAAACCGAAACTTTTTGGACGCATTACCGCGAATTGATCGCAAAACGGCAAGCCGCGACAATCACCTCAAACGAACTGACTGACTTGATCGAACTCTCCGATGAACTCGAGTTGCAAAATGCTGGACGAATCGAAGCGCTGGTGCAACTGGCAACCTTGCGAAAGCAGGATGTTCACAGTTTATGCGCCGAACTTGGTCTGGCACCGGTTGTTGTTGGTGCATGAAAACCAGTATCAAACGGGCGGTTCACAAACGAGCACGCGGCTGCTGCGAATATTGCCTGTCTCAGAGTGAATTTTCACACGATGATTTTTCTGTTGAACACATCATTGCTTGAGCTTTCGGCGGTTCTGACTACTTTGATAATCTGGCGCTTTCGTGCCAAGCTTGCAACAATCGCAAATTTACGGCAACAACAGCTATTGACCCCATTACAGGCGAAGAAGTCAGTTTGTTTCATCCACGTTTGGATGTGTGGTCAAGACACTTTTCTTGGATTGAAAATTTCTCGCAAATCTCAGGAATCAGCGCCAGTGGGCGAGCCACCGTCGCTTGTCTCAAGCTGAATCGTTTGGGTTTGGTCAATTTACGTCGAGCATTACATAAAGCAGGTTGTCATCCACCAACACATTCTTGAATACCATCACTCGAGATTTAAGCTCGAGCCGTGACAATCTCTTGACCCGCTGCCCACTGCCCAATATCGGCGCGGTTGATTGCCGCCGCCATCAGGTCAGGAAATTTGTCTGGCGTGCAGGCAAATACCGGAATGCCCATCGCAGCCATCGCCGCCGCGTTCTGCTGGTCAAAACTTGGGCGACCATCATCGGAGAGCGCCAGAAGCGTAATCACCTGCACGCCACTGGCAACAAAACCTTTTAAACGCTCGAGCATTTCCGCGCTGCCATAACCCTCGTACAAATCCGAGATCAGCACAAAAACCGTGTCCTGGGGTCGCTCGAGCAAGGTCTGGCAGTAGCGCAGCGCGAGCGGGGTGTCGTTGCCGCCGCCGAGTTGTGTGCCGAACAGCACTTCGACTGGATCGGAAAGTTGATCGGTCAAATCGACCACGCTGGTGTCATAGACGACCACTTTGGTTCTGAGTGCTGGCATACTGGCGAGCACCGCACCAAAAATTCCGGCGTAGACCACACTGCTCGCCATCGAACCGCTCTGATCGACACACAAAATAATGTCGCGCAGTGCCGAGCGTTTGCGCCCGTAACCGATGCGCCGCTCTGGAACAATCGTGCGGTACTCGGCTTGGTAATGCTTGAGGTTGGCGCGAATCGTCAAATTCCAGTCGATCTCGTTGTGCTTCGGGCGGTTGTTTCTGGCGGCACGGTTGAGGCTACCCATGACCGCTTGGCGCGTAGGGTTGGCAAGTTTTCGCTCGAGTTCGTCCACGACCTTGCGCACCACCACCCGCGCGGTGTCTCGAGCTTTGCCTTTCAGTAAGGATTTTAAAGACAGCAACGTTGCCACCAGATGCACGTCGGGCTGCACCGCCTCCATCATTTCAGGCTCGAGCAACATCTGTTTTAAACCAAGTCGCTCGAGCGCATCTTGCTGCATCACGCGCACCACCGAACTTGGGAAGAATTCGCGGATGTCGCCCAACCAACGCGCCACGTTAGGGCGGCTCGCACCCTTGCCGACGTTCAAACGGTTTTTCTCTTTTTCTTCGGGCGTCATGTAGACATTCTCGAGCGCCCCGTCGAGTCTGGCATCCGCGCCCTGAAGTTGGCAGCCCGTGCCGTCGGCGTCTCCTCCACCGAGAATAAGCCGCCAACGTCTGAGCCGCTCTGTTTCCGCAATCACTCGAGTCTCCAATCGATTTCGGATTCTCCAGCCGCGATCAATGCCGTGTTGATGCTCGAGAATGGTTTGGAACCAAAAAAACCGTTTCTTGCCGAGAGTGGCGACGGATGCACCGCTTTCAAAACCGTGTGACGACTTGCGTCAATCAAATCCGCTTTTTTGTGCGCGTAAGCGCCCCAGAGCACAAACACCACACCTGTTTTATGGCTCGAGACGGCTTTGATGATCGCATCGGTCAATTTTTCCCAACCTTGCTTTTGATGGCTGCCCGCCGCGTGTGCCCGAACCGTCAAGACCGCGTTCAACATCAACACGCCCTGACGCGCCCAAGGCTCGAGGAAACCCGTTTTTGGTCTTGGAATGCCCAAGTCCGTCTCAAGTTCTTTGAACATGTTGACCAGGCTTGGCGGCGCTTTGATGCCTGGTTGGACGCTGAACGCCAGTCCGTGCGCCTGCCCGTTGTCGTGGTACGGGTCTTGCCCAAGAATCACAACTTTGACGTTTTCAAACGGCGTCAACTCGAGCGCCCTGAACACATTTTCCGCAGGTGGGAAGACTTGTTGGGTGGCACGTTCAGCCTCCAGAAACGCCTCGAGTTTTTGAATGTAAGGTTGCCCGAATTCTGATTTGAGATACGGTTGCCAGGACGCAGGAATTTGATCAAACAATTTCATGATTTTACCTCTAACAGCACTTGAATTCATTTGCAAATAGGAGAATCTACCCTCATCAAGGGAGAACACAAGGTTCACCCCTACAAAAACCTCACGTTCGGGCATGGTCACTTCTTAAAATCTCTGTGTTCTCATTCAACGAATGACTTACGCTCCCTTCTCTCCTCGGAGAGAAACGGTTTCGCCCGAAGCGCCCAAGCCCGTTGGCGACCACGCTCGTTAGGTGCACGTATGTGGTCAAGACAGGTGCTGCTTCAAGGGCAAGAGAGGTACGTCTTGAAACCAAGATGGGTCGGGGCTGAGAGGGAACAACAGAAACACCCTTCAAGTTTGCATCTCGAGTCCGAGCATTTTGGCGATCAGGGGCAGCACCAACGCGGCTCGAGTTTCATTGACTTCCAAATCTGTGGCACTGACCACTCGAGTTTCACCGTGTTTGGCTTTCTCGCCCATGCTGCGGCGTTCGGGCGCAGCGAAACTCGAGAAGGTACGGCGCAGCAAGGGCAGCATGGCAATGAAATGCTCTTCGGTCAAAGCCATCAACCAATGCTCGAGCACACCCCAGAGTGTGTCGTCGTGAAGTAAAACCAGACCGCTGCCCGTCAAAAACCCTTCAACCCAGACGCCAACTTGGGCGGGGTCACTGGCGCTCGAGGCGGCAAAACCCAGGTGCTTGGCGGCGTCACTGGCATTCAAGCGCCTTGCCTCGAGCAGCAACCTCACGGCGCGTCCGGCGATCAGACCGTGAATGCCAGATTTGCCCGAGACGACCTCGAGTGTTCCAAGCCAAGTCTCGAGGTGCGCTGGAATGTTGATGGTTGAAATGGCGGCATTCACCTCGAGCACGAGTTTGAAAAGATGTTCGGCGGCTTCGTCGGAAAGACTCAGGCTCGCGCCAGGCAAACCGACACTGACCCGTGTGATCAAACCGCTGACCACATGACCAACCACGCTCGAGTCGGTTTGACGAACATCGGAGTAACGCAGCACTCTTGCGAGCGGCGGGATGGCTGCCATCAGCACTGGCACGTCACTCGAGAGGGCTGATTCTGCCTCGAGCCTTGCCAGCAAATGGCTGGTGGCGTTCGGCAACACGGCGAGCAGCACCAAGTCGAGCAGTTCGGTCAAATCTGGTAACGCTCGAGATTTGTCAGAGAGTTCCTTGGCATAGGCGGTTGCCGCCTCGAGCACACTTTGCCCGTGAGCGCCCATCTCAATGATCCGCACCGCAAATTCGGGTTGCCAGCGCAAAATCCAGGTTTCTTTGAATGTTCCCGAGCCGCTCGAGTGACGAATTTCTCCCCAGTTGATGCCCAGCAAATTCAAACGGTGCAGCAACACCGAGCGCTCGAGATCACCCTGTTTTCGCAAGTCCAGCTCGAGGGTTTTCTCAGAGGCTTCAGGTTGCATTCGCAAGCGTTTTTGCAAACCCTCGAGGTCGCGTTGAAGTGGTACTGTTGGCACCTCTGGCGGCACTGAACCCAGGGTTTCACCGACAATCAAACGGTCGTGAATCAAGGTCATTGGAAGTTCGGAATCGGACAAAAACACTGCCCTTGCCGCATCTGAAAGTTCAGTTAACCCTGGCATCGGCAAGCCGCGCAAACTCGAGATGGTGTCAACAAGTCTCACCGCTTCGATCACGCTGGCGCTCGAGGCATCAAGACCTTCGGAACGCAGCAACCGTGCGATGCTTGCCATCCAGTGCGTGGTCACGAGGCTGGCGCCAAACTGAGAATGCTCGAACAGATGCGCGTACCAGCCTGGCGAGTCCACACCCGCGCCGTACCCGCTCGAGCGCGACAATCGCCCGTGCGTCCAGGGCGTCCAGGTGGCAGATACTTTGACTTTGGGCAGGTCCTTTAAGGTCGCGGCATCGGCTTTGGCAGTTGGAATATTTTCACTCGAGACCTCCAGAACGGGTGAGTGCCACGCGCCGCAAACCACCGCGATGTTCTCAAATCCCTCTTTTTGTGCGGCTCGGATGGTTTGGCGCATGAACGCCTCGCGTCTCGCCTCCCGAACCTCGAGCACAAAATCTGGCGCGTTTGAAGCCTCGGTTCGCAGTGCGGTCATCGCCTCGAGAATGGCAGGGAAAACGTCGGTTTCATCACCTCTGGATTCGACCAGATATTCCCAGTAGCGTTCGCCGTCAGAAAAACCTGCGGCGCGTGCCAGCCAACCCAAGGGATCGTTTTGAATCGGGATTTCAGTCGAGGCGGGGATGCTCGAGAGGTCGAGTTCAGGCAATTGGATTTCTGGCGGTGCTTCCTGCTCGAGCAACTGATGTCCTTGCGGCAAATCCATGAACCGCACGGGCAAGCCTCGAGCGACCCCGAATTTCATGGCAGCCCATTCTGGACTGAACGCCGCAAAAGGGTAATACGCTGCCAGCGACGGATTTTCGGAGTTGTGTACCAGAATCGCCACCGGAGGACGCATCTGGGCGCTCGAGACGAACGAGAGGATGCCGTTCGCCTCTGGTGGACCTTCGATCAGAATGCAATCGGGCTTCAGCGATTCCAGAGCGCGTTCCAAGCTGCGGCTCGAGCCTGGACCGTGATGACGAATGCCGTAAATATGAAGACCCATTGGAATTTGAGTCTATCAAGCCAGAATGAAAGAACATTACAAACTCGAGCTTTTAAACCGCTCTCGCCTTCAATTTTTCGATTTCTTCCCGCAAGTCCCGCATTTCAGACTCGAGCGCCTCGACCCTTGCCGTCATCTCCGAGGCGCTGCTGACCCGTGGCTCGCTCAAAACCGCCATCGTCGGCGCTCCGCAGAGCATGTGCGTCCAGCGGTTGTCCCGTTCGCCCGCCTGCCGTGGCAGCTCGATCACGAGCGGGTCGGTCAGCCAGGTTGTCAGTTGATTGAGTGCCTGCTCGACCGCCTCGAGGCTGTCAAATCTGTGCAATTGATCGGTTCTGGCGCGTAACTCGCCCATCGTTTGCGGTCCGCGCAGCATCAGCACGCACATCAACGCATGGTGCTGGGGTTCAAAACGAAGTTCTCGAGCCAGGTACTGCGAGTATTTTGGGGTGCGCCCGCCAGGTTCGCGTCCGAAGGCGGTCAGGCGTTTGTGCCCCAGTTTCTCGAGGGCATTCTCGAGTTCGCGCTCAGAATAATTGCTGATCGGCGCTCGAGAGGTTTTTTGATTGCAGCCGTTGGTCAGGCTGTTCAGGCTCAGGGGGTACAAGTCTGGGGTGGTGACTTGTTTTTCCATCAAGGTGCCAATGATGCGGACTTCCATTTCGGTCAGGGGGAGTTCCATGCGGCTATTTTAACGTAACTCGAGAATTATGTTGGATGTTTGACCGTGCAGGGCTTGCCGTCATTGCCAATTGAGATCATGACCATGTGTCCGGTGGTGCACAGCACCTGTTCACGGGTGGCGCGATTTTCCTTGAAAACGTCCACCCGAACGCGCATACTGGTGTTGCCAACACTAACAACGCAGGCGATCAACTCGAGGGCGTCACCGTTTTTGATCGGCACCCGAAAATCGATTTTGTCGATTGAAGCGGTCACGACGGGCGTCAAACTGTAGCGCCCTGCGGCAAAGGCGGCGGCTTTGTCCATCAGGCTAAGAATATGTCCGCCAAATGCCGTACCCAGCGAATTGGTGTTCCCTGGAAAAATAATCTCGAGCATTCTGGCAACGCCTGGTGGGTCTGGCATCAGGTTGGGCGGATTGATGATGGTTTGGCTCACGTGGACATTGTACCCGAATCAAAAAACGCTCGAGACATTGGCTCGAGCGTCACAGGTTTTTGGTTGTCAGCGTTTCGGGGCGTACCTGGCAAATTGCACCTGGCTGCGCGGCAGGTACGCCATTGGGTTGCGGGCGTGTCCACCGACCCGAATCTCAAAATGCAGGTGTGGTCCCGTGGCATAACCTGTCGAACCAACCTTGGAGATCATCGTGCCTTGGTTGACCCACTGCCCCGCTTTGACCAGCAACCTCGAGTTGTGACCGTAGTAATACATTCTTCCGTCCCAGCCTCGAATGATGACCAGGTTGCCGTAACCGACCCGACTCCAGCCGGCTTGTTCGACCCGTCCCGAAAGTGCGGCGTACACGGACGTGCCTCTGGGCGCGGCAATGTCCAAGCCCGTGTGAAAGTGTGAACGTCCAATGCGAAGGCTGCGATAGCCGTAATAACTGGTCAAAACGCCCTGCAATGGCCACAGCAGGTGTTCGCGGTTAAACTTGGCAAGTTGTTGCGGCGTGGTGTTGGTTGGCGGTTTGGCTGGCGTGCTCGAGACAACCGAACCGGTGCGTTGACCGACAATCTCGAGCGAGTTTTGTGGTTCGATAATGATGTAATCGGCATCCGAACCGACACCCGATTGGCTTTGATCCGTGTTCACTATGGGCGGCAAGTTCTGAAGTGGCGTCTCATTTTGAGCATTGGTTGAACCGACCACCGCTTGACCCGAGACGCTCGAGGGGTTACTGGCATCGCTCGCCGCAACAGGTTGTTGACTGGTCGTGACAGAACCATTTTGAGCGTTGGCGTCTGAAACGGTCGCCTCGTTCATGACGGGTTTGTTTGCTGGCGTGTCAATGTTTGGCTGGGTTGGTTTGGGGCTTGAGATTTGGGGCTTTGGAGCACTTGTAGTTTGAGGTTTTGGAGCTTGAGCCACGGGTTTTGCAGGTGTTGGTTTGACGGTGGTTGAAACCGATTGAACTGGCTTTGGCTTGAGGGCAACGGATGATGGTTTTGAGGCATTTTGTGCGGTGGTTGATTTGAGTGGATAGATTGATGATTTGACAGGATTTGGTTTTTGATTGATGACGGGTTTATTGGTCTTGTTTACTTCAGGTTTTTTCGCACTGGACACCACCGGTTTATTGTTGGCACTTGTTGTTTTGCTGGTTGTCGTGCTCGAGCTTACTTTGCTGGTGGCATTTGGCTTGCTCGAGGTTGCGGGTTTGGTTTGATTGGTTGCGTTTGTTTTACCTGGTTTTGTCGGGCTGGCTTTTGTGGTGTTGGAGAACGGCTTTACAGGCTTGTTGGTTTTGGCAACGACGGGCGCTTTGAGTATTAAGGTTTGACCCAGCGTCAAATCGTCGGATTTGAGGTCGTTGAGTTTGCGCAAGGTATCGATGCTGAGATTGTATTGTTTGGCAATTTTGCTTAAACTATCGCCTTTTTGAACTTTGACGCTGGCAGGTGCATTCGGCGTTTTGGCAACGGTGGTTTTGTCACTCGGGTTTGCTGGTTTGGCATTTGAAACCTTCAACACCTGTCCAAGTTTGAGGTCGTCGCTCGAGAGCTTGTTGAGGCTGCGCAGCGCGGCAATGGTGGTACCGTTGGCTTGCGCAATTTTGCTCAGGCTGTCGCCCGCTTGGACCGTCACCGTGGCGTTTGAGGTCTTGGTCGAGCTTGTGGTGGTTTTATCAGTCGTTGAGGTCGTGCTCTTGCTCGAGCCAGAAATGTTCAGCACCTGACCCAGCTTGAGGTCATTGCTGGTCAGTCCATTTAAAGCTTTGAGCTTGCCAATGCTGATGTTGTTGGCTTGCGCGATCTCGCCGAGCGTATCGCCCGCCTTGACCGTGACCGTGCCAGTGGACGACACGCCACTGTTGCTCGGGCTTTTTGTGGTTGTACCGCTCGAGCCAGAAATTTTTAGAACTTGTCCCAATTTCAGGTCGTTGTTCGAGAGGTTGTTCAGTGATTTTAAGGCGGCGACGGTGGTGTTGTTGGCTTGGGCGATTTCACCGAGGGTGTCGCCAGGTTGCACGGTGACCGTTCCAGATTTTGCTGTGGTGCTGCTGCTCGAGCTGGATTGTTTTGGTTTGGCACTCGCGCCCGAAAGGGTTAAGACCTGCCCTATCGAAACACTGTCACTTGATAGTCCATTGATTGACCTCAGCGTGGCAACACTGACGCCGTATCGTTTGGCAATTGATCCGAGCGTGTCACCCGATTGCACCGTGATGCTGGCGGTTTTTTGCTGGCTCGAGCCACCTGGAAGTTTCAGGACTTGCCCAATTTTCAGGGTGCTGGTGGCAGTTAATCCATTGGCTTTTAACAGCGCCTGAACGCTGACGCCATTTCGGGCGGCGATGCCGCCGAGGGTGTCACCAGATTGCACGACGACGCTGCCTGGTGCTGCCAAAGCGAGACTGACACTGAGCGCGAGGATTGCCATTAATTTTCGCATTGAACCTCCAACCTTCCAGGGTTGCTGGACGGCAGGTAACTTTTGGATTATTCAGTTTGGTTTAAATTCGTCATGAATAATGGCTCGAGTGACAAAAGCAGTGTGAAATAAAAATAAAAGCGAGACACTGCGTAATCGTTTTCAGAATACCCAAGGTTTTGGTTTTCCTCTGGTCAAATTAGCAAAACTTTTTTTGGTCTAAGAACCATGAGAGAAAATTCTCATCCATTTACAGCAATTCAACTGTTCATTGTCTAGCATCACTATTTGCGTTCTCATTGAATTGAGATGTTTAGATACCTCACAAATCTTCAAACCAAGAATTCTCGCTCGAGTTTAAAGTTCGGATAAAATCAAAACGGCAGTGACTTAATTTAAAAAGATCGCCGCGTCCTCGCTCGAGCCGCGCACCGCCAATTCAGCCACGATTCTGCCGAGTGCCGCCCCAACCACATTGCCCGTGCCGCTGTAACCGCCTATCGCCCAGAGGTTTTCGCGGACTTCTTGCAACACTGGCAAGGTGCTGCTCGAGTAACTGACACTTGCCGCCCAACGGTGTGTGATCGGAGTATTGTTGACTCCAATTTTTTCGCGCAGGAATTGCTCGAGTAAATCTTGAATTGGTGGCGATGGCTCTGAGTTTGTCGTCCATTCATGCTCGAGTGCCGCGTCACGAAAACCGCCCAAGCTGATGCTGCCGTTGGGGAGTTGCTGCCAGTATTCGTAACCCCAACGGGCATAGACTGGGCGCGGCAAGCTCACCTCCTTGGTTGGGGCGCTGGCGATCATTTGAAGCCGTGCCGTCCGAACACGACCCGTCAATTCGGGCAATAAAATCTCGAGTTTGCCGTCCACGGCGACAATCACTTTTTTACAGCGAATGACCGCATTTTGGGTACAAACTTCGTTTCCTGAAAGGCTGGTCACGCTGGAGTTTTCAAACAGTTGCGCCCCAGCTTGAATGGCTTGTCTTGCCAGCAAGCGACACCGTGCCAATGGGTTGAACGCACCGTCGGTTTCGATCAGCAAACCTTCGCCCTCGAGTCCTGAGTACCACGTCACGGGCAAACCAGCCTCTTGCATGGCAGCCATTTGCAGCCTGCAATCCTCGAGTTCACTCTGGCTGGTGGCAATCCGCAAACTGCCCACCCGACGAATCGCGCTGGGCGTTTGTTCAGTCATGCGGTTCATCTCGAGCATGGTCAAGCGGTAGGCGGCGCTGGCACGTTCGCGCCCGAGTTCTGTAACGGTGTCGTGGTAAAACCTTGCCAAACCAGCCAGCAAAAACCCGCCGTTGCGTCCCGCCGCACCGCCCGCCACCATGCCCGCGTCCAGCCCAACCACGCGCTGTCCCAACTCGAGAAGCCGCAAAATGCAATTGAGTCCACTTCCACCCAAACCGATCACGCAGACATCCGTCTCGAGGTCGTGGGTGAGGAGTGGGAGTAAATTCCAAGGGGTGTCGTCCCAAATTGGGGTGTTGAACATGAATTTAGTTTAGCTCGAGAGATTGACAGTAAACTCGAGACTCAAAGAGACTTTAATTTGCTGTCCATTCACCACTAAAATTCTGTAAACCGATCACGGTGAATGATGTAAACCATGCCGAGCGCAATCGAAACCGACAGCAAACTCGAGATACCGTAACTGACCAGTGGCAGGGTCAAGCCCGTCAGGGGCGCAAATCCCAGGGCTGCGCCGAGGTTGACAAAAACTTGAAACCCGAGCAACGAGAGCACGCCGCCGGTCACGAGTTTATCCTGGTTGGAAAGGCACTCTCCGCCCATCGCGGTCATGCGCCAAAAAAGTGCCAGGTACATCAAAATCAGGAAGGCACCGCCAATAAAACCTTGTTCCTCTGCCCAAGGCGCAAAAATAAAATCGGTGTGGGCTTCGGGCACAAACCCTCCCTGAGACTGCGAGCCTTGCTTGTAACCCTTGCCGGTCAAACCACCAGAACCGATGGCGATTTTGGCTTGGTTGAGCTGATACCCCAAACCCCGCAAATCGGCGTCTGGATTTAAGAAAATCGTGAAACGTTTGATCTGGTATTCCTTCAGGTGCGGCACGACCAGGGTTGGAATGGCAACGACAAGAATTGCGGCTCCAATCAAAAAATGTCGCCACGGGATGCCGCGAATCACCATCATGCCCAAAGTCACCGCCATTTGCACCACCACGCCACCCAAATCCGCACTGGTCAACGCCATGACTGGCAAGGAAATTGCTGCCACGGGAATGTAATCTTTCAAGGAGCGCACCGGTTCGCGCATGAACCTCGAGAGCATCAAGATCATGGCAAGTTTGGCAAATTCAGAAGGCTGAAATTGAAAGATTCCCTTGCCCAGCCAGGCACGGTTGCCATTGACGGTCACACCAAAACCAGGCACAAAGGTCAGGAGCAGCAAGAACAAGGCAATAAAATAAAAGGCTGGCGTGAACTGGTACAAGCCGCGCCGACCCAAAATCCAGAGTACCGTGAGTGGCAAGAGGGCAATGCCCACGCCAATAAATTGTTTTTGAATGTCGAGCGCCGTGCCGACGCTGGTCAGGGTTAACAACCCCACACTCAGGATCACGACGGCGATAAACGGCAATGCCACTTCACGGTTAATCATGCAAAAACCCCATCACGAAAAGCTCGAGAATTGAGTTATTATCCTAAATCTTTTTGGGTGAGGAATGCCCCATAAAAAATCTCAATTGCGTTGCGTTGCGATTTCGCCGCCAGTCCAAAGTTTCAAGAGGCTTAAAACTTGTTCCTCTTGAATTCTTAGCGTGCCAGTTTCGTTGGTCACGTACCATGCCTCGAGCGGTTCGTTGCGGCGTCCACTGGTGCGAATAAACGCCAGTTGCAAGCCCGCCTCGAGATTGATTTTGGCATAACGACGTTCGCCCTTGTCGGGGAACGCACAGGCGGTTTGCATTGACTCGAGGGTTGGTGCAGAATTTTGAGTTGTCATAAATTTCCTTTTCAAAAGCAGTCCAGCATACGACAAAAGACCTACGTTGTTTGCATCAACTTCCAGAGTTGCTCTGGTCGCACTGGCAACTCGAGCACCCGAACGCCGACCGCCGCCTTGATGGCGTTGGCGAGGGCGGCAGCACTGGCGATGATCGGAGGTTCGCCCACGATTCTGGCTCCGAAGGGACCACTGTCGCTGGGTTCCTGCACGATCACCGCCTCAAACGGTGGCAAGTCCGTCGCCCTGGGGAAATGATACTCGAGAAAATTGGCGCTGTTCAAAACTCCACTTGAATCATAACGCATGGCTTCGTACAAACCCATGCTCAAGCCTTGGGCATTGCCGCCGTGCATCTGCCCCTCGATCAGCGTCGGGTTGAGGGCAAATCCCACGTCTTGAACCGCCACAAACTCGAGCGGTGTGATGACCCCCGTCAACTTGTTGACGCTGACCCGAACGAGCTGCACGGTAAAACCAGGCGCACCCGATTTCATGGCGGAGCGACCCTCGGCAACGATGGGACCCGCGCCACCCGCCTTGGTCTGGGCAAGTCGCGCCAGTTGCCCTATCGCAATGGCTTTTTCGGGAACACCCTTGACCTGCGCCGCGCCGTTTTCAAGCTCCAAATCATCTTTGTGCGCCTCGAGTTCGAGTGCCGCAACCTCGAGCAATTGATTTCTGACTTGCACGCTGGCGTCTTGCACCGCGCCAGAAACGCTGACCGTGACCTGCGAGCCGCCACTGGCAGGCGCATAAGGACCCGACTCGGTATCGCCCTGCACGATCTGCACCGCGTCAGGATTGACACCGAGTTGTTCGGCGGCAATCAAAACCAACGAACTGTGAACCCCAGAAATGTCCACGCTGCCCACATGCAAACGCACCGTGCCGTCGGTGTCCACACGGCAAACCGCACCGGCGGGAGAGAAGCCTCCTGGCCAGCCGCCTATCGCAATGCCGACCCCTTCAAGACAATCGGGGTCGCTCGAGGAGGATTGGTGACGGTTGAGCCAAGCTGGGTGCAACCCAATCTTCTCGAGACAGGCGCGTAGACCGATTTTGGTCCAAGCCCGTCCGACGCCGCTCAAATCACCTGTTTTCACCCCGTTTTTGAGCCTGAACTCGAGCGGGTCAATGTTTAGGGCGGCTGCCATCTCGTCAATGTTGCTCTCGAGGGCAAACGTGACCTGCGGCGCTCCAGGGGCGCGGTACGCCCCAGCTTGGGGCTTGTGGGTGCTGACTTGCACCACCTCGACCGCAACATTGTCGCACTTGTAATAGCCGCCCATCAACATGCCAATGATGCCAGGAAAACCAAACGGGTAAATGCCGTTGTCAAAATAGACTTTGGCTTCTATCGCCATCACCCTTCCGTCGCTGCTCGCGCCCGTTTTCAACTCGAGCCTGGAGGCACTGGCTGGCGTGGTGGTCATCATGTCCTCGGTACGTGACAGCACCATCTTGACGGGTTTTTGAAGTTTGAGGGCGAGCGCGGCAACGAGTGGGTCGATCAAGCCGTATTTTGCGCCGAAGCCGCCGCCAACATTCATCGGAATCACCTTGACATCTGATTGCTTGAGGCTGAGCAGCCGCGCCACCTCGTTGCGAACCGCATACTGCCCCTGGGTGCTGGTGTAAACATTGATCTGCCCAAGTCGTGCTCCAGGCTCGGCAACCACCGCGTGAGGCTCGAGGTACGCCTGATGAATCCAGGCGGTCTCGTAGGTATGCTGTGCGATCACACTCGAGGCGGCAAAACCCGCCGTCAAATCGCCGCGTACAAAGTTTTTGACCTCGAGCATGTTGCTGGCAATAGTTTGCACCGTGTCCTCACCATCGCTCGAGTTGCCATGAAGTGTCGTCAGGTCTGCGCCCTCCTGCGGGACGCCGTGCTGCCAGATGATCGGTGATTCTGGCTTTAGCGCCGCCATCATGTCCGACACCACGGGCAAGGGATCAAAATCGACCTCGACCAACGCCACGGCGTCTTGTGCCGCCGCGTCGGAGGTTGCCACCACCACCGCCACGAATTCGCCTGCGAACACAACCTTGTCTTTTGCCAGCACCGAACTCGAGCGAGAATTGATCACGCGGTCTTTGGTCACAAGGTCGTTCGCTGTAAAAACCGCGACCACTCCGGGCATCGCCAGTGCCGCGTCGGTGTTGATGCCGATTATTTTTGCGTGGGCGTAAAAACTTAAGACCGGACGCGCATGAAGCATCTGGGCAAGCTCGAGGTCAGCCGTGAATTTGGCATGACCCGTGACCTTCTCCAGACCGTCAATCAGTTTGCGCCCCTTACCAAGCACCGTGTAGTCAGCGTTTAAAGTCATGCTTCAGTTTACGCTCGAGTCACCAAAACAAAAAACAGCTTGACGCATGATGCTCGAGCCTGTAACATCTGAAAGCGTTGAGCGCCGAGGTGGCGGAATTGGTAGACGCACTAGTTTCAGGGACTAGCGCCCGTAAGGGTGTGAGAGTTCAAATCTCTTCCTCGGCACCAAAGAAAGCACGACTCAGTTCTATTTTCTGAGTCGTGTTTTTTTGATGCGACTTACCACCCGCTGACCAGTTGAGGGGTTTTGAGCGGGTGGTTTTTCGGGTGGTTTCAGGTTGAACAGATCGGCGCTCGAGAGGGCGGCGGAATCATCTTGTTCGGGGTAAAGGTGCTGGTAAATGTCGAGTGTGGTTTGGACTCGAGCATGACCGAGGCGGCGGGATACCTCTTTGGTGTCCACACCTCGGAGTAGGGCGAGGCTGGTGTACGTGTGTCGCATTTCGTGCGGGGTGATTCGGGGAACGCCAGCGCGGGCGCAAAGATCAGTGTGAATGCGTCTGAGTTGAGCTTCTGGGAAGCCTGAGCCGTCTGGGTATGGGAACACGAGGTTGTTCTCAATCCATTTCTTACCAGCCGCGTCACGCTCGAGGATGTACGCACCATGACGCACCTTCAAGGCTTCCCAGACCTCGAGGGGGAGTTTGAACCCGCGTTCGCTGGCAGCGCTTTTCGGGGTGGCTTTGAAGGTGCGCACGCCGTTGAGGAAGATCAGGGTTTGTTCGATCTTGATTCGTTTGGTTTCAAAATCAATGTCGGACCACCGCAAGCCCAGCACTTCACCACGGCGTAAACCGCACAGCAGGAACAGTAAATACAGTGCGTGGAAACGGTGCGTGCTGGCAACCTCAAGAAACTTTTGCGCTTCTTGGGGCGTCCAGACCTTGCGTTTAATTTTGCTTGGTGGTGGTTTCTTGACTTTCTCGAGTGGGTTGGTTTCGAGAATCCCCCACTCGACGGCGCGTCTGAGCGCGGTTTTGAAGATCGTGTACGCGTGTTTGACCACGGTTGGACCCTTGCCATTTTTGACGAGCGTGCGAATCCAGACCTCGAGCGAGAGCGGTGTGAGTGCCACGAGTTTGGTATTGCCAAGGTATGGGTTGATGTTGGCTCGAATGTAATTCTCATACGTGTTTTTCGTGTTTTGTTGGAGGCTGTGGTGATGCTCGAGCCATTCCGCCAGGTACTCGCTTACCAGGTTTTTGCTTGGATCCACGTATTTGCCAACGTTGAATTTACTGAGGATGCTGGTGAGTTTTTTGGCGACCTCATCACGAGTTTTGGCGTACACGCTCACCGACTTCGAGCGTCCTTTGTCGGTCACGCCTATCGTGGCTCGGGCTTCCCAGCGCCCATCGGGGCGTTGTCGGATGAGTCCTTCGCCTTTGCCGCGTTTGGTGCTGCGTTTTTTGGGCATGACAACCTCGATTCTGGATTGAAAAAACCCGCCTCAAGGGACGGGCTTGTGAGCGAGTTTGAGGTTATTTTTGAAGATCGCCGTTTAAGAAGATTTGCCATTTGTCGGATTTGCCAAGGTCTGAGAATTTTTGTCGAATGATGATTTGATCTGAATTACCATACTCACCATGCAACGAAAAACTAATCCAATCGCTTGCGTCAGCACCTTTAATGGTTGCTGCGAGTGCTGCCGTAAGTGTTTTAACATTGGAAATAAAATTATTTGTTTCTTCTTTTGAATCAAAAGTTATTCTGCCACTGATATTAAAACCATAATCAGGTATTAAAATCCATTGGTCTAGCGATAAGCCTTTATTGCTGCTGATAGCAGCAGTCCAAGCTTTTGCGGTTTCAACGAATTGAGTAACGTTGGGAGCTGCGAAAGTTGAGGAAAACACCATGAACAACGCAAGAAACAAT
Source organism: Deinococcales bacterium (assembly GCA_025352125.1). Classification (GTDB taxonomy): domain Bacteria; phylum Deinococcota; class Deinococci; order Deinococcales; family JAAFIG01; genus JANXTZ01. Next base: position 40,235 of record JANXTZ010000010.1, on the reverse strand, counting down.
TTTTTCATAGGACTCCTTAAGGTCTGCCAGCTTTGAACACGACCACGCCGTAAACGTGAATGTCATCATGGCGGCGGGTGATCGGTGGGTTCGCGCTCGAGTTGATTGATTTAAAAACAACCCATTCATCGGTTTCTTCGTACATTTTGACGAGCATCTTTTCGTTTTTCTTGTCCCAGAACACGACCATGTCATCGTTTTTGGGTGTGGCGAATCGGTGTACGGCGATGAAATCACCGTGTTTTAAACCTCGAGATCGAACGCCGTCTGAGGCGTAGAACATGCTGTTGCCGTTGACGAGGTAGCCGGCGAGTTCGCGTTGTGGGTTTCTGATTTGAAGGCTTTTTAGAATGTAATTCGGGATGCCCAACTCTTCACCTTCGAGGGGTTCGGGTTCGTCACTGCCGGCGCTGACTTTGCCGTATACGGGGATGTACACGCCTTCAAACTTATCCTCGAGATTCGAGGGTGGTTCACGCACACCCAAATCGAAACCTGTTGCTGTTTGAAGATCGCCTAATGTCCATTTCAAAGCTCGAGCCAGGCTCACGATTCGACGTGTTTCAACTTTTGCAAAATCAGCCCGACCAGTTTCAAGATCGCTCACAGCGCTCTGAGAAACAAGATCGTCAGTTTTTTCTGCAAGCTCTTCTTGGCTTAACCCAAGTTCGTCTCTTCGGTTGCGTAAAGCAATTGCCCAGATGGGGCGTGGTTTTGATCGTGGCATTTTTGATTCCGTTCTGTCGAAAGCACTTAAAGTCATAGGTTTACCGTAGCACACATTTTAGATTATTGATCTACAAATGAACAGAGCACAGACTGGTACGTGTGTGTTGACAATTTATGTTTATACTGGTAATCTAATTTATGCACATGAAGAATCTAAAGCCGCTTCGTATTGCGGCAGGTCTGAAAACTTCAGAGCTTGCTGAACGAACTAAATTGAGTTATCACACAATTCATTACCATGAAAATGGATTGCTCAATAATCCTTTAGAAGCAACAGCGAAAGCTCTTGCTGAAGCGTTAAATTGCAAAGTTGAATCTCTTTTTTTCGGTGAGATTACCAGTACACCCATGAATCAGGAGGAACACGCATGAACTGTAGCCATTGCAACCGCAAACTTGAGACCGCGCATCACATCCTCGGGTTAACCCTCGGTTCGGAATGCGTCCACAAATACGCGTTTTTCGAGGGCTGGATGAACAGCGCTGGCTTCCAAATCCCCCAAGAATTCCCGATGATCGAAACCACACCAGGGTTCTACCAACCCGTGAGCGACAACTTGAAAGCGTTCAAAGCTCGGGCGGGATTGTACGGAATTCAACTCGAGATCACGTTTGATTTTGAACGGCACGTTGCGATTGTGACGGGTGTGAAAAGCGTTGATTTGAAACAAGTGCGGTCGTACTCCGACACTCGAGACGCGTTTGCGCAATCGGTTGGTGCAGTCAAACAACCTCATGGCGCACTGATTCAGGTGTCTCAATGAACCACGAATACCCTCGCGGCTGGCACGACCCAGCCACCCTCAACCCAGCCGCCGCCCGTCAAGCGTTGACCGTCCTAAACCTCGACATTGCCACAGGCACAGCCTTTTACGGCAGCACCCGCGCTCAAGTCGAAACGTACCGCACGGCACTCATGGCACAACTCGAGCAACCCGCGTTCACCCCCGCTCAACTCTCGAGCCTGCTCAACTGCATCGAAACCACCGCCGACATGAACGGCATGTACAGCATCACCCAACTGGAAGCTCGAGCCATTTTGAAAGCCATGCTCGAGGGGCAAACTCGAATTGAATCGGTCGGTGTGTTGTGAACCGCGAACGCTTGCAAGTGCTGGCGGATTTCCTGCTCACCGTACCAGTTGAGAAATTCGATCTGGCGACTTGGGATTGTGGAACGACCGCTTGCGCTGTCGGTCATGCCTGTCAGATTCCAGAATTTAAAAAAGCAGGATTGCGATTGATCGGTGGTTCTCCAAAGTGCAGTATTTCCTTTGACGGTTGGTACGGACGATACGCGGCGCAATATTTTTTCGATCTGACCTTTAAAAAAATAGAAGATTTGTTTTTTGCTGATACTTATCCAAAAGAAGATCGGAAAAACCCACTTGCCGTTCGCACTCGCATCCTCGAGCTTCTGGACAGCACAGCATGAGCCTCGAGCAGATGATTGAACAGGCAACCGCTCGAGGTCAATTGCGTTTCCCAGTCTGGCGTTTGGTCGCGTATCTCGACCCGAACATGAAATTTGAATTGCCACTCGAGGACGCAGCGGATTAACCAAAGTTAACCCCCGAGTTGAAGGCTCGAGGGTTTTGGAACGAAAGGACTTTTATGAATCGCACTCAGATCGTAACAGAACAACCACCAGCAATCAACCTCAACCCGCTCGAGCGGTTGACGCAAATCATCCTCGAGCGTGGCACGTGCATGTTTCAAGTCGCATCACTGCGACTCGAGACAGAAAAGACCACGCTGATGGCATTGCCAACCAGCCAAGTGTTCGTGCGACCAGATGACCGCGCGATGTTTGAAGCGCATTTGATGGACGCTCATTTTTGGCTTCGCAAACTCGAGCAGACGAGCGGCGTATGAACTGTTTGATCTCGAGCGTGACAATCGCTTTTTTATTTTGCGTTGGTGTTCATGCGAATGGCATCTTGCCGTGGTACACGCAAACCTTTACGTCAAGCGATGAGGTGACAACATGAAAAACATTTCGATTCTCGAAACGGATGAAGGCGAGGTGCTGATGAGCATTTCACGACCAACGCCAGGCACTCGAGCAGGTTGGACGACCTGGGCAAGCAAACTTCTGTTTTTCGCGGTGCTGGTCGGTTTGACCATGCTCGCAATCCTGAACGTATTCAATCCGTTCTCGAGCATCGCCGTGCTGGCACTCCTGCCAGTGTTCGTGTTCGGCATTCCAAAACGCAGGGTTTCAGTCTCGAGTGTTGATTTCACCCGAGTCAAAAATTGGCATTAACCGTTTGGCGGGAACGCAACCCGCCCCAGCCTCGGCTCGAGATCGGCGCGAGAACGTACCTCTCAAATGCCCCACAGCGGGCGAGAAACAGGTGAATCATGGGAATCAAAGGCAAAGCAAGCGGCGGAACAGGCGAAAACCCTTACGGAGACGGCGTTCTCGAATTCAAACTTATCGGCATTACCGCAATGATCGGCGAAAAATTCGAGACGAAAGAACCGATCCCACAAATGACGCTCCACTGGCAAGACGACGACGGCGACGCATTTGACGAAAAATTCGTTAGCGTCCCCAAAAACTTTGGCATCAACGACAAAAGCAAACTCGTTGAACGCATCGCCGCGCTGCTCGGCAAATCAAGCAAAGCCCTTGCAGACGAAGGCGACGACAGCAAACTCGAGTTTGACGCTGGGTTGGGCATCGAAAGTTACGAAGAATTCGTGAACGCCCTCGCATCAGGACGACAAATCAAAATGGGCATCAACTACGACGGCGCGAGCATTTTCAACAAAAATTGCAACCTGCTGATCGAAACCAGCGAAAAAGGCTGGGCGAAAGTCCGCTCGAGCAGCCCCATTGCCACGACAGGCACCAAGAAAAAAGCCGTTGCTCGAGAACTCGAAAGCGTCATCTGACCCACAACGTGAATCCCTCGAGAGCCACACTCTCGAGGGATTAAATCCAACAAAGGACTTCCAACATGATAGCGACTTTCACCAAAATTGCAAACACCCGCCCCGTTCAAAGCCTCACCGGCATTGGCAAAACACTCGCCAGGCGCATCATCAAAGACCTTGGCGGCGGCTGGCAGAACGTGATCGTGATTCAACCCGAACGCGTCAACGGCGAAGCCAACAAATGGTGGTACACCGCCTGCACCCGCGGTGAAAATCAACTCACCATCATCAGCAGCATGAGCCTGGACGCGCTCTGGCAGAACGCCATTCAACGCTCGAGTTTCAAAGATTCCAGCCTCTTCGAGCGGGTACGGGAAGGTGCTAAATCATGCAACTAAAATCACGCATTGAACAAATTGAAGAAATGATTAATTACGGTGCTGATCTTTCATCATCTGAATTTCGTGCTGAATACCAAATCCGAGCGGCTGAAGTTTTTGCGCAAATTCTCATTGCTGAAAGCTTAAACAGAATTGCCGATGCAATAACTGAAAATATTCATGCTACTGAGAGTATTTCAAATTCAATTGACAATTTTTTTGGAGTTTTTGACGCGCAAAAGTGGTCAAAATGACGTTTGCTTTTGAAGATTTAAACCAAGAATTTGAAGCTGATGTTTGGTGCGAGATGTGCGAAGAGGAATACGCGCGGCAAGATTCAAAACTTTGCGAATCTTGCCAGCATGACTTAGATCAACAAAACGAAATGGAGTTACTCGCGCCGTGAATCAATCCCTCGAGATTGCCCTGACCTTTTTTGAAGCGTTCAAACTGCCAGACGCAGTTTGGACGTTCCAAACGTTTGACGACAACGCCACCAAACGCAAAAACCTGATCAGCACCCGAGCGGGCAACATCACCACACACCACCCAGACCTCGAGCGACTCAACAACGAGGGTGCGGGCGTGTTCGTCACGATCAACTTGCAAGCCGACCCGAGAAAACGCAACGCGAAAAACACGTGCGAGATCACGGCGTTGTTCGTGGATTTCGACGGCGCACCCCTGCCCGAAACGTGGCAACTCGAGCCGAGCATGATCGTCGAAAGCAGCCCCGGGCGCTATCACGCGTATTGGGTTGTCTCAGACATTCCACTCGAGGAGTTCACCGCCTTACAGATTGCACTTGCCACACTGTACGGTGGCGACCCGGTCTGTCACGACCTGCCCCGCGTGATGCGCGTTCCTGGATTTCTGCACCAAAAAAACGCGCCGTTTCTCAGCACAATCATTCACGCGCCCGCGCACCAGCACACCCGAGCGGACCTGCTCGAGGCGTACCCAGAACTGGCGGACGCGCTCAAACTTGCGACCCCTGCACCTCGTGTTGCCGCTTCACGCGAAACGACAACACGAAACACACGACATTACGCACAGACCGCGCTGAACGGCGAATGTATCGCCGTTGAAACCGCACCACAGGGCGAGCGGAACAACCAACTCAACCGCAGCGCGTTCGCCCTCGGGCAACTCGTTGGCGGTGGGGAACTCACTGAATCTGAGGTCGTGTCGAACCTCGAGACGAGTGCGCAAACCGCAGGGTTGAGCCTCTCAGAGGCACAAGAAACCATCTCGAGTGGGCTGAGCGCAGGAAGACTCCAACCCCGTACCGCACCGCCCTCAGAATTCACGACGAACGGTCACGCCAAAATCAAACACGACCCGAACGTCACAACACCCGCCAGTGATGCCAAACGCAAACCCAACGCCCGAGGGATGGGATTCACCGACTACCGTGACATGTACCTTGAGCACCTCGAGGAAACCGGCACCCGAATCGCGCACCTCGAGAAAAACAACAGTTGGTGGGTGTACTCCGGTGGCGTGTACAAACAAATCCTCGAAGCGACCATGCGGCGCTGGGTGGACACGACGCTGGGCGAGTACGACCTGGGCGAGAACATCCTCACCACCGTGCTTGCCAAACTCGCACGGGTTGAACAGATTCACCGCGACGCCGACCAACTCGCGGCGCACGAACTCAACACCGCCAACGGCATCCTTGACCTGCACACGCTCGAGCTGACCGAGCACACCCCCGATTTTTTCAGCACCGTCCAAACCGCCGCCAACTGGAACCCCAATGCTACCGCCAGCAAATGGCACGAATTCCTCGAGTTCGCCGTGCCAAACCAGAAAGACCGCTGGGTGATTCAGCAGTATTTTGGTTACATCCTCACCGGTAGCACGAAATACGAAACCGCATTATTTCTTGTTGGAGAGGGACGCACCGGCAAAGGCACGATAGCCCGAACCGCCAGCGCCCTCCTGGGCGGGTACACAGACTCGAGTTACGCCACCGGCGTCAGTTTTGAAGCACTCGAGGATGGCGGTCACCTCATGCCCGTGCTGGTCGGCAAACGCCTCGCCGTCATCAGTGAGATTGCCAGGAACATTGACTGGCTGAGTTTCAAACGCATCACCGGCGAGGACGTGGTGCTCATCAACGAAAAACACAAAAGCGCTTACCCGACACGCCTGACCTGCAAACTTATCATGCTTGCCAACACCATGCCCAACTTAAATGAGGACGCGACCAACTCGAGCATTCTGAGAAGGTTACTGATGATCGAAATGAACTCACGACCCGACGAACCAGACACCACACTCGAGCAACAATTGATTGCACCCAGCGAATTATCAGGTATACTCAGATGGTCGGTAGCGGGACTTCACAGCCTCGAGACAGGCAATGGCTTTCATGATCCTGAAGGCGACCTACCCCGCCGTATCATGGAACAATCCAATCGAGTTATCACGTGGTTGGATGAATGCTGTTACCAAGATTTGAATTCTAAGAAACTCTCGAGTGACCTTTACAAAAATTATAGTGAGTGGTGTCACAATACCAATCACTACCGAGTTTCGAGCAGTAAATTCAAAGAATACCTTCTGGCAGCAGGTAAAACACTCAAATGGGCGATAGCGTTCGCGCATGGTCGTAATGGCAGCACCGTTCAGGGTTTAAGTTTTTCGTCTGGGTTAGGCTCATGAATGCCGTCCCACACAACGCGGTGACAACTGTGACAGGTTGTGACAACCCTTGTGACAGGTTTTTTCAGTTACCACACGACGCGGTGACAACCTTGACTTGGTTTTTTACCCATAATGCACACGCGCGAGCTTACATAGTTCTGTATTCCCATTATGTAAGTGTTTTTATACAGAGTATTTATAAAAACCAAGTTAAACCTGTCACCAAGTCGTGTATGACAACAAAAAAACCTGTCACACAAGTTGTCACAGGTTGTCACAGTTGTCACCAATCAATGCCACACACAACCCTTTTTTTCACAAGCGTCTATGACGCAAGGAAAGGAGTATAAAAACATGCTTGGAACAAAAACATGCCCAACTTGTAAAACCATCTGGCTCGAAACCCAAGTTTTTAAGAATGGCAGAACTTGCCCCAATTGCAAAAAGGTTCGTGAACAAAAACGAAATTTGAAACGCAGACAAGCCCGCTCGAAATCAATTAACCCCATCACAGTTGAACAACTCGAAAAACGATACGCAGAACAACAAAATCACTGCGCTTACTGCCTTACCAAAGACAACAACCCTTTTACAGAACGCGTTGCCCAGGTCGATCATGTCAAACCCATAACTAAAAATGGTTTAGATCAAATCACCAACATTGTTTTTGCCTGCAACGAATGCAACCGCAGCAAATCAAACAAACTTATCAAAGATTGGAAACCAGAATTGCCCCGCACCGCGCTCGCCTTGGTCGCTCGAGTGAAACGCTTTATCAAAGCGGGTGGAAAGTAATGCCGATTCAAGCCACCACCCCACAACGCGGCAAGCCCACCCCGCAATCCTGGAAGGACACCCTGACGCTTCTCGAAACTGCTTACGGCACTCGAGCCATCACCAACTACGAAGCCGCCGTCTGGGTCGAAATGGCAAACATGGCAGACATCACCCAAGGTGCCACCATCAAAATCACAGGCGAATACCCCAGCGCCCTCAAACCCACACTCGCCAAACTTCAAAGCATTCAAAAAAACAAAATCGAACTCGAAAAAACCCGCGCTAGCATCCTCGAGAAACTCCCCGCCGCTTTCGGCAGGTACGAAATGGCATTTAACTTCCTCAACTGGGACGGACTCGGCAGCCTCCAAGAACTACCCGAATACGAAACCCAACCCCTGAACAGCATCGCCAAACACATTCACCTGTACCCAGACAACGAACACGGACATCACATGGACCGCTTCATGTGCCTGAGCCTGAGCCTCTGGTTTGTGAATTTCCACCTCGACCTGCCGATCACCAACCTTGAACCCATCACGCATGAAGTGGCGTTGTTCGACGCGCCACCCGTGAAACAAAAATTTAGGAGTGACCCATGATAGCTGTTTCACCTCGTGTTTCAGGTTTGTTCGCCGTGCGGTTCGAGAATTCCATCCTGACCGGAAGCGGACACGTAGTCTCACACAATGAAACCCTCGCTCCCGAACTCACAAAACTCGAGATTGACGTGACCCAACTCGCTTTTGACGGCGTGTTGAACACACTCGAGATGTGGGTTGACCGACATCAAATACAAAAACAAGACAACCGATTTTTCGTGTGGTTGCTCGAGGATGAATTCGTGATGGAAGTGGACGCATGACCGACCATTACACCGAGCAACGCAACGACCTCGCCAGGCGTTTCAAACTCCTTCCCGATGGTGGACTTGATTACGCTCGAGCCGATGCCGTCTTGGCACAACAAGCCATCTTCCCCAGCCTGCGCCAGGAAGCCCATGAAACCCCGAGCAAACTCCGAACCACCCGAACACCCAGAACGTACCACCCCAACACCCTGGTGACACCCGAGAACTTCAACACCAACCCGAACGGGTACATCCGCCCTCGAGAACTCGTGACGTTCGCCGCAGACGAACCCACTTACCGCAACGAATCAGGCATGACCTGGCACGTCGTGAAAAGCCTTCGTACCCGAGGTGTTTGGGTGGCGCACATGGACGCCGCAACCAAAGGCGGTGCCACCTCACGCAATCAAGCTGGTCGCGTTCCAGGATTCCCCGACCTGCTCGTGATCGTTGAGAGCCGTTACACACACATTGAACTCAAACTCCCCGACGGGCATTTCACCGAAGCGCAACTCAGCAAATTTCCGAAACTCTTGAACGCTGGTGCGACCATTCACGTGTGCCTGAGTGAACTCGAGGTTTTAACCGCAGTGTTCGGGGTGACGGGATGAAGGTTGTTGAATTCTGCTCTGGTTATGGCGGCGCAACGGCTGGCATCATCGCGGCTGGACTCGAGATCGAAAAATCCTTTGACAATTGGCAGATTGCCGTTGACGCTCACCAACGCTGGCATCCCACCGCGCCGTGCGAATTGCGGGATGTGAAAACCATCGAACCCGACGAACTGAAAGGACGCATCGTCTGGGCATCACTCCCATGTTTTGTTGCTGGAACTTTGGTGCTAACCATTGACGGTTATCGTCCAATCGAAGCGTTGTCCGTAGGCGATTTAGTTCTTACGCACGCTGGCAGTTGGAAACCTATTACAAGCCTTATGAGCAGAGATGGCGCAAAGCTTCGTCGTATCAAAGCGGGCGGCACACCTGGCGTTGTTACTACTGACGAGCATCCATTTCTTGTGCGCGAACAGGATCGCGTCTGGGACAACTCAAAGCGTAGTTACACGCGAACATTTTCAGCGCCGCAGTGGAGAAACGCCGAAACGTTGACAAAAACTCATATGGCAGGTCAAATTTTACCATCCGTGATTCTCGATGCCCGCTCGGAGGCTTTTTACTGGGTTGTTGGAAGGTATTTGGCTGACGGTTGGCGCAACACTGATAAGGCAAGTGGCAGCGGATGGGTTGTCATCTGCGCCAATGCAAAAGAAGCACAGAAACTGGAAACGCGAATACTTGAGGCTGGATTCACACCAACCAAACACGTTGAACGCACCGTGACCAAGTTTCACATTTTTGATAAGGCATTTCATGATTGGCTCGCTCCGTTTGGGCGATACGCGCATGGCAAAACTGTGCCAGGATTTGCATTGCAACTTGAGCAAAATCTTGCTGCGGCACTACTGAACGGGTACATTTCCGGCGATGGGTATACTTGTCCACGCTGGGGCGATCAGCGCGTGACCACGGTAAGTCGGGCGTTGGCACTGGGAATAGCCCTACTCGCGCAACGTGCGTTTGGGGTTGTGGCAAGCGTGCGGTTTTGCAAAACTGCTGATTCGAAAAACATTGAAGGCCGCATCGTGAATCAACGGGACTTTTACGTTGTTTCGATTCCGAAACGCAACAAAGAAGCTTTCATTGAAGGCTCGTATGGCTGGAAGCGTGTCAGGGAGAATTCCGATGCTGGACACGGAACGGTTTTCAACATCAGCGTTCAAGATGATGAATCTTACATTGTTGAGAATCTGATTGTTCACAACTGCCAGCCGTGGAGCACAGCGAACCGTGTGCGTCGTGGGAAATCACACTCGAGTTACTACAGCCTCGCGCATTTCGCGCATCAGGTTCAATACGCTGAAATGGCAATCCTCGAGAACGTGCCAGGTCTCGCCATAGAATCCGATGGCAAGACCGAACTCGAGGAATTGCGCAGCGCCTGCAAAAAATTGGGTTTGACGTGCGACATCAATTTGATTCCCGCCTGGTGGTTTGGTGTTGCACAATTGCGCAAACGGGTCATCATCACCATTAATGCACCCTGGACGCTGTTCAGCCCTCTTATGGACGTGTCAGATAGTTTCAGTTCATCGCCCACCGCATCAGATGGTAAAGGTTCAAGGTTCCTGTCTGATGGTTCATGGGATTCTGGGGAGAAACGCAAAGTCCGACACGATGCTGTTTTAGCTTCACAAGGCAAAGCTCGAGGTGCTGCCGGTGGAGCTTGGGAAAAGAAATGGTCTCGAGCACCAACAGCCAGTGAGCACGCGGGGCATACCAGCACAAACCCCGCGACCGGAGAAATTAATTTTACGGGTCGGTCAGTCCTTGAGTGTGCTGAGCTTCAAGGCGTTCCCCTCGAGCACATCGAACACCTTCCAAAATCGCATCAGTACACGCTGATCGGGAATGCTATTCCTCCCGTTTTTTGTCAGGGTGTTATGCAGACAATTCTTGGGGGAATCTGATGGGAGTTAAAACAAAATGCACTCCAGCCAACGCAATGGAAATCAACACCCTGATTTTTAACAGTTCCTACGGTCAAACCGCTGAACACATTCGCTCTCAAACGCGCATCACACTCAGGCAAATCTACCATCACGCGCACATCCTCGAGAAGCACGGGTTGATCGAACCAAGAACGAACAAATACCGTTTCACCGCCGATGGTTTCACCGCTTACGTCAACATCATCGCCGGAAACCCAGATTGAGGTGTGCGTGACCATACTCGAGCAGCAACTCAGCAACACCGACCGCGCTCGAGCCAGCGCATGGTATCAATTCATCAGAGCGTGGCACATGCAAACCGAACACGTCCCTCGAGTTGGCTGGCGAGTCTCGCAGCAGAATTACATCAAACTCGGCAAACAAGATCAACTCGAGCATGACACGCAAAACCTGTTCGTGATTCTGACCATGACCACCCCAGACGGTGGACGATACAGACCTCACGAGGTGCTGGCAGCGATCAACGCCCTACCGCTCGAGCAGAAAATCATCCTCAACAACATCCGAATCAACAAACAACAATGGGGACACGGCAACATGCCCACCACGCTGTACCCCGAAGGCGTTTACGGACAACGACGGGCAGAGCGTGATCGAATTGCGGTAGCGTGTTTGGCACTTCGTAGCGCATTAAAGAAATAATAATGTTGCAAAAACAAATCAAACGCCGTATCATCAAAAAAGATTCAATCCCAAACCGTCAACCAACCCCCTCGAGCGTCAACAACTCGAGGGGTTTTTCATGCCGTAAACCAACGGATTCCCAGACTCGAGTTAACCGCGCACTCAACTGGTGCGTAACCACTCGAGCTGGAATCCTCACGATAGATTTTGAAGCTCAAGGATTGGCGGTACGCGATGGCAAGAGGAATGCAATTTAACCATGAGCGCGCCGCGCTCATTCTGTGTGATGCCGCATTCGTCGGTGATACGAAAACATCCCAAAAGTGGGGAGTCACGCTCCGCACGATAGCGAACTACCGAGAGCGGCTAGGTAATGACCCAATCTTTTCCAATCTTTTCCAACTGAAACGCAGAGCGCTCGAGGAGAACTGGAAAGAGGAATTGGCTCGAGCGATCACCACGGGTGTCAAGAAGATGGCTCGGATGATTGATGCCGCACCAGAAGGCTATGACTTCAATGCTACGGCATTGGAGGCGGTCACAGGCGCTGTGAAGGTTTTGTCAGAAATTCAGATTACCACCGAGGTTTTGAATGCTGGGAATGTTGAACAGGGTCAAAGTGGTGCAAAAGAGAGCCGCGCAATGGCGTAGTGCGCCCGTGGTCGAGGAAGAACGTCACGAATTGTTAGCCGCTCAACCTACACCACCACCGACGCTTGAGGAATACTTTCACAAGCGTTACCCGAAATACGAGTATGCGCCGCACACGAAAGCCGTGATCGAATTTCTTGACTCGCTCGAGCCTGGTGATTTCGCCGTGCTAAACATGCCCCCTCGGCACGGGAAATCTGAGGATGTGAGTTTGTACCTCGAGCATCGAATCGGGTGCAACCCTGAACTTGAGGTCATGTTCACCGCGTTCTCTGCTCGACTGGCAACCAAACGCTCGAGGGTGATTCGTAATGCGGTCCTGAACAATGAGGCGTTCCACACGGCATTCCCGCACGTGAAACTCGCTCGAGGGTCACGCAGCGTTCAACAATGGACCCTTGAGCAGGGTGGGAGTTTTCTTTGTGCTGGTGTTGGTGGTTCAATCGTTGGGTTGGGCGCTCAAATCCTGGTGTTCGATGATCTGGTGAAAGGGCGCAAACAAGCGGAATCGCAAAACGTTCGGGACAGCACATGGGATTGGCTCACTGCCGATGCCTTGACGCGTCTCGCCCCCGAGTCGATAGTGATTTTGATTCAAACGCGTTGGCACAATGACGATCCCACAGGACGCGTGCTCGAGGCACTGGGGGCAGAGGATGGCATCAAAGGTTTTCGTCTGCGACACCTCGAGCTTCGCGCCATCGCCGAAGAGGACGACGCACTCGGGCGCGAAGTTGGGCAACCACTCTGGACGCGTTGGGGACTCGATAAACTCGAGCGCAACCGCAAGATTTTGGGCGAGTACGATTTTGCGAGTTTGTACCAGCAACGCCCGTTTTTGCGCGGCGGGAACGTGTTCAATGACACGCCCGCCCGTTTTGACCTTGAAACGCACAACACCGATGGTTGGCGTATCACCATTACCGCCGACCTTGCCGCCAGCACGAAACGCACCGCCGATTTCACAGTGTTCTGCGTCATGGCACACAAAGGATTTGGTGAACAGCGCGTATCACGCATCATCAACATCAAGCGCGGACAGTGGACGCTCGATCAGATTACGCAAGTCGCCATAGAGCTGCAAGCGCAGTACGGACAAACCATTGCCATCGAACAAGTCGCTCAGCAAGTTGCTATTGTGAACCACATCGAATCTAGAGGTTGTCGCGTGAAACGCATTTTCCCATCTCGCATGGGTGATAAATTCGCTCGCGCTCAACCAGCCGCAGCCGCTTGGAATGCTGGATGGCTGGAAGTACCCTTGGCAGCCCCATGGCTTGACGACCTCATGCTCGAGGTCACGCACTTCACCGGCACACCAGCAGACGCACATGATGACGTTGTTGACACAATCGCTTACGGTTGGTACGAAGGCGAAATCAGTCCATCACCTCCCGCCGCACCAGCCGCAACGGGGGTTAGTAAAACGCAATTCATTCGGAGGATGTGAGCATGGCAAAAAACGATTTAAGCATCAGCCGTGCCGCACGGTTTTTTCTCGGTAACAAAACAGCCACCGTCCTCGAAAGCATGGCTCGAGAAGCCACACAAAAACCGGAACCGCCCGCCGGTCAAATGGTCAAGAACCCTGACCCGTACAGCATCGGCAAAGGCAGGTTTTTCTCTCGAGTTGAAGACCCTCGCAATGGTGGTTTCATGCGACCAACACCCGATCAGCTCGAGTTGCTGAGTCAAGATGCTCAAATCGGAGCGGCGTTGGGTGTCATAAAACTCCCAATTCAAGCCCTGTCACCAGTCGTCAAGCACAGCAACGCTCGGGTGCAAGCATTTTTGCAATCGGAACTTGACAACCATTGGCAGGCACTCAGCACGCACATGCTTCGAGCGCTCGAGTTTGGGTTTAGTGTTACCGAAAAAGTGTGGACGACCCGCACCGTACAAATGAATGGCATCACGCAATTTGTTGCTGTGGTAGACAAATTCAAAGACCTGCACCCTGCCAGCATCCTCTTTGACCGAAACGAATGGGGCGAACTCGAGCAAGTCAGACAGGTAATGGGCGGGAACGCCATCCTCGAAGAACCTCGTTTCGTGCGATTCACACACGATGAACGGTTCGGGAATCCTTACGGTTACGCTCGCACATACCGAGCATTCAAATTCTGGTGGTGGTCCGACCTTATCTACCAGTTCACCAACCGGTACTTTGAAGACCAAAGCGTCCCACAGCGCGTCGTGTATTACGTGCCAAAAGTCGATGCTTTCCAGAACGATTCAAATCAAAGTGCAGCGTTGATGCTCGGTGAGCAATCACGCAATGGCGCAACGGTTGCATTCCCACTTCAAGAAGCTCGAGCTTCCGATGGCAGCACGTCATTCGTGAAAGCTTGGGACATGGAATTGCTCGGCGGTGGCAGTGCCAGTCAAGCCACCGCCGACGCGTTCCTCGGTTATTTAAACCACCTCGATTACAAGAAACTTCGTGCCATGTTCGTACCAGACAAGATGATCCAACAAGGTGATTCGGGTGGTAGTTACGCCATGCTCGAAAGTCTGGTTGAATTCTTCTTGCGTTCTGAGGAGGTGTTGGCACTCGAGATATATCAGCAAATTTGCAAACAATTCTTGCGTCCAATGATTGATTACAACTTTGGTCCCGACCTGCCAGACGCAACAATTCAAGACCCGAAAATTAGCAATGCTGATCGAGGGTTTTTGAAAGATTTTCTGAAAACGATTTACACGAGTTTACTCAATCCGAATGCGGACCCTCGAGGTTTGGAACCCCCCAAAATTGACCTCGCGGAACTGGCGAGTAATCTTGGATTGCCAGTGCAGAATGCGAAACCAGTGGATTTGATCACGCGGAGTTCGCAAACACCAACCGAGCAGGACAAAAGCGATACCGCCCCCGACCCGTTCAAACAATTGAACCGTGATCACAACCGAGGTGTCGTGTTGGATGACGTGCCAGGTTTGCGACCTCGGATGTACAACCGAGAGTGGGAAACGCAAACCGCAGATTTTCAAGAACTTCTGAGCAGCGTCTACTCCGATTGGACTCGGACAACCGCACGAAAACTCGAGCTTGTCACAGACCTCGAGCGTCCACAGGTGCTACAAACCGCCATGCAGGACTTGCGAACGTTGGCACTCAAAACGTACCGCAATGCACTCCCGACCGCGCACAGCATCGGTTATGGCGCCGGTGGCACACCAGCGTCAATGCAAGCCTTAGCGCAACAACTTCAAAAAATTGAATCTCATCTGATTACGACCACACTCCCGAACCTCGAGCAAAAATTAACTCAGGATTTAAACGATCCTGACGTGAACTCCGAAGCGGCAATCATGCTGCGAATGGGAACACTAACCAGGCAGGCAGGTGGTGATTACTGGGGAACCATCGTGCACGGTTGGGGACAACAACGCTCGCAACGGGAGCAGGATGGCACGGCACACAAAATCCGTTGGGTGCTGGACAACCTCGCGTCGCACTGTCCCGATTGCCCAGATCTTGCCGGCGAGTATGACAGCATCCAAGACTTACCGTTCTTGCCTGGCAGCGGTGAAACCAAATGCGGACCGGCTTGCCGGTGTTGGCTCGAGGAGTACGACCCTGACGCCAAAATCTGGGTGCGTCGAATTCACGAATTGTAGGTGCAACCATGGCAAGCAACACCGCAGCATTTGCGATCACGGCAACCGGCGTTCAATCGGCACTTCCCATTAAAAACACGGCGTACAACAGCGTGCAGGTGTCCGGTGTGTTCGTTGGTACTGTTCAACTCGAGTACAGCAACGACGGCGTGAACTTTTTGATATCTGGCGCGGCGATCAGCGCGGCTGCAATTCAGAATTTGACCGTCAACGCACAATTCGTGCGCGTGAATTGCACGGCTTTCACGTCTGGTACGATCAATGTCGTGTTTTCGATGAACACCGGTTCGGTGCTTTGATGGTGTTGCTCCGAGCGCGTGACCCATGCCAGACGCATCTAGGCACCCCACAATCCAAACCTCAGCATACAATGGAGGGCATCATGACCCCACAAGAAATTAAACGACGCCGCGAGCAGCAAGCTCGAGCGACCGCAACCAAACCCCGCACGCTGGCAGACGCCATGACCGACCCGAGCGTCCACGCTGGTCTGATGACCGCCATGCAAGCTGCAAGCGCTGCTGGTGATGCCGACATGACCGCCAAAATCGCGGGCATTCTCAAAAGCATCGACCCAGCAACCCCCACCCCTGCAAACTCGAGTGTCGTGCCCCCGCTGCCCGACGATGCCCCACCCGTGACCTTGGACGACGACACGGACACGATGAGTTACGACGATCCAACCCTGGTTAATCCAGAAATGCCCACCACCACCGACCCGACCCTGTCCGCACCACCCGCCGGACTCGAGGATGCGATTTTGTCACTCGTACCAAACTCCATGCTGATGGATTGGACAAGTGACCTCGACGGTGACGGTAACCCAGACGCGAGTGTCTGCACTGCGGACGGTTCGATGCTGTGCGTACCATTTAATATCGCCACGGATGGCAGCATCGCCCTCGGCGACCCCGTCAACATGGACGCCATGTCCGACACCGTAGACGGTCAAGATGCCAGCCTCGGTATGATGACTGCCGATAGCGTACACGTGCCAGCCGCGACCGACATCGAACCGCAAACCTCGAGCGATGAAGTCAGCAACCCGTTGGGCAACAACGTCAACCCGCAAGATTCGAGTGATCTGATCGCAATTCCACAAGACGCAGCTACGAACGATTCACTCGTGACCAGCGCGTGGGATGCCGAAACGGACTTGACCGCACCTGCCCGCACGAGCCTAAACCAGAACCTGGTCTCAAAATTAGCCGTAACCCTCGCACAAGGTGTGACCCGCGCCTGGGTGAACATCGCCAACATCGGCAGCTTCGCGCATCCCGAGTACGGCAGTCTCGATTTCACGCCCGCACTCGTCAACACTTGGCGTCGCAACCTCCTCTCCGGCGCGGTCGGAGGACTCGGCAGTGACGGCAAACCCCGCGTGGCCATCGACTACGAACACGCGATGGATGACGACACCGTCGCACCGCACAACCGTGTGACCGCCGCGCATCTCGCAGACATCGCCGTAAAAAACGGTCGAATTTACGGTCTGCTCGAATTCACCGCCCAAGCCGCGCAGCAAGTACGCGAGGGTAAATGGTCGTGGTTCAGCGTGTCCACCGTCAGCAACCTGTTCGACAAACTCAGCGGTTGTGACCTTGGTCCTGGTCTGATCGGCGGCGCGTTGACAAACCGTCCGTTCATCCCTGGTTTGAAAGCCATCAACCTCTCAGATTTGCGCCCAGCGCAGAAAGGAAACATCATGCAATCAACCACTTTACTTGCTGAAACCCGTCGCCTGAGCGCTCAAATCAAACAACTCCAGAATCGCAACGCCCAAATCGAACTCGAAGCGGACTTGAAACAACTCAGTGACGCGGGCGTCCCACCGGTCATTCTAAACCAAGCCCGCGCGATCCTCTCGAGTGCCGCGGCGAGCGTTGTGAAACTCAGCGACGGACGCGGCGTTTCACTCCGGTCGCAACTCGTGAAAACCCTGTCCGACATGGCCGCCACCGGTAGTGTGCCCGCAGGGAAACGCTACCGTCAACAGCTGGATGTGGACAGTGCCAAAACCGAGGCAATCAAAAAATTGCAGGATTCCAATCCGAAACTCAGTTACGGACAGGCCATGAAAGCCGCCGCTCGAGCAAATCCGCAATTGTTCAAACACGATATCTCACAAGCCCAACAGGCTTAACCGAGCACGACCGTCCACCGCCGCCCCCAGTCATTGGGGCTTTTTCATGCCCGTGAGGGCTGGAGGTACACACCATGGCTCGTCAATACCCCCTGTTAGAATTTCCGTTCACTGTTGGTGCCACGCCCGTCGTGGTCGCCACGCAACTCAAACTCGACGTGAGTGGTAACGTCGTTGTGGCAACCGCCGTGACTGATCAAATCATTGGTGTCGCTCAGGAATCTGGTGCAATCGGTTTGCAAATCAACGTCATTGTTGACGGTATTTGCGCGGTCCTCACCGGCGCTGGTGGGTTAACCCCCGGTGCGCTCGTCACCGCCGACGCGACCGGTCAGGGCATCGCCGCAGCGCCCGCCGCTGGTGTAAACAATTTCATTCTCGGTTACGCGCTCGAAACCGCCGCTGCCGGCGCGTTCTGCGCCGTGCTGATCAGCAAACAACGCATCCAGGGTTAAACCCACCGCGCACATCAACCCAGACCACCGTCCCAGCATCGCTCGGACGGTTTTTTCATGCCCTGCGAGGCTGAGGAGACAACATGCCAGAATTCGCCCCAAGCCAAGTCCACGTCAACCAACCACTCAGCAACATCAGCTTGCAGTACAAAAATTACGAGTACATTGCCGAAAAGGTCTTACCGTGGATTGATGTTGACAAACGCAGCAACGTGTATTTTGTGTACACACGCGACGACACGTTCCGCATCAGCGACGACCGCGCCGCACCCCGCGCGAAAATCAACAACATCCAATTCAACATCACCACCCAAAATTACAGCGTTAAAGACTATGCGCTCAGCGATCTCGTGCCAAAAGAGACGATGGACAATGCCGATGCACCGCTTGATCCGTTGATTGACACGACCGAGCACATCACCGATCAATTGCTACTCGCGCACGAAGCTCGAGTTGCGGGTGTGGTGTTCAACAGCGCGAATTACTTCGCGGGTCTGACGAAAACATACGCCTCTCTGCGTTGGTCGGACAAAGTCAACGGCACGCCACTGGATGATCTGCTGTTGGCGATTGATCAGCCCGCCGTGCGTCCAAACACGTTCGTGTTGGGTCGCGACGTGTGGCGATTCCTGCGCTCTCACCCGCAAATCGTTGGTTCGTGCTTCCCGCTCGGCGGGAACAGCGCCAAAGGCGGCGTCGCGAGCCTTGAGGCTCTGGCACAAATCCTCGACATTGACCAGGTGATTGTGGGTCGTGCCGTGTTCACCGGTGCCGCTCAACCCCTTGCCGGTGCCACCCCGCTCTCACCAGTTTGGGGTAATTTTGCCAGCCTGCTGTATGTCAACCCCAACCCTGGCATTCGTCAGATCACATACGGCGCGTCGTTTGTCGAAACCCGCCCGACCACGCGCACTTGGGACGAAAACAGCGCAGGACCAAAAGGCTCCACCGCCATCGCCACCAACTGGGCTGCCGACAACCAAGTGATTGCCAAAGATGTCGGGTACCTGTTCGTCACCCCAATTTAAACGCACAACATTCCGACCAGCCCAGCGAGGGGCCGCACACACCGCGCCCCTCGAGTCGCCTTTCAAAACCACACCAGGAGTTTTTATGCCCACTAAACTGTTTGCCACCATGATCATCGGAACCGACAACGGCGACATTCTACCCGGTCAAGAGGTCAGCAAGAAAATTGCGACCCTCGTGCCTCACGCGGTCGAGGAGGTCACTGTTGATGACCTCGGCAATCCGGTGATTGAGGTCAGCGGCGATCTGAAAGCCTCGATTCTGGCTGAAGAAAACGCGAAATTGCTGACCGAAATCGAAGCGCTCAAAGCCGCCGCGGTCAAAAAATAATCTTAAGCCAGGAGTGTGAAACATGATCATCAGCGTTCAAACCCTGGCGACGTTCATCGAGCAGAACTCTGCAACGTACAGCACACTGCAATTCGCTCGTGTCAAACAACACATCATTGCGGCTGGTGGTGAGGTTCGTGGACGACTGGTAAATTACTACTTGATCCCAGCGATCACTCGAGATGTGAACGGTAACATCACCGCGCCGTTGTACGCTGGCAATCCAATCCAAGATCCGAGTGTGACAATTCTTGGCACCATCGTGCAATTTTTGGCAGCGGCGAGTGTGCTGTCACCAGCTCGAGGTTTGCAACCATCCAGTGACGTGGACTCAGCCACGAAATACCGCAGTGCTGCCAGGTCATTGATTGATCGGCTCAACAATGCGGACGCGTTCATCTCAGATTTGCCCAGTTTGCCATTGTATGGCATCACTGCCAGCAACGCACTCATCGGTGAGATCAACGCGAACAAAAGCATTTTGACGGGTGCGATTGGACAACCCAAGGTTGGTTTGTTCGGCGCGTTGCGTTTGCCTGGGGGTACGATACCAACCGATTTGGGTAGCTGATGTTTTCGGTTGAATTCATTTGGAATGCGCAACAGGCACAAGATTATTTGAAAGCCACAGGCAAAAGCGCGAAGGAAATGAAACCGCTTTTGTTGTTGTGGCTCGAGGATTACCGCAAAGAACAACGGCGCATTTTTGCCTCGCACAGCGTCGGCAATAATGGCGGCGGTGGTGATCTGAACTGGAAACCTTTATCGCCCGCGTATGTCATGTCGCACATCAAAAAATCGAGTCGGTACCCGCAGGCGATCATGCGATTAACGGGCAGACTCGAGAAAGCTTTGACCGTGCAAGGTGTTGGAACACCAGATACGATTTTGCACGTCACAACCAACGACAAGGAGGCGATGCTCGAGTTCGGAGCGAACTTGCCTTATGCGGCGGCGGCTGGTGGGGTGCAGGGTGGCTCGAGACAAGTCATGTACATCACGCCGCAATTCATGGCGCGAATGACCGATCAGGCTAATCATTTTCTGAGCGGTTTGATTGCCGCGAATCGGAAAGGCAACACATGAGTTACACGCCGACCAGTCCAGCCGAATTGATCACGTTTTGCAAGGGTCTTTTGAACGCCAATGTTTTTGTGCGCACGTGGGTTTTGACGATCACAACGGAAGAATTTCCGTATGTGACCACGATTGATACCACCTCTGGCGATGCTGGATTCCCAGCCATTCACGTCAACATTGACAGCGTTGAAGAGGATTTAGAAAACGCGCCAGGTTTGGGATTGGTCGCTCGAGAGGCACGTTTTTCCGTGTACGTCAGCATGTCAGACAACGAACTCTCAGACCTTGAGGCGGTGTTGTGGTCACGAATTGAGAACGTTCGTGCGGCGTTGATTGCGGAAAGATCATGGGGCAATCGGTTGTTTTTGCCGATCACCACTGTTTCAGTTTCATCAATCCCCATCCCAGGTTTAGGACAAAATTACTCAGGCGCTCGAGTTTTACGGTTCAGCACGTACTTTACTGAATTGTTCGTGCCGTAAGAAAGGAACTTTGATGAAAATTAAATGCACTGTAGCAGGTTGGTTTCCAACTTACGGCGCGTTCGCGCTACATGAAATTCGAGACGTTGAAGAAACCGAGGCTACGCTGTTGCTCATGGCGTACCCAGGTCATTTTGTCACTCCGACAACCGCCGAAGTTGCGGTCTGGGATGCGAAAGCGTTGACAGAAAAAACCGTGCTCGAAACACCCGCAATTCTTGAGGTGGCAAATACCGAATTGCGAGCGCCTGTTGTGCTTGAAACAAGGTCGACACCAAGTCCGCAAATCGATTCCAAGAAAAAAGTTGGTGACGAATGAGTAACATTGGCGCTCTCGCAACAATTGGTTGGACGAAAGAAACAACGTTTGCCACGCCCCTCGCTGCCACGCGATTCTGGCGTTACTCGAGCCAGAGCATCAAAGAAAGTATCGCTCAACTCCAAGAGGTTCAACTTCGTGGTGTTTTGGATGAACCCGATAATTTTCCTGGAATTATTACGATTGGTGGCGACATCAGCGGACCAGCGCACTCGGACATTTTAGGCGATCTGATGTTGTCGGTTTTTGGTGCCAAAAGCACCTCAGGCACTGGACCATTCGTGCATTTTTTCAGTCCGCAAAACGGCGCGTTGGACGCGTTGCGTCCAGTTCCGAGTTACACCATGCAGATCAGCCGCGATCTGGACGTTTTACAACTGGCAGGCGCGGTGGTTTCCAAGTTGACATTGAAAATGGCGAAGGGCGGTTTGATGACCGTCAGCGCGTCAATTCTGGGACAAAAAGCCATCGTGTTAGGTTCTCCGGCTGCCGCAGTGTTTGGCACATCACAACCATTCTGGTATTTGAACGCCGCAATCACTCGCAATGCCGTCGCGTATGCCGATGTTGAGGAGTTCACGGTCACGATTGAAAATCAATTTGATGCCGTGCCAACCATTGACGGCACACAATACATCAACCGCATCAAATGGAATGGAATGCGCAAGGTTTCAGTGTCATTCACAGCCGATTATGCGACCACGCAGTTGTACAACGATTTCAAGGCGCAAATTACGCAACCTTGGTCAATAGTGGCTAAAGGCAACAATCCAGCGACAGACACGCTAACGTTGAGCTTCCCCAACATTCTCTGGACAGATGCGCAACCATCTGTCAGTGGTGCTGGTCGCATTACCGTTAGTGCCAGTGGTTTGGCGAAATTGAATGCTTCATCGTTTGCGTTCACCGCATCGTTGACTAACGGTATTGCCACGTACTAAATCACGATCAGGAGGTTGTGTTTTATGAGCAAATTAACAGGTAGGCACTATCAGGATGTCGTCATTAACGACATCCTTTTTGTTATTCGTCCGGTCACCACCGAAGAGACAATGCTCGAGATTGGAATGACACCACAACTCATTTCCAAAGCCCGAGCGGCGAGCGACAACAACGAACTCGATGCGGACATGATTCGAGTCGGTTTGAATTTGCGTCAACAAATTATTTGCAGGGGCGTGGTCGGATACCGCGAGGCAGACGGCTCACTCGTGCGCACAAAGCTCGTGAACCGCGCCGCGATGAACCCTGGTGAGGATGACCTTAGTGATCTGTCGGAAGCCGAAATCACGGCTCTGTACGATGCGATCAGCGCGGCATCGGGGATGGTGAAATCGGAAACGATTGAACGATTTCCAGTCAACCCAATGGGCGGAACAATTGCACACCCTGGCGAAACAATACGGGTGCCTACCGCACCAGATTAGGCACGTCCCTTACGGTGATTTCGCGTTCGATCTGCTCGTGCTCGAGCGAGGATTGCAATTTGAAGCGGACGTTCAACAAAAAAACACAGACGAATTTGAAGCAAACCTCGAGCGCAACCGACTCCGAACGTTAAGAGAAACGGGCGCTTTACCGCCCGTTAAATGGGCTGATCTGCCGGAGGTGATTTGATGCCAGACAACACCGCAAGAATCATCCTCAAAGCCGTCGATCAAGCCTCTGGCGTGTTCGACCAGGTGGCAGCCAAAACCAAACAAACATCCGAAGCGGGCAAAGAGGCAGGATCGAACTTAAACTCGA
This sequence comes from Deinococcales bacterium, assembly GCA_025352125.1. Taxonomy (GTDB): domain Bacteria; phylum Deinococcota; class Deinococci; order Deinococcales; family JAAFIG01; genus JANXTZ01. The sequence continues at coordinate 16,913 of JANXTZ010000010.1, read as the reverse complement.
GTTTGGCACTCGGTGCTGGCATAGCAGGCGCGGCGTTGTTCCAACTCGCTGGCAGTGCTGCCAGCGCGATTGAAGGATTGATTGCTACCGGATTTCAGGTGCAAGACACTGCGATCAGATACGCCGCTGCCACGGGTCAATTTTCGAGTGTCGCGCGTGATGGGGCGGCGATCACCAAAAGTTGGGCTGATTCAACACTGAATTTGGATACTGTCGCGACGACATTCACCACGATTCAACAAATTTTTACCGATTTGCCAGCAGACAGCGTTGCAGCGTTGCAAGGTTTGTTTGTCAAATTTAAAGAGGTTTTTGGTAGCACGTCGATTGAAAGCACGGCTCGAGGCGTGAAAAATGCGCTCGAGGCAATGGGCAAAGATGTCAATCCTAAAAACGTGACTGATCTGTTGGATGTGATTGCGAAACTCAGTCAAAAAACGGGAATTGACCCCGCAGCGTTGGCGGCAAACCTCGGATTGCTTGCACCTCAAGCGAGCGCCGCAGGAATTGGTTTGAACGATCTGGCGACCGGTATCGCCACGGTGTACGAGACCACGGGCGATCCTGGTGCGTTTGCCAGTTTGGTCAATTCGGTTTCTGGCTCGTCTGAGAAATTGCGGGTGATGCAAGAATCACTCGCACGGCAAGCCGCTGCCGGTGGCAACGTTATTCCACCGCTCGAGTACACCAGAGCCAAAGATGCACTGAGCGATTTTGGGTTGTCAATCACGCAGTTTATCAGTGGCAATCCCATCAAAACTTTGCAAACGATTCTCGAGAATTCCAAAGGCATCGACACGACCAAACTCAGACAAGATTTGACCGTGTTGTTTGGACCTGCTGCTGCAACTGAAATCATGACGATCAGCACGAATTATGGCAAAGCCAGCAAATCCTTGACCGATGCGGTTGGGGATGCCAGTGGTACGGTTGCCAACGCCGCCAAAGCCATTGAGGATTTACCACTCAACAAACTCGATGAGGCGTGGAAGAAATTACAAACCGTGTTCGTAGACTCGAGTGCGTTTCAAACCGCAATTGCCATTGTTGAAAGCACGATCACCAGTATCGTTGATTTGTTGGCTGGTGATATTAACACCAAACCATTCACGGACGCGTTCAACAGTGTTGGTGCCACTTTGGCGAACATCAACACCAGTGTTTTTGATGCGATCACCGGTTTTTTCGCAGACCTCGGGACGGGTTTGGTTAACCTAAACACGGGCGCGTTTGATGCCGTGGTCGGATTTTTTGACAGTGTTGGCACAACGTTGTTGAACATCAACATCAGCGCGTTTGATTCGTTGTCCAGTTTTTTCTCAGACCTCGGCTCGAGTTTGTCTGGTCTGAGCACGTCATCGTTTGATGCGGTCACAAATTTTTTGACGGGCATCGGTAATGCGGCATCAAAAATCACGGATGACACGTTCAAAAGCATCAGGGGCGTTGGCACGAAAATCTGGGGTTCAATCTCGAGCGGGTTCACGGGTGCGTTGACCGCAGTGGGTGGCACAGGCGCGTGGCTCGGTTCAAACTTTTCGAGTGTCATCAACCTCGCCAAATCCGTGCTCGACAATGTTGGTACGGTCGGCGCGTCAATCTGGGGTTCAATCTCGAGCGCATTTGCCGCGACTTTGGGGGATGTTGGTGTGTGGCTCGGCGGGTTTTTCAAAAGCGTTGTCATTCCAGGTGTGAATTTGACCGACGTTGGCAAAACGGGCGCAGCCGTCTGGAATGCGATTGTTACGGCATTCGGGGTAGCAGTCGGCAATGTCGGCACATGGCTCGGCGGGTTTTTTAAGGATGTCAAACTGCCAACGGTGAACCTTGCAGATGTCGGCAAAATTGGCACCACCGTTTGGAATTCAATCAAAAATGCGTTCAATGCTGCCGTCACAGGCGCAGACATTGGGATTCAGTTCATCTCTGGTTTGGCATCAAAATTGGGGGCATTCGGGACGGGATTGTGGGACGAGATCGTTAAGGGTTTCAACGCCTCAATCGCTGCCGTCACTTCAATCACGGTCTGGCTTGGGAACAACTTTTTGAGTATCGTGTTTCCTCCCAACGTTCAGGACAGCATCAAAAATATTGGCTCGAGCATTTGGACTTGGATTAAAACCGCTTTCAACACTGTTTTCAACAGTGGCGAGGGTGCCAAAACGTGGTTGCTGAACCGAGGCGCTGATATTGTTACCGCACTTGAACAGTGGTTGCAACCCGTCACCAACTGGGCTGGCACGCTCTGGGACGGTATCAAAACGGGGTTCAACACCATGTTCGATGGCAGCACGGGCGCAGCCGCTTGGTTGTCGAACAAATGGAATGCGTTCCATGCAGAGTTGAGCAAGTGGTGGCAACCTATTTACGACGTGGGCAGCAATTTGCTTAAAGGTTTGATTCAGGGCATGGGTGCGGCGTGGACTGAACTCGAGAAGAAAATCAATGACATCGGTGGCGACGTACTCAAAACGTTCAAAGCCATTTTTAACATCAAATCACCATCCAAAGAACTCGAGGAAATCGGGCAGTACATCATGCAAGGTCTCCAAATCGGTATCGACAACGGCGGCGGCAGTGTGCTGCAAGGCGTTCGTGACATTGCCGGCGCAATCCTTGGGGAGTGGACCACACTCTCAGGTGATCTGTCAGCACTGTTCGATGGTCCGTACAAGCAGGGTTACGCCAAACTCGTGACCGACACGCTCGGATCACTCGACAAGATGAACATCCACGTCGATGCGGGCACGTCTGCCATGCTCAAAACTTGGGGTGGGTACGCCGATGCGTTTGTTGGATTGCTCGAAAAAAACAAGGGAGACATCCTCAAAACGCTGGCACAAACGATCATCAAAATCATTGAAGACCAGTTGATTCAACTCGCCGCAATGGAAGCCGTTCAGTTGGTGCTCAGCATCATATCGGGTGGTTTTGATCTGCTCGCTGTGGCTGGCGTTGCGGCGGCTGGCATCGGTATTGCCGCGCTCGAGGGGCTGAAAGGACAATTGAACAGTTACGCGGTTGGAACACCGAACATCCCTTACGATCAACTGGCGATGGTGCACAAAGGCGAGATGATCGTACCTGCGACGATGGCGCAGGGCGTCCGTGATGGCTCTGTTAGCCTTGGAGGTGCGAACGGCGGGAACGGTGTACAAATTTACAATAACTTTTACGGAACGCCTCACGATGTCTCTCAGCAAGTACAACGCGACATCATGAACGCACTTTCCAACACTGGTTTTAAAGCCACCGGCTTGGGCGCACTGGGTGTGACGGGGTGATGCGATGGCAACCACTGGTTTGACCGTCACCATCAACGGCACGGCACGACAAAATTTTGTTGTGCCCAACAGCATTCAATTCTCTGATACGCTCGCGGCGTCCCGCACCATGACGTTCAGGATGACCATGCAAAACCGCGCAAATCGACCTCGAGCCAATCAGGAGGTCAGCATTGCAGACTCGAGTGGCACACGGTTTGCGGGCATCATCGTCAACCCCGTCGAGATGGAGGTCGTGACAGGGAATGGCTTTTCAGAATTCATGTATGACGTGCAATGCCAAGATTACCGATTCTGGCTTGACCGTCGCAGACACGTTGGTTTTTACCAAGCGACCACGGCGGGCGCAATTATTCGAGCGGTCATCGCCGCAGACCCAAACAACACGTTCACAACCGCCGGCGTTCAGAACGGTGTGCAAATCAATTTCATCGCATTCAATTACGAACAACCGAGTCAAATTCTGGCTCGGCTCGCGCAAGCGACAGGCTATTACTGGTGGGTTGGATTCGACAAAGACATCAAATTCGTGCCGAAGCTGACCAGCAACGCACCGTTTCGGTTGGACAGCACCATCTCGAGCGAGACTAGCACGGCAACGCGCCGTTTTCGAGCGTTGACCATCCACGAGGACATCAGCCAATTGCAAAATGATGTGTTCGTTCGTGGTGGGATTTACTTCTCGCAAACCCAGAACGACTCATTTACCGGCGATGGTGTCGCTCGAGCGTTCAACATGCGGTATGGCACACCCGTGGTCGGTTCGTTGACATTGATCGTTGGTGGTGTCGCGCAGGTTGTGGCAGATGAAGGCTCGGCAGGTGCGACGACCTCGGCATGGATTGTGAATTACAAAGACAAAGTTGTTAAGGCTGCGACGGGCACAACCACGCCAGGTTCTGGTGTGGTCATCACACTCAATTATCAGTACACCGTGCCTGTGCTGGCAAATCTTCAAAACTTGGACAGCATCAACAATTTTGGCGGCGATCCCGGAGGACGTTTTCAAAACGTGATCATCGATCAAGCGATCTCGAGCAATCAACTCGCCAGCCAAGTCGCACAACGAGCGCTTGACGTGTTCGGTAAGGCGCAACGACCGATCACGTTCATCACCACCAAGGACGGGTTGAGCGCTGGGCAGACCATCACCGTGAACGTACCAGAGCGTGATCTGATCAACGCCGCTTACATCATCAAAGAGGTCCGGGCGCAATTGCTGGGTGTGAGTTTTGACACCGGAGGACCGTTCTACCGCTGGCAGTACGACGTTCAAGCTTACTGAGGAGGTTTTATGCCACAAAACGAGTTTGCAGTGTGGTTGGCGCAAACACTCGCAGCGCAAAAAGCGCAACAAAACGCGAGTGTCAGCCAAACCGAGACGCTGAACTACATCAAAGCCCTTTATGACACTGCGCACGGCTCTGACAGCATTTCGATCACGAACAGTACGGGAGTGGCATTGGTTGGGAGTGATCGCGTTGGATACTGTCAAACAAGCTGATTTTTTGCGCGTCATCGGACGGTTGCGAATTTTTGACGATCACGGATTTTTGCTTTCTGAAAGCAAAAATCTGGTGGTCAACACGGGTTTGAGCGCCATTGTGAACGCACTGGCAAACTCGACCGGCGTCCCTGGCATTTTGCAATTTGCGCTTGGCACGGGCACGAACGCGGTCGTTGCAACCAACACCACCTTGCAAACCGAGGTGTTCCGAACGCCACCAACCAACAACTTTGCTTTATCACAAAACGTGCTCGAGAGTGACCTTTATTTACCAACTGGTAGCGCCAACGGAAATGTGATCACCGAGGCGGGTTTGTTCGTCGGTACGACTGCGACCAACACCGCCAATTCTGGTGTGATGCTCGCTCGGGTTACCTTCGCAAATCCGACCAGCCCAAACCCTAAAACCAGTGTTGTTGCTCTGACTTTTCAATGGCAGATCACATTTAACGCGCCGTGATACACAACAATTCGCAATCTCACACGATCTCAGGAGGATGAAATGCAACCGATGACCGAACCGAACCAAATTCGTGGCAAACTCTGCGAAGCCAAAGTGTTTGAAATCAAAAGCCAGATTGCCATGATGGAAATCCAAGGCAATTCGCAAATGATGGCTGGGATCCCTGGCAACCTCGAGTTTGAACAACAACTCGAATTACAACACTCGAGAATCAAAATGCTCGAGAACATGGCAGCACTGGACGATGACACCGCGTTTGCGACGGTCAAAACGAGTTTGCAAGACTGGCTTGCAAAACCAAGTTTGATGACGCGTTTGGCGTTTGAAATCGCACTGTTTGCCAACCGTACCAGCGCGGACAATTGGATGATCGAACTCGAGCAACGCGTGACCGTGATTGAAATTGCTGAATTGAAGGAGTGAATTGAATGTCAGTCGCAAATCAACTTTTCACCGATTGGTTGACTGGCGACGTTATCACCGCCGTCAAACTCAACAGCATGAAAAACAATCTCGCGCGAGATGCAGACCGAACCGATTGGACAACAGCCGGAACATTCCGAAATGTGGTCGGACAAATTGCATGGCGGAATTTTGGTGCTGCTGGCACAATATTTGACGCGTCCAATTCACAAAATCCTATTGGCGGTGCGATCAGCAACACCAACCCAACGAACGGTTGGGTTGCAACGTACCCGACGCTGATGGCGTTTGATGGCTCTAACACGTATGGCGTCAGGGTTGACACCTCGAGAAACGCAGAAAACTTGAACGGTCAAGCGCCATCGTTTTACGCGGCGTTGAACGGCACGAATGTCTGGTCTGGGACAAGCAATACTTTCACAAATGGCATCATTGGTCCTGGCATTAGCTCAAATTCAACAGTTGGTATTTTCAATGCTAGCGCGATGCAAAACTTAAACGCTCGGAGTTACCGCGCTGGAACAGTTTTTGCCACACTCGATTCTCGAGACCCTGGTGCGGGTGGGTTGCTGTTGACTGGCAACGCGTTTATCGATGGCAACATCGGCAACAACGGCACATGGAATTCCAACAGTTGGCAGAAAGCCGTTAATTTATCTGTCGCTGGGACGATTCTTTGGGATAAAGGGACTGGCATAAATTACATTGGCATCTCGAGAACCAATGATGAACTGCTGCGGTTCATGCGGAGCACCACCAACAACGGCTCCACCGCTGAGACTGTCGTGGCGACAATCAACGTGACGAGCGGTTCTGAAAGCATCGCGGTGATGGGTAACATCGTGTGGCACGGTGGTAATTTCAACCCTGCTTTAAAATTGGATGTCAGCACGGCGGCAAGCACGTACTTGACGCAAACAAGCGCGGCGAGCACGTACTTGACGCAAACAAGCGCAGCAAGCACGTATGCGACGCTGGCAGGGAATCCGAATTTCACGGGTTTACCGACCGTCTCGAGCAACCGCATTGTTGATCGAGGCAGTTTTATTGATGGCAGCTACACCCAAGCGGTTCTAGGAGCAAACACGTCCGTTTCCACCGCTGTAACCGTCACTGGTGCGGCAGTGGGCGACATGATTTTATGCTCTTTCGCGGGTGGACCTGGCGGACCGGTTTTGCTCTCGGGTTTCTGCGCAACAGCAAATTCAGTAACTGTGGTCGCGTATAACGCGTCGGCATCGGCAACGCCTGGCACGACACCAGTCAATATCCGCGTTTTCAAAAGGACGTTCTGATGACGTGGTTTGGTTGGCTTTCAACTGTTTTTACAGTTATTTGCCTGAGTTTTGGTGCGGTTCCAAGAGAGTTTGGGTTTCATCTGGCGTTAAATTTATCCACTCGAGAGATTTTGTTCACACCAATCGTGGCACTCGAAATAAAAAGTGATTCAAATGCGTTTTCGTGGTGGGGGGTCACCATCGCGGGTGTTGTGCTTGAAAGCGGTGTGATCACATCTGATCGTTGGCGTTACGAACTCGAGCACGTGCCATTGTGGGAACATTTCGGCGTGACGTACCCGCTCTACGCGTTTGTCGAACCCTGCGATTACGACCCTCGAGCAATGTGGGCACGATGTTCCAGTCATTACCAACGCCTGATAAATCCGTACTCGCTGCCGCCAACAACGGCAGCGTTTGTCATTCACTTTTAGGAGGTTTCATGCGCGTGACCAAAGATTTGATTATTGCCGTCGCACCCAACAACGGCGCACCGCAGCACGTTGCAGACGTGCTCACCGAAAACCTTGAGCAATTCCAGGTGAACAGTCCCGAGCGGTTGGCGGCATTCGTGGCGCAGATGGCGCACGAGAGCGAGTTTGAACCCGTGCGGGAGAACCTGATGTACACAAATCCGGTACGTCTCGCCCAAATTTTCCCAAGCAGTTTCACGGTGGTCAGTGCGATGCGGTACGTTGGCAAACCTCGAGCGATAGCGAACCGCGCTTACGCCAACCGGCTTGGCAACGGCTCAGAAGCGTCTGGTGATGGTTGGAATTACCGAGGCGGCGGAATTATTCAGATTACTGGCAAGGACAATTACAAGGCGCTTAGCGCCGCAACGGGCATTGATTACATCAAAAACCCTGACCTCATCACGCAAACCGAAGGCGGAATTGTTTCGGGTTTGTGGTGGTGGCACGGGCACGGGTTGAACACCCTGGCGGATTTCAAAGCGTTCTCGAGAATCACAAGGGTCATCAACGGTCCTGCTTTGTTGGGCGAGGCAGATCGTGAACGGCGTTGGAATTTGGCTCGAGCAGCACTTGGTTTGAAATGAATCGGGGTGATCCGTTTATCTCGCAAAGCCGCCGCGTGAGAGCGGTTTTTTTATCGCAGAAATCTCGAGTGTGGTTTTGGCGTCGGGTGCGTCACAACCCCGTCACGAAATGAGGTTAAATATGAAAAACCGTAAATCCGAAGCCGCTAAAATCTTGCTCGAGAATGGGTTTGAACTTGAGGAAGTCAACGGATTGTTAAATCCAATCAAGTTGAATTCGTACCCGTACCCACCAGCAGCAGCACCTCAAATTCACGTTTACCCTGTCCAAGTAAACCCAGTGCCATTGAATCCTTTTTCGCCCTCACCTTGGCAACCCAGTGGGGCTGCATTGCCAGCCGTCAGTTACCTTGCGCCCGACAATTAAGGCATCACACGCGAAAGCGTTTTTGCACCACACACGCCGCCTTCATCGGCGTGTGAACCTCCTGAACCCTCGAGCTTCATACACTCGAGGGGATTGCTTTGAAAGGATTTATCATGTTTGAAAACATTACGAACCATTTGAAATTACTCGCCATTGCCGCCATCGCACAAACTGAGATGTGGGCAGCACAGCAACTCGAGGAACTGGGCAAAGTGATTTCTGGACCCGACAAACACGAGGAAGCCAAAAACTGGGTGTTGCTCGAGTACAAGAAATTCGAGGTTGGCATCGTGATTTTGAATGCAACAGACGTTGATGATGCACTCGTCGAAAAAGCGGCAGGCGCGGCGATTGATTGGGCGTTTGAACGCGCTGGCGAGGCTGTGAATGCCGCCCGTAAATTGCTGCCAGTGCCAACCACAACCGCCCCGGAACTGCCCGTCGGCGGTTTGGAGTGAAATTCCTGGCATTGATCGGTTTGATGCTGCTGGCAGCGTGCGCACCGTTCGGTACGAGTGCCACAGACCCGAACGGTGCAACATTGACGCTCGAGCCTACCGCAACGTACAACGTGCTCCGATTCGCGGCTGGCAGTGCCGACACGCAAACCGTGCAGCTCGAGATTGCAGGTATCGGCATTCGAGTGAACGATGCGAAATGTAAACTTGAGTCGCAACTCATCAAATGCGATCTTGGCAACGTACCAGCGAACAAAACGTACAGCCTGCCAATCACCGGAAATGCCATTCAAGCTCGAGTGCAATACGCTCGAGCGACTGGTTTGAATTACGAACTTTTCTTGAAATGACAACCAGGGGGCGGGATGGATGATGTTTGGCTAGATTTTACTGAACGCATTGTTATCGTGCTGATCGGTGTGCTGCTCGCAACCTCGAGCACAACGATTGTAACGATGGCACTCGAGAATGGCGCGTTCGCCGCGATGAGCAAACGCCGAATTCTTGGGATTCGATTGTTCGGCGGTGTCGCCGCGTTGATTGCGGGATTGCAGATTCTCAGCTCGAGTAAAACGAGTACACCGTTTGATCTGGTGTACTCGTTATGGCTCGCGCAAGTTGTGGCTGGTGTTGGCGGTGGCGAGGGTTGGCGGCAACTGGGAAGGTTTTTAAAACCAGAATCGAAAATGCCGACAACGAAGGAGGATTCCTGATGATCGAATTTATTTTGGCAGCGTCTCGGATGTTGATTGTTGTCTCGAGTTTGTTGATTGCGTTCGTGTTTTTTATCGCGTTGTACCGCGTGTGGCACGATTCTAAAAACGTGAAAAGCGTTTTTCAGTACGTGTGGGAACACGCTGATAAACTCGCCAGCGTGGGGGTGCTGATCGGGTTTTTGCTGCTGGTGTACAAGCAACCGTTCACACCGGCAGGGTATCAGTTGAGTATTTTTATCAATTCCATGTTTATCTTGAAAAACGCGTTTGAATTGCGTGGGTTGGTCGTGGGTTACATGCGAAATTTTTGGACGGCTCGAGGGACGAAACGAGAACCTGAGGCTAGTGTGGTGTTGCAAACGCAATTCTGAATTTAATTTTGAGGCAGCATCAAAAACTTTTTTGTGGTATCGCCCGCTCGAGCGCCGAAAGGTTCTCGAGCGGGAATTTTTTGTTTTTTCACCACACGCGTCACAATCGCCTTGGCAGCGTGGCGCGCTGTGTAAAATATAATAATTTGCTGGCGATAGAGTCTCGAGAAGAATTTTTGAGCATAGCGCACGTCAGGGCATGTTTTCGAGTGTTGAAACATCAAAAAAACAGGGTGTTTTGTGGGATGGTTTTAAACAAGTGATTCTGGCTTTGAGGGTTAGAACTCGAGTTTGAATCTCGAGAGGGTTTAACGGCGTTTTGGTGAGGTGCTGGGGGCATTCTCGAGGTGAGCGCAATCAGATTTTTTGGAGTGCGAGCCTCGAGAATTGAAAAACCCCCAGCATCTGGGGGTTTTCTTCTTATCCTCCGATCTTCCATTTTTTTGTTTCACGGTCTGGGTCGAGGTATTCGAGTTCAAGTTCAAGTTTTGCTATTTCGGCTTTCAACTTTTTGATTTTTGCGGGGATTTGCTGGCGGCGTTTGGCGCGGTAAGCGGGGCTGTTTAATCTTGTTTGGACTGCTTTTGCTGCGCCTTCGAGTCTGATTTTTCGTTTTTCTTTGAGGAATTTGTCGAGGTTGGTTTTTGTGCCTTCAAATTCGATTTTCTTTGTGCCGTCTTCGTTGTGTCGCTTCCATGCCATCCAGGTTTTGCCGTTTTGTTCGAGGTCGTATTCGTTTTTGTGTTGCATTGTTTTTCTCCTTTGCTTTCTTGGATGTGTTTATAGTACAGTTTATTTGGTGTTTTGTCAATTATTAAACTCGTAACATTAAGACTAGATTAAGACTTAAATAGTTGACATAACTCTAAACATCTGCTATTCTAATCTCATCAGCAAGAGCGCGCACCCGAGACTCGAATGCGACGCTGATAGAAAAGAGAAAAACAATGACCACTATCAAATTCGGACAAATCTTTAAAAAAGACGAAAACGGCAACAAAACAGAAGAAATTGCTTGCATCACAGTAATGATCCTCAAACCAATGATTGAAGCACCAAGCTTTAAAACCGAAGGCGAAGCACACGATTACTACTTTGGAGATTCAAATGATTGGCAATCAAAATCACAAGTTGAACAACACATTGAACAAAACCTCCGCCGCTTTGGCGCACGGTACAACACCAAAACAGCAATTTGGCAAATCCCCGCAAACATCAACTGGCGCGATCTGTTGCCACGCTTACAAAAACTTGCGCCAACATTCGCCGCTGGCGAAGCATCCGCAAAGCGTTTTGGTTTAGAAGTCATCAAATAAGTTTCTTGAGCGCTGGCAGACCGCGAAAAGTCTGCCAAAGGAGAACCAAATGGAATATATTGTTGAATGCGTCACTGGCAGCCTCGAGAATCCAGTCCGAGCACAAGTCAAGTTCACTGGAACAAAATTCCAATCGGCTGATGCCAAGAGTGCAGCAAAAACCGCGTTTGGTCACACGAATGGCGTGACCGTGAGCGCGTTAGGCATCACTTACCGATTGACAGCGAGCGGTGTTAGGAAAGTCAAACAATGAACAGCACAAAAGTTGATGGTCGCAAGAAACCACGCACGGCAGCGCAACGAGCAACCTTCCAAAAATTGCTGATTGGGAAAGCTGAAAGTCAAGCCAAAGGCGGCAGACCAAAAAATGATGATCCAGCGTCCGTAAAACGCTCGAGGACAGTAACGATCAATTACCGAACCGAGGCGCTTTTACTCGAGAAAACTGGTTTAAAAACACTTTCAGAAGTGCTCGAGAATCTAGCAGGTCAGTTTCGAGAATAATACCAACCAAGAAATTCTTACACTCGAGGCTGTGATGCCTCGAGTGTTCGCTGTGAGCCTCGAGAAACCGCCTTCAAAGTTTTTCAGGTATTCCAAGCCAAAACCTAGGATCGATTGTTTAAAACGATTCCACAAAAACACAAATTTTAAATCATAATGCACTCGAGCAGATATGCCCTGACGCGCTCCACAATCAAAAATTTGTCTCGAGGGGGCAGTGGGGGACTAATTACAATACGCGCCGATACGTCAGCATCGGGCAAGCGGTTGTACTGCGTGTGCTCGAGAACCACCAAAAACCTTGACCATTTTCTGACCAGTTGGCACTTGAACGCACCTACCGAGATGAGCCGTGTTTTTCGTCGAGTGGTTTTGTTTTTCCCCCGAGCAAAACGACACCACCGTACCAAGTGCCTCCAAGTGCCTCCAACTCAACAACTGGTATTCTCCTGTTTCAGGGACTAGCGCCCGTAAGGGTGTGAGAGTTCAAATCTCTTCCTCGGCACCAAAGAAAGCACGGCATTCAGACTCGAGAATGCCGTGCTTTTTATTTCATTTGTGGAGAACTCGAGTTTGCCCAATATCAACTGTAATTTGTATTCTGGTGCTCGAGCGTTTACCGTGCCTCAAATATTACAAGTCGTAAACGGAACGTTTTTTGCGTCCATCGCGTATCCTGAAGTTGTGACCAGCCCAACAACTTCATCTTTGGCAAAAACCTTCGGTTTTCAGTCTTTGATCGCAGCATTAAACGAACATCGGGCGGACATTCCCGATTTGTTCAGCAGCCTTGCCGAACGGCTTTACGCGGTCTTACCAAATCATGTTCGCCTTCGACACAAAACCAGTTTGCCACTGGGCATGGGTTCAATTTTGGGCGTGAACAACTTGGCGCTCGAGTTGGGCGATCATCAATTTCAGCTCAGACTCGAGCGCGGCTCGCTTCATGCGACAACTACGCATGTGGTTGGTGGTGTTGGCATCAAAACCGAGAAACTCGAGTTTGACGATTTCATGATGCGCGTCATGACCGCCATTGAAACCGAAGCTGGACGAAACGCGGTGTTGCGCTCGAGCCTCGAGAAACTGATTGGGCAGTAAGACAGCACAGTAAAACAGCAGATCAAAAGGAGTTTTTATGTTTTCAGGATTTAAGAAAGCCGCCGCCTCAACCGATGCCGACTTCACCTCCGAGTCCAGCGCTCGCTTGCAACAGAGTGCCCAGGGAATGTTTACCAGCGACCTGAGCATCAACGAATTTGCACTTTTAAAAGATGCTGGTTTTCAACCCATCGGTTTGGTCTTGGGCAGTTCGATTTACCATATCGGTTTGCAAACGGCTGGCTGGAATCAAAATCAGGAATTGACCGTCATCAGCCAAGCCATGTACAACGCTCGAGAACTCGCCATGACCCGCATGGAACACGAAGCCGACGCCCTGAAAGCCGATGGCGTGGTCGGCATGAGGCTCGAGGTCAGCCTTGCCGAATGGAGCGAAGACCTTGCCGAATTTGTGGCGGTTGGCACGGCGGTACGAGCGCCTGAAGGCGAACCGCACCGTGTTTTTCAGGGGCGCGAAGCCAATTCCAAACCGTTCACCTCCGATTTGTCGGGACAAGATTTGTGGACGCTTCGTCAAGTTGGTTATCGTCCACTCGGTTTGGTGATGGGAACTTGCGTCTATCACGTGGCGCACATGGGCATCATGCAATCTTTGAAAACGCTGGGGCGCAACACCGAAATGACCAATTTCTCGCAGGCGCTCTACAGCGCTCGAGAGCTGGCGATGGGACGAATGCAAGCCGAAGCCACAAAATTGAGCGCCGCCGGCATTGTGGGTGTCAAGGTCGTGGAACGAAGCTTTGGTTGGGGTTCGCACGTGATCGAATTTATGGCGGTTGGCACGGCGGTCACACCTCTCGAGGGCGCTCATGGCAAGATAGAACCAAAGATGGCATTGTCGCTGAACGATTGATCTCGAGGTGAGGCTAAAAGCGAATTACGATTTGCCAGATTTGGTATGTTGTTCCGCCAGCGCAACGTAACCTTCAACCAAGCGCACAATCACCGGATTGTGCGTGTGAACCCCGTGCGGTTCTTCCTCTCCTCCACTGACCATGTGCGCCACCACCGCCGCCTCGCCGTCACGAGCAATTAAAAGCGGGTGTTGACCCTTGGCGGCTATTGCAGGCAGATTCTCCAAACTCGAGCGCGTGACCACAACGCCGCGTCCGACTCGAGCCTCAAATTTGTCAAGCCGCGCCGATTCTCCAGCCACGTGAATGCTGCGGCGGGCATTGAGCATGATGTCCTCGATCAGGCTTAAAACGGCAGCCTCGCCGCGAAGTGGGTACACGGCTTCGGGAACTGGTTCAGGCGTGAGCCGCGCCAACGAGCGCTCGAGTCCCTCAATGCGCGTGTCAAAATCGCGTTGCGCCCGATCAATGTACTCCCGCGCCGAAAGCGGCGCGTACTCGAGCGGCGAAAGTTGGGTTCTGGTGGCAAGCCCCCGAGCCTCGAGCCGTTCCAGGGTTTCATAAACTTTGGGTCTTGGGATTTTAGAATTTCGCGCTATTTTTGCGGGTTGCGCCCGTCCGAGCGCAAGCAAGGCGGTGTAGGCTCGAGCCTCGTATTCGGTTAAGCCCAGGGCTTGCAGGTGCAAATGTGCTTCCACGGCTTGCATGTTACTCGAGCAGGTACAGCGTTGTGAAGAGGCTGGACGTTGAGGCATCAGCAATTCTGGCAGTATGCTCGAGCCACCATGACCGAACACGCGCATTTGGTGGACATTGGCGACACGCGGCTTTTTGTGAATGAGCGCGGACAGGGCTTTCCAATCATCGTGCTTCACGGCGGTCCTGGACTCGACCATCACGAATTTGGCGATTACCTCGATTCGCTGTGCGACCAGTATCGACTGATTCTGGTGGACGAACGCAGCCAGGGGCAAAGCGATCCCGCCCCGCTCGAAACGCTGTCGCTCGAGGTGATGGCACACGATGTCTCCAAACTTGCCAGCGCTTTAAAACTCGGGTCTTACGCCGTGCTCGGGCATTCTTACGGCGCGTTTATTGCTTTGCAACACGCCGTCGATTTTCCTGGCGCGGCAACTGGCACAATCATTTCCAACGGTTTGCCCAGCGCCAAATACCTCGAGCACGTCGCCGAAAACCTGGCGAACTTTGAACCGCTCGAGCTTCGGGCGCAAGTCACCGACTCCTGGGCGCGAGAAAAAACCGCGCACACCCAAGCGGACGTTGAGTGCATCATGAACGACCAATGGGCGTTTCAGTTTGGCAACCCGCGCGACCCCAGAATTCTCGAGTACATCCAGCGCACGAGCGGCTCGGTTTTTGCGCCCAATGTCTTGCGGCATTTTGCCAACCAAGAATACGGCGGTATCGAGGTCGAAGCCCAACTCTCGAGCGTCACCCAACCCGTGCTGGTGATTGCCGGTAGGCTTGACCGAACTTGTGTCGTCGAGGGTTCTGAAGCGATGGCGGCAGGCATTCCAAACTCGAGTTTGGTCGTGCTCGAGAACAGTGGTCACATGACGTTTGTCGAAGAACCCGAAGCCTACCTAAGCGCCGTTCGTGGCTTTCTGGACGGTTTAAAACGGTGAAACTCGAGATTCAAAAAAACGCGCAATTTGAGCCAGAACAAATTGAAAAACTGCGCATTGCCGTCGGTTGGAATTCACTTCATGGAAAATATCAAACCGCCCTGGCGCAATCGTTCGCGCATTACAGCATTCTCGAGCAACAAGAATTGATTGCTTTCGCCAGGGTCATCAGCGATGGTGCAATTTACGCTTTGATTGTGGATGTGATGGTTCACCCAGCGTTTGAAACTCGAGGTTTGGGCAAGAACATGCTAGAGTTCGTGCTTGAAGATTTAAGACTCGCAGGAATTCGGAGTGTGAACGTGATTTTTGATGCGAGACTCGAGAATTTTTACGAATCGCTTGGGTTTGAAATGTTGACGGCTGGGACGATCAGGAATTTGTGACGAAGCTCGAGAATTATAAAAAACGCATTTTACGCAATTTTAAGTATTTGCTGTATTGTGAAGATAATCCTGATAAAATCATAAATACATAACTTAAAATGCCAATAATCTCAATTTTAGTTAATCCCGTATTACCAATAGTTGTAGTATCGGGTAAACTGCGTTTCATATAAGCACTTAATTTAATTGAATCACGATTTATTTCAATTCCAAATAAATAAAATGAAATTGCGTAAGCAATAAATAAAATCATATATATTGTTGTTAAAATTAAACTCAGATTTAGATAGAATTTTAATTGACTTTTTCGAGCTACTAAACCATTGAAAAGAAATTGTAACCCTGTCACAAAAGTAAATCCTGAATAAACATAAAGCTGTCTTGCAGAACTTAACCCAATAATTTGTAAGATAAACACTACAAAACAAAAAACTGAAAGCCACATTTTATTTGCCGTTTCTTTCTGCCCAGAAACAAGACTGTCCATTTCTCGCTTTGTCAAATGCGTTTTCTCAAACCCTCGAGCTGCAATTTTCGCATCACCCAAATCTTTCACTGCCAATTCCAAAGCCTCGAGTTCACTTTGTCGCTCGAGTTGGTATTTGTTCACGGCGTTTTCAACGTGCATGGAAATATCTTCACGCACTTTTAATTCGGCTTTGGGAACAAGGTTTTCAGTTGCGGTGGCAAGCCAAGTCTCGAGGTTCACAGTTTATCTCCTAATGGCGCATTCATAAGGTTAAAAAATCACAGAAACCGTAGTTTACGCCACCTTGAATAATTCAAATATAAAAATGACGCGCCAAATAAAATTAATACGGCTGTACCGACAGTAAATTCTATTTGGTATTCTGTAAGTTTCGTACCACCAATAAATTCATATGTTTTTGTAATCCATCCATACTTTGCAGTGACTTGATTTAATTTTTCAAACGTTGAATAATTCCAAATTGTCGTGACAGCATAGCAAAGAAAATAGAATGTAGTTATAAGGATTCTTGGCATAATGTAAGTTTTTGGTAGTGGCTTACTTTAGAATGTTTTCCGCAATTTCCAAATTATACCGATGCACGAACAACTTCAACCTCGCCACATGCAAATCCCAACGCTTCGAGAAACTCAACGTCTTACGCACAAACTGCCCCAACCTCTGCCTGAG
>JANXTZ010000070.1 GCA_025352125.1 Deinococcales bacterium | reverse complement strand
TACCGGAAGGTGCGGTTGGATCACCTCCTTTCTAAGGAGTTCTAACCCCAAAGTAATTTGGTGGAACTCGCACTCGAACATCAGGTTTAAAACTGAATGTTAATAATGGTGGCCACTCGAGATGAGTGGACTTTTTATTGGCTCAAGCACCTCAAACGCTGTCAGGCTCGGGGTTGCAAGGCTAACAAGATTCTTGAACACCTCGAGCCGATCCGGGGTCAATATAAACGAATCAAACTGATCTTGTTTATGTCCTATACGATAATTTTTTTGCAATTTTGTCTGAGACATCGTAATCTGAGCATCGAATATAAGAAAGCAAAACAGCTATTTCATGTTTAGTAGTTGCAACCAAGCAGCAGTTCTCAAGGAGGATTGTATGAGCGATGAAATGAACATTCAAGAACAAATCAAAACGTATATTACAAGCCAACCAGAATCAAAACGCAGCGACATGCAAGCGTTGCACAACATTATTTTGCAAGTAATGCCAGCATGTAAATTATGGTTCTTGGATGGTAAAAATAGTGAAAATAAAACTGTCTCTAATCCTAATATAGGATACGGATTTTACGCCATAAAATACGCTGATGGAAAAACCAGAGGGTTTTATCAAGTCGGTATGAGTGCAAACAAAACTGGAATTTCTGTTTATATCCTTGGTATTCAAGACAAGAAATACTTAACCCAGACATATGGAAAAAAACTCGGCAAGGTAAACGTGAGTGGATATTGTATTAAGTTCAAAACGTTAAAAGATATAAACATTGAAATATTTGAAGAGGCAATACGATATGGGCTTGAGACATCGAATTAATAAAACACCAAACCAAAATGGGAAATAAATTATTACTTCAGACGTTTTGTATTTGGTTTTGGCTCAAGGATTAAAAATCAAGTACAATGCCAGCACGAAAACCCTCGGGATTTCTGACGATGTTTATAATTTGCTCGAGACGTATCGAACTGACTTTACTCTCAGCCCAATTGTTATTATGCGTAGTGCTTTTGAATGTTACGGTATAGATGTCAACCTCGAGCCAATCAACGTAATCGAGGAACAACAAGTCCTACATATTCGAATGATGCGGTTTGCAGGAAAAGCCAACGTTTCACTCGAGGATATTGCGCGGCAATTGCAAGCACGAGTAAACTCTTGCCGAATGCGCCGTATACTGTTCAACTTTCCAAAATGGTAAAATAGTAATTGCGTGGTTTGAATCAAAAATTAACCCAGGAGTTACTGGTGGCTCTGATGCTGGCGAGGGTGATATTGCCTACCTCAAATGAAATTTGGCTGGGTTTTAGCGTTTACGCGTCGGTCAGTTTCGTGTGGTGTTCATGCTCGATCAACGCGTTTTGACTGTTGACCGAATTGGAAATTGTAAAGATGTATACGGGAACATTTCGAGAGAGTGCGGGGAAATATTCCCTACCTAACCCACTGCCAAAACTTGAGCTTTGCACCATATTGCTGGCAAATTCAAACTTTTTTTACCTGAAACTCAAACCCGCAATGCTTGCAAACTCGAGCGCGAGATTTGACCTCTTCGGCGCAATCTGGGCAGGCTTTAACCCCTCGAGCGCCTGCGGTCAGGCTCGAGCGAGACCAGATCAGACCAACCACTTGCGCGAAAATAAAACCGATGACGGCAATGGTCAATTCGTCGCGTCCATTTGGTACAAAAGTCCACCAACTGATGGCGGCAATGGTCAAACCAATCCAAGCGCCGAGTCTTTCGCCGAACAGATACCGTGTAATGCCGACGCACAACGACACCCAAACCGCCAGCCAGAACCAACTCGAGCCAATCAAAACCCGAAGTGGTTGCGGGATCGGGTTGAGTTTCTCGAGTCCTTGTTGCACGGCTTGAAGCGGATTCATGAGGTTATGTTAACAAATTACTTGTAATAATTTTTCAGCATCTCTTGGTATTCGGGCGGCAATCGTGGGTCGAGCACCGCATTTTCAACGGCGCGTTGGTAGGCTGGCGTGCCTGGGGTCAGGGTCAATGGTCGTTTTGGGTCGCCTGGCAGTTGCATTGCCCCCGAGCGCACTTGATTGCCCTGGTTCTCGCCTGGCAGGTACTCGAGTTTGCCTTTTTTGGCGGCGTTGGCACCGTTCAGACGATTTCCCAAACCTCCTCCGCGTCCCGCCTGCCCTGGTTGACTGCGATTTTGGTTTGAATCTGGGGATTGGTTCGGGAATTTGCCACTGTCACCATTTTCGCCGCGATCCAGTTGATCTTTGCCATTTTGCGAATTTCCAGGATTTTGTTGTCCGTTCTTTTGAGGGTTTTTGCCATTCGAGTTTTGGTTTTGTTGCCCTTGTTTGCCCGAATTGTTGGGGTTTGAAGCACTGCCCGTGCCGTTTTGCTGTTGTCCGTTTTGCCCCTGCTGCCCTTTGTTTTGCTGTCCAGAATCTGGTTTTTGTCCTGACTTGCCATTTTGTCCATTTTGTGAACCCTGTCCGTTTGCATCCGACTGACCCTTGCTGTTTTGGTCGGTCTTGCTCGAGTTGAGGTCTTCCACTTTTTTGGCATTGCCACCCGTTTTTTGTGGTCCGCCACTTGATTTCACCGCGCCGCGCTCGAGCGCCTCAAGGTAATCTCGGCTGACGGCGGCGGGGTCGTCACTGGCGTTGCCACCGCCCGGTCTTGATTCTCCGACACCAGTTTCGCCTGGTGTGCCGCCCGAGGCAGGTTTGCCATTGGCGGCATTCTGTCCCGCCTGCGGCGCGGCTCCAGAGGCGGGAGCATTTAAAACGGGCGGGGCAGTTTGTGGGTCGCTCGAGGAATTGTTGGGGCTTTGCTCAATTGGGGTTGGCGCGACTGCCTGGGCAGAATCGTTTGGAATTGAGGATTGGGCGGGAATCACGAATGCCAAGGACACCAGCAGTAAAATTCCCAGCCCCTCGAGCCAGGGCAAGTTGGGCAATTGGGCTTTGTGCATGACGTATTTTGCACCCTCGAGTAGGCGTTTTGAGAAACCAAAGCCATCTTCGGGCGCAACCAATGCCGTGGTGTAAATCTCACCTTGATCGCGTTCAATCTCGAGCAAGGTTTGGGTTTTTGGATGCGGGGCGGGCAGCAATACACCGAGCAGGCTGGCGAGCAGCCAACGTTTATCGCCTCCAAAGATGACTCCAATCAAGGCAAGAAGCGTCAAGACCGCCACCGCTCGAGCTTTCCACTGCCAAACGCGCCGCAAGTGCCAGACCCGATGCAAGCTCAAAACTTGGTGTGTCCAGCCCTTTGGAAGTTGTGGTGATCGAATCAGTATCATGCGTCCTTCCAGTATGCCAGTAAAAAGATGAGACTCGAGACAATCAGCCAGACTGGAATTGCGAGTTGAACCAGGCTGAAAAACGCATTCAAGGCTGTGGGCAACAGTAAACTTCCCAGCATCAGCCCAAGGTAAACCAGCCCGAGTTTGAAAGTGAGCCTGAAACTTGACTGAATGCCAAGCGCCAACAGAAGCGTTCCGATCAAGCTGAGCGGCATTCCTGCTCGAGCCTCGAGCGCGAATGCCCACAATTCTGGGGCGCTCAACATGGCTGCCCAAATCAGCATGGCGGGCAGCACGACACGGGTTTTGTAGGGCAAGACCAGCAGCGTCAATCCCAGCAAGACCACCGCCCGGAGGGCAGCCACCGATTGGTAGACAACAGGTACAGCAACCTCGCCGCGCGGTGACAGAAAAACGGTTAATAGCATTTCGATCAGGCAAC
The DNA here is from genome assembly GCA_025352125.1 of Deinococcales bacterium. Lineage (GTDB taxonomy): Bacteria > Deinococcota > Deinococci > Deinococcales > JAAFIG01 > JANXTZ01. Next base: position 34,420 of record JANXTZ010000070.1, on the reverse strand, counting down.
CGACCAGCACCATTTGATACGCCAACTCGAGTTGAAAGACGGGTGGCAAGGGGTCTGGTGGAGGTGGCACGGGTTTGGAAAGTTGTACGTCGTCAAACGGATGGTGAATCATGGGGTGTCCTCGGGTAAGGCGATCACAAACTTCGCTTGCATCCCTTTGACCTTACCCACCACCGAACCAACTGGCAGCGCCTCGAAATTAAACTGGCTGGAATAACCAGTTTGCGAAATTTTTGCGCTCAGTCCTGGGGCGATGGGTTCTTGAACCCCAGAACCGACCACTTGAATTTCACTGAAGTTCTGGTTGCCAGTGTTCAGGATTCTTTGGTTGACAATCCGTAGCGGAACAGCACTGACCACTGGCGGCAACAGATACGAATGCTTTTGCCAAGCCAAAGATTTGAGGTTGACACGGTCGGCAAGGTACTCGAGGGATTCGCCAGTCAAAGACTTTGCACCTTTTGGCAGGGCAACTGTCGATGCCCGCAAATCAAACCGTGATGCCACAACCATTTTTAGACCCCAACCTCGAGCACCGATCAACACTTGTGCCGTGTTTTGGGTGAAAGCGCTTTGTGGCGCAAACGCCCAGAAACCGACCAGACCAAACAAAAACATGGCGCACGCCGAACCGATGACAAAAGCACGCTCCGCCCGACGCGCACTGTAAATTCCCAAACCCACCACAAAACCGCCCACCGCCCACCAGCCCAAAAACGTGTGCCGTCCAGGGGGAACGATGACCGCAGGCGCGACAGAGCGCGCCAAGGCTTCCAAATTGATGCTGACGGGCAAACGGCTGCTTCCAGGGTCACGCTCGAGTCTGCCCAGACCAATTGCGCCGTTCAATTTTGGCAACATCTGGGTTTCAGGCAAAAATACCCGAGAACCCGCCGCCAGCGCCGCCAGCAACGAGGCGGGCGAGACCAGATTATTGCCTATCACTTCTGGCACACCTAACAACAGCGCTGGATTGGCAGGCAAATCTTCGGGTGAAAGTTCAAAAGAATTCCCTCGAACACCCGCGATACCGTCTGTGATACCGATTGCCATTGCCGCATCAAAAGGCTCGAGCGTCACGGTTTTGGAACCAGCCTCGCCCGAGAGGGTGAGTTTGGCAACATGATTTGAAAGTGGAATTTGGAGCGTTTGAACCCGCACACCCGAACCTTCGGGGACGGTCAACGTTGCTGTTAAGGGTTTGAAACCGTCACGGTAACGACCCGACTGCGAATCCAGATGAACCTGGTACGCCCCAGCGCCAGACACCTCGAGCCGCAATTCTGACCAGGCTCCAACAAAAAATCCGCCGCCAAAACCAAGCCTCGCCCTCGCGCCAGGCACGGCGATGTCCCACCCGAGCGCGGACGCAAAACCCGAGGTGCAAACCGTCAAAAAAGTGACGAAAAACCAGCGCAGCATTGCAAAAGATTCTAGGCGCGAAACGGATTGGACGTGTGTCGAAACGATTACAAACCCAAGGCTCGCTCGCATTCAGTCAACTCGAGGTTTTGACCCAATCACAGCAAGCCACACGACAATGACACCAACATTTGAGCAAAACACACCAATCATTCCCCGCCAAAATGGTACACTTCTCGAGCCTGACGAATTGGGAGCATCTTTGACCCAAACTCTAGATTTTATTTGAAAGCAAAACATGTTTGAAAAAATCAGAAATTTTTCCATTATCGCCCACGTAGACCACGGCAAAAGTACCCTCGCGGACAGGATTCTCGAGTTGACGGGCGCAATGACCGACCGTGACAAACGCGAACAAACCCTTGACACGCTGGAACTCGAGCGTGAACGTGGTATCACGATCAAAGCCACGCCGGTTCGTCTGGCGTACAAAGCCGACGACGGTCAAGAATACGCTTTAAACCTAATTGACACGCCAGGGCACGTTGACTTTAATTACGAAGTTTCCAAGTCTCTTGCCGCCTGTGAGGGCGTGCTGCTTTTGGTTGATGCGTCGCAGGGCGTCGAGGCGCAAACGATTGTCAACGCCTACCTGGCGATTGACTCCAACCTCGAGATCATTCCGGTCATCAACAAAATTGACCTGCCCGCCGCCGACCCCGAGGGCGCAGCCCGCGAACTCGAGGAAGTGATTGGCATTCCTGCCGACGGCGCGATTTTTGCCAGCGCCAAATCTGGCATCGGTGTCCACGAGATTCTGGAAGCCATCGTCAAACGCATTCCGCCACCGAGCGGCAAGAGCAGCGAACCACTGAAAGCCCTGATTTTTGACACGGTTTTTGACGCCTACCAGGGCGTGATCCCGTTCGTGCGGGTGCTCGAGGGCAGCATCAAACGCGGCGACAAGGTCAAAATGTGGAACACGGGCAAAGTCGTCGAAGTCGATAAGGTCGGTATTTTCCGACCCGCGCTCGAGGTTTCAGAGGTGCTCGAGGCTGGCGAGGTCGGGTTTTTCACGGCTGCCATCAAAGACATTCATGACGCCCAAGTTGGCGATACCGTCACCGGTTTTGCCCGTCCGACCGCCGAGCCGTTCCCAGGCTTCAAACCCGCGCAACCCGTGGTCTTCAGCGGTTTGTACCCGACCGACACCGCCGAATACCCAAAACTCCGTGAGGCGCTCGAGAAGCTGCAACTCAACGATGCGGCGTTGACTTTCGAGCCTGAAACCTCCGAGGCGTTGGGTTTCGGATTTCGTTGTGGATTTTTGGGACTGCTTCACGCCGAAGTGGTGCAAGAACGGCTCGAGCGCGAATTCGACATGGATCTGATCGCCACCGCACCCAGCGTGATTTACAAGATAAACCTGACCGACGGCAGCACCTACTTTTTGCAAAACCCATCAGGTTTACCAACAATGGACCGCGTCACCACCATCGAAGAGCCGTACATTAAGTTAAGCATTATTCTGCCCGAGGAATATGTTGGCAACACCATGCAGTTGCTGGTCGAAAAACGTGGCGTGATGAAAGACATGCAGTATATCGGCAAACGTGTCGAACTGCATTACGAGGTACCGTTCGGTGAGGTGCTCTACGACTTTCATGACCGCTTGAAGAGTCTGTCCAGGGGTTATGCCAGCATGGATTACGAACAGATTGGCTACCGCGAGGGCGACCTTGTGAAAGTCGGTATTCTGGTCAACGGTGACATTGTGGACGCGCTGGCGATCATTTGTCACAAAGACAAAGCCGACCCGCTTGGGCGCAAAATCGTCGAGAAAATGGCGGAAGTCATTCCGCGCCAAATGTTCGCCGTGCCGATTCAAGCCGCGATTGGCGGCAAGATTATTGCCAGGGCAACCGTCAAGGCATACCGCAAAGATGTGCTGGCAAAGTGTTACGGCGGCGATATCTCGAGAAAGAAAAAACTGTTGAACAAACAGAAAAAAGGCAAAGCCCGCATGAAAAATATTGGCACTGTCGAAGTGCCGCAAGAGGCGTTCCTGGCAGTCCTATCGAGCAGTGAGTAAATTCGTGAGGGACTTTTTAAGCCGAACTCGAGTTTTGGCAGCCAGCGTTTTATTGCTGCTTGTTTCTTGCAGTAATTTCTCGGATCAAGTTGACCCGAGTTTAAACGCCAGCCTGGAACCGACCCCCGTTTTAAAAGGAAATATTGAAAACTGGGAAGTTGGAAAAACGGGTTTGCTCAAATTTCGCATGGTCAAAAACAACCTGGTTGGTTCGGCGCTGTTTGACAACACCGCCACCCTTGGCGAATTCCCAGTCGCACCAAATGGGTCTTTTAACGCCCAACTTCCGTCAAAATCTGATCTTGAACTCCTGCTCGAGAGTGCCAAAAACATAATTGGCAAGATTCCGTGCTACGGCTCGAGCATTCAGGTGACTCCCAGCAACGCAAACGTTGCGTTGGTCTACCTGGATTTGTTTTGGGACACCAACACGCCAACCCAAACCCAATTGATTGCCGCCAACACCAGCGCTTTGGCGCATTATGATCTTGGCGCCGTTCCTGTTGGGTCAAAATTTGCCGCTTATGCCTATGCGGACACGGACACCAAAATCACAGCCGATTGCGGATTGTTGTTCAAAGGCGCGTTCAAAGCCAACCTCAACCTCAAAACAGGCTGGAATCTGGTCTGGCTCGAGATTGTCTCGAAAGGAATTTTCAATTACACCGATTACCGCATCAGCACCAATGGCATTCCAGACGGTTTGAAATGGTTTTTGTTCGGGCAAACTTCAAATATTCCTACACCTGCGCCGACCAAGAATCCAACACCTTTTCCACCTGCGCCAATCGTTTCTCGAGCGAACCGCTAACCAAAGTGTACGGCACGCCACGAACCGTCAAATCGTACAAAATTAAACTTTGCTGCCTCGAGCGCCACACCGCATCGTCGCGCCAACCATCCTGAACGAATGGAATGTCGTCATTGCAGACAAAAACGTGGTCGTAACGGGTTTCGGCGGCTCGAGCCAAACTTGTGAGTTCTGGCAGTCCAGCACTTTCGTAGGCATAGCACCAGAACATGGTTGTGATGGCGTTGGTGTCCACAAATAAAAATCGGTTCGATTTGAGGATTGCTGCATTCTCGAGTTCTCGGTGATGTTTGGCAATGTCCACGTAATCCGATAGCTCGAGCAACGCATTTTTTTGCATCCAGACTTCTCGCCCATATTCGGCAACATAATTGGTTTGAAACTTGCTCGCCAAGGCTTCGGTCAGCGTGCTTTTTCCCGTACTTTCCGCACCCATGAAGACCACTTTTTGCACAAAATGCCTGTAAATTCTTGGATCAAGGTTTCCACGGTTCGCATGAACATTTTCCCGGACTCGAGTTCCTGAGATTGGGATTTGCAAGCGCTCGAGATCAACCAGCACGTGCTTGACTTGAAGATGCTCCGCAAAACCAGCACCGTAACTTTCACTGGTGAACACCGCATCAACTGAAATCTTTTGATCCTCGAGAAACGCTTTGACAAATTCGCGCTGGGTAAAATCATTCGCATTGTTATGCGGAACATTTTCTGGCACAAAGACTGTTACATTCGGGTAGAGTTCACGAATCCAGAAAGCTCGAGTTTTTGATGGCATACCCACGAAATCTGGATTTGAGTACACCAACACCGTGACATGCTCGCACTGGTTAAATGCCGTCTCGAGCAACAACTGATGCCCCTTGTGCGGCGGCGCGAACTTCCCAACCACCAGACCGTTACGAAATCGCTTCGACACGGTTTATGCCTCGAGATTCAAGGTGCTTGTCATCATTTGCCCAGTCCATCCAACCTTTGACCGACAGCGCAATCAGAATAAATTGCAAGCCAAACTGTCCCCAGATTTGCGCGTGCGAAAAGTAAACAATGCTCATGACGTTGGTCACAATCCAAACCAGCCAGCTCCAAGTCCATTTGCGGGTCGTACCAAAATTGGCAATCAATTGAATTCCGACAATCGCAAACTGTAACCAATTCCAGGGGTTGGAGAAATCTGTCAGGTACACCGTATAGCCAAAAATCGCGATACTGACCACCCAGGTCACGGCATACCAAGCGGGTTCGTTAAAACGTATCTCTCCCCTATCGCGGCGCTGCTCGAGAAACCACAAGTACAAACCGTGAATGCCAAAAATCAGGTATGAGACTTGCAAGCCTGCGAACAACCACGCGCCTTGCAACACAAACAGAATGAAAAACGGTACGACGGAAAGATTCGACCAATGCCAATAAGCAATCTGCTTTTTAAACAAGTAGATCAACGAAATCACAACTGCCACCGAACCTGAGTAATCCCAAAACCATTGCGGAATGACCACACCAAAAACATTCATGAAATACCTCCCAGTAAAGCACTTGCCAAATCCGTAAGAGACTCGAGAATCACAACTTCGGGACGAGCGAGTTTGGTTTGAATTTTGACATCCAAAAGTCGCTGATAATTTGGGTCAACTCCTACAAAAATCGGTTTATCAGTCATGCTCCACGCGCCAAGCTCAAACAAGGTTATAGGACAGAGTGTTTGTGGCGGAAACCAAAACGCAATCGCACTGGCAAGCCGCAAATGCCGATATTCCCACTCAATTTGCGATTCTGCAAGTCTCGAGTCACCCGCATCAAAATCGTTTCGACGCGGGTTGAGAATCGTCCAATTTGTGCGCTCGAGTTTTGCTGTAAGTTCTGACTGCCAGTCGGGACAATTCGAGATTCCACCCGCCAGAAACAGTGTTGGTTCGAGGTTGTGTGGGTCGGCTTCGGTTGGGCATTGGATGTATTTCATGTTTCACTACTCGAAAACTCGAGTGGGAGATTTGTTTTTGCATCAATTTCGCCAACAAAGCCAACCCCGTAATACGCTGCTTCTATCGTGATTTCTCCAAGAATATTCGCGTTGAATTCTGTTAGGTTCTCGGCTGGAATCCAAAGTTCTGCGTTTTCTCGAGCGCCGACAATCTGGATTTCAAATTGCTTGATATACTCGTCGTTCACGTCGAATTTGGTAATAAATCCGCAAGGTGGATTGTTGTATTTGGTGTTCCAACCTTCCGCAATTTGACGTGCGTACTCGAAGTTCGTGACTGGGTAAAAAATCGGTTGGTCGGGCAAACGCGGAGGGAATGCCAAATACTGACTTTCGGCAATCAAGCGCAATTCGTGCAGTCCAACAGGACGAAATAAGATCACGTTTTCTCCTCCAATCTCGAGCGTAAAATCTCTCGGGTTTCCATCAAAATAATGCCGAGCATGTTTTTTCCCGTGCCAGTGCTGCCGCAACCCCAGTAATGGTCGTGCGTGGTGTTCTCAATCAGTTCTTCTTGCCCAGTCTCGAGCAGCACGGTTTGAATCTCGAGGTTTTGCTCAAACTTTGCCAGCACGGCGGCTCGCATGATGTCGTCTTTGACTTCTTCCCAGTCTTCGCGTAGAGGTCTGGCTCTCGAGCGTCCCGCTTTGGCAACTTGCATGGGGCTTGGCATGGCGCGAAGGGCGTTGATGTGATCCCAGTGCGGGAAGAATTTCATGGCTTGAAAGTAATGTTCACTCGTGCGCCATTCGATATTCTCGAGCTTGAATTTGTGAGCGCTGAAATTGGAGAAACAACCGTATGGGATTTCTCGAGTTCCGTAAAAAAGTAATGGCATGTTATTGCTCCTTAAAGTGCGCTGGGTGATTTGAACGTGTAAAACTCGGCTGGGCGGTAATCGACGCCGCTCTCGAGTGCGCCTGTGGCTTCCAGTTGTTCGCTGGCGAGCATCCGACGGCGGAACGAGTCCTTGTTGACGCCCCTTGCCAGAATGGTTTCGTGAACGTCTTGCAGTTGGCGCAGCGTGAAACGTTCGGGCAGAAGTTGAAAGCCGATGGGTGCGTAATCGAGTTTGCCGCGAATGCGTTTGACGGCTGTGCCGAGAATCTCGCCGTGATCGAATGCCAGGTCGTGATTCTGCTTCTCGAGTCTGATTTGCACCTTGCCGCCAACCTCGCCAAGCCACGGTACTTCGACGCGGGCAAGCCTGATGGTGTCGGTGTTCTCGAGCGCCTCGAGTCTTTCGGTGTTGACCAGCGCGTAATACGCCACGGAAATCACTCGGGTTCTGGGGTCACGGTCAAGTCTGCCAAACGTGTACAGTTGCTCGAGGAACACATTGTCCAAACCTGTTTTGGCTTTTAGAAGTCTGGCTGCGGCTTGGTCTAGAGTTTCATCGAGATGCACGAAGCCGCCAGGCAGCGTGTAACGGTCTTTGAACGGATGTTCGGTGCGTTTGATGACCAGTACCTCGAGTGACCGTTGGCGCACGGTCAGCATGGCGACATCCACGCTGAGGCTGGGATGCGGGAAGATGTTGGGGTCGTAAGTCTCGAGGAATTCTTGTTCGGTTTGGGGTTTGGGGTTTTTCATAGTTATCTGCAAGCAGCATATATGCAAGATGCTTAAAAGTCAAATGAGCTTGAAACCAATTTCTTTCAGACATAAAACAGTAGACTGGCTCATGCCTGAAACCATGAAAGCCATCAATGTCACCCAACTTGGCGGTCCAGAAGTCCTGACCATCAGCGAAATGCCAATCCCAGAACCTCGAGCGGGCTGGGTGCGCATCAAGGTCCAGAGTGTGGGTTTGAACTTTGCCGACATCCTCAATGTTCGCGGCGAATATTTAACTCGAGCACGCACGCCGTTTGTGCCTGGCATGGAATTTTCTGGCACGGTGGACAAACTTGGGGAAGGTGTCACGCACCTCGAGCTTGGGCAGATGGTCGCCGCACTTGGCGCGGGTGGTTTTGCCCAGTATGCGGTTGTGCCCGCCGCCGCAATCTTGCCCATTCCTGCAAACCTGACTGCTCGAGAGGCTGCGGCGCTTCCCGTCAGTTATTACACGGCTTACTTCAGTTTAAAAACGCTGGGTCACGCCAAGGATGGCGAAACAGTGTTGGTCGAGGCAGCCGCCGGAGCGCTCGGGACTGCCAGCATTCAACTGGCGAAAGCCATGAACCTGAAAGTGATTGCGGTAGCCAGCACACCAGAAAAACTCGAGATTGCCAAAAATCTTGGTGCGGATCACGTGTTTTTATCGGGCGCGGAGAATCTGAGGGACTTGATACTCGAGGCGACAAACAAACGCGGCGTGGACATTTACCTCTCGGTCACGGGCGGTCACGGCTTTGAGGACCGCGCCACCACTTTCATGAACGCTCTGGGTCGGGTGATGGTGATTGGAAACGCCAGCCGCGAACCTGCAAGCCTGAATCCAACCATGTTGATGAAAAAGAACGTCAGCGTGATTGGCGTGTGGCTCACGCCACTGTTGCAAGTTTCAGAGATTTTTCTTGAAGCCACAGCATTCATGACCCCACTACTTGCAAGCGGCGCGGTCAAACCGATTGTCGGACAGGTCTTCAAGCTCGAGGACGCAGGAAAGGCTTTTGAGCATGTCTTCTCGAGGGCGAGCACCGGTAAAGTGATAATCGAACCGTGAAAATTGATTTGAGTGGTAAAACAGCGCTGGTCACCGGCGCATCTCGAGGCATTGGACGCGCCACCGCACTCGAACTGGCACGGGCTGGCGCGAACCTGATCGTCAGTGCCCGTAGCGTGAACGAACTCGAGCAACTTCAACTCGAGCTTCAACAATTGGGCGTCAAGGCTTTGGCTGTCCCTTGTGACGTGCTTGACGACAACAGTTTAAAGGAATTGGAAGCTCGAGCGTCAGAATTTGGTGGCGTGGACATATTGGTGAACAACGCAGGCATCACCCAAGGCGTGAAATTTGTTGACACCAGCCTCGAGTTGTGGACGAAAATCCAACGGATCAATGTCGATGCCGCCATGCGCTTGATGCAACTGACCCTAGAGGACATGGCGCAAAAAAAATGGGGACGCGTGATCAACATTGCCAGCATTGCCGCCAAACACGGCTTGCGTTACAGCGCGGCATACAATGCCAGCAAACACGCGCTGCTGGGCTTGACGCGTTCGGTGGCACTCGACTACGCCAAAACAGGCGTGACCGTCAACGCCGTCTGTCCTGGTTGGGTCAGCACCGAAATGGTCGAGCAAACCGTGCAGAACATCATGCAAAAAACGGGACGCTCTCGAGAGGACGCCATTGCCAGCCTGGTCAAAGACGTGCCAATGGGTCGAATGGTGACGCCCGAAGAGGTGGCAAACTTGGTGGTGTTTCTGGCATCAAACCAAGCCGCCGCCATCACCGGACAGGGTTTAAACATTGATGGTGGAACGGTCATGAGTTGAAACCAAAATACTCATCTCGAGTTCAGCAATTGCATCAAATTCTAACGAAAAGCTGTTTAAACTGTAAGGGATGAAGAAATCCTTAATCTTGACTGCCAGCTTTGCTGTTTTGATGAGCCAAGCTTTCGCCCAAACAACCCTAACCTTTAACGCACCAGTCAATACCACCTCGACTTACGTGCAAAAAATCTCGACCAAGACCGTACCGCTCGAGCCTGTGCTGGTCGCACAAACAGGCAAGAAAGTGCCAGTCAAACTTGAGCAAAGCCTGAAAAGAGGCTTGGGCACAAGTGTCAGCGCCACGCGCAACGTGATCACCGAAAAAGTGGTGGGCATCAAAGACGCCTCGAGTACCGTCGCTGTCAACGTGACCAGCACCACCACCACAGTCAACAACGGTCAAAAACCCAGCAAGCAAACCTCCAAATGGTCGTTTAATCGCACGTACCAAACCGGTGGAAAAGTCAGTGTGAGCGATTTTGCATATGACACCAAAGGGTTGACGCCAGACACCTTAAATGCCATCAAAAACCAAAGCACCAATGCCAAAAATGCCGAACTGGCACGATTTCAACAACTGTACGGGTTGCCACTGACCGAAGCCGCCCTGATCGGCTCGAGCAGCTATGACCGCAATGTCAGTTACGACGCAAAAAAACCTGCGTTGAGCATCAAAGTAAACTCGAGCCGCACCTTCAAAGGGCGCGGCGACAAAGAACAATACGTTTTCAAAACCAACGCCACCATTGGCAGCTATACTTACGCCAAAACCGTGCGTAAAAACGATTTTACGTATAACTTTGACCCCGCCAAGACCAGCAGCGAAGACAGCTACCTGCCCGATGGTCGCCTGGAACGCTCGAGCGGCACAACCACCAGCACCAGCACGATTTCGTACTTGACGACTTTTGCGGGTGTCAAAGTCACGGTCAAGCTTGGATTCACTTCAACCACCGAAACAATTACCGAATTGCAACCGTAAAAAGCTCGAGAAACCATTTCAGAATCGAACCGTGGTTTGACGGTTCGGTTTTTTTGAACTTGAAATTGGTTGACAGAACTTATCTGTTAACCTTAAACTTCTTTCAGCTCGAGTTTCTCGAGTTGCTTATCTAGAGCGGTGGAGGGACTGACCCTGAGAAACCGCAGCAACCAGATGACTTACCCCGTCATGTCCAGGTGCTAAATCCAGCCGCGAAGAAAAACGCGGGCAGATAAGGAAGGGTGTAAACCAAGTCTCTCGAGACTCCCTTCCGTCTACTATGGAAAGGGTTTTTTCGTGACTTTAAAAGAAAAACTTGGGTATCAATTCGTCATTACCGCCGAACTCGACCCGCCGCGCGGCAGCAACCCAGACGCGACACTTGCCGAGGCTCGAGCCTTGCAGCAGTTGGTGGATGCGGTCAACATTTCCGACAGTCCGCAAGCCAATTTGCGAATGACCCCGCTTGTGGCAGCGCATTTGGTGCAAACCCAGACCGACCTCGAGGTGATCGCGCATTTTACCTGCCGTGACCGAAATGTTTTAGGACTTCAAGCCGAACTGCTGGGCGCTCATGCGCTGGGCTTAAAAAACGTACTGGTTTTAAACGGCGATTCGCCCGAACGCGGCGACCACCCAACCGCCAAAGGCGTGTTTGAACTTGATGCGGTGGGACTGGCAAAACTGGTGAAAAACCTGAACACGGGTCATGCCCTGACCGGACGCGAACTCGAGGGCGGCACGGATTTGCACATTGCCGTCGCCGCGAACCCAGGCACGAACGACCTCGAGCGTGAAAAAAACCGTTTCCTCGAGAAAATAGAATCGGGTGCTCACTTTGCCCAAACCCAACCCGTGTTTGACATGCAAACCGTCGAAAACTTTCAGAACGCTTTCGGTGGCAAACCCCCAATACCAGTCTTGTACGGCATCCTGCCCGTTCGCAGCCTCGAGATGGCAGAACGCGTTGGCAAATGGACGCAGATTCCTGATGCGCTCATGGACGATTTGAGAGCCAGAGGACGTATTGCAGGCATTGAATGGGCGCAGCGCAACATTCTCGAGCTTCGTGAATTGGGCGTGGCGGGAGTGCATTTGTACCCGCTCGGACGACCTAAAGTGGTTTCAGAAGTGCTTGGTGTGCCTCGAGCTTGAAGGTTGGTGAAGGAGGGCTAAACTTTTCTTATGACTGCTTTCGCTGAAAAACCCGCAACGCAACTTGTGGAAGGTCCTTACAAGTTCACGCTCGAGCAATTCGAGAAGATGAGCGATGAAGGCGTGTTCGGAGACGCTCGAGTCGAGCTTTTGAACGGGGAGATTACGGTCAAAGCCATGCAGAAACCACCTCATGCACAGGCAGTACGCAAACTCAACAGGAGATTCGGACAACTACTTGACAATGTTGCCTATATTTCACCACAACTGCCAATGATTTTGCTGTCACCGCCACCAGATTTTGTCGAACCTGACATTGCATTGCTCCGACTTCCTGCCGAGGAATACGACAATCGAAATGTAGAATCTCGAGATGCGCTATTGGTCATCGAAGTTTCAGACACAACCCTGATTCGAGATCAAGGCGTAAAACTCGAGGCTTACGCCCGAAATGCAATTCCTGAAGTTTGGATATTGAATTTAAACAAGAATTTACTCGAGGTGTACCGCGAACCTTTTGACACCGAATACGCCAGCAAGCACGTGTACAAAATTGGGGAGAAAGTCGCACTGCTCGAGTTCCCTGACCTGCTGCTCGAGTGGTGGTGAACATGGGAAATCTAAGCAATCTTGAAATTCAAACAATTTATCAAAGACTTTCTGAAACTATTGCATGGTGTGAATCTCGAGTTGATATTACAAAACCAGAAACCTGCTTTAGATCGAAAGAATTACAACCAACAATCCAAATAGTTTGGGCACAGAACCACATCCAAAAAAATACAATCTTCGAGCGAGTAGCAAATTTTAGACGTGCAATTTTATTTAATAGTTTAAATAATCGGAATGTTGAAACAACCGACTTATCACTTGGAAGAATCTTGGTTTTCGAGGTTGATATAAGTCTAGTTGACGGTGCAGCGTGCACTGCAACCAATGGGTTTTTTGATGATGACAATACACCACCTTGGGATACTTGGTTTGCTTATTTAGTTCCAGAAATTCCAGCATCGAGAGATATGTTGTTATCTTGGATTCCTAATGAATTTGTTCCAATTATTGACTATGGAATATACGTTAATCCAGAAGAATGTATTTACTGGCTAAAAGAAGGCGAACTTCGGAAGTTGTTCAACCAAAAGAATCCGAGAAAATATCATGACTACCTTAATTGAAAAACTCCTACTCGAGCGAATTTTGGTGCTGGATGGCGCGTGGGGTACGATGATTCAATCGTACAACTTGCACGAAAAAGACTTTCGCCACCCGAGTTTCCCGACACCGTTTAACCTTTTTGGCAACAACGATCTTCTCAACATCACCCGTCCTGACATTCCGCTCGAGATTGCCCGAAAGTACCTGGCGGCGGGGGCAGACATCATCAGCACGAACACGTTCAGCGCCACGCGAATCGCGCAGGCGGATTACGAGATGCAAGATTTCGCGTATGCCATCAACCTCGAGGGTGCAAGGTTGGCACGGCAGGCGGCAGATGAATTCACGGCGCTCGAGCCGCACAAACCGCGTTTTGTGGCGGGTTCGATTGGTCCTACAAATCGCACGGCAAGTATCAGCCCGAAGGTGGAGGATGCGGCGTTTCGGGCGGTGACGTTCGATGATCTTGTAGAAACGTATGAGGAGGAAGTGACGGCGTTGCTCGAGGGCGGCGTTGATTTGCTATTGATTGAAACGGTGTTCGATACCCTGAACGCCAAAGCCGCGTTGTACGCTGCCGAAAATGTTTTTGAAAAACTCGAGACTCGAGTTCCGATCATGCTTTCTGGCACAATTACGGATCAGTCGGGGCGCACGTTGTCGGGGCAGACGACGGAAGCGTTTTACGTGTCAACCTCTCACGCGAACGTCTTGTCGGTGGGTTTGAATTGTGCGCTCGGGGCGGAAATGTTCCGCGAGTATTTGCGTACCCTCTCGAGCATTGCGCCCGAATTTGTGTCTTGTCACCCGAACGCGGGATTGCCAAATGCCTTTGGTGAGTACGATGACACGCCAGAATTTATGGCTCGAGTTCTGGGAGATTTTGCGCGGGAGGGCTTGTTGAACATTGTCGGTGGTTGCTGCGGTTCGACTCCAGCACACATCAAAGCGATTGCGGATGCGGTGGCGGGAGTCAAACCTCGAGTGCCAGTGAAGCGTTCAATATTACCAACTTTTGCGGGTCTCGAGCCTCTCAAAATCTCGGGTGAGACGAATTTTGTGAATGTGGGCGAACGGGCGAACATCACGGGAAGCCCTAAGTTTAGCAAGGCGATTCTGGCGGGCGATTACGAGGCGGGCATTGCGATAGCGCGGCAACAAGTCGAGAACGGGGCGCAAGTCGTCGATGTCAACATGGACGAGGGAATGCTCGATTCCGAGGCGACAATGGTGCATTTTCTGAATCTGGCAGGTTCAGAACCCGAAATCGCCAAAGTGCCGTTCATGATTGACTCGAGCAAGTGGAGTGTGCTCGAGGCTGGGTTAAAGGTGGTGCAAGGCAAATCGATTGTCAATTCAATTTCTCTTAAAGCTGGTGAGGATGAATTTAGGCGGCAAGCTCGAGCCGTGCGGCGTTACGGCGCGGCGGCGGTGGTCATGGCGTTCGATGAAACTGGTCAAGCGGATTCTCTGGCGCGACGAATTGAGATTTGCTCGAGGGCGTACAAGATTCTGGTTGAGGAACTGGCTTGGAATCCGCAGGACATTATTTTTGACCCGAACGTTTTGACGGTTGCCACGGGCATCGAAGAGCACAATGATTATGCCAGGGATTTTATTGAAAGCACGCGCTGGATCAAGCAGAATTTGCCTGGGGCGCTGGTATCGGGCGGCATCAGCAATGTCTCGTTTTCGTTTCGCGGCAACAACCACGTCCGCGAAGCCATGCACGCGGTTTTCTTGTTTCACGCGATTCAAGCTGGGCTTGACATGGGCATCGTCAACGCGGGAATGCTGGCGGTGTACAGCGACATCGAACCAGAGCTGCTCGAGCATGTCGAAGATGTGATTTTGAACCGCCGCGAGGATGCCACCGAGCGTCTTGTCACGCTGGCAGATCGGTACAAGGGCATCAAGAAAACACCCGCCGAAGAGGCGGCGTGGCGAAACTCGAGTGTGACCGAACGCCTCGAGCACGCGCTGGTGCATGGCATCACCGAATTTATTGACGCGGACACCGAAGAGGCTCGAGTTTCATTTTCGCAACCGCTCGAGGTGATTGAGGGTCCACTGATGAGCGGCATGAACATTGTCGGGGACTTGTTTGGCGCGGGAAAAATGTTTTTGCCGCAGGTGGTGAAATCGGCTCGGGTCATGAAAAAAGCGGTGGCATACTTGACCCCGTATCTCGAGGCGGCGAAACTGGCAGGTGGAAATTCGCAGTCCCATGCGGGCAGAATTTTGATGGCAACCGTCAAAGGTGACGTTCACGATATTGGCAAGAACATTGTCGGGGTCGTGCTGGGTTGCAACAATTATGAGGTGATTGATCTGGGCGTGATGGTCAGCGCAGAACGGATTCTAGATACAGCAATTGAAAAGAACGTGGACGTGATTGGGCTTTCGGGTTTGATAACACCAAGTTTAGATGAAATGGTGTTTGTGGCAAAAGAGATGGAACGACGCGGCATGAAGCTGCCACTCCTGATCGGCGGCGCAACAACCAGCAAAGCGCACACCGCCGTCAAGGTCGAACCTGGTTACTCGAGTCCTGTGATTCACGTGCTTGATGCGTCTCGAGCGGTGGGTGTGGTTTCAAAATTACTCGGCAGCGAAAATGAAGTGTTCGCCAGTCAAATTCGGGCAGAGTACACCGCACTTCGGGAGGCTCGAGCGGAAAGAACGACCCGTCTTTTGACGCTTCAGGATGCCCGTAAAAACGCGCCGAAGTTCGAGTATTCCCCCATAACACCCAAAAAGCTTGGACGCACCGTTTTGAGCGATGTACCGCTCGAGACACTGATTGATTTTATTGATTGGACGCCGTTCTTTATCGCCTGGGAAATGAAAGGCGCTTATCCATACATTCTGGACGATCCTGCGCTTGGAACGCAAGCCAAAATCCTCTGGAATGACGCGCAGAACATGCTGCAAAAACTGATGTTCGAGAAAAGTTTGAAAGCAGCGGCGGTGTTTGGTTTGTATGCCGCCAACACCGTCGGTGATGACATTGAAATCCTCGAGCAAGACACAGTGATCTCGAGATTTCACGCGTTGCGCCAACAACGCGAACAACCAGGCGAGAATTATGCGCTTTCAGATTTCATTGCGACTCGAGGATCAGGCATCACCGATTACTGCGGTTTGTTTGCCGTAAGCATTCACGGCGCTGAAGAACTCGCTAAAAATTACGAACTCGAGTTTGACGATTACAACGCCATCTTGGTGAAATCCCTGGCAGATCGACTTGCAGAAGCTTTAGCCGAAAAACTCCATCAAGACGTGCGCCGCAAATACTGGGGTTACGCAACGCAAGAAGCACTGAGCATCAAGGATTTGATTAAAGAGCGTTACGTCGGCATTCGCCCAGCACCAGGCTACCCCGCCCAACCAGACCATACCGAAAAACCCGAACTCTTCAGGATTCTTGAGGCGCACGAGATCGGTATGGAACTCACCGAATCCAACGCCATGACCCCAGCCTCGAGCGTTGCGGGGATGTACTTCGCCCACCCAAAAAGCAAGTATTTCGCGGTTGGACGCATTGGCGAAGATCAAGCCAGGGATTATGCCACCAGAAAAAACATGAAACTTGAGGAAATAGAACGCTGGCTCTCCCCCATTCTGGCATACACCCCGGAAACTCGAGATTCCATTGCGGCAGATTAAAAAGCTCCAATTCAAAACTTGCGAAACAATTGCCCTGGGTGAACACATTTTTGACCATAAAATGCAGCTAAGGGGCATGGTCGCAGATTCACCCCTATACCGAAAAAAACCACACAGAACAAACCCTAAAATCTCAAGAATCCATTTCAGCCACACGAAAAAGCACCAACGCTCCCTTCTCTCCGAGGAGAGAAGGGTCGGGATGAGAGGGAAATACAAGGAGCACCCATGTCAACCATCAAACGCCTCGTCACGTCCGAATCCGTCACCGAAGGTCACCCCGACAAACTCGCAGATCGCATTTCTGATTCTGTGTTGGATGCGTTTCTCGAGCAAGACCCGAAATCTCGGGTGGCGTGTGAAACGCTTTGCACCACGGGCTTGGTGCTGGTGGCGGGAGAGATTACCTCGAGCGCCGATTTTGTGGACGTGCAAAAAGTTGTCAGGAACGCAATCGTCAGCATTGGCTACACGCAGGCGCAGTTTGGTTTTGACGGGCACAACGTGGCGATTTTGAACACCATCAACGGGCAATCGCCTGAGATTGCCAGTGGCGTGAACGAGTCCTGGGAGTGGCGCAATGGCGACCGCGACCCAAAGAATTTGCGTGGTGCGGGCGATCAGGGGTTGATGTTTGGTTACGCCACGGATGAGACTCCCGAACTGATGCCGATGCCCCTCGCGTTGGCGCACGCGATTGCGGCACGACTTGCCCACCTGCGCAAAGACGGCACGCTGCCGTATTTGCGCCCAGACGGTAAATCTCAGGTCACGCTCGAGTACCTGGGCGATAAACCCGTGCGGCTCGAGACGGTGGTGGTCAGCACGCAACACAACGAAAAAGTTTCACAGGAGCAGATCAAAAAAGATGTGATTGAGCACGTGATTCGTCCGGTCATTCCAAATACCATCTCGAGCGATGACACGAATTTTTACATCAATCCGAGCGGCAGTTTTATCTTTGGTGGTCCGAGTGCGGATTCTGGTTTGACGGGGCGCAAAATTATTGTGGACACGTATGGCGGCGCAATCCCTCACGGTGGCGGCGCGTTCTCGGGCAAGGACCCAACCAAGGTGGACCGCAGCGCGGCGTACTACGCACGTTACATGGCAAAAAACCTGGTCGCAGCGGGTCTGGCGTCTCGAGCCATGATCGAGGTGGCTTACGCGATTGGCAAAGCAAATCCGGTGTCGTTGCGCGTCGAAAGTTTTGGCACGGGCAAAATGACCGACGACAAGCTGGCGGCTTTATTGCTCGAGCATTTTGACCCACGCCCTTTAAACATTATTGAAGAACTCAACCTCGAGCGTCCAATTTACGCACCGACAACCAGTTATGGGCATTTTGGACGGTCTGAATTTCCGTGGGAGAATACGGATAAAGCCAGTTTGTTACAGCAATAAAACTTTAGGGGCGCTGCTTCTTGACCATAAAACGCACCTGACGGGCATGGTCGCCGCGCCGCGCCCTGTTTCACCTGCCCTTTGCCCAAATCCCTCGAGAACCGTATGATCTGGGTCATGCAAATTTATCTCAAGGATGTGGCAAAGTACACGGATCAGGAAGTGACCGTGCGCGGTTGGTTGACGGACAAAAGCTCTAAAGGCAAGTTACATTTTCTCAAACTTCGTGATGGCACAGGGTTTATTCAGGCTACAGTTTTTAAGAATGATGTCTCTGAAGAAGATTTCGAGCTTGCCAAGCATTTGACCCAGGAAACCAGTTTGGCAGTCACGGGTACGGTGCGTGCGGATGCTCGAGCGCCAGGTGGTTTTGAACTTGGCGTCAAGTCATTGCGGGTTTTTGCCGCACCCGTCGAGGAATACCCGATCACACCCAAAGAGCACGGCGTGGAGTTTTTGCTCGATTACCGTCACTTGCATTTGCGACACCGTAAACCTTGGGCAATCTCGAGAATTCGGGATGAGATTCAACGCGCCATTCATGACTTTTTTCATGCCAGAGGTTTCTTGCGTTTTGACGCGCCGTTTTTCATGCCCACCGCCGTCGAGGGCACGACCAATCTGTTCGAGATCAGCTTGTTCGAAGAGGAGAAAGCCTATCTCTCGCAGTCAGGGCAGTTGTACGCCGAGGCGGGCGCAATGGCGTATGGCAAGGTCTACACCTTTGGTCCAACCTTTCGCGCTGAGAAAAGCAAAACCCGCAGGCATTTGCTCGAGTTTTGGATGATCGAACCCGAGGTGGCGTTTAACGATTGGCAGGACAACATGCGGCTGCAAGAGGATTTTGTCAGTTATCTGGTCGGTCGGGCGCTCGAGAATTGCAAGACCGAACTCGAGATGCTCGAGCGTGATATCTCCAAACTCGAGCCAACCGCGAGCGGGAATTTCCCGAGAATCTCGTATGACGACGCGATCAAACTGATTGCCGAGAAAATCTCGGGCAATAGTTTGCCCGAAGGTGTGGACACGCTCGAGCCTGTGCCTTGGGGTGAGGATTTCGGTGCACCACACGAGACCACTGTCGGTTCTAACTTCGACCGTCCAGTTATGATTCACAGCTATCCTGCGGCAATCAAGGCGTTTTACATGCAGCCGCAAGCCCATGATGCGCGACTTGCCGCCTGCAACGACATGATCGCGCCCGAAGGATATGGCGAGATCATCGGTGGCTCGGAACGCATTCACGATTATGATTTGCTCAAATCTCGGATTCTCGAGCATGGTTTGCCGCTCGAGGCGTTCGATTGGTACTTGGATTTGCGAAAATACGGTTCTGTGCCGCATTCGGGTTTTGGTTTGGGACTCGAGCGCACAATCGCTTGGATTTGTGGAATCCCGCATTTGCGCGAAGCCATTCCGTTCCCGCGCATGTTGACGCGCATGAAACCTTAAAGTTTGTCGTTTGAGGCTCGAGGTTGTATCCTTTATTCTGGTTGATTCAACCAGAATTGGGGAGAAATGGAAAAAATTTGGGCACTCAATGATGCAAAAACCCAGTTCAGTGAAGTCATCGAACTGGCTCAAACCGAACCACAAGTGGTCACCAAGCACGGTAAAAAAACGGCAGTGGTGATGTCGTTTGAGGCATACCAGAATTTATTACCTCAAGAAAACGCTTGGGATGCACTGCGACCACTTGACCCAGTTCTTGAGGAAGATGACCCAGACCCGTTTGAACGCCTTCAAGCTGTACCTCGAGAGATCAATTTTGATGATTGATTATTTGCTGGACACCAACACCATCAGCGAATTGCAGAAAAAAGTCCCCGATGCAAACGTCGAAAATTGGTTTTATTCACAACCAGTAAGCCACTTGTACCTGTCAAGTTTTACCATTGCCGAAATCGAAGCGGGCATTCATCAACAGCGTGATCTCGAGAAAGCTGAGAGGTTACAAACTTGGCTTGAAACTGTGGTTCTGGTCAAGTTCACAAACCGTATCTTGCCCTTCGATACCACTGTCGCTCGAGTTTACGGACGTTGGGCAGGTGAAAATCGCAAGAATGGTACGTCGTTAACTGTCACAGACTCGCAAATTGCGGCGATTGCTTACGTGCATGGTTTGGTCGTGGCAACTCGCAATACCAATGACTTCAAATCTCTACCCATAAGATTGGTCAACCCCTGGCTCGAGGTTTAAGTGTGATGCTCGAGCTTGTGTTGATTGGCATATCATTGCACCATAAAGCATGAAAAGGATTCTGCTGGCGGTCTTGTTGTTGAGTACCATCGCTTTGGCGGCTCGGATTTTTCCTGACCCGAGCACGCACCCGAACAGCATTGTGGCGTTAAGAGCCAGGGCTTATCCTGGCAGCAATATCAAGCTCGAGAGACAACTGGCAAACGGTGTCAATTACCGTCAGTGGATTGCCAGCTATCAATCTGACGGTCTTAAAATTCTGGCGCTCTTGACAATTCCGAACGCCAAAGCACCAATAAATGGGTTCCCAGTAATCGTCTTT
Source organism: Deinococcales bacterium (assembly GCA_025352125.1). GTDB lineage: Bacteria > Deinococcota > Deinococci > Deinococcales > JAAFIG01 > JANXTZ01. The sequence continues at coordinate 13,846 of JANXTZ010000070.1, read as the reverse complement.
AACCATGGGTATATTCCACCAGAACAATACCGCACCACCGAAAAATACCTGGCGTATCAGGCTGGTTTTGCCAAGAATGGTTACATCGTTTTTAAGCCAGATTATCGCGGTCACGGTTTTTCCCAGGGGAAATCCTCGAGCGCGTACACGTCGGCGGGGTACACCATCGATGTCATGAACGCCATTTCGAGCGTCAAGACTTTAAAGCAAGTTAATCCTGCTCGAGTTGGATTGTGGGGTCACAGCATGGGCGGATATTTGACGCTGCGGGCTTTAATTTTGGGTTCTGGTGCGAAGGCAGCCGTCATTTGGGGCGGTGTGGTCGCGCCGCATCTCGAGATTTTTAAGTTTTTCAACTCGAGAACCCAAGCCGAAAATGCGCGATACAAACGTTACATGCTCGAGCGGCAGAAATTATATGCCATTTATGGCAGCCCAAAAGAAAATCCTGCGTTTTGGAATGCGCTCAGTGCGAACACGTTTATCACCAAACCCATTGTGCCAATTCAATTGCATCATGGACTGAGCGATACGGTTGTGCCGGTAAGTTTCTCGAGAATTCTGGCGGCAGAATTAAAGGCGGTCAAAAGTCCAGTCGAGTTGTTCACGTACCCACGAACCGACCACAATTTATCGCAAAGTTTTGGCGTGGCAATGCGGCGCAGCGTGGCATTCTTTGACCGTTATTTGAAAGCACAACCGTAAAGCTTGCGTTCGTTCCTCTGACGTTAGAGTTGCAAGTCTATTCAAGCCAGATTTAAAATTTCAGCCTCGAGCACATTTCTCGAGGCTGAAATTGCTTTCATTCAACACATTACTTCGTGCTTGGTGGGGGTACGGATACGATGGTGAAGGGTAGAACTGGTGGAGGATTGCGTTGCTTGTCGAGTTGTCCGTTCACGACCAAAAGCCTGTTTTGATACAAGGCGGCGGTGGTTGGAAAACGGAAATCCCCGTCTGTCCGCGTTGCCACCAGACGACCAGAGGCGTAAGCGTTTTTCAAATCCACGCGCTCGATTCGAGATTCGGCATTGCGAACAACGTACAACGTCTGTCCGCTAAGAACCAGACCATCACCGCCCGTCAAACGTTTGCCCGCCAAATTCACCTCGTTGATGGCTCGGGTGCCCGTATTGATTCGAAACAATTTGCCCGTGTTGCTTTGCACCGTCAGCAAATACCGACCGTCGGGACTCGAGACAATGCCGTTCAGGTTTGTTCCATCCTGATACTGCACTGGCGTTCCGGTGAGCCTCAACCAAGGCTCGAGGTTGCCCACGTTCATTACACCAATTCGAGCACGGTAGATGACTGGTCTGAATGAATCGGTGACGAAAATGGCGTTTGGGGTGATGGTTAGGTCGTTGATAAATGTTTGAGGTCCTTTTGGCAGCGGTGGCGCTTCGAGGATCCGCACCACGGCTCCAGTATCGGCATTCAGGACTGCCACCCTTCCAGTGCCACCGCCCGCCACAAACAAACGTCGCCTGTTGTCCAGGTGCATTCCAAGCGCCACAGTGCGACCTGGTGAACCACCGAGGGCAAATGGACTGGCTTTACCCGATGTCAACTGAATTTGCCAGATGTCTCCACCATTAGCTGCGCCAGACAGGATCACCCCGCGCTTTGAATCGACCGCAATGCCCTCTGGAAAAGCGTCGGTGCTGGGCAGTTTGTAACGGGTTGTGACCACCGTATCTGACGGACGAAGTTCGGCGCAGGCAACTCGAGCGCCAGAATTACCAGAGGGATCGGTTTCAAAATCGTCGGTGTTGGCATGAATCACGATTGCGCGGTCAGCAACGCCATTGAGGGAACCCAAAATGCTGAGTTTGGAGGTCACAAATTCCAGATGCCCAGTGCCGTCCGCCTGCACCTCAAGGTTTGGCAGTACGCCCGCGTGACGCAATTTCGGATCATCGGTCGGCGAGCCGTGATTGCGGGTATCAAACGGGTCAAAATGTCCAGCCGCCGCCCCAAACGCGATCACCTCACCCGTGCCAGGATCGGCGGCTTTGGCACAATTTCCAACCGTGTGAACGTGCAAACCGTGCAAACCAGGTTTTAAACCAAGCGCATCAACAGTGATCAACACACCATTGTCAATCGTCTTCATAACAACCGTGCCAAGTTTTGAACCCGACGGACTTTGAAATATGCCTTTGACCTCGGGAAGTTGAAAAGCGGCGCTGGTATAAGCATAAATGGCAATTCCAATCAAGATTATGCCCAGTGCGATGACGCCTGTACGGACGGTGCGCCCTGGCGTTTCAGGTTGGTCCAAACTCGTTTTCAATTGAGGCTCGGTCACATCAGGCGTCAAGTCTTTTTCCACAGTTTTCTCCAGTCAATTCCAAAAGCGAGAAGTGCCTAAAACCAAACAATTTTCGAAGCTCGAGTTTTCATTTTCCGGTATAGATCACACGGTAAATGATGCCGTTTTGATCTTCGGCAATCAGCAGAGAACCATCGGTCCAGACTGGCACACCGGCGATTCGTCCAAATTGGGCTGGACGTACCGCCTCCTCTTTTTCGGCGGGGGTCGCAGCTTTGGCACCAACATCAACGCCCGAAGTTGTTACCGAAGCATCACTTGAAGCTGTGGTGGTATCGGCAGTCGTTGAGGCTTGATTTAGCGTTGCCGCACTGACTTCGTTGGCAGGAATCAACCAGCCGGTGACGAAAGGTTCAATGGCGACCGGTTGATTCTTTTCATTGAACCTGACCCGAACCACCTCATAACCACTTGGTTGTGAACGGTTCCATGAACCTCGCATTCCGGCGAAGGCATCATTTTGAAAGCTGGCTGGAAACGAGGCTTGGGTGGCAGGATTGGCGCGGTAGAAAGTGAACCCTATCGGTGCGGCGTGGGCGGTATAGGTCAACGTCGAGCCGATGGTTGTCGGACAGAAGGCGGCTTTGGTGGAGTTCGGAGGATCAAAGTACGCCACACGGTCCACCTGTCGATTGGCGTAACAATAGGGCCAGCCGTAATGTCCGTTCAAAATGACGCGATTGAATTCTTCGGGTGGCTGGTCGTCGCCGCGCCAATCTGAACCATGATCAAATCCCCAAAGTTCTTTGGTGACGGGATGCCAACCAAAACCGACCAGATGTCGTAAACCCTTGGCATAAACATTGCGTCCCGACCCGTCGGGCATGGCACGCACCAGTGTCGCGTTTTCTGGATTGGAATCTTGACAGTTGTTGCAAGTGCTGCCAACCGAAATGTACATCATGCCATCAGGTCCAAAACCAATGGTACGCGCGGTGTGTTGTCCAGAATCTGGCAAATCGCTGATGATCGCTTGCGGGGTGTCCAGTGTGCCATCGTAACGAATTTTGGCGGTGTACACAAAATGGTCGGCAACGATATAGAGCTTACCGTCCCTGACAGCCAAACCGTGCGCCAATTTGATGTTCAGCGCCACCGTCATGCGTGCGTCCACAACCCCATCGCGGTTTTTGTCGCGGAGCAACAGAATGTCACCCTGTTCGCGCCTTGAAAGGTACACGTCGCCGTTGGGCATGACCTGCATCCAACGGGCATTTTTCAAGTCCTTTGCCCAAACCTTGATTGAAAAGCCGCTCGGTACTTTCAGGCGTTTGAGCAGCACCTCTTGAAAGGCGAGCGGCGTAGGCTCGAGGGTGGTTCCGGTCACGGTCACTGGACCATCTCCTGGTGGACCTCCGAACGCGATGCCCAACGCGCCAACGACTGCCAATGCGGGACCAACTAACCAAGTTTTCATGTCTTCTCCTCAAATTGGAACTTGGCGTTCCTAATCTATTGAATTTCAAGGTCACTGTAGTAAACCGAACCAACAGGCATCTGTCAGCTTTCTGAATCCAAGCTGAATAAGGCAGCGAGGGTCCTTTTAAATTTTGTTGACCCATCTTAAATTGCAGGCACCGTGGTGTTTAAGCGGCGGTTCTCGCAATCTCTGCGCCTTGCGTTCATGGTGTGACTCTCCACCTCGCGCCTTCACAAACCATGGTTTGGCACCCCGAGCCTGCACGTGGAAGACTCGAGATGAACTAAAAAGTTCGCCAGAAATACTGACGAACTTTTTTACAGACCGATTTTAAGCGTTATTCAACGGTGACAGATTTTGCCAGATTCCGTGGTTTGTCCACGTCTTTACCGAGCGTCGTTGCGGTGAAGTACGCCAGCAATTGCAACGCCACCACGTTCACGATTGGACTGACCATCTCGTGCGCCTTTGGTACAAAAATCACATCGTCGGCATGTCTCGAGGCGTCGGTGTCGCCGTCGCTGACCACGGCGATGACTTGTCCTGACCTGGCGCGTACCTCTTGAATGTTGGAAATGGTTTTCTCGAGTAAAAAGCTGTCGGTGGCAATAGCGACCACGGGCAGGTTTTCGTCGATCAGGGCAATTGGTCCGTGTTTCATCTCGCCTGCGGCGTAAGCTTCGGCGTGAATGTAGCTAAGTTCTTTGAGTTTGAGTGCGCCCTCAAAGGCGGTCGGTGCATTCACGCCGCGCCCGAGGAACAAATAATCCCTGGCATTCTTGTACTTTTCGGCGATCCGTTTGATGTTTTCGACGCGTTCAGGCTCGAGCGCCTGTTCGACCAGGCGCGGCAATTCTCGGGCGGCATGAATCAGTTCTGCGCCTTTGGCGCTGTCAAGCGTTCCCCTGGCGCGTCCAAGCCAGAGCGCCAGCATCAGCATCGCGCTGACCATGCTGGTATAGACTTTGGTGCTGGCAACCCCAATTTCGGGTCCCGAGTGAATGTAGAGCACGTCGTCCACCTCACGGGTCATGCTCGAGCCTTTGGCGTTGATGACGCCCAAGGTTTTTGCACCGTCTTTTTTGGCTTCGCGCAAGGCTTCCAGGGTGTCGATGGTTTCGCCCGACTGCGAGATCACGATTGCCAGGGTGTTCTCGCTGACCAATGGCTGACGATATCGGTATTCGCTGGCGACATCGACCTCAACGGGAATTCGTGCGAGTTGTTCGATCAGGTATTCGCCGACCAGACCCGCGTAAAATGCCGTTCCGCAAGCAATAATGCTGATGCGTTTGAAGCTTTTTGGGTCAAGGTTGATGTCCAAGTCAACTTCGCCCGTCTCGTCGCGCAGGCGTCCCAAAAGGGTGTTGGTCAATGCCTGCGGTTGTTCAAAAATTTCTTTCAAGGTGTACGTGTCAAATCCACCCTTCTCGGCAGCTTCGGCGTCCCATTCGATGTGCGTGACCTCTCGAGAAACCTCATTGCCAGCCAGATCGGTGATGCGGTAATCGTTTTCGTGAATCACCACCATGTCGCCGTCGTGCAAGAAAATCACTTCCCTGGTGTACGCCAGCAGTGCTGGAACGTCGGACGCCAGAAAGTTCTCGCCGTTTCCGACGCCCATCACCAGTGGACTGACGGTTCTGGCAGCCACAATCTCGCGGTGGTCGGCGTGTGTGACCACCAAGGAATAAGCGCCGCGCACCTGTTTCAGGGCGGTGCGTACCGCCTGCTCGAGGTTGCCCTTGTACTGCTCTTCGATCAGGTGCGCCAGCACTTCAGAATCGGTTTCGGATTTGAAGCTGTGACCTTTGGCGATCAGGCTTTCTTTCAATGGCAAGTAATTTTCGATGATGCCGTTGTGAATAATCACGATCTTGCCATCTTCGGTGGCGTGAGGGTGCGCGTTGACATCGTTCGGACGTCCATGCGTTGCCCAGCGCGTGTGACCGATGCCGAGCGTTCCGGTTAACGATTGACCTTTTAAGGCTTCGGAGAGCACTCCAAGTTTGCCCGCATTTTTCCTGATCTCGAGGTGGTTGCCGGTGTTCACGGCGACACCCGCGCTGTCGTAACCGCGATACTCGAGTTTTGAAAGTCCGTTGATCAGCACATCAACCGCGTTGCGGGGTCCGACATATCCAACAATTCCACACATGAAAACCTCTGACCTGTAATTTGACAGGTATCACACGGCAATGACCGCAGAAAAGATGCTCGGTGGCTGCAAAAAACCAGCACCAGCTCGGGTTTTGAACGACTTTTAATTTTTTTGGGCGGGGCGTGTTCCGCCGATTTCCCTGTGCTTGGGTTGTGACCGTTTTACAACGGGTTTTCCCGCAGGCACTTTGTATTGTTCAGAGTTTAAAGGTTATGTCGCCGTTGTCAGACGATTTTTGGCTTTAAAGTTTCCAAACTGTTCGGGCGGGTTGGGTGAACCCGAGAGGCATCCGCAGATGATTCGCTTTTCGCCATTTCTGGCTTATCTCGTTAAAGACCTCTACCTCGTCTCCCCTGCCCGAGTGTTCCTCGGGTGGGGACTTGCGCTTCCCGAATACGGTGTTGTTCGCTGGACCTCCTATCCCTCGAAACCAGGCTCGAGATTCAAAGATCATACAGCAAGATGAGTGATGTGTGTAATGAACGCACGTTTTGTCCGTGTTCAACGGTTTCGATCTGGCAGCAAAAAAGCGCGAATCGTTTTTGAACTGCTCCAAATACCCAAGCCGCCGTTGCCTCGCCCTTTGGAAAGGGATGTTTGAATCACCGATTGGTTGACCCCGTCATAAATCCAGTTGGGTAAACTGTCGCTGGGGTAAAAGAATTTTCCGGTGGTCGGATTTTGACGGGTCGGAAATCCCAAACTGAGCGCCGCCACCAAACCCAAACCGAGGATCAAGCCGCCAACTGAACCGAGCGCCAATGAGACCATTTCGCTGCTGGTTTGGAAAGCTGGGATGGTGTTGATGTATTTGGCGAGCATCGCAAGTCCAAAACCGGTTGCCGCGCCCAGAAACAAACCCAGAAGCGGTTCGACGCCAGCCACAATGTTGATCATGACCCAGGCGAGCAACGCTCCCAGACCGGCAACCAAGCCTGCCACACCGCGCCGCGCACCGATAACCACGACACCAGCCAGCAGGGTCATCATGATCAAATCAAACCAAGTTACATCCACCGGATCAGTATAACAAGCGAATGCCGATGTGGGTGGTTAAAGGCTCAACGTCCGCGAACCGGATAGCCCGATTGCTCGAGCAGCATTTTGGCGTGATTGGCTTCATCCGAACTCGAGAAACCCAAACGCACCGCACCGCCCTGTTCGCGCATGACCAGCACCTCAATGTCTTTGATGTTGACAGATTCGTTGCCCAGAAGGGTTGTGATGCGGGCAAACTCGCCTGGCTGATCGGGAATCAGCACCACCACATCGTGAAGTCCTGGCAGCATTGATCGCCGCACCACGGGCAGACTGTCACGGCTGCGCTTGCCCTCGGTGGCAGCCTCCAAGAGCAATTCTGGCGTCTCGAGCATGTCCTCGAGCAACCCAAGCTCAATGCGGTAACGTTGCAGGGCTTCGCGCACAGCGGCACGGTTTTCGACCACCATGTCGCGGCTCATGCGCGGATCACCCGAAGCCACGCGGGTCAAATCACGGAAACCACCGGCGGCGAGCAGCGCCAGACCATCGCGGTCCTCGTGACGCGCAATCAGGCGCGTCAAGGCGAGCGCCGAGAGGTACGGCAAGTGCGACACCGTGGCAACCAGCTTGTCGTGTGCCGACGGCTCGAGCACCACAGGATTCGCCCCCAACGCCGCCACCAGTTCTTGCACCCGCTCGAGCACCAAAACCTGGGTTTGCGAGGTTGGGGTCAACACCCAAATGGCGTTTTGCAGCAAACTCGCGCTCGAGTGCTGCACACCGGCGCGTTCAGAACCCGCCATTGGATGCCCACCGACAAAACGTTCTTGAACAATACTTGGAAAGCTCGAGATGCCTTCCAAGAGTGGCGCTTTGACCGAACCGACATCGGTCAGGATGCAGGTTTCTGACAAAAACGGAATCAAATGATTGATTGTCCCAGGCAAGGCACGCACTGGAACGGCAAGTATCACCAGATCAACATTTTTGACCCAGGCACCGATGCTCAAATGCGCCGAATCGATCACACCCAAACCGAGCGCGGTGGTCAACGTTTCGGGATCGCTGTCCAATCCCACAATCTCGCCTGCCAGAAAACGTTCCCGCAAACCCCTGGCAACACTGCCGCCGATCAAGCCCACACCGACAATCAAGACTGACTCAAAAAAAATGGTGGCACTCATCCTGGTTCAGACGCTAACACGCATCGACAAACGGCGTAAACTGTTGGCATGAATCTGGAGACTCAATTTTTTGATGCCTTTGCCCGTGGACAATCAGATCGCGCCCAAGCCCAGACCGCCATCGCTGCCAAAGTGAATGCCTTAAAAACCGCGCTCGAGCAAGCGGGTTTGGGCTTGACGGTCGAAACCACCGATTATGACGGTTTGTTTTTGAAGACCACCCCGAGCACAGGAAAACCTGGCTGGTGGGCATACCTGACGACCAACACGACCGCCGAGGGTTTGATCTACACCGTGCGGGCAGGTTTTGGGCAAAAAAACAATCCAGAATTGCGTGACACCCTGCCCGATGAAACTTTTCCGAGTCTTGAGGCGGCATTGCAGGCGCTCGAGACGGCGCTTAAAAAGGGTGTGTACTATTTGGGTTTGCTGAAACGCTGAATTGAGGGTTGAAACCGTGAAAAGTGAACTTTGGGCTGCGCACCACATCGCAGCCTGCTAAACTCCAGCTATGGATTTAGACACCTGGAAACCGATCAACCAACTCTCCAAAATTCGGGAACGCATCGAAAAACTAGCGGGTGGCACGGGTATTTGGACGCCTGCCGCCGACTGGTTTGAATCCGATGATGACTTGATTCTGGTGCTGGACGCTCCAGGCATTGACATGGGCACGCTCGAGATTGCGCACGACGCCGAACTGGTTTCAATTCGTGGCGGGCGAGAAAACCAGACCTACGGCGTCAGCGTGAAGCTCGAGCGTCCATCGGGCGTGTTTGAACGCGAACTCGAGATTCCACTGGCGGTTCAGTCGGACAGTGCGGTGGCGCAATACCGTGTCGGTCAGCTCGAGATTCGGTTTGCAAAACTTTCTCGAACCATCACGATAGAACCTGGCACACCACACGAATGAAGCTTCTGGCGGTCTTTTTTTGTCTGTGGCTTTGCTCAAACGTGTTTGCTCAAAACACGGATTTAGCCCTCATGCGCAGCAAGCTTGAGGCTGGCGATTTGAAGACCGTGATTGTGCAACTCGAGCCGTTTGTAAAGCTCAAACCGAATGATCCCAACGGGCATTTCTTGCTGGCGAGGGCGTATTACTTGACGGGCGGGGCAGTCAATCAAGCCAGAGCCGAAGATCAGATTCGTTTGGCAATCAAGTTGGTTTCGTTTCGGGCAGAGTTTGAATGGCAGTACGGTCTGATTCTGGAGGCGTTGGGAAAAGTCGATCAGGCGCTCTTGCACCTGCGCAACTCCGTTCTGGGCGATTCTCGAGGGGTACCGAACCAGAGTCTGTACCGTTACGCGATGGATTGGGGCGGTGCGGCGTGGCGCAAAGGCGATTTGCGTCAAGCGCTCGAGGCTTTTCAGGCGGCAAGCCGCATCGATCCCAGTCAACCCTGGGCATGGGTGCATCAAACGGCGTTGCACCTGGCTTTATTTGAAGCCCGCCTGGCAGAACCCTCGATTGTGCGCTGCATCAAACTGCTCGAGACTGCCAAATATGCCGCCAACCATCCGGTCTGGGCTGAAGCCTATTTTTGGTACGGGCAAACCCTGGAAGCCCTGTCGCGTTTTAACGAAGCCAAGAGCGCGTACTTAAAAGCACTCGAGCACGACCCCAAATTTGGTCGCGCCCGAGAGGCATTTGAGAACTTGCGGTCCAAATAATTAAGTATCGCTGGATTTTTCGAGCGTGCTCGAGTACAAAAACGCGGCGAGCACCGCACCAATGACAGGTCCGACCCAGTACAACCAAAAATTCTCGAGGTGTCCACTGATTAAGGCTGGTCCAATGCTGCGGGCAGGGTTCATGGCTGCGCCCGTCAAGGGTCCAATCGCCAATATGTCGAGCGCCACGGTGAAACCGATAAACAACGCGCCCATTTTGGGTCCTCTGGCATCGACGGCGGTGCCAAAAATCACGAACACCAAGAAGAAAGTCGTGATCGCCTCGAGGATGATACCGCCTACCACGGTCATGTTTGATGCCAGCAACGGCGTGCCAAGTTTTGCGGCGGCGACCAGATCGGCGGGCATTGCCAGGTTCAGCAAGAATGCGGCAAAAACCGCGCCCAGGCACTGAGCCACGATGTACATTAAGCCGCGCACTGGATCAATTCGACCCGTTGCCATCATCGCCACGGTCACGGCGGGGTTGAGGTGTCCACCGGAAACATGACCCGTCGCCGAACCGAACGCCGCAATGGTCAGACCGTGTGCCAGGGCAATGCCAACCAACGTTCCGAGTGCGCCCGCCGCCGTTATGCCAGGAGAAGCCACAATCGTTCCAGCACCAATAAAAATCAGGGCGAACGTACCAATAAATTCTGCGATCAAGGCTGCCATAAAAACCTCCCCCAATACGATTGCTCAGTTTAACCCACTCAAGCGATCAACGTGTCAAGCCTAATGAAACCCATTCCAGGACATGGATTCAAGCTGAATAAGAAAAAGGCTCGAGCGTCAAACTCGAGCCTTTCGTTTGAGGAATTCTTTAGGAGCAGTTTTGTCGTTTGTAACCACTCATATTACCACCAGTCAAACCTAAATCTTTCATAATCGAATTGATCGTGTATGTATTTGAGGTGGTGCAATTCAAGGTTCCAGCGTATTCTGCGTTCAATGCCAACTTCCCTCGCTTCACGTACTCTGCCAACGGGGGACATTCACTGTTCGTCTGGCATTCCTCGTTCAAGATCGCATCGAATTTCTCAACCATCATCTTTCCCGTCTTGTCCTTCAACAAAATCTTGTCAGGACCATTTTTCTGAAACGCCGCCAAATTGTACTTGTGCGCCGTGTCTGCCACCCAACCGTTGAAATCGATCTGCTCTTGCAAACTCACCTTGCCACCCGCGTTCTCATCGTTTTGAAGATTGTCAGGCTCGAGCGCGTCAAAGCCTTTATCGGCGCACATTTTAAAACGAGTCTCGAGCAACAGTGCGAATGCCCCTGCGGTGGGCATTCCCGTCAAGGGTTTACCACTCGCGTCCACCCATTGGTTGTTGACCAGTTGTGTGCCGGCGGGTTGAATGGGGCGGAAGACATCTTTGACATCAAGAAACCATTCGTTCCATTGCACATCTTTGTAAATTTTTAAGTACGCTGGATACAAGCCCGAGTCTGGACGCCCGTCCTCGTAACTGCCGGCGTCGATGTAACAAACCGTGTAAATGCCTTGGGCTTTGAGGCTGGCGATTTTGCTGGCAGAAATGTTGAATCCGTCCAAGTCCAGCAAGGTGACGCCTGCTGGTACGGTCACGTTGCTGTCGCCGCTGGCACCGATTTGCCAATCCCAACCAATTTTACCTGTGGGCGGCAAATTGATCGTACCTGGGGTGGGTGGGTTTTGCACGGTGATGCCCAGACTTGAGGTGTTGTTGCTGGTGTCTGGGTCAGATTCTGTGGCTGTGGCGGTGGCGCTGTTGGTGATTGTTCCAGGAACTTTGGAGGTCACGACCAGATTGATGCTGGCGCTGGCATTTGTCGCCAACGTTCCAAGGTTGCAAGTCAATGTGCCAGTGGCAACCGTACACGTTCCCAGCGAAGTGGTGCTCGAGACGTAGCTGGTGTTTTGCGGCAATGGGTTGATGATTTTAGCGTTGCTGGCGGCGTCAGGTCCGGCATTGGTCAGCGTGATGGCATAGGTCAGGTTCTGTCCTGTGGGCACTGGATTGGGCATGGCACTCATGTTCAGTCCCAGGTCGGCGGTTGGAACGGCTGGCGCAGGTTGAACATTTGCTGTGATGGTGGTCGTGTTGTTGGCAGTGTTTGGGTCAATCTCGGCGGCGCGTAAGGTTGGCTTTTGGGTCAGTGTTCCGGTCGCTTTTGGTGTCGCAATCAACTTCACCTGAGCTGTCCCATTCAGTGCCAAAGTGTCAAGATTGCAGGTCAAAGTCAAATTGACATTGGCATAAGTGCAGGTACCCTGGCTGGTCGTGCTCGAGACATAGGTAATATTTTGCGACAAGATGTCGCTAAATTGAATGCTGGTTGCCGTGTCGGGTCCAGTGTTGGTGATGTTAAACGTATATGTCAGGTTTTGACCAATTTGCACCGGATTTGGCGCGACCGTGCCTGCCAGTTGTAAGTTTGCCTGCGGTGGCAGCGCTTGCAGGATCACGCTCGAGCTGGCAACGTTGTTGGCGGTGCTCACGTCAACCTCGGTGGCGACCACGCTGGCGGTGTTTTTGATCGTGCCAACGGTGTTGGAGGTCATGATCAGATTGACGGTTGCCGTGCTTGAAATGGCAAGTTTTCCAAGCGAACAGCTCACAGTGCCGTCTTTTTGAACGCAAGAACCTTGCGAAGAACTGACCGAAACAAAGCTGGCATTTTGAGGAATCGGATTGAACACCGTGACGTTACTGGCGTTGTTTGCGCCAATATTCTTGACTGTGATCACAAACGTCAAATTTTTACCAATTTGAACGCTTGGTGTTGGGGCGCTGACGCTCAGCTCGAGGTCGGTGTTAACCGCAATATTGGCGGAATCCTGATTGCAGGACATGAAAGCTGTGGCGCAAAGCATGATGAAAAGAAATTGAAGTAATTTTAATGATTTTCGATCTTTATTCATAATCCCCCCTGGGTTCATCGTCCCCAGATGAGAATCACCGATTCGTGGCTGTGAATTGTGGCGATTTGATAAGCTAAATGAGAAACTGGTCAAGATTAAAATCTTCGTGTCAGTCGAAGTTGATTGTATGTTCGCAAAATTGAAGGGTAAGAAATTGAACAATCTCAGATTTCAAATGTTGCGGCTCATCTGGCATCTCATGGAGTTATTACGTTCATCACAAGGTGAAAATCTTACAATCGGTAAAATCATAAAAGAAATTCAATCGTTTTCTCATAGAATTGGATCAATCATGTGGGCAATGTTTTAATTACGCTGCAAAACCAAAACATTGCGACTGTTAGAGCGTGTTTATGAAGGGTGAGGTTCATGTCAGACTCCTGCTGTGAAACGAAAAGCCTACTCAAGCGACCTCACCCTCAAACAGCTTACACGCCTCGAACCCCTCATTCCTGATGCCTCACCAGGTGGTGCGCCTAGAACCGTGAACATGTTCGATATCATCAATGCCATCCTCTACGTTCTTCGTAACGGCTGCGTCTGGCGCGACCTCCCACATGACTTCCCAAAATGGCAAACCGTTTACTCATACTTCAGACGATTTCAAAAAGACGAGCTTTGGGCTGCTATCAATCGTAAGCTTGTCAGACAAGCCAGAAAAGCACTTGGTCGTGACCCAGAACCCAGTGCTGCCATTATGGACTCGCAAACCCTGCGTTGCAGCCCTCAAGCAGGCATTCGAGGTGTTGATGCTGGTAAGAAGACCAATGGTCGCAAACGTCACGTGCTGGTAGACAGTCTAGGTTTGATGTTGTTCGTTCTGGTGACGCATGGCGCGATTCAAGATCGAGATGGGGCGAAACTCGTGTTTGACAAGGCTCGGTTGCGTTTTCCTCGGTTGAAACTCGTTTGGGCTGATGGAGGTTACAGAGGGTTGTTGGTCGAGTGGACGATGCGAGTTTGCAAGTGGGTGCTCGAGATTGTCAAACGCTGTGATGATGTCAAAGGGTTTGAGGTTTTACCTAAACGCTGGATTGTCGAACGGTCTTTGGCGTGGTTAACGCGGTGTAGGCGGTTGGTGCGTGATTTCGAGGGTTTACCTGAAGTCACTGAATCATGGGTGTATTTGGCGAATATTCGATTGATACTGAGGAGACTTGACCCTTCATAAACACGCTCTTAG
>JANXTZ010000060.1 GCA_025352125.1 Deinococcales bacterium | reverse complement strand
AGCTCGAGCTGGGTGGCAGAATGCGTTTCGAACTTGGTGTGAAGTGCTGGCGAGTGTGTCACGCAGTTAAATACTGAACATTTCGAGTGCCTCGAGGTGTTTCGGACGTGCTGGATGAAGTTGCTAAGTTGACAGAACCGTCAGCACCGCATCGGCAGTCTCGAGACTGCGCGGCTCGAGGTCAGCGCGGTCAGTCAGTCGCTTGAGGTTGGCGGGAATCCAATCGGCGGGCAAATCGGCGGGAACGGCGAGGCACTTGACGTGTAGCCGCTCGAGAATTTCTGCGATGGTCTGAGACAACTTGCTCGAGTCGCACAGGTGAACTGTGGCGCGGTAATCGGCAATGCGCTCCTCGAGCAAGCCAATCAGGTCTGACGTGCCAGTCTCGAGGCGGTACGCTCTGGGAATCTGGAGCGAGGTTTTTGGCGAGCCGATGGCAGCGCGGATGCGCTCGAGCACGGCGGTTCTGGCTTGGGTCGTGCTGCTGGCTTGGGTCATGGTTGCCTCTGCTTCGGATTCGCCTGTCGTTCGCGCCACAGGTCGCGGAAGGACTTGGCAGGCACGCTCGGTAAATTCCTCGAATTCGTCCAGCCTGACATGATTCCCGGCAGGCTCGAGATCGTGCTGTTGCGTACCAGCGGCATTTGCCCGACTCGAGCCGCTTTTTGCGCGAACTCGTAGCGCCCTTTATCCATGAAGACCCACGCGACGCTTTTCATCGCCGCCGCTTCGAGATTAAAAAACGACTTGCTTTTCTTCTCCACAACTTTGCCGCGCAGGTACACCAGAATCTCGGGAATGTTGATTTTCACTGGACAGGCATCAAAGCATGCCCCGCACAGACTCGAGGCGAAGGGCAAACTCTGTGCGTGTTGACTCTCAAAACCGATCAGTTGCGGCGTCAGAATCGCGCCGATGGGACCAGGATAGACGCTGCCGTAGGCGTGACCGCCCGCTCGCTCGTAGACGGGGCAGACGTTCAGACACGCCGAGCAGCGGATGCAGTGCAGCGCTTGGCGTCCAACCTCGTCCTCGAGCACCTGCGTGCGCCCGTTGTCGAGTAGCACGAGGTGAAACTCCTGCGGTCCATCGCCCGCATGAACGCCGGTTCATAAACTGGTGTACGGGTTCATGCGCTCAGCGGTGCTGCTGCGCGGCAGGAGTTGCAGTATGACCTCGAGATCGCGCAAGCTTGGCAGGACTTTCTCAATGCCCATGATGCTGACCAGCACCTTGGGCAAGGTCAAGCACATCCGCCCGTTGCCCTCGGATTCGACCACGCCGACCGTGCCGGTCTGGGCGATGGCAAAGTTCGCGCCCGAAATGGCGATGGGCACCGTTAAGAACTTCTCGCGCAGGTAACGCCGCGCCACTTCTGCCAAGGCTCGAGGTTCGTCACTCAATTCGCTGGCGTCGAGGTTGAAGCTTTTCAGGAACAGCTCGCGAATCTCGGCGCGGTTTTTGTGGATCGCGGGGACAAGAATATGGCTCGGGTGATCGTGCGCCAGTTGCACGATCAACTCCGCCAAGTCCGTCTCAATCGCCGTCACGCCGTGCGCCCGCAATGCGTCGTTCAAACCTATTTCATCGGTGGTGATACTTTTGATCTTGATGACCTCGTTGGCATGGTGACCAAGCACGATGCTCGAGACGATTTGGTTCGCTTCACGCGCGTCCCGCGCCCAATGCACCTGCCCACCTGCGCTGGTGACGCTGACCTCGAGTTGCTCCAACAGTTCCGGCAAGCGGTTCATCGCGTCTGTTTTGATCGCCGCACCCGCATCACGCAAGGCTTGCCAATCGGGGAGTTCCGCCACGACGCGCAGGCGCTTTTCGCGTATTGCGGTTGTGGCTTTGCCCAAGTTCCGCCGCAGTTGCGGGTCGGAGCGCGCGACTCGAGCGGCTTCTGGGTACGGTTTAGGGTCAGTGAACGGCATCACACACCGCCTTCGACGCTCGCCAGAATCTCCGCCAGGTGCACGACCCTGACCCCCGTCTCGAGCCTCGAAAGTCCGCCACCGATCTGCATCAGGCACGAGTTGTCGCCGCCCGTGCAAGTCGACGCCTTGGTGTTCAAGACGCAGCGCAATTTGTCCGAGAGCATCGCGGTACTCGTCTCCGTATTCTTGACCGCGAACGTCCCGCCAAAGCCGCAGCACTGATCGCTGTTCTCCAGTGTCATCAACTCCAAGCCGCGCACGTTCTGCAATAACCGGTGCGGCGCGTCGCCCAGCTCGAGCGTGCGCAGCCCGTGACAGCTCGAGTGGTACGTGACGCGGTGCGGGTAGTACGCGCCGACATCGGTGATCCGTAACTCATTCACGATGAACTCCGAAAGTTCAAACGTCCTCGCCGCCAACCGCCCGGCTCGAGCCTCGAGCGCCGCGTCGCCCGCCCATTGGCAGACTTTGGCGAACCACTCGCGCACCATCGCCACGCAACTGCCAGAAGGGGAGACAATCGCTGAGCAACCCGATTCGAGTTCACGTTCAAACACGCCGACGAAGCGTCGCACCAACCCGAGGGTTTCGGGCTGATACCCGCTGTTGACGTGCATCTGCCCGCAGCAGGTCTGCTCCTCGGCAAACGAAACCTCGCAACCCAGCCGCTCGAGCAGCGCGACCGTCGCCATGCCGGTTTGCGGGTAGAGCGTGTCGTTGAGGCACGTGATGAACAGGCTGACTTTCATTTGTCCCCCGTGTGGCTGAGTTCAGTGTAGCCAAGCGTAGACAAAAACGCCATGTTGGGTTGCGTCACATCAAGCCTCGAATACTGTGCGACCACTGGCACGCTGGCGCTCAGCCGCAAGCTGTATGGTGTTTCACGCGGCAAGGCGTAGCCGCCAAGCTGCTCTGGTTTGTCAAGGCGCAGGTGCAAGCTGCGCTGAGCGCCGACCGTGACGCACACCTCAAGCATCGGTTCTCGAGCCTCGAAGTAGAAATCCAGCAGGCACGTCGCCTCGTCGGGTCCTGTATTGACGATGCAGACGCAATCGTGACCGACGCAATGATCGCCATCCCCTCGAGCGGGCAGGAAACCATCGGGGAAAATCCAGCGCGTCGCACCGTCTTTGGTAACTCGGTCAGCCATTGTTTTCTCCTCGCGGTTCGTGGCGTTCGAGGGCAAAAGAGCTTCGCACGACATCCCGCCCCGTGCCAGCTTCAATCTCGAGCAGCGCCCCCAGTTGCACCAGTAGATTGCCGATCAGCGTCGCATCCACTGGACCAGCGATCACCGACAGCCCCGTCGCATTGGCGGTCAGTTGATTGAGTAGCGCGACTTGCGAACCGCCACCGACGACGTGAATCGCGTCTACGTTCACACCGCTCGCCAGCTCGAGTTCGCGCAGCACAGTCGCATACCGCGCTGCCAGACTCTCCAAAATCAAGCGCACCATTTCCCCTCGAGAGGCTGGAATCGGTTGCTCCAGTTCGGCGCAGTGGGCTGTTATGCGCTCTGGCATGTTCAGTCCAGGCGCGAGGTAGCGTGCGTCGTCCGGGTCGATTCGTGCGTCCGTCACGGCATCTTGAGCCTCGCTGTAGAGCAATGTCCACTCTGGAATGCCCCAGGCACGGCGGCATTCTTGCAAAATCCACAGACCCATGACGTTTTTCAGCAAGCGATTCGTGCCGTGCACACCCGCCTCGTTGGTCAGGTTTGCCTCGAGCGCCGCCGCGTTCAAGACAGCTGCGGGTGTCTCGAGTCCGACCAGACTCCAAGTGCCGCTCGAGATGTAGGCGCCATGCGGCGTGGTCAGTGGTGCAGCCGCGACCGCGCTGGCGGTGTCGTGCGTGCCGACCGCGACGACAACCGCACCCTCGAGTCCGAGGTCACTGGCGAGGCTCAAAGTCAGCGGGGCGATCACGTCGCCCGCGTCCACAATCTCGGGCAAAAAGTGATGCGGCAAGCCGACCCGCTCGAGCAAGTCAAACGCCCATTCCCCCGAGCCTGGGTCATAGCACTGCGTCGTGCTGGCATTGGTGCGCTCACAGACTTTGCGCCCGGTTAGCCAAAAATGCAGCAGGTCTGGAATCAGCAACAGCGAGCGGGCACGCTCGAGTTGATCGGGGGCGTCGCGCTGCACGGTAAGCAACTGGTAGAGCGTGTTGAAGGGCAGAAACTGCAAGCCCGTGACACCGTAAACCTCGGCTCGAGACACACGCTTGAGCAGCGCGTCCATCGCGCCGTCCGTGCGGGGGTCGCGGTAGGAGCGCACGCCGCACAGAAGCTCGTCATGCTGATCCAGCAGCGCGAAATCCACTGCCCACGAGTCCACGCCGATGCTCGAGACGGATTGACCCAACTCGCGCCCTCGAGCAGAGGCGAGCCGCAAACCGTGCAGCACCTCGCGCCACAAGCCAACGATGTCCCAGTGGAGCGCCCCTCGAATCGGCACAGCACCATTCGGGAAGCGGTGCAAGATGTCCACCTGGAGCTTTGTGCCCTCGAGCCAACCCAGCGCGACCCGCCCGCCACTCGCACCGAGGTCGACGGCGACGTGCAAACTCGAGCGCTGACTTGAGGCGCTACCTGACATAGGCTGCAGGGACACCGCCGTCCACGGTCAGCACACCGCCCGTGGTTTTTGACGAGGCTGGACTGACAAAAAAGTAGACCGCCTCCGCGATGTCCTCTGGGAAGACATTGACTTTGAGCGTCGTGCGCTTGCGGTAAAACTCCTCGAGTTCATCCGGGCGAATGCCGTAGCTACTGGCTCGCTCCTCGCGCCAAGTGCCAGACCAGATCGCGCTGCCCGAGAGCACCGCGTCTGGCAGAACGCTGTTGACGCGAATCCCAGCCGCGCCGCCCTCCTCGGCGAGGCAACGGGCAAGCTGCAACTCGGCCGCTTTGGCCGCGCTATAGGCAGCCGCGTTTTTGCCGGCTGCCAACGAGTTTTTGCTGGCAATCATGATCAGGTTGCCGCCCGTGTTCTGCGTGCGCCACAACCTGAAGGCTTCGCGGGAGACCAGAAAATAACCTGTAGAGAGGATGCTCTGGTTTTTGTTCCACATCTCCAAGCTCGTCTCTTCAATCGGGGCGCTCGAGGCGATGCCCGCGTTGTTGACCACGATGTCCACGCCGCCGTACTCGAGAATCGCGCTTTCAAAGGCGGCGGCGACCTCGGCTTCGCAGGTGACGTTCATCGCCACCGCCATCGAGCGCCGCACACCCCTCGCGCTGACGATCTCCGCCGCGACCATCTTCGCGCCCTCAAGGTTGAGGTCAGCGATCACGACGTGCGCTCCGTCGGCGGCCAAGCGGTGCGCAATGGCCTTGCCGATGCCCGACGCCGCGCCGGTCACCAGTGCAACTTTGCCCTCCAAAGCTTTGGGGGTGGGTTTGAGGCTGAGTTTGTAGAGCTCGAGCGGCCAGTATTCAATCGCGTAGGATTCTTTGGGAGTCAAGCTGACGAAGCCATTTTGCGCGTTCTGCA
This sequence comes from Deinococcales bacterium, assembly GCA_025352125.1. Lineage (GTDB taxonomy): Bacteria > Deinococcota > Deinococci > Deinococcales > JAAFIG01 > JANXTZ01. Next base: position 13,846 of record JANXTZ010000060.1, on the reverse strand, counting down.
TGACCTCGATTGCCCGTCTGTACAACTGCCGTGAAGTTTCTGCGCCGCCCGCGTCCGCGCCGCTGGTGACCATGCCCAGCCCCGGAATCAATGTCACTCGAGGAGCTGGGGAGAACATCACATCGCCAGCAGATTTGTTCGCCTCGAAATACGCGGCGTACTCAGCCATGAACTGCGCCACGCCAATCCGCGCCGCCTCGAGCAAGGCTGCCTCACCGTCGGCGGGTTTCCAATCCAAAAACAGCGGCACGCGCTTGGTGTGCACCAAATGATCCGGGCAAGCCGCGCCGACCTGCGAGGCTTGCATCGCCCCACTCTGCCCGACGAACTCAAGCACTTCGGGCGCGTCGTCGATCAGCAGCACACTCGAGCGGCTTTGGCTGCAGGCGCCGCGCAGCTCGGGCAGCAGTTTGATCAGCAGTGCGCGGCGCTGATCGGCGGGCAGGGCGGGCACAGCCATGACTCGAAGTTGGCGGTGGGCTTTGAGGTAAACCTCAGCTTCAGCGATGATTCGCAGCGTCTGCTCGTAACAGGCGCTCGAGGTCTCCCCCCACGTCACCAAGCCGTGCTTGCCCATCACGATGCACTTGAGGGCTGGGTTGTCGCGCACCGCCGCGCCGATCTGTTGCGAGAGCGTGAAACCGGGTCGGATGTACTCGACCCACGCGGCTCGAGCGCCGTAAATCTCGCGCATGATCTCAATCCCATTGCTGGAGCAGGCGATGCTGATGATCGCATCTGGGTGCGTATGATCGACGTGCTTCGCGGGGATAAAGGCGTGCAGCAGAGTTTCAATCGATTGCCGCGGACGACCGGTTTCAAACTGCGTGCGCTCGAGATACGCGGTCATGTCCTCGTCGCTCATTTCGGCTCTGGAAAACAACGGCAGTACCTCCTCGAGTTTCAGTGCCGCGAAACCCTTTTGGGTAATCGTCGCAATGTCCGAACCGCTGCCTTTGACGTACAAAACGTTAACGTTGCGCCCGATGTGATCGCTTTTGAGGGATTTGGTGCTGGTGTTGCCGCCGAAAATATTGACGAGCGTGCGATCCGCACCCAGTAAATTGGAGCGGTACGTGAGATTCTCGAGACCATCGGATTGCGGGGCTTCGGCTTCGTTCCAGAGATTCTTGGGCATACTTGGGACTCCTTGGACCAGTAGTTGATCAACAGATTTTTTTTAAGTGTGCCAATATTGGTCTTGTTTGCCTAGGAACGTGGCACGCCTCGCCCGTGCAACGCGCAAATGACTTCCAAGACCTCGAGACGTGAACATTGGTTTAGCACAAAAGTTCGCTCTCCTCGAGACCCGTACCTGGTCTGTTAACGCTGAACCGTGTTGTGATGAGTTTGAAAAGCAGATCGGCGGTGATGGCGTGCGCCTCGCCGGTCGGGTGGTTCAAACCGTTCGAGAGCCAATCGTCGGTGTCAACACCGCCCAGCGCCGCCTGTTCCCAAGCGGCGTAAACATTGGCAACGGGCAGGTGACGCGCTGCACCGATCTGGCGAATGGCAGTCGCGTAGGCGGCGACGATCCCGCCGCGTTGCAATGGCAGCAATCCGGCGACGAACATCAGTTCATCGGGGTGAATATGGCGGTTTGTTTGTTGGAGTGTAAAACTCGGCGTGACGAGCAGTACCTGCGCCCTGGTGTCCGCTTCGACCCGCTCGAGCAAATGGTTCAGATCGGCTTTGAACTGCTCTACCCCCTCAAATCCGCCGTGCGCCGCGTCGTTCAAGCCAAACGAGACGATCAGCAGATCCGGGTCGTGGCGAATCACATCGCGCTCGAGGCGCTTTAATGCGTCCTGTACGGTATGTCCGGCTGCGCCCGCGTTGATGAGGCTGAACGTCGTCAGCGGATACTTTGTCTCGAGGCTGCGTTTCAAACGCGCATGATATACGTGGTCGTGGTTGATCGTCGCGTGCGCTGTGTAGCCTTGCGTCACGCTGTCGCCAAACGCGACGATCAAGACTGGGGCGGCAGCGTAATTGCTGACGTTGGCAGCAATGCGTCCCAGGAAGCGCTCGAGGCGATCAGTGGTGGCGGTGGCGACACTCGGATTCATGCGATTTCCTTGAATTCCAGGCCGCTCAACCGTGCGAATTTTCGCAGTGCGCCGATCTCGTGACCGATCCCGAGCGCCACGTGATGCGTAGGCCCTTCGGCGCACCACGCGTCCATAAACCCTGCCGGCTCCAGCGCGAACTTCAGTCTCGAATTGGTGTTGCCGATCTGCAAGCGTGGGCCAGCGATGCTCTCACCCTGCGCCGACAGCAGTTTCAGCTTCCCATCTGCCGTTTGCGTCACCCCAAGAATCGTCACTGGTCCGTGCTTGACACTGAACTCCACGCTGATCCCCGCGCCGCGTTTGCCGTGATAAACGCCCAGACCCCGCAGGATCGGCTTGCCGTCGCTGATGGCGATGTGACCCGGGCCATCGTGACCCATCAGCACGAAGTTCTCCAAAAAATCCATCGCGTAGAACTCCGTGTACGACCCGCCCGCGCCCAAGCCGTCCAGAATTTTCATCGCCAGACAGGTTTTCAAGTCCCCCTCGCCCGCCGCCGGAATCCCTCTGGCGGTCAGCAGGGAATTGCCGACGATCAATCCCGACCAGATCTGCTCGAAGCGGTTGCCGTTCAAGCCTCGGTAGTAGTACGTCAGCCCCTGCAAATCGAAATCCATGGCGAGCCGATCCAGTCCGCAGGCGACTCGGGCGCTCCACTCGAAGCCCTCTTCGGTGATCGGCACTGAGATTTGGTCCGTGCCCACTTTGGCAATATCGAAGACCGCACTGATCTCGAGTTTCTTCGCCTCGAGTTCCGCGCTCGTCACGGCGTCCACGCAAGCCTCCAAATCCTCCATCTCGAGGATTTCGATGTGCGCCCCCGTTTGTGCGGTGCAGGCGGTGAAATCCGAGTACATGTCGAGCATCCCCGGGTAGGTGTGACCCAGAAAGCCGATTCGTGACCGTGACAGGCTGCGTTTGACGCTCGCCGCCCGCGCCCAGTCACCAATCTGGGTCCACGCTCGAGCGTCACCAAAAAGCTGTCCGCTGACGACGTTGAACTGGATTCCAGCGCGGGTGAACGCGTTGCTGATCTCCGGCACGCAGCAGGCGCAGCACGACTCGAGCCACAGCGCCGTGTCGGTGCGCTGGTAATCCAGCGCGGCGACGGGTTGCAGGTTCAGCACCAGCACCGGGACTTTGGCACGCTGCGCGACGGGCAGCACCGTGCTGCTGGTCGCATACGTGCCGACGTAACAGACGAGCAAATCCAAGTCAGCTTGAGCAAATACATCCCCAGCGCGTTGGGCGCTCGGGTGACTGTCCACCAAGCCAGCGCTGATGACCTCAGCGCCAGACTCGAGCAACTGCGCTTCGACGTGGCGCTGGAAACCCTCGAGTTTTTCTTTCAAGCCTTTAAACTGATCCCAGTACGCCTCGAGACCAATGCCGAACACGCCGATTCTGGCAGCGCTCATGTTGGGAATCCCCCGCCGCCCTCAAACGTCCCGCGAGTCGCGGTAACCCGCTCGAGATAGCCCGACTCGCGGTGCGCCGCAATCGGGTCAGCGGGCGCACCCATCTCCACGCGCACCTCCTCGAGCAAGCCGCGCACGTCGGTTTTGAAAGCGTCCATCAAGGTGCGGTGCGCCGCCAGCACATCGCCGCTGCTTTGCGCATCGCGCAGCCGCTCGAAATCCACCAGCAGCGCTTTGGCATAGGCTTCTTGGCAATTGACCACGCTCTGCACCATCGCCTCGAGCTTCGGCTCGATGTTGTGGCTCTGGTCAATCATGTACGCCACCTGCGTGGTGTGGCTCGAGAGCGCTGGGTCATTGGCAGCGCCGACGAGTTCCACGAAAATGCAAAATAGCTCAAGCGGATTGGTCGTGCCGACGATCAAATCGTCATCGGCGTAGCGACGGGCGTTGAAGTGAAACCCGCCGAGTCGTTGTTCGTCCAGCAAGTGCGCGACAATCGCTTCGATGTTGACGGTCTGCGCATGATGTCCCAGGTCCATCAGCACCTGCGCTTTGTCGCCCAAGGCTTGGCAGTGCGACAGCGCCACGCCCCAATCGGAAAGATCGGTGAAGTAAAAGCCAGGCTCGAAGAGTTTGTACTCCAAGAGCATTCGCTTGCCATCGGGCAACGCCGTGTAGACCCGCTCGAGGCTGTCACGCACGCGGTGCTTGCGCGACCTGAAATCGTCTTGACCAGCGTAATTCGTGCCATCGGCGAACCATAAACTCAAGTCTTTGGAACCGGTCAGTTTCATCACGTCGATGCACTCGAGGATGTGGGTCACGGCTTCTAGGCGCACGGCTTTGTCTGGGTGAGCGATGCTGCCGAGCTTGTATAACTCACCCTGAAAGACGTTTGGGTTGATCGCACCGATCTGCACATTGTGCTGCGCTGCGAAGCTCGAGACCCCACCCCAATCGCCATCGCTGGGTTTGTCCCAAGGGATGTGCAGCGCGACGCTCGGCGCGATGCCCGTCAGCCGATGCACCTCGCCCGCATCCTCGAGTTTCTCCCAGACGCTGCGGGCTGCGCCGGGCGCGGCGAAGGTGTGGAAGCGTGTGCCGCTGTTGCCGTAGCCCCATGAGGGTGTCTCGATGCGCTGCTGCTTCAAAACGGTTTTTATGGATGCCATGTCTGTCATGCGTTCTCCTTAGCGACCATCAGGTGCACACCTGCTTTTTTCAGGCTCGAGCGAATTTCTGCTGCTGGATCTCTATCGGTGATGATTGTGTCCACACCGCTTTGCTCGAGGATCGTGTGTGACGCTCGAGTGCCGAACTTGCTGTGATCGAGCAGGGCGATTTTCTGCGCGGCGCTGGCGATCAGTTGCTCCTTGGCTTCGACCTCATGTAGGTGCGCGTCGGTGAAACCGTGCTGTGTGGTGAAGCCCTTGCTGGAAAAGAACACGCGGTCTGGGTTGAAGCGCTTCAAGCCCGCGCTGAACACCGAGCCGACGAAGCTGCGGGCTGGGCTGTGATACGTGCCGCCCATCAATGTGAACGTCACACCACTCAATGCCAGCAGGTTCGCGGCGTCCAGTCCCGTGACGATGGCGTGAACCCGTTTCGCGCCTAAGATCTTGACAAGCGCCAACGCAGTTGTGCTCGAGTCTATCGCAATGGTTTCGCCGTCTTGAATGATCCCCAATGCAGCGCGGGCGATGCAGTCTTTCTCGGTGACTTGGCGGGCGGCACGAAGGTTGTAGGCGATTTCCTCGCTGGCTTCTTTGACAATTCGTGCCCCGCCGTAGACGCGCTCGAGTAAACCTTGCTCCACCAAAGCGTCCATGTCGCGCCGCACAGTTATTTCGTGAACGCCGAATTCACTGGCAAGGTCGCGGGTGCGGGCGATGCCGTGGGTGATTGCTCGCTCGAGAATGCGTTGATGACGCTCGAGGCTCAACTGATCTGAATTGGGGGGCACAGCCGCAATACTAACATCAAACGAACATATAAATACAAGTATTTGCAGGTTAAAATTGCTTCGATCAAATTTGCTCGAAGCAATTTTCGTTGCAGCCTCGAATCGTAACGGAATTGGCTCGCAAGGGATAAAACACAAAAATCGAACATTTTAAGATGTGGTGTAGCGGGGTCATGGCCTGCACCATCATTCCCGCTGGGATCACAGACGACACTTGCGACCATGCGAAGGTGGCTTTTGCTTTTCGAAGATTTTGAGAAAGCGCTTACTGGTTTGTATTGACAATACGGCATTCACCCCTGAGTGTCAAGCGAAGACCCACTTCCACAGCAAACGGGACTTGAGCAGAAAAGCCGTATTCAAAGCCTTCTTGCGCTTGGCTCGTGTTATACTTCCTTTGATTCAATGTGATCTTTCTGAGTAACTGCTTACCCAGATCTCGAGGTGTTCGTGCCAACCATCTACGATGTTGCGACCAAAGCCGGTGTTTCGACGGCGACCGTTTCCCGAGTCCTGAACGGGCATCCGAAAGTCGATCCGTTGATGCGTCAGCGCGTCACCGAGGCTGTCGAGGACCTTCGTTACATCCCAAATGGCACAGCCCGAAGTTTGGTCACCAAACAAACCCGGCGTGTGGCGTTGCTGATTTCCGACATCACCAATTCTTTCTTTGCGGAGACGGCTCGAGGCGCTCAGGATGCGCTCGATGAGCGTGGATACCAGCTGCTGCTGGCGAACTCGGACGACCAATCCAGCCGTGAATTGCGCTCGCTCGCCACGTTCGCCGAAACGGGTGTGGACGGCGTATTGATCGAACCGGCGATGCCCTCCAACCAGAGCGATGCCACGCAGCGTGCGAACCGCAACAAGCTCAGCCGTCAACTCGAGGCGCTCGGGGTTCCGGTCGTGGGTTTCGGTCCTGACCGCGTGACCAACACCGCCGACATCGTGACCATTGATGAGGAACAGGCGGGTTTTAAGGCGGTCGATCACCTGCTCGGACTGGGTCATCAGCGGATTGCCATGATCAATGGCCCTGCCCACAGCGCAGTCGGTTCACGCCGTGCGGCGGGATACCGCCAAGCCCTGACACGCAACGGCGTGGCTTTTGATCCACATCTGTTGATCTCGACGAACTTTCGACGCGATGCGGGGTTTGAGGCGATGCGAACGATGCTCGAGTGGACCAACCGCCCAAGCGCCGTCTTCGCCGGGGACGACTTGATCGCCATCGGTGCGCTTCAGGCGCTCAAAAATTCCGGATTGCGGGTTCCACAGGACATCGCCATCGTCTGCATCGGTGATGTGGCGAGGACCATCGAGACAGATCCGGCCCTGACAAGTGTGGTTGTGCCTCGAGGATACGAGCTTGGACGGGTTGGCTCGCAGTTGTTGCTCGAACGAATCATGGCCGGCGGTAAGGAACCGCTTTCACCGCGTCAAGTGGTGCTCGAGACGCGATTGGTCGTGCGTGGCTCGACGGTGGCTGGCCTCGTCTCGCATTTTGATTTAATCCGGTGAGTACGGCACATTCGTCAACTCGTTCAGCTTCGATTTCACGCCCTTTTGTGGACGTCAAAATGGTGCTTGACAAAGACCAGAGCCGCACGCTAATGTTTTCGAGACGACACAAGTAAGCGGTTACTCAAACGGACACGATTAAGGCGCTGGCAACTGCCTAAATCTTTGACTGCCGAGGAGCCTGTCTTTCGGGGACTGCCCGAAGTGTTGTCGTTTCCGCATTCGTCAGTCGAATCAGCCATCCCGCACCACTGGACCCGGAGGAAAGCATGTTCACCAAAAAGCTGCTCGCCGCACTGCTGATTTCAAGCTCCATCGCCGCCGTTGCCCTCGCCCAAAGCGGACGTTGGACCGCCGCCGAGGTTAAAGCCGCCTCTGGCAAGGAGGGCTGCCAGCAACTGACCGCCCTGCCCAAGCACCTCAAAAAGAAGTGGAAGCTCGGCTTCCTCAATCCCAACAAGGGACATCCATTCTTCGGAGTTTGGTCAGGCGCGATGCAAGATGCCGCCAAGTTTTACGGCGCTCAGTTCGTTGAGGCCGATTCTGCCGGTGATTACACCAAACAGCAGGACCTGCTCGAGACGATGTTGTCCGCCAAACCAAACTTGGTTGGCAACGGCGGCAGCGGTCCCGATATTTACGAGGGACTTGCGGCACGTCTTCAGGAAGTCAAAATCCCGTTTCTGGGCATGGACAACGGTCCGAGCGAATATTCGCCTTACGTCTTCGGAATTCCCGATTTCTTCGCGGGGAAGACCGGTGCGGAGCTGATCTCCAAGGGTGTAGAGGCCCGTCAGAAGGTCGATTGGAAGGGCAAGGATCTGTTTTTCATTGAATTCACCCACAAGGGCGTTCCGGCCTGTGCGAACCGCACCGGGGCGGCGGCCAAAGCGTTTCAAGCGAAGTTCAAGCTCGACAAGGCCCATGTGCTGCTGGTCGATGTCGCCACGGGACAATCCGCCACCGACGGCATCAAAGCCATTCTGGCGGCCCACAAGGACGCAACCTTTGCCATGATCCCGTGCTGGGACGGTTTGGGCTTTGAGGCGTACAACGCTGCCAAGGACTCCGGGCGCGAGAAGGATGTGATGCTGGTCACGCTCGGTGGCGACAAACCATCGGCTGACCTGCTGGTCACGAAACCGGTCGGTTTCTACGGCTACGTCGAATTCCAACCGTACTGCGAGGGCTGGGGTTGGGTCGAAACCGCACTGGCGATTCTCGAGGGACTGCAAGCGCAGCCGTACCAGACCCGCCGCGTGACCACGCAGGCAGACATTGACCCCCGATACCGCGAACTGTACGGCGAACCGAAGAAGTAAGACATGGTCTTGACTCAGGTAGACTAACTCAGACACGCAGACCTGCTTGCGATCGGGCTTTGAATGGAGGGAACCCACGGCCACAGTCTCAAGGTTCCCTCGATTCGTATCGACCCATCTCCTGGAGCGGGAATTTTGCCGTCACCACACCCAACTGAGACCCGAGGACGTTTTGATGCACACCGTCAGGAACGAAACCACACTCCAGGAGGCCCATACGATCACCGACCGTCCCCAACGTTCTGCGGCTCTGTTTTTGCTCGACAACGCGATTGTCGTGGCGCTGCTGGTGGCGGTTATCGTCTTCTCACTCGCCTCGCCGCACGTGTTTTTTTCACCTACCAACTTGATCAGCATCCTGCGCTTCGCCTCACTCGGCGGGATCATGGTGGCCTGCTACACCTGCGCGATGATCGCCGGACAACTCGACCTTTCGACCTCGCAGGTCGGGGCGTTCAGCGGGGTTGTGTTCGCGCTGTTATTCCAAGTCATGCGCTGGCCCTTGCCGCTCGCATTCATCGCTGCGCTCGCCTGTGCGGGAACCGTCGGCTGGTTCAATGGTCTGTTGATCAACCGCGTTGGCCTGCCTTCACTCGTCACCACCCTCGCGGTCGGCACGCTCGTGTACGGTCTGAGTTATTTGATCGTCGATGGTTTCGGCATCGCCAGCGTCATGCGCCTGACCCGCCCGCCGTTGCGCAGCCTGGTCAACGCCGACCTGTTCGGAATTCCGATTAGCATTTATCTGATGTTTGCACTGTACGCCGTGGTCTACCTGCTCTTAAATCACACCCGTTTTGGGGCGCATCTCTACGCCGTCGGCGGCAACCCGCAGGCGGCCCGACTGAACGGCATTCGTGTGCCGCAAATGATTTCCACCGTGCTGGTCATGACGGCGCTGGCGGCGGGCGTGGCAACGGTCCTTTTGGCGGGCCGCCAGCTTGCGGTCACACCGACGACCACGGTTCTGGCCTCACCGCTCGTCGCCGCCCTCTTTGCCGGAGTCAGCCTGAGTGGGGGCGTGGGTCGGATCGAACGCACACTGATCGGTGTGCTGTTCTTCTCCGTGCTCGGCATCGGACTCTCGATTCTCTCGCTGCCGCCGTTCGTGCGGTTCACGGTCGAGGGTCTGGCCTTTTTGCTGGCGCTCCTGACCGACAGTATCCGCACGCACCTCGAGCAACGCTGATGAGAGAAGAAACATCCGCGCCATCGGTTTTGCGTCCCCCAAGCACGCCCGGATCGCCGCGCGTGTTGGATTTCTTGCTGGAGAACGGTCTGTACGTCAGCACCTTGATTTTGATCGCCGTCTTCAGCGTTTCGATTCCGGTCTTTTTCACGCTCGAGAACGCCGTCAACATCCTCAGTTCTGCCGCCCTCAAAGGCATCATTGCCGCAGGGTTCACGATCACGCTGATCGCCGGATTGATCGACACCTCGATCCTCGGCATGGCCGCCCTCAGCACGGTATTGACCGGCGTGCTGTTTCAGCAACTCGGTTGGCCGCTGTGGACCACGATGCTCGGTGTGGCCGCCGCTGCCCTGGTCATGGCGAGCCTCAACGATGCGCTGGTCGTGCGTGCCAAAATCAATTCGTTCGTCGCCACAACCGCCACCAGCGGTGTCTTCCTCGGGGTTTGTCTGGCGCTGACCAACGGTCAGACGATCACGATCACGCGCCCCGAACTTCAGACGGTGCTGCTCGCCCGTCCGCTCGGCTTGCCGGTTGCCATCTGGCTGATGTTCGCGGTGTATGGCGCGGGCTACGTGTTGCTGAACCACACGCGGCTCGGCTCGCACCTGTACGCGACCGGCGCGAACCACAACGCCGCTCGGGTCAACGGCGTACCGGTCAACCGTGTGACCCACATCGCCTTTGCGCTGTGCGCCCTGGCCGCGGCGCTCGGTACGGTACTGGCGACGGCCCGAGCGGGCAGCAGCCTATTGTTCGGTACGCAATTTTTAACCTTCGACCTGACCGAAATCTTTACGGCGGTGCTGCTTGGTGGCGCGAGCCTGTTCGGTGGCAGCGGCAAGATCGAACGCAATTTAGTCGCGGTGCTGTTCTTGACGATTCTTGCCAACGGCCTGCAACTCCTTCAGACGGGCACCGGCATCTGGCTGGTGCTCAAGGGCGCAGCGTTCGTCGCCGCGATCATCCTCGATGTGGTGCGTCAAAGGAGGCAATAATGCTCGAGTCCAGCAACTTAGAACACGCCAACAGGTTCGGCGCGACCTCCGAGACGATTCTCGAAACCCGCAACCTCAGCAAATCCTTTGGTGCGGTTCAGGCCGTGCGAAACGTAAATTGGAGCGTCAAACGCGGCGAGGTCTGTGCACTTTTGGGCGACAACGGTGCGGGCAAAAGTACGCTGATCAAACTGATCACTGGCGCGATCCTGCCCTCGTCCGGAGAAATCTGGGTGCGCGGTTCGAGGGCGCGCATCACTGGCCCGAGCGACGCGCTGAACCTCGGCATCGCACCGGTCTACCAGGACCTCGCGCTGATCGAGGGTCGCAACGTGATTCAAAACATGTTCCTCGGCAGCGAACTGACCCACGGACCGCTGAACTTGTTCCTCGATCACGCCCGCATGGCGCTTGAAACGACGCGCGTGCTGGGCGAGATTCGCTCGAGAATTCCGAGTGCCAGAGCGGTAGTCAGAAAGCTCTCCGGCGGTCAGCGCCAAGCGGTCGCCATCGCCCGGACACTGATCCGTGGAGGGCAGATCATCATCATGGACGAACCGACCGCCGCGCTCGGTGTCGAACAGACCCGAGAGGTGCTGCAGCTGATCGAAAATTTGCGCACTCAGGGTCGAACGGTCGTGCTGATCACGCACAACATGTCTCAAGTTTTCCAGGTCGCCGATCAGGTCAGCGTGATGTTCAGGGGCGAAATGATCGGTACAAAACGCGTCAAGGACACCAACCAGGAAGAGGTGATCTCGATGATCGTTGGTGCGAAACGCGAGGCGATGGGAGCCGCATGAACGACCACAGCCCGAATCAGATACCCTCTCGGGGGACGGTCACGAGCCACACCGAGGTGCTCGTCTATTACTTTCCCCAGTGGCACGCCGACCCTCGCAACGATGCGCAGTACCACCCCCGCTGGACGGAGTGGGAGGTGCTTCGCGCCGCCAAGCCGCGCTTTGTCGGTCACCGCCAGCCGATCACGCCAGCCTGGGGTGCGTTCGACGAGTCCGATCCGGCCTGGGCCGCCCGCGAGATCGACTTGGCCGCCGATCACGGTCTGACTGGATTTTTGTTCGACTGGTATTGGGATGCCCAGGGACCATTTCTTCAGCACGCCCTCGAGCGTGGATTCCTGCGGGCAGCGAACCGTTCGCGCCTAAAGTTCGCGTTGATGTGGGCCAACCACTGGCCCGCCAGCGCCAGCGACTTTGAAATGCTGACCGATCACGCCATCGAGCACTATTTTTCGGAACCGAATTACCTGACGATTGATGGCGCTCCTTACTTTTCGATCTACGAGATAGACTCTCTGATAGAGGGACTCGGGGGTCTCGAGGCGGCACAGGCCGCCTTGGATTCTTTCCGGCGGCGGGCGAAAGCGGCGGGCTTCCCGGACGTCCACCTCAACGCCGTGGCCTGGGGTCTGGTCGGTCACAACGGCGGTCTTGACGACCCGAACCGTGTCGTACAAACGCTGGGCATCTCGAGCATCGATTCGTACGTCTGGGCTCACCACTGCGACATCGAACACTGCGCCTTTCCGCAGGAGTCCTACGACCTCGTTGCGAACCGCAACTTCGAGGTTTGGGACGAACTCTCGAGGCGCTTCTCCGTTCCCTTTCATCCGCAGGTGACCAAAGGTTGGGACCCGAGCCCACGCACCGACCAGAACGTGCCGTTCCTTCGCGGAGAGTACCCGTGGACGACGACGTTGGAGGGCAACACGCCCGCCGCGTTTGAGGCCGCGCTGTACCGTGCCAAGGGTTTTCTACACCATCTCCCCGAGGCGCACAAGATCGTCACGATCTACGCCTGGAACGAGTGGACTGAGGGCGGCTACCTGTTGCCCGATACCGTCGAGGGGAAAGCGCATCTTGAGGCCATCCGCACCGTGTTCGGCGGGGCAACAGCCACCACTGAGAATGAGGTTTAAACCATGAGTGATCAGACCGTTGAAGTGCTCGCGTACTACTTTCCAAACTACCACCAGGATGACCGCAACGATCTTTGGCACGGCAAAGACTGGACCGAATGGGCTCTCGTGCGGGGCGCGAAGTCGCGTTACCCCGGACATCGCCAGCCGATTGAACCGGCCTGGGGGTATTACGACGAGTCGGACCCGGCCTGGGCCGTACGGGAGATCGACTTGGCCGCCGATCACGGCATCACCGGTTTTATTTACGACTGGTACTGGTACGAGGACGGCCCGTACCTGGAGGGCGGACTCGAGAAGGGATTTTTGAACGCACCGAACAACGAGCGCCTGAAATTTGCGCTGATGTGGGCCAACCACGACTGGATCAACATTCACCCGGTCAACGCGCTCAATCAACCCGCCGTGCTCGCCTCTGGCCGCGTCTCGAGCGCCGCCTTCGAGCGCATGACCGACCACGCGATCGCGCGCTACTTCCCGCGCCCGAACTACCTGCGAATCGGTGGTGCGCCGTACTTTTCAATCTACGAACTCGGCACCTTCATCGCGGGCCTTGGAGGGCTCGAGGCGGCCCGCGAGGCGCTCGAGGGCTTCCGCGAACGGGCACGAGCGGCGGGCTTTCCAGACGTTCACCTCAACGCCGTCGTTTGGGGCATGAGCATCTTGCCGAGCGAAATCAAACTCGAACGTCCGTCTGACGCCGTGGCCGCACTGGGATTGAATAGCGTCACCACATACGCCTGGGTTCACGATTACGACCCGAACTCTGGCCCGTTCCCGCATGGCAGTTACGCGGCGGCGGCGCAACGGGCGTTCACGGTCTGGGAGGAACATTCGAAAAGTTTTGGTGTGCCGTACCACCCAAACGTCTCGATGGGTTGGGACCCGAGTCCACGCACCACACCGACCGACACCTTCGAGCCGCGCGGCTATCCGTGGCACGCAGTCCTCGAGGGCAACACGCCGGAGGCATTCCGGGCGGCGCTCGAGCAGGCCCGAGAACATGTGAAGCGCAGCAACACGACGCAGAAGATCATCACCATCAATGCTTGGAACGAATGGACCGAGGGCAGTTATCTGCTGCCAGACACCGTGCATGGGAATGCGTATATTGATGCGATCCGTGAAGTTTTTGCGGCACAGTTGGTCGCTGCCGATGACTGAGAAGGCATTTCGAGTGCTATCCGAAATCGACGTGCAATTTTTGCACGTCAGCTTGAAAACATACATTGCTGGTCGCCCAAGCGCAGCCCTTGGATTCCAAGCGACGGACACGGTTCTGTCAACTTGAGGTGTCGGGTATGCTCAAATTGATGCCCACTGACCTGACTGCTCCCGCCCGTTACGCTGATCGCTTCCCAAGGGCAGTCATTCACCACGCCTTATGGTTACTCAACCGCTTCAACTTGAGTTTA
>JANXTZ010000021.1 GCA_025352125.1 Deinococcales bacterium | reverse complement strand
GTCGTCCGGCGGCACGACGCTCCTGATCGCGCCGAGGACCTGCGGTGACGTCAGGCCCGGAAGCCTCACCAGGCGTGACCCCAGGCGATGGCCGGGGAAGTGCGCGTCGACGACCGCCACGGAGTCGGAGTGTCCCATGTGGTCCAGGTGCAGCAACAACTCACCAGTGAGGATCGGATGGATCCCTGACAGCACTCGAATCTCCTTTGAAATCGATTGCACCAAGTTAGGCGAGCGGAGTGCCCGCCTCAACGACCCACCCCGTCACGGTTTGGCGACAGTTCCCTGCGCGAGCATGGCCGGCCGCACCCTCAGCTCGCAGGTCTCCACGGCGGACGCAACGCATCCGCTGTCGGCCGCCGGTCGTCCGCTGCGTCGGGAGGCGAGGCTCCACCTTCGGGTGTCCCCGCCCGCGGGCACTCACAGGGTCACGTCTCCACACAGGTGGACCTGCACCCCGAGCGCATCGAAGAGGGCAGCCTTGACCAGGGCCGCCTTGTCGGCGGTGCGCGCATCGGGTGCGTAGACGACGTTGAGGTGGTTCGCCTTGTGACGGGCCATGAGCTGGTCACGGCTGACGCCGTGCAGGACGGCGTGCATGATGGGCCACTGCGGCGTCGTCGCATCAAGGCGCCGCTGGGTCTCCTCCGGTGGGAGGGTGACGACCGTGCCGCGTCCGAGGTCGACGTGCAGCCGAGCGTCCATGAGGAAGACCCGTGACCAGACGATCTCCCCGGGGCGCGAGACCCCGCTCAACGTCCCGCCGCCGAGGGGGAAGAACATGGGCGGCTGGCGCATGCTGTAGGACTTGTCGTAGCCACCGTTGTGCGCTGCGGGTACGGAGCCCGAGATCTCCATCACCCAGACGAAGTCGCCGTCAAAGGGGGCACCCCACCGGATGTCGTGCAGGGTGGTGGCCGGGTCAAGCCCCATCGCCGTCCAGATCCGGTTGGTGACGAGCGAGTCGACGGCCACGCCCTCGTCGACCTCGTTGAAGTGCGGGAGGGCGAGCCCGGCATACAGCTCACGGGAGCCGTCGCGCGAGTGCACCGGCGGTCGCTCGACGTCGTTGAGCAGGCCCTCCGCGAGGTCACTGGCGGGGACGGTGTCCTTGAGGCCCTGCTGGTACTGGATGCCCACCGCGTCGAGGCCGAAGTCGTCCGCGATGCGCAAGGCGGCGATGTACATTCGGAACTGGCTGAGCAGCTGTGCGTCGGTCAGCTCGGTTGCCTCCTCGGTGCCGGTGTGGAATGTCATCCCCGCCCGGTCGAGCCAGTCACGCACCCCCTGCGCCTCGTCCGGGCTGACGGTGGCCATCTCGGCGACCAGGGCGCTCTGGGACAGCCGTTCCTTGTAGATACCGAGCGGGTTGAGGACCTCGTCGTCGAAGATGGCGTTGTACATGCCCATGCAGCCCTCGTCAAAAACCCCAATAATGGCTTTCTCGAGTTTGAGTTGCCGCGCCAAAGCCGTGCCAAGTTTGCGCTCCAATTGCGGAAGTGTTGCAGGATCGAGCTTGCGCACGTGTGAGAGGTCATGGGTAACCATTCCAGTCTCGAGAAACTGCCTTAAACCTGCGATGAAAAAATGATCGGTAAAATCTTTGGACCACAAACTTGAGAATGGCACCCCCATTTTTGTCAAGCCTCCGCCGAGGTTGAGCAGTCCCACCAGTCCAGGAAATTGCCCACTCCAATTGGCAATCGTCAAGATGCCGCCCTGATGGTCGCGCAAACCAGCCAGCACATGATGACTGAATTGCCAGACCGCCTCGGCAACGATCAACGGTGCATTTTTGGGAATCCTGGCGAAGACATCCATGCCCATGCGTTGATTCCAGATAAATCCGTGCTCGAGCGCCACGTCGTAATCGTGGGCGCGTTTGAGCTTCCAGCCAACGTTTGAGAGTGCCAACTCGAGTTTGGCTTCCATGTCGCGTTGCGCCGCCCAGCAGGTTTTGTTGGCGGCATCTCGAGCGTCTCCGCTGGCGACCAGATAGACGGTTTGAGGCTCGAGCGTCGGGGCTTGGGGCAAGTGTGGTATTGAGTACGACATTGATGACCTCCAAAAAGTCTCGAATTGAATTTGATCGTTCAAGTTTAACTGATTTTGTTGGCGCGTTATCGCAGCAAAAAACGGCAACCGAAATGATTGCCGTTCTTGAAAACCCGAGTTGGCTACTTGATAAACCGGATCGTGGCTGGATATCTGTACATCACGCCCTTGTTCGCCTCGAGCGCCGCGATGATGATGAAAATGATTTGCAAGATCGACATGACCCCCAGCAACGGCACGACCACAAATATTCCCAGTCCAAAAGTCATGATGCAAAAGGCAACTCCAATGGCGCTGTAAAGGGTCAAACTGAGTTGAAAGTTTAAGGATTCTTTGCCCTGATCGTCGCTGAAACCCGAACGGTCTTTGAAGACGAGCCAGGCGATCAGTGCGCCAACAATGTTACCGAACGCTGGAAAAACGTATATTCCCAAGGCGGCAAGGTGACAAATCATGCCCCACGTGTTTTCTTCTGGTTGGGTCATGGTTTGCGGCGTGGTGCGTTGAAGCTGAGCTTGATCCTTCATGATCTTCAATACGCGAGCTTTCATCAATTCGTTCCAAAACATCTTAAACTCGGAGGCATGGCGTTTATCTTGAGCACTGAGAATGTCAAAGCCACCGATGCCGCCGCAATCGCTGCCGGTATCCCGCTCGAGGTGCTGGTCGAAGCCGCAGGTCGAGCTGTGGCGGACGCCATCAAACGTGAGCATCCGCAGGGTGCTCGAGTGGTGGTGGTTTGCGGCAAGGGCTTGAATGGCGCTGACGGTTTTGTCTGCGCCAGGTGGCTTTGCTTGCACGGCTTTGAGGTCAAAATTTTGCACGTTGCGCTCGAGAATGCCAGCGAAATCGTGAAGTTATTTGCTCGAGCCACCACCAGCTTTTGTCCAATGTTTGCCATCGAAAATCACCTGCCATCGCTCGAGAATGCCGACATTATTGTCGATGCCCTTTTGGGCGTGGGGTTCAGACCACCACTGCGCAGCTTTGAGCACGGCATTGTTCAGAAGATCAACCTCTCTCGAGCCAAAGTTTGGGCGGTTGATTTGCCCTCGGGGATGGTTGCCGATGTTCCTCACATTCTGCCCGAAGAGGTGGTTCATGCCGACCACACCGTGATCTTCACGGGTTTTAAACCAGCCTTGTTGTTCAACCCAACCCGACAAATGGCTGGGCAAATTGAATTGGTCAATCCTGGAATTCCGACAGCTCTTATCGAGCACATTGGTCAGGTTGCAGAAATTTCAAAACTTCAAGATGATGCCAGAATCATCACCTCTCGAGCGAGTGACGCGCACAAGGGAACCTCGGGACGCGTGTTTATTCTGGGCGGTTTGGAACAATACCCTGGTGCACCCGCTCTGGCGGCTCGAGGGGCGTTTCGGGCTGGTGCGGGTTTGGTGACGGTGGTCGCACCCGTCAAGGCTGGACTCCAAGCGCCAGTCGAAGCGACAAGGCACACCATCGCAACCTGGATCGCCTCCGAACTCGAGTTTCTTCAACTCGAGCGAATGGATGCTGCGGCGTTTGGCATGGGCGTCGGAAAATTTGAACCAGATTTGCTCGAGATGCTGTTGTTGCTCGATAAACCAATGGTGCTCGATGCCGACGCGCTTCAACCATGGCTGATTCCAATGCTGCAAAACCTGCCCGAATCCCACCCTGGTGTCATCATCACCCCTCACCCTGGCGAGGCGGCACGAATGCTCAAAACCAGTGTTCTTGAGATTTCCAAAAATCCACTCGAAGCCGCGCTAGAACTTGCCAACCGCACTCGAGCCGTGGTGGTGCTCAAAGGCGGTCCAAGCGTGGTGGCGGGAGCACAACTCTGGGTGAACTCGAGCGGCAATCCTGGCATGGCAACAGGCGGCATGGGCGACGTGCTCTCGGGTGTTCTGGCAGCCTTGATTGCCCAAGCGCCTCGAGACACCTCACCCGAGCAGGTTGCCCAACTGGGCGTTTACATCCACGGGCTGGCTGGCGATCTTGCGGCACGCGACAAAGACCTTGGACTGCTGGCATCCGAAGTTGCCGATTTGATTCCGGTGGCACTCAAACACCTGCACTGAAAACCCTTGCTCGGGCTTGCCTCAACTGATATACTGTTCGCGTTGAAGTTTGAGGTTGCATGGCTGCTGGCTCAAAGGACAACAAGACCGAACACGATCTCGAGCACGTGTTCGACCCTTAATACCCGCCTCGAGGAGAACCAACATGGTCAAGATTCGTCTTTCGCGTTACGGCAACACCCACAACCCGCACTACCGTTTGGTCGTCGTTGACGCCCGTCAAAAACGTGACGGTGGTTACCTCGAAAACCTGGGTCATTACGACCCCCGTAAAAAAGTCGAGAACTTCCTGGTGGTGGACGTGGACCGCGCCAAATACTGGTTGGGCGTTGGAGCGCAACCATCGGACACCGCACGTCGGTTGTTAAAACAAGCTGGCGTGTACCGCAAAGAAGCTTAAAACCGCTTCACACCCTCGACCCCTCGCAGGAAAGTTGTGCGAGGGGTTAAACTGTGCCATGACCAAAGCATCTCGGGAGCAAAAATGACCTTGGATTTAATCGAATACCTTGCCAAAAAAGTGGTTGACCAACCCGAAAGCGTTCGTGTCGAACAAACCGGCGAGCGCGAAGTGACATACATGATTCATGTCGCCCCGGGCGAAGAGGGACGCATCATCGGACGCAACGGACGTGTGATTCAAGCCATCCGCACCGTTGCCCGCGCCGCCGCCGGACCACGCGAGCGCGTTCAAGTGGACGTTGCAGGAGGCTCGAGCCGCACCACTGACGAAACAACCAGTGATGATACCGCCGGCGAATAAACACCGCCATTTCGAGAAGAGGGCGGGTTTGACCCGCCCTTTTTGCATTTCAGAACGCGAGCAACCATGATTCCAGAAGACCTTATCAAGATCGGCTTGATCGGACAAACCCACGCCCTCAAAGGCGCGTTCAAAATCCGAGCCGTTGACGACCCAGAACAAATTCTCAAACTGACCCGCGT
>JANXTZ010000063.1 GCA_025352125.1 Deinococcales bacterium | reverse complement strand
CGAGTCCACCGTCCGGTTCGCCGTCGGGATCGTCACTACTGTAATAGAGGTGCGCGTAGCGCAACGTGTAAACCGTATGGGTCAGAAACCAGGCGCTCACCACGGCGATGACCGCGATGCCCACGGCGATGCCGGGAGCATATGCCACGGAATTCGGCAGCCCCCAGTCGCTGAAGCTTGCTCCAGAAATGGATACCTACACAGCGCTCCGGCAGCAGGTGTTCGGGCGTCTCGCAACCGCGAAACGAGGCGACCCGTGGGCAACCTCAGCGGCGGTTTTTGAACTTGTCAACGCACCGAATCCGCCACCGCGTTTGATCCTCGGCAACGAGGGTTTACCGATGATGCGTGGGGTCTATGCTGACCGCCAACCTGAGAGGCGGTCTCGAGCGCCGCGCAGGGCGACGCTCGTTAAAGCACGGTTGCACTGATCGGCGCTGTGCCAATCAGGGCTTATCACTTGTGCAAGTGCGGCTGGCTGGTCTCGAGGAGTGAGAAGTCTGGCTTGGATGACCGTGTCTTAATACCCAACTCTACCTTTCGTTTTTACTCCACTTTCCTGCCTCTTAAGATTCTCTTGTTTGCTCGGCTTTTGCCAGTCGCGGTTTTTTGCTGGACGGTTTGGTTGGGCTGACGTTGTTGATCGTGATTCAAATTGGTCTAACCCCTCGAGTTTCAGAGCCTGGAACGCAGTCCTCTGGCTGAGAACGTTTGTCGTCAATTCATCTGAGACATGGCTCGGCAAGAATTCGCGAAAGCTTGGCAGGCATCAACTCGCAGGCATCAACTCAGCGCCGTTGGGAAACGCGGCGCGGCTCGAGAAGCTGACCCAAAAACCCGCTGGGAGCAACGTCAGTGTCTTGCCGCTGTATCGCACAGAAGGTGGATTGGTGTTATCGGGGTAGGCTCGAGCGATCAGGAGTCCACGGTCAGCACGATTTTGCCGACGGTGCGACTGGTTTCCTGAGCACGGTGGGCATCAGGCACCCGCTCGAGCGCGAAGGTCTGGCTGACGTGCGGCTTTAATTGACCGGCTGCGACCAGCGCCGAAATCTGCTTGAGTTGCGCCCGTGAAGGCACGACCCAGACCCAATCGGCATTGATCCCCGCCTGTCTCGCCTGCGCCCGCAGTTCGTCGGTCATCCGAGTCACAATGCCCACCACCCAGCCACCGGGCTTCACCACATTGAACGAGCGGGTGAAGGTCTCGCCGCCGACCGTGTCGAACACCGCGTCCACAGCGGAAACCTGCGTTTCAAAAGGATGGGCGCGGTAATCGACCACCTCGTCAGCCCCCAAGCCCAGCACGAAGTCGCGGTTGTGCGGTGAGGCCGTGGCGATCACCCTCGCGCCCCGGGCGTGCGCGAGTTGCACCGCGAAGTGCCCGACGCCGCCCGCCCCAGCGTGGATCAGGATCGTCTGTCTAGCCTGCAAATTCAAGTGCTCCAGCACTTGCAGGGCCGTCAGTGGGGCTAGGGTGGTCGCGGCTGCCTCAACGTGGCTGAGCGACACCGGCTTGAGCGCCAACTCGTTCGCCGGGGCGGTCACGTATTCGGCGTAGGCGCGGCCCTCGTTGGGAAAGCGGATCATGCCGAACACCGAGTCGCCAATCTGAAAATCGTTCAGACCCGTTCCGAGCGCGTCGATCACACCGGAGATGTCCCAGCCGAGCACCACCGGAAAATCGGTGTATGGTCCTTTTTGGCGGCGCTTGGTGTCGACCGGGTTGATGCCCACGGCGTGAACCTTGACGCGAACCTCCCCGGGCAGTGGTTGAGGCACGGGCAGGTGCTCGAGCTGGAGTACTTCGGGACCGCCGTATTGTCGCAGGGTCATGGCTTTCATAGTTGATCTCAGTATAAACCAGTACGGGATTTACACCGCCGATCATCACTCGCTCGAGACCTCACCGGGCTGGCTCGAGCAGGATGAATGATTGTTCCATCAATGTTGGAGCTGCCCTGGAACAAATCTTTGATGTTTTGGAACTGGGCTGGGCAGCACAGGACACTTCGGTTGCGTCGGGCTGCGGATGCCAAGGGGATGTTGGCAAGTTGTGGACGGGCTCTGTGCCGGTGTAAGTTGTGAACTTCGGCGAGCACGATTTAGGAGTGCTCGTTCAGACACGAAAATGTGGATCGAAAAGAAAGATGAAGATGCCAGAACGCACTCCCAAAGTTGACGCAGGCACAGAGCCGACGGTGTTCTCGCTGCACCGCTCGGTAGGAGCGTTCATGCTCTCGAGGTTCGCGCAGGACTCAGCCTCACGTGCCCCGCTGCCGTTCCTGGGTGTGATCGCTGCCGCCTACGGTCAGGACATCGGTGCGGTCAGTTGGTTATCCATCGCCCTGACGCTGGCCGGCTTGGTCTCACCGCTCACCAGCATCCTCAGTCACCGCTTCGGTTCGCGCCAAATGCTGTTCTGGCCGCCACTCGTGTTCGTGATCGCCTGTGGGTTCCTGCCGTTCGCCCCAAGTTTCGCCAGTGTAATGGCGTTGTTCATCGCAATCAGCCTGTCCAAGGCGATGTTCGACCCACAGGTGCAAACATTCATCGCAGAGCGCGTACCCTTCGAGCGGCGCGGTACCGTTATCGGCGTGCTGGAACTCTCGTGGGCGCTATCGTTCATCATTGGTGCGCCAGTCTTTGGGCTGATGGTGGACCGGGTATCGTGGTCGGCCCCGTTCGTGTTGATGGGTGGCATCGCGCTTTTTGGGATGCTGGCTGTCTGGTTTTACGTGCGACCCGTCATGCCTGGTCCGGATATGAATGCCTCGTTCTCGCTCGAGCCGTGGCGCACGGTCTGGCGTAACCCTCGAGCGCGATCATTCTGGGCGTTCTCTGTGGGCATCATGATCGCAGCCCAGATGCCGTTTCTGGTGTACCCGACCTGGATGAAGGTTCACTTTCAGCTCTCCAATGGGCAGTTGGGACTCGTTTCGACCGTCATCGGCGCGGCGGACGTGATCGCGGAGTTGTTGGTGATCGCGTTCCTGGATCGGATCGGTAAGCGTCGCGCCGTGCTGATCGCCGGGGCGTTCTACGCGCTCGCCTTCGGTCTGTTCTGGGTCTTGAGCGCCAGTCTGCCTGGCATGATGATCGCGCTTTTTTCGACTTATCTCGGGTTTGAGTTCACATTGGTGGCTTCTTTGCCCATCGCCTCGGAGACCGTACCTGAATCGAGGGCTGCGATGATGGGCTGGAACGCGGCTTCAATAGCAACCGGGCGCATTGTCGGTTCGTTGATCGCGTTGCCGTTGTTCGGGTCGGATCGGTTGTGGCTCGTGGCGCTGGTTGGCTGTGTTGTCGTCAACTTGAGCTTGGTCTTTATCGCGTTCTCAACCCACGGCACGCTGAGATCTGGAGCGGGTTGAACAGTTCGGGCGTCATCAACAAGCATGAATTACGGTACTTCAGAGATGTTTCAAAAAATAGGATGTGGGGGTTTGGAGATGTTGTTTTTGAAATAGGTTTCACAACGTGAATCCGTTTGAAATCAGCTGTTTCCCGAGTTCAACTTGTTTGTGTTTCTCACGACCATATACTACCGTCATCCTCCCCGAACGCCGAATGCTCAATGGGCGGAATCGTTGGGTAATCGCGGTAAACGCACGACTGCCGTCGTACCCTGACCCCCTTCGCTCTCGAGCCAGACCTGCCCGCCGTGACGCTCGACGATCTGCCGCGCAATCGTCAACCCCAACCCTGTACCCGTCGCACCAGTTGAATTCGTGCGCGAACGGTCCGTGCGGTAAAAGCGCTCGAAGACCCGCTCGAGTTCATCGTCTGGGATGCCCGCCCCGTCGTTGTGGACACGAACCTCCACCCATCCCTTGACCGCCCTCAGCTCGAGCCGCACCGCGCCGTCCTCAGGGCTGTACTTCACCGCATTCTCGAGCACGATCAAGAACAGTTGTTGAAGCGCATCGGGGTTGCCAAGCACGACCATCGGCTGAAGCGTTCCCAGATCAAAACGTCGTCGTTCGCTCAGGGAACGCGCCGTGCGCCACGCCGCCCCAAGGCTGTATTCGAGCGCCACACGCTCGGGTTCGATCTCTTGTCGCGCCCCGCCCCGCGCGACCGCCAAGAGATCGGTGATCAGGCGCGTCAAACGCGTCGCCTCGCGCTCGGCGTCGCCAAGCATCTCGGCGCGTTCCTCGTGCGCGATGTCGGGGTAGCGGCGCAGCAGGCTGAGGTTGCCAAGAATGCTCGTCAGCGGCGCTCGCAACTCGTGCGCGGCATCGCTGACGAACTGCTGCTGTGCCGCGTTGATCTCCTCCAGCCGTCGCGTCGCTGCGCGTTCGTGGGTGACATCATGAAAGTAACAGACCACGCCGTAACGACCGTCGGGCAGCGTCACGCGTTCGATGCGCCAATCGTAAGATTCCACGGCTGCAAGGTCACCGCGCTGCTCAGTTGACAGCGCAACGTACGGCTCACCCGTCTGGAGCGTGTGGCGAAACCTCGAGATTGCCTCGCTGGCGAACGGTTCGGTCCAGATCAGGCGCAGCACCTCGGTCAGATCGCGCCCAACCAGCGGTGACACGTCTCCGAACGCATGCAGCGCACCCACACTTACGTGAGCGAGGCGAAAATCCGCGTCGATGACGTACACACCGAATGGTGCGCCCTGCACGAGGCTCGAAAAGGTCTCGGCGTTGCGGCGCAAACGCTCCTCGGTCGCTTTGCGCTCGGTAACGTCGGTGGCCACACCGACGACGTACTCGGTTTGCCCGTCAGTCCCGCGCAGCGCTGTCGCACGCTCTTCGATCCAGACGACCCGCCCGTCAATCGGGCGGGTGATGCGAAACTCGCTACAGTACGTGCCGCCCTCGAGCACCGCGCGGTCAAACCTGGCGCGGTGGGCCTCCAGGTCTTCGGGCCAGATGAGCGCCGCGCCTTCACCCGCTCCAGCGAGTTCGCTGATGCCGTAAACAGTCGCAAAGTTATCGCTTGCCACAACCTCGTCGGTGGTCAGGAACAACTGCCAGGTGACCATGCGGTTGCCCTCGAGCGCGAGGCGTAAACGCGTCTCATTCGTGCGCACGCGCTCTTCACTCTCGCGTTGCTCGGACAGGTCCACGGCGACCGCGACCACCCGCGCGACACGTCCCTCGGCGTCGGGCAGTGGCACGGCTGAACCCTGCATCGTGCCGTAGGTGCCATCGAAACGCTCGAAGCGCAGTTCGACACTCCCTTGTGGCTGCCCCAAGGTCAGCGCCCGCGAGACCGGCCAGTCCTGTGGTCCGAGCAATCGCCCTTGCGAATCCCAGGCGCGGTACGCAGGGTAATCATCGCGGCTGTGCAAGTCACGCACGCCGCGCCATATCGCTTCGAGGGCGGGGTTCGTCATCAACGTCCGCCCATCTGAATCGGTGACCAGCACACCGACCGGCAGGTTTTGGAGGATCGTCTCGAGCAAGACCTTCCCGTCATTGACCGCGCGCAGCGCCTCGCGGCGCTCGGTGAGGTCGGTGGCCATCACCACTGCGAAGCGCCGATTGTCCACCAGACGACCCGGACTTGAGGCACTCAGCAACCAAGTGCGCCGTTCACCCGAGCGCGTGAGAATCTCGAACTCACGATCAACAATGCCGACTTGCCCGGAGAACAAATCTTGCATCCGGTCGCGCAACGCGTTTGCGCCATCGCGGTACGCGCGGTTGAGCCACGCGTCGAGCGTTGGAATGTCACTGTGCGTGTAGCCGGTCAGCGCTGTCCAGGCGCGGTTGACGTGCAGTACCTCGCCGTTCTCGGCTTGCAGCAGAATCGGAATTGGCGCGTCCTCGACGGTGCGCGTGAATTGCTCGGCGGCAGCGCGTGACTCGGCTTCGGCGCGGGTGCGTTGCGCCGCCTCCCAGGTGCGCTCAGCCGTCTGGGCGACGAGCGCAACCTCTTCGGGCGTCCAATCGTGCGCAGTGGGGTGGTTCAAGAAAAATACGGACATCAAACGACCATTTTTGAGCATGGGCACGTTCAAGGACGCGCCAATGTTGATCCTCGCGTGCGCGTCGCGCTCTTGGGGACTGAGGTTAGGATCGTTTGCAATGTCCGGGCGCACCACCGTGCGCCCCGCGCGGAACTCGCGCAGCGTATCAGCGCCGTAATCTTCGTAACGGTATGGACCTCGCAGCGATGCCACGCCCGGTGTTGTGTAATCGCTGGTAATCTTGATGTTTTCGCCGTCGCCCAGGTCCTGCGCGTATCCGGCACGGCTCGCGCCAAGATGTAGGCTCAGCAGTCGCGCGGCGCCCAGTTGAATCTCCTCGGCGCTGTCCAGCCCGCGCAGCGCGTCACCGAGGCGCAGCAGGAAGGCTTGACGGTTGATGTTCGACTCGAGCGCGACGGTGCTGCGTGCCCGCTCGAGCGCTTCCCAGGTGCGTTCGGCGGTGTCGGCGAGCAGCAGCGTCTCTTCGGCTGTCCATTGGCGACCCGAGCCGCTGTGCGCCACCAAGAGCGCCACGAGCCGCCCGGCTTTGAGCAGTGGGTGTGCAAGGGTCGCCCGCACGCCGAGTGCGAGGTGCGCCTCGCGTTCGTGCGGCTCGAGCCGAGCATCGGTCGCGGCGTCCTCGACGAGCAGCGTGCGCCCAGCGCGGACGTCGTTCATCAGCGTGGGTCCGAAGCTGTCCATGTGATGGCGTCCGACGACCCTTGGCTCGAGCGCCCCTTCGTCGAACGCGATGGTGACGTGCTGGGCGTCGGGTGAGACCTCGGCGTAGTACACGCGGTCAGCATTGAGCTGAACCTGTACAAGGCGGGCAGCGACGCGCTGCACCTCGAACGGGTCGTTGATTGGGCGCAGTGCGTCACTCAGACGCAATTGAAACACGTTGTGTTCGTTTGCTAAACGCAGCCTTTCCTGCGCCTCGCGGCGAGCGGTAACGTTGGTGAACAGCAGCGCCACGCGGCGCTGCTCGGGGTCGCCAACGCGCACGATTTCGACCTCGAAGACGCGACCCAGCGCGAGCGTACCCCGCTCGAAATGCATCGGGCGACCGGTCTCGGCGACCCATGCGTAGGATGGCACGTACTCGGCTTTGAGGGACGGCACGACTTGCGACAGGGTGCGCCCGACGACGCCTTGCAGCCCGGAGTGCTGTTCAAACGCTGCGTTGGCCTCGAGGAAGCGGGCGTCCACGGCTTCGCTGCCCTGATAGAGCACCTCGAGCACGCAGTAACCCTGGCTGGTGTGCTCGAACAAGGAGCGCAGGTTTGCGGACTCCTTGTGTTGCGGGGTGATCTCCTGAGCGGTGACGACCACGCCGCCCACCTCGCCGTCGCCATTTTTCACTGGTGTCAGGTGCGCACACCAGACGCGTCTCACGTTTCGGTGGGTGCCGTGCACCTCGAGGTCATGAACGGCCTCACCCGTCTCAAGCACGTGTCGCAGCTCAGGTTCGAGTTGATCGGCGAGCTGCGGGGCAGCCTCGCGCAAGGTTGTGCCGATCAGCACACCTGGCTCGCGCTCCATCAGGCGGGCGAGCGCGGCGTTGACGTGCGTGTAGCGCAATTCACGGTCAATCATGCCCACGGCGAGTGGGCTGACGAGCAATGCCTCGAGGAAAGATTCAGGTAGGGACAGGCTGATTGTGGGTAGCAATTGAACCATCCTGTGATCCCGCGCTTGTGAGAGATCGTCGTATGGGTCGAACGCCCATGATCCGCAGTTCAACATATAAATCCAAGTTGAATCCAAGCTGAAGCGAATCTGAAGAAAATGTTTTGAGGCACCTCGTGCCA
Source organism: Deinococcales bacterium (assembly GCA_025352125.1). Lineage (GTDB taxonomy): Bacteria > Deinococcota > Deinococci > Deinococcales > JAAFIG01 > JANXTZ01. Next base: position 24,237 of record JANXTZ010000063.1, on the reverse strand, counting down.
ACGTACCAGCGTCTGTTTGTTGCCCGAGGTTTAAACCGTGTTAATTTTTTGGTCAAAATAGATTGTGACCAACATCAAACTCAGCAGACAAAAGTCGAATAGGATTTGTTGGATGTCATGAATCCACGCGGAAATTTCGAGGATGTTGCCACAACCCGTGATTAACGCGGTAAAGATAATTTTCCAGAAGGTGTCAAAAGTCTGTTTGATGCGGTCTGGGTTGCGTGGGTCGGGAGGTTGGGTTAAGAATGGAATTGAAGTCTTCATCAATTACAATCATGCCAGCCCACTTTTTTTGAACTCAGTCATGATAAAAGCCTGCGTTAAACACAGTACCTGAGGGACGTTGGGTTCAAGGAGGCATTTTTTGTGAAAGATTACCTGGAACGAATTGATCGCCAAACATTGGGGCTTCCTGGAATGCGCTGCCGCGATATCACACCGATCTTTGCTGATCCTGAAGCATTCAGCGCACTCGTCGCCGACTTGTGCCGCCATGTGCGATCAACCGATGTGGATCTGGTGGTGGGCATCGAGGCACTCGGTTTTATCTTGGCGACAGCAGTCGCCCTGCGACTGGGCAAGGGTCTGGTGCCGATCCGCAAAGCCGGAAAACTGCCTGTGCAAAGCGATCAGCTCGAGTTGACCGTGGTTCGAGGTCAAGCCCGCAGGCTCGAGTTGCGTGCCCAAGCGCTTGAACCTGGCACTCGGGTGCTGCTGGTGGATGACTGGATCAAGTCTGGGACGCAAATTGCGGGTGCAGTCCAATTGATCGAAGGACAGCGAGCCAGACTTGCGGGCGTGATGTCCCTGAATGTGGAGGTCAACGAGGTCACGCTGGCGCTTCTCGAGCGCTACCGATTTCACACCATCATGCGCAATGGGCGGGTGCTCGAGGCTGAAAAACTCGGGTACCGAAGCCTGAAAACCCCTCAACTTGAAAGCGAGGTCATGACATGATTCCCCAGATTCCTTTCGGTCGCACAGGTCACCACAGCAGCCGCGCCATCTTCGGTGCGGCGGGTCTGGGCGCGGTCTCGCAAGCCCAAGCCGACCGTGCCTTTGAGCAGCTTTTTGAGTACGGCGTGAACCATCTTGACACCGCCGCCAGTTACGGTGAATCCGAACTTCGAATCGCCCCGTGGATGCCCGCCCACCGCCAGGATTTCTTCCTGGCGAGCAAGACTGGCGAGCGCACCTTCCAGGCTGCCAAGGAAAGCCTTCACCGCTCACTCGAGCGCCTGCAAACCGATCACCTTGATTCGATTCAGCTTCACAACCTGGTTGATCCGCGCGAGTGGGAAACCGCGATGGGATCGGGCGGTGCGCTCGAGGCATTGGTTGAGGCTCGAGCCGAGGGTCTGGTGCGCTTTATCGGCGTGACTGGGCACGGCCTAACGGTCGCGGCACAACACCGACGTGCACTCGAGCAATTTGACTTTGATTCGGTGCTCTTGCCTTACAGCCATGTGCTGATGCAAAACCGGCAGTACGCCCGCGACTTCGAGGACTTGATGCTCGTCTGTCAGGAACGCAAGGTCGCGGTGCAAACGATCAAGACGATCACGCGCCGACCCTGGGGTGAACGACCCCAGACCAGCGCGACCTGGTACGAACCACTCGAGGATCAAGCCGACATCAACCTGGCAGTTCACTGGGCGCTGGCTCGAGCCGATGTTTTTATTTGCACGGCGGGTGATCTGAGCATCATGCCCAAAGTGCTCGAGGCGACAAACCAACCTGGGGTGCGCCCCAGCGATGCCCTCATGCAAAGATTGCTCGAGCAGCGCGAAATGACTCCTTTGTTCACGTCCTAAATCATTAGCGTTTCGATTCACAAAAAGCCGCCCGTGCCCATGGAAAACCCGAGTTGCGGGTGGGCTTTCAGCGAAATGGATCGGGTTGTTGATGGGAAAGTGACTGAGAAGAGCAATCGCACAAAGGGTTCTCGAGGTGTTGGGATGCCTTGCGTGCCGAGGATCAGCCTTGACCGTAAACCTCCTTGGCACGTTTTGAGGTATGCATTAAAAGCAGTGGCAGCCTGCCTAGGACTTCCCCAGTGCCAACGATTTTGTACGAGGTCTTAAAGCCTTTGAAGGGGATATAACCTTCGGTGCTGGCTTGGGTCAACGGGTCTTCCGTTTATGGTTTCTCGAGCAAGTTCAGATTTAATTTGAACTTGCTCGAGGGTTCGTACAAAAAACAGGCACTCTCATGCCCTTCCAAACCTCGAGCCTCGAGCTTGGGCACTTCGAGGGTGCAGCGCTCGAACGCTTTTGGGCAGCGCGGGTGGAAGGCGCAACCAGAGGGTGGATTGAGCGGGCTGGGCAGCTCGCCGTGCACCGCCTCGAGCGTGTTTTTGCGGCTTGGATCGAGGTCGGGCGCGGCACGCAGCAGGGCTTGGGTGTACGGGTGCTCTGGACTGCTGAAGAGCTTTTCGGTGCTCGAGAGTTCGACGATTCGCCCGAGGTACATCACGGCGACGCGGTGCGAGATGTGGCGCACCAGCCGCAGGTCGTGCGCGACAAACATCACGGTTAAATGCAGGCGCTCTTGCAACTCGAGCAAGAGGTTGACCACCTGGGCTTGAACGCTGACATCGAGCGCACTGACCAGTTCATCGGCGATCAACGTTTCGGGTTCGACCGAGAGCGCCCGAGCAATACCGATGCGCTGACGTTGACCGCCAGAGAACTCGTGCGGCAATCGTTCGGAGGCATCTTTGGGCAGACCGACCAGCTCAAGCAACTCCTGAATCCGACCTGGAATTTCGCGGCTCGAGCGCAACCGATGAACCGCCAGCGCCTCGTTTAAGACCTGCCCAACCGTCATGCGCGGGTTGAGGCTCGAGAAGGGGTCCTGGAAGACCATCTGGACGCGGCGGTTGTAGCTTCGCAGGTTTTTTCCGCGCAAGCCCAGCACGTTCGTACCGTCGTACTCGAGCGTTCCCGAGTCGGCATCGTAAAGCCTGACCAGACAGCGTGCGAGCGTGCTCTTGCCGCAACCCGATTCGCCGACAATGCCGAGCGTCTCGCCGCGCAACAGGTCGAGGCTGACACCGGTCAGGGCTTTGACCGATTTTGCTGGCAGACCGCGCACGCGATCAAGTCCCGATGAAGCCACGGGGAAGGTCTTGGTCAGGTCGCGCACCCGCATGATCGGAGTGTGATCGCTGGGCTTCATGGCTGCACCTCAGGGGGCGGTTGCGCATTCACAGGCTCGAGCCTGTCAAAGTGAATGCAAGCCGATAAGCGCGTGCTCGAGATGGCTTGGAGTGCAGGCTGCTCGAGTTTGCACGCATTCGTGACATAAGGGCAACGCGGCGAGAAAGGGCAACCCGGTGGCAGGTTTGCCAGGTTGGGTGGTGCGCCTGGAATGGGGATCAACGGACGGCGGGTGCTTTGTGCGCCGGGCACAGAATTTAGCAAGCCGAGCGTGTAGGCATGGCGCGGCTGGGCAAAGAGTTCGCTGGCGGGGGCAACCTCGACGATGCGACCCGCGTACATCACCGCCACGCGGTCACAGGTCTGGGCGACCACGCCCAGGTCGTGCGTCACCAGAATCACCCCCATGCCGAGCGTGTCCTTCAGACGCAGCAGGAGCTTTAAAATCTGATCCTGAATCGTGACATCGAGCGCGGTGGTCGGCTCGTCGGCGAGCAGCAATTTCGGGTTGGAAGCCAGCGCAATGGCGATCATGGCGCGTTGTCGCATCCCGCCCGAAAACTGATGCGGGAAATCCTTCAGGCGCTCTTTTGGCGAGGGAATCCCGACCAACTCGAGCAATTCGGTGGCTCGGGCGTTGCGGTCTTGGCTGGAGAGGTTGGTGTGCTCTTGCAAGGTTTCGGTGATCTGCTCGCCAATGTTGAGCACGGGATTGAGGGCGGTCATCGGTTCCTGGAAGATCATGCTGATCTCGCCGCCGCGCACCTTGCGCAGGCGCGATTCGGGCAACTCGAGTAAGTTTGTGCCGCGCCAGAGCACCGTGCCAGAAACTTTGCCAGGCGGGCGCACCAGGCGCAGGATCGAGCGCAGGGTGACGCTCTTGCCCGAACCGGACTCGCCGACCAAGCCCAGCACCTCGCCCTCGTGCAAGCTCAGGTTGACCCCGTTCACCGCCGTCAACGCCCCCCGAGCGGTGTGAAAGACCGTTCGCAGGTCGCGCAGCTCGAGCAGGGTTGTTGCGGTCTGAGGGTTCATCCTTTTGGTCTCAGGAGGTCAGCCAAGCCGTCACCCAGCAGGCTGAAACCAATGCCAGCCACGGTGATCGCCAGCCCGGGAAAGGTCGAAATCCACCAGGCGGTGGTCATGAAATTCTTGCCATCGGCGATGATCACGCCCCATTCGGCGGTGGGCGGTTGGGCGCCCAAACCCAGATACCCCAGACTCGAGCCGAGCAGAATCCCCAGCGCCATGTCGGTCATCCAGTAGACCACGGCGGGCGTGATCGCGTTGGGCAACAGATGCCGAAAAATGATTCTCGAGGCGGTGTAACCCATGACGCGTCCAGCCAGGGCGTACTCGGCTTTTTTCTGGGTTAGAATTTCGCCGCGCACCAGCCGCCCGTAGGTGATCCAACCCACCGCGCTGACGGCGATGAACATGTTGTTCAAGCCAGGACCAAGCAGCGCCACAATGGCAATCACCAGCACCAGAAATGGAAAGGTCACCACGATGTCCACGATTCGCCCAAAAATCGCATCCAGCCAGCGCCCGTAATAGCCTGTCATCGCGCCGACCAACGTGCCAAAAACAAAGGGGAACAGGGTCGTGAACAGTGCAATCTGCATGTCCACCTGTGCGCCCCAGATGACCCTCGAGAGCACGTCGCGCCCAAAGTTATCCGTGCCAAACGGGTGCTTTATGGACGGGGCTTGCAGCACCGCCTGATAATCAAAATTGGTTGGGCTGTACGGTGCCACCAAATTCGGCACGAGCGCCATGATGACCAGCGACCCGATGATGACGATGCCCGCGATCAGGCTCGGCTTCAACCGAACTCGAGTGCGACTCGAGGTTTGTGCTGCGACCAGACTGGGCGCAGCCATCAGCCTAACCTCAAACCCGAGCGCCTCATGTGACCTCCACCCGAGGGTCGAGTTGGGCGTGAACGATGTCGGTCAGGATAAAAGTTAACGATACCAGCACCGCAAAGGTCAGCGTCAAGCCCTGAATCACAGGGTAGTCGCGTCCAAAAATCGAATCGACCATCAGGCGCCCAACCCCAGGAATCGCAAAGACGCTCTCGGTGATGACCGCGCCGCCGATCAGACCGCCAATGTTCAAACCAAACAATGTCACCGTCGAAATCACCGCGTTTCTGAGAACATGCTTGCCCAGAATCAAACTCGAGCGCAAACCCTTCGCCCGCGCAAAATCCACGTACTCGGATTGCAGCACCTCGAGAATCGCCGCCCGCAAGTTGCGCATCAAAATGGCTGCCAGGTTAAACCCGAGCGTCAGGGCGGGCAAGAACAGGTACCACAAATGCTCGAAGAACGTCTCGCCGTAACCACCGATTGGGAACAGGCGCCAACGCGCCCCGAGGATGGTCAAGAGCTGCAAGCCGATGTAAAACACGGGCATCGACAGACCAATCTGAAACATCCCACGAATCGCGCTGTCGATCCCCGTGTCGCGCCTCAGCGCCGCCACGAACGAGAGCGGCACTGCCAACAGCACCGCCAGCACACTGGCGTACAGCGTCAAAAACAGGGTCACGGGCATCCGCTCGAGAATCAAGCGAAAGACAGGCACTTTGAGGTTGATCGAATCGCCAAGGTCGCCCTGAAAAAAATGTCCGACAAAAACCCCGAATTGCACGATCAACGGTTTGTCCAACCCCAGCTCCTTGTTGCCCCGAGCAATCATGGCTTCGGTGGCGCGTTCGCCCAAGATTGCGCTGGTCGGATCACCAGGAAGCAGCCGCACCATGAAAAACACCAGTGCCATCACCACAAAAAACGTGGGGATCACCTGGAGGACGCGCATGATGATGTATGACCATCGGTTCATTTATTCTGTCTCCACTCAAAGAGCCTCATGGGTTCATTGATTTCCAACGCAGTCAATCATTGTCAGTGGTTTGCCCCAAATGATTTCTGCACCAACCCAAAGCTCAACCTCTTTCCCAGTGTATGGTTCGACCAGTTCCGAAATGGCTTTATCAAATCTGGTTGCGTTTTCACTAGCCATCCGATCACGCGAGAAAGAAGCCCTTCCGTGAAAAGATTCGATGTAGTCCTCGAGTTGTTGGCGAAAAACATAAGGTTCGACCTTCTTGCGTCCAACAACCTGAAATAGCTGGCGTTGCTCGAGTTGTGCGATGAGATCAAGTGCCTGAAAATCTGTCACCGTCGAATACATTTTAATAATCTCGAGAAGCTGATCATCCCAAGGCACGGGCAACAAGGTCGAATAGAGTACAGCCAGAAGACCATCTGTCTCGAGCGCTGCCGCAAACGCAGGCATGACCACTTCCCAGTCCATCCAGTGCAAACTTTCCCCAGCCGTAATCAAAGAATATGGTGGGTTTGGCAACGGGTCTTCCGCTTTTGCCACAATCCAATTAAGGTTTTTTCGATCTCCTCCAGGTAATTTTTGAGCCTCGTCAATCATGGTTTTTGAAATATCAAGCGCGTCCACTTGCCCCACCAGATTCGCAAGGTTGCGAGCAATAAAACCCGTCCCACAACCCACATCCAATACCCGATTCGATTGACCGCGCATGAGGCTGACCAACATTGTAAAAGTCGAGGGAGGATACACGGGTCTGTGATGGTAGGCTTTAACGACGCTCTCTTCTTGAAAAGCTGAGGCGTTAACGGCACTGAGATGCGTGGGTTTGGGTAAGGTCATATAAGCACAATACATTTGAGGTTTGAGGCGCTCCGAAAACAATTTTCGGACAGTTCATGCCGATCAAAATCGCAAGCGGAAACATCCATGTTCTGATCTCGAGCTTCACTTCTCGAGATAAGCGCCGCCGAAGACATTCACGCCCAAGGGTGTCTGCACAAAATCCCGCACTTTTTTCGAGAGCGCCACGGCAAAAGGTTGCTCGTACAGAAAAATCATCGGTACGGCTTCGGTGTGAATTTTTTGAATTTGGGCGTACAGGGCGGCACGTTTGGCGGGGTTGGTCTCTTGCTGACTTTGGGTGAAGGCTTTTTCAACCGCGTCACTCTTGAAACCTGTCTTGAACGATTCCGAACTCTCGAACACGGCGGCGTAGGCGGTCAGTTCGTTGGGGTCGGCGATGTCGTCGGTCCAGTAATTGACCTGCATCTGAAAGTCGGTGTCTTGATAGCGTTTGTTGGTGGTGGCGCTGTCAAATTGTTCGATCTTGAGCTTGACCCCAATGGCATCCCACATCTGTTGCAGCGCGGTGGTCAGGGCGATCTGGTCGGCACTGCCCGCGACAATCTGCACGGAAATCTCTACGCCGGGCGAAGCGCCAGATTCGGCAAACAGCGCTTTGGCTTTCTCGAGGTTGAACGGGTACATCGCTTGGGGTGCGAACAGCGGTGTGCTCGAGGAGAGGTAGGAACGCATCGGTTTGCCAAGCCCGAAGGTCACAAGTTTAATCAGGGCTTGCTTGTCGGCGGCGTAATTGAGGGCTTGGCGCAATTTGAGGTTCGAAAGTGGGTTGTCAGAACCGTCTTTGAGTTTGGGGCGGTTGTTCATGATGATAAAATTGACCCGAGTTGAAGGAAAGAGTTTCATGTTGATTTTGGGGTCGGCTTGCAATTCGGCAACCCGAGCGAAGGGAATAAATTCTGCGCCGTCCAGTTCGCCAGATTGCAGTTTTAAAATGCGGGCGTTGTCATCGGGAACGATCTCAAAACGCACCGTCTCGAGGTAGGGCAGCGCCTTTCCGTCTGCGCCCTTGCGCCAGTAATTGGGGTTGCGCTTCAAGGTCATGCTCGAGCCGCGTTTCCATTCCTGAAGCACAAATGGTCCTGTGCCAATCGGTTTTTCGGCAAAGGCTTTGGCTCGAGACTTCTCGTCCGCGCCTTTGGCGGTGCCGTACAACTTTTTCGGCAAGATCGCGCTGTTAAATGTGGCGAGCGCGGCGGGCAGGCTTGGGTCGGTGTTTTTCAAAACAATCACAACCTGATTGCCGCTGGTTTTGATGCTCAAAATTGAACCCAGCAAGAAATTCCATGCGCCGTTGTCGGAATTTCTGGCGCGGTCCAAGGAAAATTTTACGTCCTCGGCGGTGACGCTTGACCCATCCGAGAATTTCACGCCAGGGCGCAGGGTCAACGTGAAGGTTTTGCCATCCTTGCCAAAGCCCCACTGGCTCGCCAGTCCCGGCACGAGTCCCTTGCTGCCAGTCTGGATCAGGGTTTCATAGATGTTTTGCAAAATCCAGATGTCGAGGTTCGCGTCGGTGAACACCGGATCGAGAAACAACGAATCCGCATAACGCCCATAGGTCAGCTTGCCACCTCGAGTCGGTCCTTGCGCGTCGCTGACGCCCAAAAAGACCATTGCCATCACCAGCAGCGTTCCAAACCAGCTTCGCATGACCAACCTCCAAATCGGCAATATTCAAGCGACAATCTCGTCCCCGACAGCCCCCTCAGCTCGAGGAGACCATCAGGGGAGAACCGGTATTTATTTCTCGAGGGAGGTGTTGACAAAAATATTGTTGCCCAGTGGAATTTGCACGAAACCCTTGACGTATTTTTGCAGTGCCACTGGGTATGGGGCTTCGTACAAGAAGACAATTGGGGCGGCATCAAAATAGATTTTTTGAATCGAACGGTACAAACTGGCGCGTTTGGCACGGCTTGGCTCGCGTTGGCTCTGCTCGAAAATACCCTCGAGTTGGTCATTTTGAAATCCGGTGTGCAGGCTCTCGACGTTTTTGAAAATGGCAAAATAACCCGTGATCTCTGATGGGTCGGCGATGTCATCGGTCCATTTGCTGACGCGCATCATAAAGTCGTTGGCACGGTACTTGGCACGGTTTGAGGCGCTGTCAAGCTGGTCAATCCGCAATTTCACCCCAACTTGTGACCACATCTGCTGCAAGGCGCTGGCGATGGCGGTCTGGTCGGCATTGCCTGCGACAATCATGGTCGAAACCTCGAGACCCTTGTCAAATCCAGCTTGTTTGAGTAAGGTTTTGGCTTTCTCGAGGTTGTACATATAGCCGTGCTGTGCGGCGTAAAGTGGTGTCGCAGAGGACATGAACGACTTGGATGGTTTGGCGAGTCCAAAGGTCACGAGTTTGATGATCGCGTCCTTGTCGGTGGCGTAATTCAGGGCTTGACGCACTTTGACATTCGAGAGTGGGTTATCAGAGCCGTCTTTGAGTTTTGGACGGTTGTTCATGATCACGCTGTCGACCTCTGTCGAGGGGAATAAGGTCATGTTGAGTTTGGGGTCTTTTTGCAGCTCCGCAACCCGAGCCAGCGGTATAAATTCTGCGCCGTCAAGTTCGCCAGATTGCAGTTTTAAAATACGGGTGTTGTCGTCGGGAATGATCTGAAAGTTAATCTCGTCCAGATAAGGCAAAGCCGCGCCATCATCACCTTTATTCCAGTAATTGGGGTTGCGTTTCAAGGTCATGCTCGAGCCTTTTTTCCAATCGGTCAGCACAAATGGACCCGTGCCGATTGGCTTTTCGGCGAAGGCTTTGGCTTTGTCCTGGTCTTTTGCGCCAGCACTTGCCAAAAATTGCTTCTGCGGCAAAATGGCTGTGTTGAAGGTGGCGAGCGCCGCCGGCAGGCTGGGGTCTGGGTATTTCAGCGCCAAAGTGACTGTGTTTGGGTTGGTGATCGTGACCGTTTCAATCGAGGCGATCAGTCCGTTCCACGCGCCGTTGTCGGGGTTCTTGGCGCGGTCAAGCGAAAATTTCACGTCATTGGCACTCAAACTCGAGCCATCTGAAAATTTCACACCGTTTCGCAGCGTCAAGGTAAATGTTTTTCCGTCACCCGAGACTCTATAGCGTGTGGCAAGTCCTGGTTTTGTGCCCTTACCGTCGTTGGTGGGTTGAAGCAGCGTGTCGTACAGGTTTAAAATGATCCAGATGTCGACGTTGGCATCGTTCAGCACTGGGTCGAGAAACAACGAATCCGCGTAACGACCATAGGTCATTTTGCCACCGCGTTTGGACGCGGCAGAGACGAAGGTGGTGGCAATTGCCACTGCGATGAGCGCGTAAGCAACGAATCTCTTCATGCGAGCCTCCTCGAGCATTTTCCAACACATTGTGGTGTTGAACAAAGTGTAATAGTTGAGCTTAACGCTCTACTTTGACAGTGTCAATACCTCGAGCGTGTCACCGAAAAAGTATTCAGCGAATCTCGGGTAAAAATGATTCAAGTAAAAATCATAAACACTTGTCTCAAACGGCAATTTTGAATCACTCGAACCTCAAATTCCTGCAATCTCGAGGCAAATACCAACCAACCTCGAGCAGTCGTGATTTGAAAATCACAAGCTGAACTGTTACACTGAGGTGATACACTTCAACACTCGAGGAAACCACCCAATGAAAATTCGGAAATGAAAATTCGGATTGACCGTGACCTGCCCGTATCGATCAGCCAGCAATTGCGCGGACAGATCGAGTACGGCATTGCCTGCGGCGAACTGCCACCAGGCGAACAACTGCCCAGCGTGCGCGAACTGGCGGAGGAACTGGGAATTGCCACCATGACCGTCTCACAGGTCTACAAAGAACTGCAATCGGCGGCGCTGCTCGAGTCTCAGGCTGGACGCGGCACCTTTGTCAGCCTGAACGGCAGCAACGCCCCCGAAGGGCAGGAACGGGCGCTCGAGTTGCAGCGCCAAATTGACCGATTGATCGCCATCACCGACGCGCACGGCGTCTCGAGGGTCGAACTGGCGGGCATGGTCAATGCGCGGCTGGGACGTTACGCCTCGAGCCAACCGATCAAGTTGGTGTTTGTCGGCATTTTTCTCGAGGCGACCCGTTCGTATGTCAGCGATTTGCGCCCAATGCTTCAGCCTGGTGACAGTATTCAAGCCACCACGCTCGAGCAATTAAACCTTCAACCCAGCGGGCTGCGGTCACTCAAGAAAGCCGATCTGTTGGTTGCCATCGCGCACCGCAAGGCGCAGGTCCAGGCGGTCACGGCGGCGGCGAAAGTACCCATCGCCACCGTCAATTTTATTCCGTCAGCCCGCACCCGAACCGCGCTTGCAGAACTGAGTCCACGCAGCCACCTGGGCATCGTCTCGACCTTCCCAGAGTTCTTGCCAACCCTGAAATCTGGCGTGGAACGCTTTGCCTCGCATCTGGACGCGCCGCTTGCCACACTGCTCGAGGACCGTGCCGGAGTTGAGCGCTTAAAACGCACCTGCGATGTGATCGTGTACGCCACCGGTTCTGGTGCAATTCTCGAGGGGCTGCCCGAGCACATTCGCGCCTTCGAGTACCGTCATGTCCCGGACCCGCGCAGCGTCGAACGCGACCTGTTGCCGATCATCGAGCGCCTTCGTGAGCGCAAAACTGAAGCCATCAGACAGTAAGTCATAGCAGTCTCGAGAGGAGCGTCATGAAGATATCGGACATGAACTGGATGCAGGTCGAGGATTATCTGAAGCGTGATGACCGCTGCGTGTTGCCGCTGGGCAGCACCGAACAACACGCCTACCTCAGCCTGAGCGTGGACAGTATTTTGGCGGAACGCATGGCGCTCGAGAGTGCCGCACCGTCTGGAACACCCGTGTTTCCGGTCTTGGCGTATGGCATCACGCCGTACTTTCGGGCGTATCCTGGCAGCATCAGCTTGCGGGTGCAAACTTACCTGAGCGTGGTTCGTGATGTGCTGGATGGGCTGCTCGAGCACGGCTTCAAACGCATTCTGATCGTCAACGGTCACGGCGGCAACTCGCCAGCGCAGGGTCTTACTGGCGAGTGGATGGCGGATCATGCTGGTACACAGGTCATGTTTCACAACTGGTGGAACGCCCCCGCGACCTGGGCAAAGGTGCAAGAGATCGATCCCGTTGCCTCGCACGCCTCCTGGATGGAAAATTTTCCCTGGACGCGACTCGAGGGCATCACGCCACCGACCAACCAGAAACCGATGGCGGATTTATCGAGGTTGCGTTTGCTCGAGCCAAAAAAATTGCGCGAGTACCTGATTGAGGGCAATTACGGCGGCTTGTACCAGCGCCCTGACGCCGACATGCACGCCCTCTGGGCGGTGGCGGTGCAAGAGACACGCGGGTTGCTCGAGCAAGGTTGGGTGTGAACCACCTTCCAGAACCAATTTTGATCTGGGGCGCAGGGGCTATCGGTGGCACGATGGGTACCTATTTTGCCAGGGCTGGTCATGAGGTTGTCTTTGTGGATCGCGCAAAAGATCATGTTGAGGCGATCAACGCTCGAGGGTTAAGCATTGAAGGTCCAATTGCCGAATTTTGCGTCAAAGCTCGAGCATTCACTCCCGAGCATCTCGAGGGCAAGTTCGGCACGGTGTTTTTGTGCGTCAAGGCGCACCATACACTCGAGGCTGCACGGGCGCTCGAAGCCCACCTGACCCCAGACGGTGTTGTGGTCAGCGCCCAAAATGGTCTCAACGAACTCGAGATTGCCAGCATTATTGGTGAATCTCGCACTGTGGGTTGCTTTGTCAACTTTGGTGCGGATTACCTTGCGCCTGGAACCATTCACTACGCTGGTCGCGGCGCGGTGGTGATCGGTGAACTGAACGGCACTTTCACGCCACGTCTGGCAGCATTGCAGAATTTAATGCTCGAGTTTGATGACCGAGCGATTGCCACCGGCAACATCTGGGGGTTTCTGTGGGGCAAGCTGGCGTATGGCGCTCAGTTGTTTGTCACGGCACTGACCAACGAATCGATTGCCGATGCCTTGGCTGCGATTGAACACCAAAAACTGTTTGTCGAAATTGCCAGGGAAGTCATGCGGGTTGCTGACGCTCGAGGCATCAAGCCCGAAGGTTTCAATGGTTTTAACCCTCATGCCTTCACACCAGAGGCGAATCTCGAGGCGGCAGCGGCTTCGCTGGGGGAGATGGTCGAGTTCAACCGCAAATCTGCCAAAACGCATTCGGGCATCTGGCGCGACCTCGCCATCCGCCAGCGCCAGACCGAGGTGAACGCGCAACTGGGTCCAATCGTGAAGCTCGGCGCGGAAGTCGGCGTGCCCGCACCCATCACCAAACGATTGATCGAGATGATTCACGAGATCGAACGTGGCACCCGGGCGCTCGCCTGGGCAAACTTGGTAGAACTCGAGCAGGAAATGGAGGCTTGAGATGCAATCACTTTCTGCGGAACTCGTGCTCGAGGTGATGCGTCTGGCTGGACTCGAAATCAATCTCGAACGCGCCCGAGATTTGATTCCCGCCCTTCAACCCGTGTTCGATGGTGACGCAGGGATCGCAAAACTCAAACTGGGAACACCCAGCGCCGTTAGTGATCTCTGGAATGAGGCAAGCCGTGAGTGACATTGGGTTGCTGCTCAAATCCATTCCCGAAATTGCCGCAATGTACCGCGCCAAGCAACTTTCACCACTCGAGTTGACGCGTTTGACACTCACACGCATCGAACAACTCAATCCGAGCTTAAACGCCTTCATCACCGTCACCAGCGAAAAAGCTTTGGCGCAGGCAACTCGAGCCGAACAGCAGTTGGCGTCTGGAATTGATCGGGGCTTGCTTCACGGCATTCCGATTGCCCTCAAAGACCTGGTGGACACGGCTGGGATTCGCACCACCTGCGGCTCGAGCATCTTGCGCGATCATGTCCCAGGGCAAGACGCGGTCATCACCAAGCGACTCGAGGCGGCGGGGGCGGTACTGGTCGGCAAAACAAATTTGCTCGAGTTTGCGTACGGCATCGTGCATCCAGATTACGGGCAGACCAACAATCCCTTTGACCCAACCCGCACGGCGGGAGGCTCGAGTGGTGGGTCGGCGGCGGCGGTGGCGGCGGGCTTGTGCTTTGCGGCGGTTGGCACGGACACGGGCGGTTCGATTCGGATTCCAGCCTCGTACTGCGGCGTGGCAGGCTTCAAACCCACCTACGGACTGACCAGCCTCGAGGGGGTGTTTCCGCTGTCATGGTCGCTCGATCACGCTGGTCCAATCGCCCGCTCGAGCGAGGATGCCCGCCTGATGCTAGAGGTCATTTCGGACAAAAAATGTTCTACCAAACTCGAGCTGAAAGGAATGCGTTTTGGGATTTTGCAACGCGAGGGCGAGGAGATGCAGCCCGAGGTGACCGCCGCCTTCGATGCCGCCTGCGCGGTGCTCGAGCGGGCGGGGGCTGAACTTGTAACCCTCAAGATTCCCAACCTCGAGCTTGCCGATGCTGCCCTCCTGAACGTGCTCCTGCCCGAAGCCAGCGTGATTCACGCCGACTGGCTGGCGTCGCGCTTTGAGGATTATGCGCCGTTCACCCGAATGCAGATCGAACTGGGTTTTGCCGTGCCAGCCGTGACCCACGTTCGGGCGCAGCAATACCGGCGACACCTGACGCGCCAGTTTCTCGAGGTCTTGAACGACGTGAAGGCGATTCTCTCGCCGACGGTGGCGTTCGTTGCGCCGTTTGAAGACCCCGTGTTCGCCGCCGATGACGCGGGCGCAACCGAGGCTCGGCGCACGGGACCGTACAACCTGACTGGACTGCCCGCCCTGAGTGTCAACTGCGGTTTTGGCGCTCACGGGCTTCCAGTGGGCATTCAGATCGTCACACGACCCTTTGAAGATGCCCTGGCACTCGCCATCGGCAGCGCACTCGAGGATTTGATGCCAGAGGCTCGAGCCGTTCCCAAATTGGCTCGAGCCTGATTTTGTGTTGGAACGAGGTCTGCCTAAAACACTTCGACTCAGCCAGAAACTCGACTCTCACGTCAGAAAATCTATTTTTCCTCGCCTGAAGCCCTCATCCGGCGCTACGCGCCACCTTCTTGACCACAAAACGCACCTGGCGGGCATGGTCGCTTCTCCCGCAGGGAGAAGGAAAAACAAAAACTTTGAGCTACACGTGTAAAAACCCAAGTTCGCTTCTCCCCTCGGGATGGATAAAGCAATCGTAAATTTTTTTGTTTGACAAAGAAACAACGGAGGAATGATGGATATTCGATTTGACCAAAAAACCGTAATCGTCACCGGCGCGGCGCACGGCTTTGGACGCGCCATCGCCCATGCCTTCTCGAGCCTCGGGGCGCGGGTTCACGCCTGGGATTTGATTGCGGCAGGACTCGAGGAAACAAAATCAAACGCCGAAGGTCACTGCGAGGTCAGGGCGCTCGATGTGACCAATTTTGAAGCCGTGCAAGATGCGGCTCGAGCGATTGGGCAGGTGGATATTCTGGTCAACAACGCGGGTGGTGTGCTCGGGCAGGTCGGCAAGCCGCTCGAGCTGGTCACGTCCAAAGAATGGAACGATATTGTTGCGGTGAATCTGAGCGCCGCGTTTTACACGGCGCAGGCGGTGACGCCAGGCATGAAAGCCGCAGGTTGGGGACGGATCATCAACATCTCGAGCGGGGCGGGCTTGGGACCGAGTTTGACGGGGATTCAAGCCTACGCCAGCGCCAAGGCGGGGCTGGTCAACCTGACGCGCCAGCTCTGTCACGAGCTTGGGACCTGGAACATCACGGTCAACTGCATCGCGCCAGGGTTTGTGCGTTCCAATCCGACCACCGAAAAGCAGTGGCAGTCTTACGGCGAGGCGGGTCAGAAACAATTGCTCGAGAACATCGCGCTCAAACGCCTTGGAGCGCCCTCAGACATTGCCAACGGCGTGCTGTTTTTTGCCTCCGACTTGGCGAATTGGGTCAGCGGTCAGGTGCTCAGTGTGGACGGCGGAAAATGATCAAACCCGAGCGAGGCTTGTATGAATGATTCCGGCGCCGTACTTCAGCACCTCGAGTCACATTTTCAAGATTACCTGTTTGAGCTGATTGAGTTTGCCAGCATCCCCAGCGTCAGCACCGACCCTGCCTTCAAAGCCGAGATGGTTCGGGCATCCGGTTGGGTGGCGGCACGGCTCGAGCGGGCGGGTGTGCCGCAGGTTGAAATTTTCAAAACGGCGGGTCATCCGGTGGTTTTTGCCCAGTGGTTGGCAGCGCCAGAGGCGCCAACGATCCTGATTTACGGACATTACGATGTCCAGCCGCCCGACCCGCTCGAGCGTTGGCATTCCGCCCCGTTCGCGCCCGAAGTCCGTCTGGTGGATCAAGAACAGCGCCTGTATGCCCGAGGCGTTTCGGATGACAAGGGACCGATGTTGATTCCGATTCTGGTTGCCGAGGCGTTTGCCAAGACGACTGGCAAGCCGCCCATCAACCTCAAGTTCTTGCTCGAGGGCGAGGAAGAGGTCGGCAGTCAGCATCTCGAGGCGGTGGTGCGTGAAAATGCGGCTCGGCTCGGGGCAGATTTTGTGCTCTCGGCAGACGGTGCGATGTGGCGGGCGGGCGTCTCGTCGGTCAACGTCTCGAGTCGCGGTCTGCTGAGCCTCGAGTTCAGGTTGATCGGCGCGGGCAAGGATTTGCATTCGGGTCGTCACGGTGGCGGGATTCAGAACCCACTCTCCGCCCTGGCAAAACTTGTCTCGAGTTTGCACGACACCGAGGGACGCGTGGCGGTGGCGGGTTTTTATGACCGCGTGACCGAACTTTCCAGTGCCGAACAGGGCGCCATCGCGGCAATTCCATTCAGCGACGCGGCGTACCTCGAGAGCATCGGCGCGGCTTCCACCTTCGGCGAACCCGGCTACGGCACGCTCGAGCGACAATGGACGCGCCCGACCCTCGAACTGAACGGCATCTGGGGCGGTTACACCGGACCCGGGGGCAAGACGGTCATCCCCAGCCAGGCGAGCGCCAAAATTTCCTGCCGACTGGTGCCCGATCAGCAACCAGACGAGATTCTGGCGCTCGTCATCAAGCACCTCGAGACGCACTGCCCGCCAGGTGTTCGGCTCGAGATCACCTCGAACGGTCACGGTGCACTTCCTTATGCCATTCCCAGCGATCACCCTGGTTTGGAAGTCGCCCGTCGTGTGCTGCGCCAAGTGGACGGACGGGAACCGCTCGAGGCACGCATGGGTGGCACACTGCCGATTGCCGAGAGCTTCAAGCGATTGCTGAAACTTGACATGGTGTTCTTTTCGTTTTCGACGGGGGACGAGGATTTTCACGCACCAAACGAATTTTTCCGTCTCGAGCGGTTCAAAAAAGGTCTTGAGGCTTGGGCGAGGTACTGGTTGATCCTGGGAGGTCAAGACACATGAAGGCATACAGCGAACTGAATCAGTACATGGCGGGGATCAGCGACATCCTGAACACCATGAATATTTTAAATTGGGATGCCCGCACCCAAATGCCGACGGGTGGCAACGTGACTCGGGGTTTTCAGCTCGCCACGCTGTCTGGTCTGGCGCAAGAAAAACTGGTGGCGGACCAGTTGAAAACGCTGCTCGAGAAGGCAGAGGTTGAAACCGCCAGCCTGCCCGAGGACGGCATCGAACGCCGCAATTTGAAGGCGCTGCGCGAAGCCAGCGAACTGTTTCGCCGCACGCCCGAACGTTTGACCCGGGATTTGGCTGGGCTTCGTGCCGAAGCCCAGCATTGTTGGGGGCAGGCTCGAGCCAAAAATGATTTTGCGATGTTCGCCCCACTGCTCGAGCGCATGGTGGGGTTGCAACGCGAACTGGCTGAAGTCATCGGTTACACCGAGCATCCCTACGACGCGCTGGTTGGAATCTACGAACCCGACATGACGCACACCAAACTTCAAAACTTGTTCAGGCAACTCAAAGCCAAATGCCTGCCCCTGCTCGAGCGCATCCGTGCCGCCGAGCCGCCGCGCGAGGAATTTTTAGGGCGCGAATTTCCACTGGGGCAACAACGGGCGTTTGGACTCGAGGTGGCGCAAGCCTTTGGGTATGACCTCGAGCGAGGGCGCCTGGACACGTCCCTGCACCCGTTTGAGATTTCGTTCACCCGCGACGATGTGCGCATCACCACGCGTTACCAGCCAAATTTTTTGACCATGAGTCTGTTCGGCACACTTCACGAAACGGGTCACGCGCTCTACGAACAGGGCGTTGCGCCAGAACTGAGCCGCACCGCGCTGACCAGCGACCTGCCCGGCATGTACGCGGTGGGCGGAGCCAGTTTTGGCACCCACGAAAGCCAATCCAGACTCTGGGAGAACCTGGTCGGACGCTCAAAGATTTTTTGGCGGCACTGGTATCCAAGGCTTGTCGAGACCTTCAAGACGCAACTCGAGGATGTTGACGCTGAAACGTTTCACCGCGCCGTGAACCGTGTCAGCCCCAGCCTGATTCGGGTTGAAGCCGACGAGATCACCTACAACTTGCACATCATGTTGCGGGTCGAACTCGAGGCGGCTCTGATTGACGGGTCATTGAGCGTGTCGGATTTGCCGGCAGCCTGGAATGCCAAGATGCAGCAATACCTAAGTTTGACCCCACCAGACGATGCCCGAGGGGTGCTGCAAGACATTCACTGGTCGGCGGGTTATTTCGGCTCATTCCCGACCTACACGATTGGCAATGTCATGGCATCGCAGTTTTTTGCGGCGGCTCGAGCACAAGTCCCGAATCTTGAGGCTTCACTCGAGGCTGGCGACTACGCGCCGTTGCGCGGCTGGCTGACCGAGCACATTTACCGGCACGGCAGACGGTTTCGCCCGCAAGAATTGTTGCAACGCGCCACGGGTCACGGACTCGATGCCCAACCCTACCTCGAGTACCTCGAGACCAAATTCACCGGCTTGTACCAACTCGAGGGTTGAGAGCCGTGCTCAGGTTTCATGAATCGCCACAAACACGCCCTCAGGGCGAATCCAACCGCGATACATGCCCTCGGTGTTGTACGGCAGCATCACATTGCCGTCTCTGTCCACCGCGCAAGCCCCAGCCCCAACGCCCAGTGCGGACATCTGGTCATGAATCAAGCCGTTTATCGCCGCCTCGAGCGTCAAGCCCTGGTAGAGCATTCGGGCATGAACCTCATGACCAAAGGAAAGGCGGATGAACAACTCACCCTTGCCCGTGCCCGAAATCGCGCAGGTGCGATCATCCGCCCAGGTGCCAGCGCCAATGATCGGCGAGTCGCCGACGCGTCCGGCGGGTTTGGCGGTGTACCCGCCCGTCGATGTGGCTGCCGCCAGATGCCCGTGGCTGTCCAGCGCCACCGCGCCGACCGTGCCGTGTTTGTCCCGTTCAGAGACGGGGCTGACATCGCCACTCACCTCCCGCTCGAGCATCAAGGTTAGGGATTCGCGGCGCGAGGCGGTGGTAAAATACGAATTTTCGACCATCTCAAAACCGTGTGCTTCCGCCCAATCGTCGGCAGCTTGGACGATCAGCAACAACGGATCGGCATTTTCCATCAGTGCTCGAGCCACGCGCACCGGATTGCGAATGCGTTTTGCTCCCGCCACCGCCCCCGCCCTTCCCGTTGCTCCGTCCATCAGGGAAGAATCCAGCTCGTGGACACCTTCGCGGTTGAGCGCCGCACCAAAACCCGCGTTGAAGACCGGATCGTCCTCGAGAATCACAATGCTCTCCGCGACCGCATCAAAGGCGTTGCCGCCCGCTTTAAGCACTTTAAAACCGACCTCGAGCGCCCTGTGCAATCCCGCGCGCGCCGCTTTGTCCGTGGCTGGGGTCAGTTCGGCGTTGGGGATTGCGCCGCAACCACCATGAATGGCAAGAACAGGTTCACGCATCCAAGCACCTCAATACTCAAAATCCAACTGTTTTTATCCTAACGCCATTCGGGTTGTGGTTGTACTCGAGCCGAATCTTGATTCACCGAAAGAGGTCTCACCATGAAGGATTCAAGCTTTAATGGGCAGGTCGGCATCGTCACGGGTGCAGCAGGCGGAATTGGACGTGCCATCGCGCAGGCAATGGCGGCGGCTGGCGCTCGGGTGGTCGTGTCAGACGTTCGTCCAGAGGAAGGCAAGGAAGTCGTCAAGCAGATTCAGTCCAGCGGTGGCGAAGCCCATTTTGTCGCCTGTGACGTGTCCAACCCAGATGAGGTTGGTCACTTGATCCAAGCGACGCTCGAACATTTTGGACGCTTGGATATTTTGGTCAACAACGCAGGCATCTCGGGCGGCTCGAGTTTGGCTCACGAACTCGAGGTTGAAACTTGGGACCGGGTCATGGCGGTCAACCTGCGAGGTCCATTTTTGTGCGCCAAACATGCAATCCCGCATTTGACGGCGGGCAGCGCCATCGTCAATGTCGCTTCGACTTACGGTTTGATCGGAGCGCCACTGGCGGCAGCCTACTGTGCCTCAAAAGCTGGGGTTGTGAACCTGACGCGTCAACTCGCGGTGGATTACGGCTCGAGGGGCATCCGCGTCAATGCGATCTGCCCAGGTTATGTGGACACCGACATGGGCGGTCACCGCGCCAGCCTGCCAGCCGCCCAAGCTGCCGCAGCCAACGCCCGCCGCGAGGCGAATGCGGCACTCCAACCCATCGGTAGACAAGCCCAGGCACTCGAGATTGCGCGGGTGGCGGTCTTTCTGGCATCTGAGGAAAGTTCGTTTATGACGGGTTCGATTGTCACGGTGGACGGAGGCTGTACCGCAACGTTTAATTATGGGAAGTGACCGACGCAGATGATTCAAACTTTTTTGGATGTAACGCGAATGCAAATGCTTGAACCTGCTAGACTTTTGTTTAGTATCTCCTGAATAAGTTTCACGCTTCTACAGCCGTCAATGCTTTGAACGCCACCAACACTGCCGCCCGCAACTCAGCCACCGAGTCATAACAAGGACGCGGCATCAAAAATCCTTTTACCCGCCGCCACACACCCTCGATCACATTTAAATCGTCTCTACTTAAAGCCATTGAGAACAGTATGATTGTCCAAGTACCCGAGATGATCCAAACTTGCTGAACGATGATGATGCACATTGTAGAAATGAATTTGGTTGCCAAAGAAAGTACTCGAAAATGAAAACATGTACTGACATGGTAAATGATAAATTCTGAGCGACAATTCACGACAAATTACACTCGTGTGAAACTCTTCCCTAAATCTTCTGAGACCCGACACGGCTATCCCACGTTAAGCAACCTGCGGTTGGACTTCACCTCAAACCACTTAAACGCAAAAAACCTTGAACGATGGAACGCATTCCACCGTTCAAGGATCGGGATGTGCACTTGTAAACGACTAAAAAACCTGGCGCGTTGCGTAATACGCACTCTGCCCAAAATTACGCACCCCACCGTAAAACACCAAGGCATCGGCTTTGCAGGCCACTTTCAGTGGCGCTTGATACCAGTGATTCCAGTAACGATCACACTTTAAGTACATGTTGGATAAGAAACGGCTGTCAATGCTCTTGCGAACCGTTTCGTTTCGTCCAGCGCCGTACTTGGAGACATTGCGATAACCGAAATCATGTTGGCGACAGGCATTGGTATCAAAAATAACGGGCGGTGTGGGACCAGAGCATCCGTCATCACTCCAGTCTGGACCATTGGTTTGACGGTAGTAGCTCGAGAGGTAGGTTTCATAGCTGATGCTCGAAGCCAGGTACCAGGTGTCATTGAAATTGGGGTAACGAATTGCCGTCCGGGTTGAAGACTCAACTTTATTGGCGTCGAGGTACACCTGATTCTCTGCTCCGAGCGCCTCAATCTGAGCCTCGCTGAGCGCGTGAATCTGGTTTGCATCAAGGTTTGGAATATTCTCAAGGCTCACCGTTTCAGGGGTGGGGATTGTCTGTGGTGTGGTGTTGCACGCCGCCAGAACGACCAGGCAAAGTAGAGCAGTAAATCGCTTCATAAAAACCTCCAACATACAAGCTAATTTTTGATGCTAACGTAATATCTCGGGCCAGAGATGAAGAACGAAGGTCAGTATAGAGACTCGAGCACCAAGAAGCCACCTGCCCGTGACGGGTCACTTGTTTTTCTAAAGTAAAATGATCTAAACTTCATTTTATCGATAAGATATTTACGATCAGTTTTTTACCCACCAAGACCGAGCCACAATGAAAGCCATCTGAGAAACCACCGTGTCGATTTTGAAACTACACCAAGCCATCACCATCCCCCACGAATGGGATGCCTTACTTGCATCACGAGGTTGCGACCCGGGTCTGAAGGTCGAACTCGAGTTGTTGTCAGCGTCACCACTGAAAGCGGTACGGCTGGCGCAGGCGTACCTGGTGACAGGACAGAGCGATTTTGCGTTGCAGACGCTTTCACGGGGCGGATGTGATCCACTGGTGAATGCCACACGCCTGGCGATTCACGCTGCACGGTATGAATATGCCCCAATCCTTGCCCAAGTCCATTTTGAAGAAATCGCACCCACAGGCAGCGAGGCTCGGGCACGCTCGTTGTATGCACTTGCTTTTGCCTTGTGGGGTGAATACCGTCTCCAGGAAGCGATGTGCGTTGCAAGGGCGGCAACACTTGAAGCCAGGGCTTGTGGAATGTCACACTTTGCTGATACTTGTGAGCGGCTGTACGACGACAGTGAGGCGTTAAGACTCGAGATCAATCCTGGGGTGCGAGAGCATGACTTACGTCGCTTGCTCACGCTCAAGACTGAAGAGGAGCAGATTGAAACACGGATCAACCTCATGCAGTTGATGTACCGCCAAGGTCGCTACGACGAATCCATGCGATTGTCTGAAGACATTCCAATCGGACGGCAAGGACGTGTGTTTGGGTCGATGAGCTTGATTGCCAACGATTGCGGCAATCAGGTGCAGTGGAACACACTGGCGGATGGCTTGAATTTTGGACGTTTACATGCGATGAAGGGTTTAATGAAGCTTGATGCCAACTTTATTTTGGCTGGACCAGAACCACAGATCAGGGCACCGTTGACCACGCGTCATATTGCTGAGTGGCATCTTGCTTTTGGCTGGGCAACCATGCGGCAGGGCAACTTTGAACGGGCGGCGTCTTACCTGGAGGTTCCATTCATTCCACGAACCGAGTGGGATTTGCGTCTGACCCGCGCCACAATCTGGCTCGAGATGCTGGTAGCCGCCCCAGATTTTGCCTTTGAACGTTGCAATGCACCAGCGATGCTCGAAGATGCGTTGCGCTTGTTGCGTGATTTCGTTGCGCCAAACTCCATTCTGGTGCGATCAATGCCGCGCGCTGCACCGCTGGCTGTGGCCTTGTTGACGGCTTCACCTGGGGGCTGCGTGGCACTGAAGGGGATGGCACGTTCGGAACTGGTGGTGCTCAATGCCCGAGGATTGACCGTGAACGGATTGACGCGCACCCAGGCAGATTCCCAAATGCGCGTGGCGAATGGTGAGAAACTTGAATCTACTGGATTGACCGCACAAGCGATTCGTTCTGCCCGCTACCGCTTGAGAAAGATGTTGCACCTGCAAGGTCAACCGTGCATCGTGAAGGCTACAGATGTGCTGGCTGCGCTCGAGCGCATCATGGTGCATTCTCCAGAAGAACACCGCAACATTTGGATTCAATCAGTCCAGAGGTATCGTCGTACACATGCACTTGAGTCTTAGCGTTGCCGTGGTTTACTTGCCTGGTTGATCTTTTGCTGGTCGTTCAACTTGCCGATTCAGGCGTGTTGGTTCAAATTTGTGCCTGGGAGATCACGTGCCGCTCAGACTTTAACTTTCAGTGCAACGACCCACTCTTGAAACTGCCAAAAATCGTTTCATAGGCTGGGCTGCACCCCTTTCTGAGACCATTTTCAGCGATTGTACTCGACCCTCGGGTTTCAACCGCTCAAAATACGCTATTTCAAACTCAACTGGCACCACACAACCACTGCACTTCCAAACACGCTGCGCACATCACCGAAAGCCAAAACCCCCTCGGGCTTACGTTGATCTGGGTGACATGGCAGCCCTGTTTGCCGAAAAATCAGGCAATGCCATCATTAAGAGCACCGCCAAAAACTTGATCTTGAGCCTCGATCAGATGGTTCTGGCAAAATCACTGGGCACGGACAACGAGAAAGCCTACGCCCTGAGTGTCTGGATGCCAGCCGACCGCAGCAAGCTTCCAGACGATGACACCATGACCGCCTATGACAAACTGGAATCCAGTGTCAACGGCGATTGGAATTTGTTTCTGAAAGTCTGGTTTGGAGCGGTTGCCGACAACAAAGACCCGCCAAAGATCGAGGTTACCGAGGTTCAAAACGCAGAACATGTTACCGAAAAAACGCCAGCAAAAATCACTTTCAACGTTCAGGACAAAGACCTGGAA
>JANXTZ010000044.1 GCA_025352125.1 Deinococcales bacterium | reverse complement strand
GACCCCACGATTATGAGTCGTGTGCTCTAACCAACTGAGCTACATAGCCACGACGTGCCGCACTACCTTTTAACGCAACGTGCTGGTGCCGAGAGCGGGACTCGAACCCGCACGCCCTCACGGACAACAGATTTTAAGTCTGGCGCGTCTACCATTCCGCCATCCCGGCACTGTACCCACTCCAAGACTTCGAGCGAAGCTTGGAAATAATACGCGTCCAGCCCGTGCGTGTCAATCCACGGAGCTTGTACGTGTCAATCCACGGGCAGCATTTTCTCGAGCAAGAATTCATCTATCGGTTGTCCATTGACGCGCATGACATCGTGAACCGTGCCCGCAACGTTAAAACCAGTTTGTTTGTAGAGCACCAGAGCGCGAGCGTTGTGGGTGGTCACGGACAGTTCGACTCGGGTGACGTTGTGGTGTTGCGCCCAAAAAAGCGCGTGTCCAAGCAACGCGGTGGCAATGCCTGCCGTGCGGTGGGCGGGGCGGACGTAAACGCCCCAGATGCCAGCCGAGTGTCTGGTTTTGGCGCTCCTTCCCCGAGCAATGCCGGTCATGCCAATCAGGGCGGCGCTTTCTTCGGCAACGAACAGGGTTTGCATGGGGTCTTGAACGATGCCACGCAGTCGCTCGAGCCATGCCGCGCCCGCACGGGCACGTTCCTCCTCGTAATCGGCGCTGAAGGCTCCAGGCTCAAACCTGAGTGCCTCGAGCCTCAGGTCTCGGTACAGGGCGAGGTCGGTTTCTAAAACTTCGCGGATGGTGATGGTGTCGTTCAGTTTGGATGCCAGCATGATTGTTTCCTGATCTTTGGGGAATATCCTCGGTCTTGGAGCTTAACACACTTCAATTATTGTGCTCGAACCACTCGAGAATTTTTGCTGTTCTGCACATGATTTTTTGCATTCAAATCAGGCTTGAAGGCTTGACTTTGCCCAAATGTTAAGATTTCTTTTTGACCTGTGATCTGCTCAAACCCTAAACTAAACTTGATTTATCAGTGGTAAGGTTTATCTCATCTTTATGTCGGGTAACTTCATAAAGATTTATTTAGCTTGCCTCACCGTCTACAGAATTGTCATTGCTAGCGTGTGGGTAGTTCGACCAGAGCCGAAAGGCTCGAGGAGGTATACGAATGAACGTTAAGAATTTTACAGCCGCTACGGTCACGCTTTTCGCAGGTGTATTTGGTCTGGGTTCTGCCTTTGCGCAGTCTCAACCGATAGTCCGCCCCCAAGCCGTGATTGTCAACCCAGCCAATCCCGATCTAAAAGTTTCGGTGGCACTCAACAAAGCCGGAGCGAACCCATTGTACTTGGAGGGTGAAAACCTGAAAGTTTCAGTCAGTGTCAACCAAGACGCTTACGTGTATGTGTTCGATCTTCAACCGACTGGCGAAATCACGGTCTTGTTGCCAAATGGTTTTCCTGGTGGACAACAGCCATTCTTGCGTGCCGGTGAAACCCGCACCTTCCCAGGCTCGGGCGACAAGTACCAGTTGAACATTCAAGCGCCGTTCGGTCCTGAAAAGATTTTTGCGATAGCCAGCAAAAACCCGCTCAACCTTTCCGGCATCATTCCGCAAGTTCAAACCGGCAATTTTGTCAATGCCACCGTTCAAGGCTCTGAAGGTCTTGCACGTCCTTTGGCTGTGGTCGTCACCCCATTGCCACCAACCGACTGGACCACGGCATTTGTGGATTTCACTACGGCACGCCCAGTCAGCAACGGCACGCTGGCAGTGACCAGCAACGCGCCAAACTCGAGCGTCTTGGTTGACGGAACCTTGATCGGTACTGCACCCGTCAGTGTCGCCGCCGTTCCTGGCTCGCACACCGTTCGCGTCAGCGCCCCTGGTTACGGCGATTACAACCAGACCGTGAACGTTAACGCCGGTCAAACCACCGCCGTCAACGCCCGTTTGAACGCCGTCCAACAAAATGGCACATTGCAAATTCTTGCTCCAAACGGCTCGAGCGTTTTCGTGGACAACCGCCTTGTTGCCAACGGCAGCATCACCGGTGTCGCCACCGCAGGCAACCACGCCATTCGTGTGACCCTGGATGGTTACAGCGATTTCAACCAGACTGTCAACGTCAATGTCGGTCAGACCACCGTGGTCGATGCCCGCAACCTGCAAGCCATTGTCACCAACGGCACGCTTCGCATCAACTCGCAATCTGGTGCTGAAGTCTACGTCAACGGTCAATTTCAGGGCAACCTGACTGGCTCGAGCGCAGAATTGCCACTGGCTGCCGGTCAGTATGCCATTACCGTGCGTCTTGCCGGTTACCGTGACTTCCAACAGAACGTCGTCGTCAGCGGCGGTCGCGTGACCGTTGTCAACGCCAAACTGCAAGCCGTCGCCACCAATGGCAACTTGAACATTGTCAACAGCGTCCGTGGCGCGAGCGTTTACATCAATGGTCAATTGGTCGGTAAAATTGGCAACAACGGTGCATTGAACGTCCCTAACTTGCCCGCCGGTACCCATGAGCTTGTGATTGTTGCCGCCGGTTACCGTGGCTTCGTTCAAGAATTCACCATCGACGGTGGTCAAACCACCACCGTCGTTGCAAGCTTGTTGCGCTTGTAAAACAGTTCTAAGTGATCTCGAGGAGCGGAAAAATTCCGCTCCTTTTTGTTTTCGGTTTTCATTTTTTAGTTTTCATCTCGAGGTGCGGTATCCTTTCATCATGAAGTTCAAAGGTGTATTGGTGTGCTCGAGTTTGGTGCTTGGCTTGGCAATTGCAGCGAATGTCTCGAGCGTCAAGCAAAAAGGTATGCTTGTTGTTGGTATTGACCCGCAATTTGCCCCGTTTGAAAGCGTCAACGAAAAACAAGAGGTCGTGGGTTTTGATGCCGACATTGCTCGAGCTTTAAGCGCAAAACTTGGTGTGAAAATCGAATTCAAACGCCTTGCAGTCGAATCTCTGGTCAAAGCCACCGCCACAAATTCGCTGGACATGGCAATCAGTGGCATTGCAATCGGTAAAAAACCTGGCGTGGTGTTCTCCGATTCGTATTTCTCGAGCGCCCCAGTCTTGGTGGTGCGCAAGGGAAACCCGAAAAAGATCACGTACCCAGCCGCCAGCTTCAAGGGATTGAAATTCGGAGTCCAAGCCAACACGACCAGTTTTGATGCCGCCGATCAGTACCTCAAACCACTTGGCGCGGATTTCAAAGCCTACAACGACCTCAAATCGAGCTTGCTGGACTTAAAATCGGCTGCAATAGACGCAATCATTACCGATGCGCCAATTGCGGATTATTTGGTCAACACCCAAAACCTCGAGCGCACGGGCAAACCGCTCAAGCTCGAGGAGTACGGCATGGTGTTTAAGCAGGGTTCGGATTTGGTGAACATTGCCAATGATCTGATCAAAACCATGAAGGTTGACGGTCCATATCAAAAGTTACTCGAGAAATGGTTGATCAACCCCAGCCGTTAAACAAAAAGCTCGAGCTTGAACACTCGGGCTTTTTAAATTGTGTTTGAAGCGTTAACGCCTTGGGCGGGTGCTGGCAAGCATGACCCTCGAGCCTGGCAGGTACGCCATTGGGCTGCGGACATTGCCACCAATTCGAATCTCGAAGTGCAGGTGCGGTCCGGTGCTGTGACCCGTCGAACCAACTTTGGAGATCAATTGCCCTTGACGCACGACTTGCCCAACCCGAACCATGATTCTCGAGTTGTGGGCGTAACAATACTCGAGTCCGTCATTGCCGGTGATCTTGATAAAGTTGCCGTAACCGTGCGGGTTCCAGCCCGCAAAATTCACACGTCCCGAAAGTGACGCGTAAACGGGTGTGCCGATGGGCGCGGCGATGTCGATGCCCGTATGTCCGTACCGTCCGCCGTAATTTTGGGTGATGATCCCCTGAACGGGCCACAACGGACGCTCGGTGTAACCCAAACCAATTCCTGTAAACGCGGAAAGTGCCACAACCAAGACTGCCATTTTTTGGAACAGTTTCAAAATATCTCCTCGAGCAATTTGGTTGATCTTGGCTTCAGTTCGGCTCTCTTGCGGGGTGTAATGCTTGGGGCGGAACAATATGGTCTGAAGACACCAAATTCTGGGGGTGTGCACCGTCCGAGCGAACTCTGGGGGCTCGCGGCAGTGTACACGAATCCAAAGGCTAAGCCAAGGTTAAAACACACATGAGAACCAGTCATCCCTCACTCGAGAGCTGACAAAATGCCTGTGACATGGGTTTGATGTTGGTTTTCATGATTACAGTTTGATCAGGGCAAATTTGTTCGCAGGCGCAGCAATCCTTCACAATGAAGCGAGAGCGAATTTTAAAACCCTGAACAAGATGACTCAAAGCTTGGTTTTAGGTTCCGACACTCGGGTTTCGTGATACGCCTCGATGATATTTTGTCGGGCATAACCGCCGTGCGAGGGCGCATTCATCAGTCCTTCGAATTCGTCGCTTGGCACGTCCATGTACTGCCAAACCTCTCCGCTCTTAAATTCCAGCTCGAGCGTTTGGGTGTTTTCATCATATCCAATGCTTTTGAGCATACTCGAGTTCACGGCTTTGCGATCCATACATTCCCACCTTTTGAATAAATTCAAGCCAGAGCTATACCTGACAATATCAAAAAAATCTGTTCAGATCGGGTTTTTGACCTAGAGAAGCGAAATTTTGCGTTTGCCCGCTTAGAATTTTACAATGCCGACCTACGCCATTGGTGACATTCACGGATGCCTGGATCAACTGCTCGGGTTACTCAGGAGCGCCGAACTGACCGATGAGGCTGGGCACTGGACGGCTCGAGACAGCCACTTGTGGTTTCTGGGCGATTTCACCGACCGTGGACCAGACGGCATGGGCGTGATTGATCTGGTCATGCGCCTGGAGCAAGAAGCGGTTTTCGAGGGCGGTTTTGTCGGGGCGCTGTTGGGCAACCACGACGTGATTCTGCAAGAGGTTTATCACTTTGGCAACCACGATGTCCCAAGTTTTGGGCAAGTGGGCAAAAAAGTTGGTTTTATTGACATGTGGATGAAAAATGGCGGCAAAATGTCCGATCTCGAGCGACTGACCCCAGAACGGGTTTCGTGGTTGTTAAACCTGCCCGCCCTCGCCAGGGTTGGTAACACCCTCTTGATGCACGCCGACAACACGTTTTACCTCAATTACGGCTCGAGTATTCAGGAAGTCAACCAGAACATTCACGCCATCCTGACCGAACACGACATGGACACCATCGACAAACTCGAGGATCAATTTGCCAAGCGGCTCGAGTTTGTCACAGCCGAATTTGCCCAACGGGTCAACATTGCAGATTTTGAGGGCGGTTTTGCCAGGGCGCAAAAGATGCTCGAGACGTTCGGTGGCACAAAAATTGTTCACGGTCACACGCCAATTTTTAGGTTGTTGGACCGTTCACCGATAGAAGTCACCGAGGCTTGGGAGTATCAAAACGGTTTGTGCGTCAACTTGGATCACTGCCTGTACGCGGGTGGCGAGGGGTTTGTCTACGAAATTGAGGATGGGTGAAACCCTTCCTTTTGATAAAATCTCGAGCCTCTTTGAACACAAGCTAGTTTTGACCCAAGGTTCTCGAGGCGAAAGCAAACCTTGAAAGGCAGATGAATTCTCGAGCGTCACAGACTTTTGGTGGGTCGCCCGAGATTTTTCGCAAATTGGTACTTGCCCATCGCCAATCTTGATCTTTCAACGTAGAATCCATCCCATGACTCGGCTCATCTGGTTACTCGCCCGCTCGCACCTGCGGCGAAGACGCACCCAAAACCTGATTTCAATC
Source organism: Deinococcales bacterium (assembly GCA_025352125.1). Taxonomy (GTDB): domain Bacteria; phylum Deinococcota; class Deinococci; order Deinococcales; family JAAFIG01; genus JANXTZ01. Next base: position 221,590 of record JANXTZ010000044.1, on the reverse strand, counting down.
GTTGGCGTGGCGATTGGCGTCATGGTCTTGACCACGGCGCTATCCTTGACCAATGGTTTTGTCAAAACACTGATCGACACGACCATCAAAGCCCAACCGCACATCACGCTTCAGGCTTGGGATCAAGAACAGGGTGGCACGCCAACAGACCCCAAACTCGAGCAGCGTCTCTCGAGCAACCCCGAGGTGGTCGGGTGGTCGCGGTACGTCTTCACGCAAGGCTTGCTGACGCGGCGTGCCAGCAACGGCAAGGGCGGCAGCACGGGCTTTGCTCAAATTTACGGCGTGGACACCAAACGCGAGGCTAGGGCATTAAACCTCGAGTCTGAAGACCGCGTGCAACTCGAGCAACTGCCGCCCGACGGAATTTTGTTGGGTTACGACTTGGCGCGTTCGATGCGGCTGATTGTCGGCGATACAATTTACGTGGTGTCCACCAAGGGTCTGGACATCTCGAGCGCCGTAAAAAAGAAATTTCGTTTTTCGGGTACATTTCGCACCCGCAATTACCAGATTGACAGCGTTTTCGGTTTTGTTGGTATTCAAGCCTTGCAGAATTTGATGGGACTCGGGCAGAACATCATGGGCTATCACGTGCGCCTTTCAGATGCCGAACGCGCCATTCGTCTTGCCAACACCTTGCCGCTCGACCTCGAGCCTGGGAAGGTCGAACCCACCAATTTTTATGGTCGCCCGTGGCAGGACATCAACCAAACACTGATTGCCCAGATGCAGTTGCAAAAAAACATCATTTCAATTGTGCTCTTGCTGATCGTGATTGTTGCCGCGTTCGGCATCGTGAATGTGCTTGTCTTGACTGTCTTCGAGAAAACCCCCGAGATTGCCATTTTGCGGGCGATGGGCGCTAAAGCCAGCGTAATTCAACAGGTTTTCTTGCTCGAGGGTTTTGTCCTGGGATTTTTGGGAATGTTGCTGGGCAACCTTTTGGGATTCATTTTGAGCCTGTACTTCACGTTGAATCCGTACCGCTTGCCCGGAGACTTGTACTTCATCACCGCCCTGCCAGCGCAAATGAAAACCTTTGATTTTGTTTGGGTCAGCATTGCCTCGCTACTTACGACCCTGGTCGCCGGTTTTATACCTGCGCGTCGTGCCGCCAACATTCAACCCGCACGAATTATTCGCTAAAACCCGAGGCACACTGATCCCCACCTTGGGGTTTGGCGAATTGAGGTGTGCGCTTTAAAACAGAGTCACTGTAGCGATCATGTCGGTCAGTTTTAACGTCAGGTTGGCGCTAAATCCCGATTTAACCTCCAGACCAAGCCATACTTTTCCAGAGTTGACCGCTTGTTTCATGACATCGCCGCCAATTTCAAAACTGGTTTTGCTGTTCTGCAAGGTCAGGTCGCCAGTGAGCTTGGTCTGGCTGGCGGCTGGACATGAGATCATGACGCCGAACGAACTGCAATTCGGATCATTTTTTGGGTCGGTGGTACGTCCGTAAATCACGGCATTGACGCTGGGCGTACCGATGGAAGCCGCCGAAGCCTGACCGCGCACCACCACGCTGGACACGTTGACAGGTGACTGCGAAAAAGCGCTGGCAGCCGTTGGATACATGACGCTGCCAGGAGTTGGGGCGGTCGCCCCAAAACTGTAATTCGCAGGGTCAACCGCCACCGAAATCGGCAAGGCATTGCAGGCGCTCAGGGCGATAACCAATACGGGCAAGAAAAGAAATCGTTTCATCGGTTTTAAACTATCACCCCAAATTATTTTGAACTGTGCGAAATCTGCAAATTGCAACGCTTTACAACACGTCTTTGGTCGTCCCCCTGGCTTTGTAATTCATGTAATTCTTGCGAATTCTGAATGCGGTGTTCATCAGGCTCGAGATTGGTGACAGGCTTTGCTCGTAGGCTGGGAAAAAGACTTTTTGCCCACCCAGGCGTTCTTTGAATTCGTAAACGCCGAAGCTGTGCTTGTCTTCCGAGATGGTTTTGGGAATGCCGAACAAATCCAGGTACTTGTAGCCTTTTGTCATGCCGTGCCGAATCATGCCCCAGTAAAAACCGTTGCTGGCTTTCGGGTCTTTCTCGCCCTCTTTGCGCTCGAGCCGCGTGCTGCCGCCGTACAAGTAATTCAGGTCGTGACCCAGTCCAATAATCAAACCACTGGCGAGCGGCACGCCCTCATGACGCGCCGTGATGATGACCGCTTCGCCACCAAATTTGTTGCATTCCTTGAAAACCGCCTCGTAATAATTTTTTTGGCGTTGCAACAGACTCGAGCGCCTGTTGGTTTCGGAAAAAAGCGCCCAGAAGCTCTCGAAATCATCTTCGGGCTGTGCGGTCACGCCCAGTTTCAAACTCGTGCGGGTGTTGCGTCGCGCCATTTCGTGCATGTTCTTGAAAAATTCGTCTTCGGGTTTGGTCAAGTCCAGCAAAATCGTGTGCTCTGGTTGAATGGTGCTCGAGTTTTTCCAGACGCCGTGACTTTCGGGAATGTTGCCGCCCGTGCCGTCAGAATGCAGCGGAATTGGCGGTTCGATCTTGATGCTGACATCGCCCACGCCAGCCCAGGCTTTTAAAGCCGCGCCCACATCCTCGAGGTCAGCAAACGAATTCATGGCGGGACCGCGCGGGCAGTACAGGAAGCTGAGTCCCGTCTGCTTGCGCCGCAGAACTTGCGCGGCGGCGAACGGAACGCCATCACGCTCGAGTTTCAAACGGTGCGGCGTCCAACCGCTCACGCGCCGAACTTCACCGAAACCCCAACCTTGCAAAGCGCTGTAATGCGAGAAACTGGTGACGAGTTGATTCCACTCGAGCGGGTCGGAAATGATGGTGGTGGTGATTTTACGGCTCACGCTGGGATGATACCGCGAAACATTGAGGGGATTCTCATGGGCTAGCGTTCTGGCTATACTTTTATCATGCCTCGAGTTTTAGAACACGGTAAAACCCTTAACGTAGCCGAATACCTCGAGTTTGAACAAACCGCAACAGACAAACACGAATTTGTGGGTGGTCAGATTTTTGCGATGGCTGGCGCAAGCAAAGCCCACAATCGCATCGCCCTCAATCTGGCAACTCGAGCTTTGAACGCGGCTGACGAATTGAATGGCGAAGTGTACAGTTCGGATGTCAAGGTTCAAATTGAAGAGGTTTACTACCACCCCGATTTGATCATTTCTTGCGAAAAAGACAAAGACACGTATTTTGCCCGTCATCCATGTGCCATCATCGAAGTGCTCTCGAGTGGCACTGCCGACGTTGATCGCGGCGAAAAATGGCAGAATTACCAGAAGCTCAAGAGTTTACAGACGTACATTCTGCTCGACCAAACCCGCATCTCTGCCGAAGTGTTTCAGCGTTTACCTGATGACGCATGGCGTTACGAAAAACTCGAGGAGGGCAGCAAACTGAAAATCCCATGTTTGAATCTCGAGCTTTTGCTCTCTGAGGCGTACAAAGGTGTTGAACTTCCAGAACCGAATTCAGGTTCGAGCGCGTGATTTTTGAAGTGGAAGCTCAAGTTAACATTAGATTTTACGATTACGTTGAGGTGCAGTGGAAAATTTACGAAGAATTTGATAATCATTCTTAAGCCATTGAATTGCGAAAATTGCCAATATGCCTGGAGTAAGGTAAAAATTTTTCTCCAGCGTTTCTTGATTTCTGATGTAGGTTACCAAATATATAAATGCCGGAACAATCGAAAAAAGAATAGTATTATATTTAACTTTCACAAAAAATGATAATCTAGATTTATCTTTTAGATTTTTAATAATAAAAACATCAAGAAAGTGTAGTAAAAATACCAAAAGCAATAAAATTGCAAAACAAACAGAGTGAAGCGAGGATTCATTTCTAAATATATCATCGGGAGTTACGCTTAATAAAAATAAAGATATAACAGCAAAAAATCCATACAATATGAATCCTATTATTGCTTCAAACCACTTCGGAGAATCCATCATGTTCTTTAGTTTTTCTTCTTCTTTTTTGGTCAAATACACCTGAACAAACTTACTCGCAGATTTTTCAGGCTCACCCAAATCTTGCACCGCCAAAACTTCAGCTTCAAGCCTCGAGATTCCACGTGCTTCGTATTTCTCGAGCGAGGTTTGGTAATGGTCTGTGATTTCTCTGGTAATGCTCGAGATAGCTGTCGGTGTCAGGTTTTTGGTCGCAGCCACAATCCATTGCTCGAGCGTGAAGATTTTGTTCATGATGCGCCTTTCAAAATTCCACCAATGGCGTTTGCGTACCGAGTCCATTCGGCGCGTTCTTTGACCAGGGTTTTCGTGCCTTTTTCGGTCAGTTTGTAATACCGTCTGATGCGTCCGTTTTCAATTTCTTCGTGGCTGCTGACCAGTCCATCGCGCTCGAGGGTGTGCAGGGCGGGGTAAAGTGTGCCTTCTTTGAAGTCGAGCACGCCCTCGCTTTGGCGTTTGATGCGTGATGCAATTTCGTAACCGTGACTCGAGCCGAAGCTGAGTGTTTGCAGGATCAATGCAGGCAAACTGCCTTTGAGGTTCATGGATAATTTATACATCTATTTCCGAAGCATTGCAAGTTGAGGCATTTTGTTTGACAGCAAACTCGAGTGCGGGATACCGTTCACGTCATGTCTGCGTCGGATTTTACCAGCTCGAGATTAAAGGTTTTGCAACGCTTGCAAACCGAAAATGGCGCGTTTGTGTCTAACGAAAACCTGGCGACACAACTGAACATTGCTCGAGTTGCTTCTCAAAAACTGATCTCGAGTTTGGAAGCTGAGGGTTATCCGATTGAACGCGGCAGCAAAGGCTATCGCTTGGCGGTTGACGCGCCAACGCCGCAAGGTTTGCCGTTCGCGCTCGAGTACAAAGCCACGACCACCTCAACCCAGGACGATGCTCGAGTTTTGGCGCGGTCTGGTGCGTCAGAGTTCAGCACAGTGCTGGCTGAGATTCAAACGGCAGGGCGTGGGCGTCGCGCCAAAGTCTGGCATTCGCCAAGCGGTGCGGGTTTGTACTTTACAGTGTTGCTGCGACCCACCCGACCCGTAACCGAATTGGGCGTGCTGCCCCTTCTGGCGGGTGTGGCGCTTTTACGCGCCATCAAGCTCGAGACTGGTTTTGAAGCGCTCTTAAAATGGTCCAACGATCTGCTGGCAAGCGATGGTCGCAAACTGGCGGGCATCTTGCTCGAGGCTGAACTCGAGGATGGCATGGCGCGGTTTGTGGTGTTGGGCATGGGATTAAACGTGCGGATTCAAGATTTTCCGCTTGATATTCCTGCGGCGTCGCTCGAGGAATTTGTATCGCCTGTCAACCGCAAAAAATTGCTCTCAACCATCATGCTCGAGTTGCAAGAGTTGTATCAAAGTTGGTCTGAACACGGCTCGAGCGTGGTGATTCAAGCTTGGCGCGAATCAAACGCCACTCTGGGGCGTCAAGTGATGGTGCTCGAACCGAACGGCTCGAGTTTTACTGGGGTGGCGCAGGATATTTCTAACGATGGTGCGTTGATTGTGAAAACCTCTGGCGGTTTAAAGACCGTCAACGCTGGCGAAGTCAGTTTAAAGTTTGTCCCCAACAGGTGAAAATTTCGAGCTTTTTTGTGGCAATTTGAGCCTTCCATACCAAGTCCATTCACTTGGGTTATGCTAAAACCCATGAAACTAAGCATGATCGGTTTGGGTCGTATGGGTGGCAACATGACGCGTCGTTTGATGAAAGCGGGTCACAGCGTGGTGGCGTTTGATCGCAACCCTGACACGGTGCAGGCTTATGCGCTCGAGGGTGCAATTGCTGCCAGTTCACTCGAGGATGCAATCGGTAAATCTCGAGCCGATGGTCAACCTACAGTCATTTGGGTCATGGTTCCGAGCGGCAAACCGACGCTGGACACGGTGCTCGAGGCTGCAACACATTTGAAGCAGGGCGACATCATCATTGATGGCGGCAACAGTTTTTACAAAGATTCAATTCAAACCGGTACGCAACTGGCGGCGCTGGGCGTTCATTACATCGATTGTGGCACGTCGGGCGGCATTTGGGGACTCGAGAATGGCTACTGCCTGATGGTGGGCGGCTCAAATGAAGCCTGCTCCACCTGTGAACCAATTTTCTTGGCGCTGGCGCAGGAGGGCGGCTATTTGCACGCGGGCATCTCGGGGGCAGGACATTTCACCAAAATGGTGCACAACGGCATCGAGTACGGCATGATGCAAGCCATCGGTGAGGGTTTGGACATCATCGAATCCAGCCCGTTTAAGGTCGATTTGCACGCGCTGACCAGCCTCTGGAATCATGGTTCGGTGGTGCGCAGTTGGCTGATGGAACTCGCCGAACGCGCCTTTGCGTCCGAGCCTCATTTGGAGAGCATCAAGGATTACGTCGAGGATTCTGGCGAGGGTCGCTGGACGATTCAGACCGCAATGGAGTACAACGTGCCAGCGCCAATTATTACACTCTCCTTGCTCGAGCGTTTTCACTCGAGGGACGATGTTTCCTTTAGCGCCAAAGTGGTGGCGGCGCTGCGCAATCAATTTGGTGGTCATGCGGTCAAAAAAGAGGGTTGAGGTTGTAATTCACGGCATTTTCAAATCGTTCAATGTTGCTCGAGAGGTCACTTTCTCGAGTAAATTTTTATTGATGGTTGGTCTGTTTGGTGTTTCTTAAAATGTGCCAGGGGCTATTTCTATTTTCGCAAGGGCTGTGTTAACATGCCCTTCAGGCAAAAAGCCAAAGTTGAGTGCTCAGTTCGTTTGTCATGTCTGTTGCGGCATGGAAGCGTTACCAAATCACTTAAACTGTCCGCTTCTCGAGGAGGAGAAGGTTATGAAAATGAGGAATACAGCAGTTGTCGCAGCACTTACGGTCGCACTTGGTCTGGGTATCGCCAGCACCCAGGGCGCAAGCAAAGTTTCGATCTGGACGGATTTCAAAGGTGGCGAATTGGCATGGTTCACCGCCGCCGCCAAAGCTTTCGAGGCAACCCCAGCCGCCAAGGGCGCAAAACTCGAGTTGACCAGCGTCATCTTGGGCGAAACCCGTGACAAATTTATTCAAGCCGCCCCCAAAGGCGAGGGTCCTGATTTGATCGCCACCATCCCTCACGATCAAATTGGCGAGTTTGTCACCGCAGGTGTGCTCGAGCCGATGACCAAATACTTGGATGCCAAAACCAAATCAGACACCCAAGCCAGCGCGATTGACGCGTTTAACTACAAGGGCAAATTGTTCGGTTTGCCGATGTGGAGCGAAGCCGTTGCGGTGGTTTACAACAAGAAGCTGATCAAAAGCATTCCAAGCAACTGGGAAGCCTTTATTGCTGCCGCGCAAAAGCTGACCAATCCAGAAAAGCAAGAGTTTGGTTTCCTTGCTCCCATCGGCATTCAGTACCACATGAACGGCATTTACCGTGCGTTTGGCGCTTACGTTTTTGGCAAGAACAAGGACGGCAGCTTAAACCCACAAGACATTGGTCTTGCCACCGAGGGCGCTGTCAAAGCCGCCCAGACCATCAACGACTTGCGTTTCAAGTACAAGTTGATTCCGGAAGGCACCGAGAATCCTGATCTCGAGAAGGACTTGTTCACCAAAGGCAAGGTTGCCATGTGGTTGACCGGACCTTGGGACATGAGCGCCGTCAAAGACGCCAAAATTGATTACGGCATTGGCTTGTTGCCAAAACCAACCGGTGCTACCAAGCCTTGGTCACCGTTCATTGGTGTGCGCGGTTTGGTCATGAACGCCTACTCGAAGAACAAAGACGTTGCTGCCGCATTCGCGCAATACCTGATTTCCAAAGAAAGCCAAATCAGCCTTAACCAAGAGGGTGGACGCTTGCCAATCTCCAAGAGCGCTCTGGCTCAACTCAAAGGCGACCCAACGGTTAAAGGTTTCGGTGCTGCCTCGGCTGCCGGTATCGCCATGCCAAACATTGCCGAGATGGGCAGCGTTTGGGGTCCTTGGGGCGATGCGCTCAACCTTTCGATCAAAACCGCCAACCCTGACTTTGCTGACCTTCACAAAAAAGCGGTTGCCGCTATTTTGGGCGCGATCAACAAGAAGTAATCCGTTATCTTGAGAAGACGCGCCCTGTCCCAATTCTGGGGTGGGGCGCGTTTTTTTATCAAAGACTTTATGTTTCACAAGATTTTTATGGTACCGCACCACACATTTAAAACCAAGACCTGAATAAACTCGAGAAATCAAGAAATTTCAAATCAAAGGGGTGAGCGTATGGCAACCACAGTACGAACACGATCACGAAAAAAAATTGCCGACGGAGGTTTTTTCGGCTTAGGCTCGAGCACACCGCCCGAAGGGGCTGCGGGGGCAGCCCTGGCAATCGGTTTGGTGCTCGGTATTTGTTTTTTGGCACTGGCGCTGGGTTTATTACTCGCCAATGGTTTGAACGCCATAGCAGACGCCCAAAATTGGGATGAACCCAAGCGCTATTGGTTACTGGCATTTACCATACTTGCCATGATTCCCATTTTGCTGGTGGCAGTTAAAGTCATGCCTTGGTTGTCCAACTGGTATTACCTGCTACCTGCCATCGTTTGTTTGCTGGCGTTCACGATTTACCCGATTGTACTTACTTTTTATTTTGCTTTTACCAATTACAGCGCCATCAACAGCGGCGAACCCGACTCGAGCGCCCAGATTGAAGTGAAAATTATTAACCCGACCACGCTATCGGTGCTTGGTGGTGTGGTTGCCGCCACAGATTTGCGTTGTGAAACCCCAGATTGCGCCGGTCGCAGCGTGGCATTTCTGGATGAACGCGGCAGCACCATCAAAAAAGTCTTGACCAACATTGAGAGTGTCAGTGGAAACACCATCACTTTGGCTTCTGCGCTGCCAGCAGGATTAGAAGCCACACGCCTCAGCCGAGTCAACGATATTAAAATAGTGGGTTTCAGTAATTTCTCGAGAATCTTTGCCCAAGCCAGCCAACAATTGGTTCCAATTTTTATTTGGACGGTCGAATTTGCAGTCTTTACCACCATTATCAATGTGGTTTTTGGTGTGCTGCTGGGAATTTTGATCAACAACCGCCGTCTCAAATTTCGCAACGTGTACCGATCACTCTTGTTTTTGCCTTGGGCTGTACCAGGAGTGATTAGCATTCAAATGTGGACAAAACTGCTCGATGCAAACTTTGGAGCACTGAACAGGTTGTTTGGCTTTGTCGGTTTGAATCCTGCGCCCTGGTTAATCGATGGGCTTTGGGCAAAAGCTGCCATTTTGCTGGTCAATTTGTGGCTTGGCTTTCCGTACATGATGACCGCCACCGTCGGCGCGTTGTCAGCCATTCCAGATGAACTGTACGAAGCCGCCGAAATTGATGGTGCAAACCGTTGGAATCAAACCCGTTTTATCACGCTACCAATGCTGACAGCCGCGTTCACCCCAATTATTTTGGGCACATTTGCCTTTAACTTTAATAATTTTGGCATTATTTACCTTCTTACGGGTGGTAAACCCATCGAAGCTGGACAGCTTCCAACTGCGCACAGCACCGACATCTTGCTCTCGTGGGGTTACAACACCGCCTTTTTGAACGGCATTGACCGTGGCATGGCAAGCGCCATTGCGGTGCTGGTTGCCTTTTTGACCATCGGCATCAGCATGGTCAACTTCAGTGTCGCTGGTGTCTTTAAGGAGGCTCGAAAATGACTTCAGGTTCTGGCACAAATTCTGGCTCGGGCTTCTCGTGGCAATCCATTGTGGGTTGGGCTTTGGGGGCGGCATTGCTGGTGTTCACCGTCATCACCGTCCGAGATTTAGCCTCGAGGGTGTTGCCGCGTTCGTTTGCGGTCATGTATCCAGAAAATGGCGGGCGCAACGTGCTGCTGGGTTTGCTGGGTGCGGTGATTTTGATTTTTTTGACCTCTTATGTCGGTAAGCTTTGGGGCGAACGCACGCGGCAGGGGCGTAAAATCAGTTACTGGGCGATCATGTCCGACCAGCTCACACACCTGTTCTTCTGGATTTTTATTTTGGTTGCCCTGTACCCAATTATTTTTGTGGTCAGCGCCTCGTTTGACCCGCGCAACACCCTGACCGACGCCAGCCTTGGCGACACCGGACCGCTGATCGTGCAAGCCAAAGTTTTACCGAGTCTCGAGGGCAAAGACTTCAGCAATTACGAGGCATTGTTCAAGGGCGTGGTCATTGCGCCCTGGCAAATTCTGGGGCTGGTGGTCTTTGCACTGGGCATTGTGGGCATCGCGGCGCTGTGGTTTATGGTGCAGTCCAACGCTGGCAAAACCAATGCCAGCATCAACCAGAACCGAACTCGAGCCTACTGGGCGATAGCCATTGGCTTGCTGGTGTTTTTCGGCACGCTCGGACCTGCACAATTTACAGGCGATGGCAGCCTCGAGGCAAAGTTTTTGCTGTGGTTGCGCAACACGTTTATTATTTCAACCATCACGGGGGTTTTGACCGTGATGCTGACCACCACCGTCGGTTATGCGATGGCACGGCTTCGTTTCCCGGGGCGCTTTCAGGTCTTGCTGTTCTTTATTTTTGTGCAAATGTTTCCAGTGTTCTTGGCAGCCGTGGCGATTTACGACCTGATGTACCGTCTCGGCTTGCTGGGCAGTTTTGCAGGTTTGATTCTGGCGTACTCGGGTGGGTCTATCGCCTACGGCACTTGGATTTACAAGGGATATGTCGAAAGCCTGCCTCCCAGCCTCGAGGAAGCTGCCCTGGTGGACGGTTGCACCCGTTGGACGGCATTTACCAGGGTGGTGCTGCCGCTTTCGGGTCCGATGCTGGTGTTCATCTTCTTGCAACAATTCATCGGCACGTATGCCGAATTTTTCCTGGCAAATATTCTGCTTGCCGCAGGGGTGGACAATTGGAACATCGGTTTGGGGCTTCGCAGTTTCGCACAGCAATTCACCGCCGAGTACGGCAAGTTCAGCGCGGCTGCGGTGCTGGGCGCTTTGCCAATCGTGGCGCTCTTTTACGGGTTCCAGCAATTCTTTGTCTCTGGCTCACTTTCGGGCGGCGTCAAAGAGTAAATTTTTTAAACCCAGTATTCATCTCTGCTCGAGGTTCTCGAGCAGATTTTTTTGGCTTCATTTCAGCGTCCAGCGCGTATGGTTTGCTTTGCATTTTGAGGGGTGCTGATCCCCGCATTGGTCACTTCGGATTCCTCGAGCAGCAGTTCGGCACTGCGGTCCACGGGGTTTTCAGCCCGGTGTGTGACCTTGGCTGCCGCCTGCTCGACCTCGGCAATTTTTGCTGGTGGCACCACATCGCTGGCACTTTTTTGATCGGGCGTTTGAGCCTGTGAAGTTGGCTTGACCCGTTTGTCGGCATTTGGTTGTTGACTTGCGATTGATCTGGGCATGAATCAGTCCCTCTCTGGCGATACCCAAAAACCCGAGGTTGTAACGCCTTGATCCGATGATGGCAAGATGGATTGATGTTGGGTTGAAACAAAGCTGAGCTTGGCTTGAATCTTCAGCTCTCTTTCAGTGATGCCTCAGCTTGGCGTCAGTGCTGCGGTTCAAACTTCAGGTGACAAGACACAATGACAAGACACCGGGACGCAAACCTCGAGTCTTGCTCGAGCATCATTTTAATCTGAACACAACACTGCATCTTGGTTTATTGAAAGGATTCAAAATGATCAAAGAACACGAATTGATCGGAAAACCCGTGGTCAGCCACACCGGACAAAAACTTGATCCTGTGGTTGGCGTGCTTCTGGACTCCGAAGCATTGCGTTTGATTGCACTGACGATCAGCGCAGACAAAGAGAATCCTCGGGTCATTCCATTTGAGAAAATCAGTATTGGAAATGACGCGATTGTTATTAATCAGGGCATTGAAGCTGCTCTCGTCAGTTCATGGGCGCAGGCGCAAGAGGCGTTCAAAACCGGAGCCTACCGTGGACGCGAGGTGCTGAGTACCTCCGGCGAACGTTTGGGAACCCTTGCTGACCTGTGCTTTGACAAAACGACAGGTCTGGTCGTTGGCATCGAAATTTCCAAAGGTGCGGTCGCGGATTTGCGCGGACGCACCTACATTCCAATGCCTGGAATCAGGATTGGCGAAAAGGTCTTGGTCGAACCGCAAGCTTTACTGGCAAGCCAAACCGTCTCGAGCGTCCTGAATCAGGTGGTATCGAGTCTGGGTGAGGTGGTGTCAACGGCGGGCAATTCATTGAAAACGGCGGCGCTGGAGGCATCCAATGTGGTTGGTGGGGCGAGCAGCAGCGCCATCGGCTTGGCACGAAATAAATTTGAAGCCAATCAAATGCGTTACGTGGTTGGGCGCACCGTACCTCAAGCCTTTAAAATCGACAACGATCTGAGCATTGATGCGGGCGAAGCAATTACCCAAGCCCAAGCCACCCGAGCCGCCGAACACGGCACGTTGATGGCATTGTTCTTAGCCACTGGAGGCTCGAGCATCCGTGAAAGTTGGCAACGGACAAAGGATTTGGCGACGCAAGCACTTGAACGCCTGCGCGGCACTTCGGAGGTCACCGAAACCTCGGAGTTGAACGGACTGGACGCGACGCTCGGGTTTAGCGTCAGCCGGGCTGTGGGTGATGTGAATTCACCGATCATCAAAGAGGGCGAGACGGTCAGTCAAGACACCATTCAAAGGGCAGCCACTGAGCGTTACGGCGCGGATTTGATCAATGCGGTGTTCGGCGAAATGAATCCAGCGCCATCGTTTGAGGAGCTTCATCAACCCAAAGATGATTCCTCTGTTCTGGCTTTGGACGACGACGGCAATCCAAACGTTCAGGCTGAGGAAGAATCGGTGATCCGTTCGGCTCTGGGTAAAACCTTGAACCATGCCGTGGTCAGTCACGACGGTCAGACCATCATCACGCCCGATGAACCCATCACCGGCGCGATGCTCGAGCAAGCCCGCGACAAAGGCGTCGTGCCCGAAGTGAGTGCCGCCTTGGATGCGGATCGGAACAATCAGGAGGGCAGTAAGTCCGATAAGACTTGAAAACAAATTGCCATCAGGCAAACACAAAGGATTTTATGCACGCCAAAATGCCAACACCCACCACACTGCTTGCCGAAATTCGTGCCGCCAAATGCCGCACGGTTGCGACGTACACGACTTTCGCCGAAGCCCAAAACGCTCTGGATTACCTGATCGATCACGGCTTTCACGAACAGTCCCTGGCAATCGTTTTAAAAGAGACAATGCAACACAAACCGTCACCCCAGGAATCCAACTTGGTCTTCTCGAGCGGTCAAACCACCCTGAACGGCGCTGTGGTTGGACTGGGCATTTCGTTTTTGGCTTTGATGGTTTCGATGTTGACACCGACTTATCAAGCCTCGGTTGATCTTGCCTTTTCTGGAGCGGCATACGGGGCGCTGGTTGGCGGCGTCATTGGCGTACTGACCTGGATTTTTAAAAAAAACACTGCTGAAAATGCGGCTAATTTTTTACCGATAGAGAACTATACTGTTATTGCTCAGAGCACCGATGCCACTCGAGCGCAAGAGGTATTGTTCAGCATAAAACCTGCGGCTCGAGCCTGAAAGTTTGCCCCGAGCAACACGAATTTCAATACATTCTGCCGAAAATGTATTCCTATAAAGTGCCCAAAAATGACAATGAAGTTAAGGCAGCCATCGTTAGAAGTCCGCCTTAAAATTTGGTAAAAACAAAAATATTAGCGCAAGCCAAGGCTGTTATTTTGGTGGGGCAAAGCTTGTGAGTTGTCCATTTGGGATTCACGGTTGGGTCTGACAGCTCCGATAAGGTGCTCGTCTGCCGATGGATGAAACACCAAATTGCCTGCTGAGAGTTTTAATTTTTCATTTGAGCGCAACATCTCGAGCCGAGCCATGATCGCATTGACATGGGTGTCAAGCGACGCCTGCAAGTTTGTGCTTTCTTGATGGCTGCGCAAATGCGTTGAAAATCAATCAGTTGCTCGAGGTCTTTGACACGGCTGGCTTGGGTAAAACTCGACTTGGCAGCCCAAAAAACACCAGGGCGGTCAGCAGGACACCAAGCAAACCGATCAAGAACAACGGCAATTGAAACACGCCCAAAAGCGGCAGGTAAATGACACTCGAGACAACCAAAGCATTCAGGTTTGACAACGCCACCAGCGTGACAAAAACGAGGATGGTTCCGAACAACAGCTTTTGAATTCTCATGTCACGCCCTTTAATTGAGCGGTTGTACGGGCGGAACCTCGCTGGGAATTGGATCGGTGATGCTCGGTGGAAAATCTGGTCTGGGGACAATGTTTGGCGGGTCCTTGAGCGGTGGAAGATCAGGAATTTGCGGGGGTTCGGTAACCGGTGGTCTTGGAGGTATTGTTGGAGGTTCAAGTTCTGGACCTGTCGGTACAATCATGACGGCTGGTGGTCTGGGCTGAATGAAAACCATGATTTCAAATTAAGCGCTTTGGTTGAACCAGAGCTGATGACACACTGACGCTCGACACAAAAGTCATTTGAGGGCAACATTTAAGAGTGTCAAGATTCAACACGGTCAAAAACGTTGTATTGGAATGATCCAAATACTGCCATTGTGCTCGAGTCTGAAGCCTTGTTTAACACCGAAATTCGAGCTGAAATACTGTTCATCAGCACAAAATTCTTGCAATTTGATCACCTAAAATCCAAAAGTGGGAATTCTTGTACACTGCAAAGATGTTGAACTGGTTGCTGGTTCTCGTTCCTGTGGCTTTCGTGCTCGAATTCATTGTTCACCCGTCACAAACCTGGATTTTCATCGTTTCAGCGGCGGCGATTTTGCCACTGGCAGGCTTGATGGGCAAAGCCACCGAAGAATTGGCGGCGCGAACAGGGGCAACCATCGGTGGTTTGTTGAACGCCACGTTTGGCAACGCCACAGAGTTGATTATCGCGTTTTTTGCGCTTCAGGCGGGCAAGTTTGATGTCGTGAAAGCCAGTATTACGGGCAGCATCATTGGGAATTTGTTGCTGGTCTTGGGTCTGGCGGTTTTTTTGGGAGGCTTGAAATACACCAAACAAACTTTCAACCGTGAAAGTGCGGGTACGGCGGCAAGCCTGTTGGTCATTAGCTTGATCGCGTTTCTGGTGCCAGCGCTTTTTGATGTGGCAGAAAAACAATTTGGTATCTCGAGTGCCCAGATCAAAATCGATGACGCCAACCTGGCGCTCGGTGTCAGTTTTGTCTTGTTGGCGTTGTACGCCGCAAATATTGTCTTCACGTTGATCACCCACAAGGATGTTCTGTCAACCTCCGACGAAGCCGAATCGGAGCATCATGTGACCGAATGGAGTGTTCCAGTTGCGCTGGGCGTGTTACTCGGCAGCACGATCATGGTCGGTTTCATGTCCGAATTTTTGGTCTCGAGCATCGAAGGATTTACCAAAACCTTTGGCTTGTCCGAATTTTTTGTGGGTCTGATTATCATTCCTATTGTGGGCAATGCTGCCGAACACGCCAGCGCGGTGGTTTTTGCCATCAAGAACCGCATGGAATTGGCGGTCACGATTGCCATTGGCAGCACGGTGCAGGTGGCTTTGCTGGTCGCACCGATACTGGTGATTTTGTCTTGGGTGATTGGCAAACCCATGAATTTGGTTTTGAACAACCCGCTCGAGATTGTGACGCTGATTGGTGCGGTCTTGATCGCCAACAGTGTCACCCGTGACGGTGAAACCAACTGGCTCGAGGGTTTTATGCTCTTGGGCGTCTACGTCATTTTGGCGCTGGCATTCTTTTTCTTGCCGAACCCTCCTGGGATTGCTGGACACAACTGAATTTAAATTTTTTATCTGTGCCGCCGCCATCTGGTGTTTAAAACCCAAGGTTTGATTGGCACTTGCCTTTTAAGGCAGTGTGGTTTAAACTTTTGTTACGTCATTTACAAAAAATTGTGTTAAAATACGTTAATCATCTCTACCAACGAGGAGCACATGGAAACAGTCAGCATCTCGAGTCCGATCATCACCTATGCACTCTTAAAAGGTTTAAACACGGCATTCGTTGCCAGTGAAAGCGACAGTGGTTGGCTCAACGGCATTCTGTTCTCGCTCGAGAATATGAGTTCAATCACCGCCTCAAAAGTACCCGCATTGGGTCGTCCGAACATTGACGCGCATGTTCATCATGTGCATTTATGCCTAAACGCCGTCAGGGCGTGGGCACGAACCGAGCAACCACACCCCGATTGGGGCAGCAGTTGGAAATCTCGAGCGTCGAAGACTCTGAATGGGAAGACCTGAAATTGAGATTACAAAACAAATTTAAACTGACCCAAGAACTGATTCAAACTCAGGCAACCTGGGATAAACGCAGCCTCTCGAGCGCCATTGATAACATCGCACACTGTGCACACCATGCCAGCGCCATTCGGCAAATCATGAAACTTTGAAACTCGAGTTTTCAAGAACAGGTAAATTATGAGCTTGGGCAAAAGCCAGACAAAACCAGCAAAAAATAAATCATCGCTCCCAGATGTTGAAACATTTCTTGCCGAACTCGATTCTGGGTTGAAATCAGAGATGCTGGCGATCAGACAAATCATTCTTGAGGTCGATCCAAACATTGCAGAACAAATCAAATGGAATGTACCCAGTTTTTGTACCACACAGCATTTTGCCACCTTTCACCTGCGAACCAAGGACAGTGTTGGAATCATTGTTCATTTGGGCGCAAAAGTGCGAGACACCGCAGTCACTGGCATCAACATCAACGATCCAGAATCCTTGCTCGAGTGGCTTGGAAGCGACCGCGCAATGGTCAAGTTTTACAATTTAAAAGACATCGAGACAAAAAAGTTGGCTTTTGTAAACATGATTCAACAATGGATTCAGCATGTTTAAGCACCTTGCACAAAAGCGCTGGCTGCCAATTGGTTTTTAAGCCCTCTCGAGATTTTAAAGGAGTTTTTATGATCACAGGCATTACCCACGTCGTTCGATACATTCCCAACGAAGAATAAGCCCTCGATTTTTACCGTGACATGCTGGACTTTGAAGTCAAGATGGACAACCCAATGGGCACACCCGAACAACGTTGGTTGACCATGAGCCTGGCAGCCCAACCACAAATGGAACTGGTGCTGATGAACCCAAACGGCTGGTTTAAAGACCAGGCGCTCAAAGATGCACTCTCGCAAATCGGCAAGCAACCACAGTTGATTCTGGTCACGGACGACATTGATGCCCTGCACGCCAAATTCAAAGCCGCAGGTCACGGCGCATCGGATGTTAACACCACCCCTGGGGTAAGGATTTGCAATTAAGTGACCCGTTCGGAAATTCGATTTACGTGGTGCAAAACCCAACAACTTAAACTCGAGCCTCGAGATGTTTTGGTCACGCCATCGTTATTGGTGGCGTGATTTTTTCGGGCAAGCTCAAAGTCATGGCGTTGACATTGATCGGATCACAGTTAGGGTGTAAACAGGAAGCGATGAGCAACGAAACCCTGCCAATTTCCGAAAGCCTGCCGAGCCTCGCACGGGCACTGAACACCACCGATCAACTTTGTGCACTGATTCCAGAAGACTTGCTCGAGTGGCGACCCATCGACCCGAGCGGCGCGTTTTAGAATAGCCTTGGGGAAATTGCGTTTCACCTGGCAGACTCGAGGTTGCAATTTGCAGGGCAACTGACTGGCACAAATATCGAACGAGCCGAAGAGCATTACATGCTTCAATTTTCTTTTGAACAACCCGAACTTCAAAAAGGTGCAAAGTGGACGTTACAACCTTACGACGGCAAAACCCAGATGCTCGAGTACCTCAAAGCCGCTCGAGCCGAGTTTCAAGTCTGGCTCGACAAACCCGCCAGTGATCTTTTGATGACCACGCCAGGCACAGAAGCCACGTTCAAAAAAGCCCTCGAGAATGCCGAACAACGCGGCACAGACACGACTGCCATGCAAAAACGTGGGGCTGCCACGATCTTGCGGGTTTTGACGGGCGCGGTGATTCACGAGACATCTCACCGTGGCACACTTCACGCGCTTCTACGTCAACACGGCATCAACCTATCCGACAATTAAGCTCGAGCCATTTCTTGTGCATTGAGACGCAACCAAAAGAAGCCTTTGGTTTCTCTTCACGGTGATTTCACGTCGGATGCGTTAGACTGTACATGATGCGAGAAATCAGTGTCTCGAGCGGTGGACATGCCTGGCCCTTTTCCAAAGGACTTGTGGTTGAATCGCTGTTGAACGCCGAGATCGAGCGCGAACCCGCGATTGTCATTGCCAGACGTGTCGAACAGCGTCTGCTGGACGAGAACTTGCGGGTTGTTGATCCGAGCAAACTCAAAGAAATTGTCTCTGAAGAGGCGAGGGAATTACTGGGAGGCGAGGCTGCCGACAAGCTCGAGGCGCAGACCCCAGCCTTTGAGGATGTGGTAGTGACCGATGGCGACTCGAGCATTCCGTTTTCCAAAGGCATTCTGACAAGATCGCTCGAGTTGGCTGGCGTGCCGATCAAGGACGCGCACGAGCTGGCAAAAGAACTCGAGCGGCAACTTCGGATTTCGGGCATCACGACCATAGACCGCGCAGACCTCGAGAAACTGGCGGTCGGGGAAGTTGAGAAGCAACTGGGCAAACAAGCCCGCGATGCCTATCTTCAGCGCTGGCAACGGGCGAGTCTGGTCAATGTGGTTGACGAGGACACGGGCGTTAATTTCCCATTTTCCAAGGGTATTCTGGCGCAGTCACTCCTGGCAACAGGATTAAGCCCAGCTTACGCGCACAGGTTGGCTCGAGAGATTGAACTCAAACTCTTTGAACGCGGCGAACCGACCGTTGACCGCACGGGCTTGCGCGAAATTGTCGAGGCGGCTATTCGGGTTGAGGTTGGCGAGGACATGGCGGGACGTTATACGCTGTTGCGCTCAATCCGTCGTCCCGAAAAACCGATTCTGATTGTGATTGGTGGCGTGACCGGCACGGGCAAGAGTTACCTCGCCGCCGAGGTCGCCTACCGTCTGGGCATCACCCGCATCGAAAGCACCGATTCGATCCGGCAGGTCATGCGAGCCATGATCGCCAAAGATTTGATTCCAACCCTGCACGCCAGCACCTTTGATGCCTGGACGGCAACGCTCGAGCCTCATGTCGCTGCGCAGTACAAATCCAAAGGTGGACGCAGGGTCATGAAACCCACGCCAGACCAGTTGCTCGACGGTTTCCGCGATCAGGTCAAGCAAGTGACAGTCGGCGTCAGAGCCATCATCGAACGCGCCAGCAACGAACACTCGAGCATGTTGATCGAGGGGGTGCACATTGTGCCAGGGTTTTTGCCGACCGAAGCCTTCAAAGATGTGATTGTCGTGCCCGTGGTGATTGTCGTCAAAAGCGAAGCCGAGCACCGCAAACGCTTTTACCTGCGCGATCAGGAAACCAGCCAGCACCGCCCGATGGCACATTACCTGGAGCATTTTGAAGACATTCGCGCCCTGCAAGGCTACATTGAGCAAATGGCAAAAACCGTTGGTGTGGCAATCATTGACGGCGAAAGCATCGACGTTGCCGCCGAAGGTGTGATCGAGGTCGTGACCAAGAAAGTGCTGGCAGTCCGCGCCGAAACCGAACGCGCCAAAGAAAAAACCGTACAAGACGCCGCTCGAGCCTGATTCAGAGCTGAATCAAACCCGCCTTGGTCGGTCTGAAACCGCAAGCGGCGTAAAAAGGTTCAAGATGATCTTCAAAATCCACGTGCACCCATTCGCAACCGTGATCTCGAGCGAATTGTACGGCTCGAGCGACCAGTTCGCGCCCGATGCCACGGCGTTTGTAAGCCGCATCGACCGATGGGTCGAGCAAAAACGCGTGAACGCCAGCATCGCCGACCAGTTTGACAAATCCAACCAGCTTTGAACCGTCAAACGCGGCAATGTAACAAAACGCCGCCTCGAGTTCGGGTTGGAAATCAAAATCGTAAGGTTTACCCCAGGCACTCGAGAAAAGTTCATTTACGGCGGCATTCTCGAGTTTCGGATTGGTTTGGTAGGTGATGTTCATGCTGAAAAGATTTTAAACCCAGACACTCGAGCTTTCGTTTCTAAAGCTGGGATTTGTTAGACTTTTGCGCATGGATGCACTCGAATTGCTGCGCTTAAACTTACTCTCCCCGATGGTGCTGGCATTTGTGCTGGGTTTGGTGGCGGTCTGGGTCAAATCGGATTTGAAACTTCCCGAGCAGTTGTACACGGTCTTGAGCATTTATTTGCTGTTCGCCATCGGTTTAAAAGGTGGCGGCGAATTGTCGGTGACCTCCTTTGCGGTGTTTTGGAAACCACTGCTGGCGACACTGATCCTGGGGGTCAGCATTCCCTTGGTGGCGTATCAAATCTTGTTGCGCCTTGGGCGTTTGAGCATTGTCGATGCCGCCGCAATAGCCGCGCATTACGGCTCGGTCAGCGCCGTCACGTTCACGGCGGCGCTCAGTTTTGCCCAAGCCCAGAACATCGAACTCGAGGGTTTCATGCCCGCTCTTCTCGCCGCACTCGAGGTTCCAGGGATTGTCGTGGCGTTGCTTCTGGCACGGGCGAGCCTGAACCCAAACTCGAGCCAATCTGCACACTCGGGCATGGGTGAGGTTTGGCGCGAGTTGTTCACCGGACGCAGCTTGTTTGTCCTGCTGGGCGGCTTGGTGATCGGTTGGCTCAGTGGAAAAGCTGGTCTGGAACAAGTCAAACCGTTTTTTGTGGACCCGTTCAAGGGTGCGTTAACGTTGTTCTTGCTCGAGATGGGCATGGTCGCGGCAAGTCGCTTGCGCGATTTTCTGAAAGTTGGTGGTTTCTTGACCGCCTTTGCGATAGTCATGCCGATCATCAATGGTTCAGTTGGCGTGGTGCTGGGACATTTTGCAGGCTTAAGCGTCGGTGGTTCGTTCGTTCTGGGCGCAATGGCTGGCAGCGCCAGCTATATTGCCGGACCCGCCGCAATTCGGGTGGCGTTGCCGCAAGCCAATCCCGCGTATTATCTGGGCATGTCTTTGGGCGTCACGTTTCCATTTAACCTCTCGCTCGGCATTCCGTTGTATTACGCGGTGGCGAGCGCCCTGGGAGCACGGGTATGAAAACCACTCCCGCATTTCGCATCACCATTATCGCTGAGGCGCTGCTCGAGGATCGTCTGATTCGGGATGTCAAAACGTGTGGCGCAAAAGGGTACACGATCACCCAGGCGCACGGCGATGGCACCCGAGGGGTTCGGGCGTCTTTGTGGGAGGGTGGCAACATCAAACTCGAGACAATAGTTTCTGAGGGTGTTGCGGACGCGATTCTGGAGATGGTGGCGAACAAATACTTTCAGCATTTTGCCGTGATTGCCTATCTCGAGAATGTCGCCGTGGTTCGCGTCGAAAAATACTTGTAATCCGAGTGATAGACTTAAACCCAGTCCAAAATTGGGGGAGCATCATGAAACTCGAGTTGTTTACTGAAGCCTGGGCGCAACAAGCCGCCACCGTTCTGCAAGCCAGCGAGGGTTATAAAAACGCTGCCAAAACCTGGGAGGGCGCGATGGTCATGACCATGCAAGCCGATGCCAGTCTGGGCATTGTCGATGCACGCTCGGTGTATTTTGATTTGTGGCACGGCGAGTGCCGCGAGGCTCGAGCCGCCAGCAAGGACGACATTGCCGGAGCGCCGTATGTGATCTCAGCCGATGCGTTCACCTGGAAGCAAGTCCTGGAAGGGAAACTCGAGCCGATAGCAGGCTTGTTGCGCGGCAAGTTGAAACTCGTGAAGGGCAACATGGCGGTGCTGGCGCGGTACGTGCTGGCAGCCAAAGAATTGGTCTTGGGCGCAAGCGGCGTCGAAACCATCTTCCCGGGCGAGTGACATGAAAGCCGTGACCTTTCAAGATGTGGGTGTCATTGCCGTTTCCGACGTTGCCGAACCCGAGCTTCTCGAGGATTCCGATGTGATCGTTCGCGTGACGCGCTGCGCGATTTGCGGTTCGGATTTGCACCTGTACCACGGTGACATTCCCATGATGCCAGGCGACACCTGCGGTCATGAATTCACGGGCGTGATCGAAGACACCGGCTCGAGCGTCAAATTAAAACGCGGTGATCGGGTGGTTGGCACGTTTCACACCGCCTGCGGCGGGTGCAACGCGTGTCTTAGAGGCGAATTTCACTTGTGCTCGAGCGGCGCGGTTTTTGGGTACGGACCCATTTACGGCAGTCTCAACGGCACGCAAGCCGAGTACGCCCGAGTCCCAAAAGCAGATGTCAACCTGCGTTTAATTCCCGCCCAGCTCGAGGATGAGCAAGCCCTGTTCGCGGGTGACATTCTGACCACCGCTTACGGTGCGGTCAAAAATGCGGGCGTCATGATCGGCGAAACCGTTGCCGTGATCGGTTGCGGTCCAGTCGGCATCATGGCAATTCAGAGTGCTTTTGCCCGTGGCGCGGCTCGAGTCCTGGCAATTGACCTGCTCGAGGAGCGCTTAAATCTGGCGGCAAGCTTAGGCGCGATTGCCGTCAATGGTTCAACCTCTGACCCTGTCGGGCGCGTCATGCAATTGACCGACGGCGAGGGCGTGGATGCCGTGATCGAGGCGGTTGGTGGTCCTCGAACCATCATTCTCGCGTTTGAACTCGTGCGCCCTGGTGGTCGAATTGCGGCGGTTGGCGTCTCGAGCGAAACCACGTTTGAATATCCATTGATGCAAAGCCTGACCAAAGACGTGACCTTCAGAATCGGACTGGCGAACATTCACCGTGACATTGACGAGACTCTGGCACTCATCTCGAGCGGCAAGATTGATCCAACAATCGTGATTTCACACAGGTTAAGTTTGAGTGATGCCGTGGAAGGTTATGACTTGTTCGACAAACGCCAAGCCAGCAAAGTCATCTTGATCCCGTAAGGTGCGCCGTGCGCACCGTCCCGTCAAACATGTGCGATTGGTGCGTGGAGCGACCATGCCCGAAGTGGTCTCGTCCGTGAGGTGCGTCTTGAGACCAAGAAGAAGCGCACCCTCCTACTCAACCTCGAGCTTCACAAAACCCAGGAGAACCCCATGACCATCGCTCGAGAATCGTTTACCACCAGCACCCGCAAACTGAATTATGCCAGCTTCCCGATGCGGCTCTGGCAGAAAGCCAAAAAGTTTGGCATCTGGAATCCAAGCGATATCGATTTTTCTCAGGATATTAAAGATTGGGCGGCACTGAACGACCTCGAGCGTGAAGTGCTCTTGAACCTTGCCGCGATGTACCAGGCGGGCGAGGAAAGCGTGACGCTCGATTTGCTGCCGCTAATCATGGTGATTGCCAACCAGGGGCAACTCGAGGAGGAAATGTTCCTGACCAGTTTCTTGTGGGAGGAAGCCAAACACCTCGAGACGTTCGGACGTTTCATGACCGAGGTGGCGCAAGCCAACGGTGACCTCTCGAGGTTTCACACGCCGAGTTACCACACCATTTTTTACCAGGAATTGCACACGTCGCTCGAGGCTTTGAAAACCGATTCCAGCCCCGTGGCGCTGGCAAAAGCTTCGGTCACGTACAACATGATTGTCGAAGGTGTGCTAGCCGAAACGGGGTATCACGCGTATCACAACATTCTCGAGCGCCACCAGATCATGCCAGGAATGCGTTACGCCATGCAAAAATTCAAGCAAGACGAATCGCGCCACATCGCTTACGGCGTGTACCTGCTCTCGAGGTTGGTTGCCGAACACGGCGACCCAGTTTGGGAGGCGATTGAATCCCGAATGGGCGAATTGTTCGTGCCCGCCATCGGGGTGGTCAATGAACTCTTTGACTTGACCGCTGCCAGGGGCGAGATTCCGTTCAACCTCGAGCAGGATGAATTTGTGAATTTTGCGGTTTCACAGTTTCAAAAACGCATTGCCCGCATTGAACGTGCCAGGGGTCTAAGTTTGGCAGAGGTCTTGGGCGAGGAAAGCGTGCAACTCGAGCGGGAAGAAGTGGTGGCTTGATTGAGGGTTTAAAGCAATTGTGCCATGTTCTGTGGCAATACTTTTAGCGCAACCGAATGGCTTCCATCACCTCATCCACCATCTCGGTGGCGTCGCCGCGCAGGGCTGCCGTGGCAACGTGCGCCTCGAGATGACCACGCAGCACAACGTCACCCGCACCCTCGAGTGCTCCCTGAACCGCTTTGATCTGCCGCAGCACGTCCACGCAGTAGACATGAGGATTCTCGAGCATTCGTTGGATGCTCTCGAGATGCCCTTTGGCAATCGCAAGACGGCGAATCGCTCGTTTGCGCGACTCGAGCGGCATACATAAGGCTGGCTCAGCAGTTTCAGCAACGGCTTCAATCATTCAAGCCCCTGCGATGCTTGCGCCGTAACCTTCGTCAATCACAGCCGCGATCAGGGCTTGGGTATTGACATTCTGACCTTCGACTTTGGCAGTTCCGTTTTTAAGGTCAACCTGAACAGCTTGCACGCCTTCAATGCCTTTTAAGGCTTTGGCGACCGCAGTTTCGCAATGTCCGCAGGTCATTCCGCTGACGTTTAGTTGAATACTCATGTCTTGCCTCCTGTTATCCCCTTATGGGGGTATGAGGCAACAATACATCCTGAGAGGTTTTTTCGTCAAGTTGAAATCGATCATCGATTCTCGAGGTTCAAACAAAAAATTCAATCATAAACTCGAGAAAATCCTAAAATCTGATGACGTTGTAGTGTTAATGACTTGACGCCAGATTCAATTCTGAGTAGGCTGCACCTGGACCTAACCCCCAGGGGGGATACAACATGATTCAACCAAACATTCAACAATCAACCCTCGAGATTGGCGTGGGCGGCATGACTTGCGCGGCTTGTGTCGGACGGGTTGAACGCGGTTTAAAAAAACTGAATGGCGTTGAAAGTGCCACCGTCAACCTTGCCACCGAACGCGCCACCGTCGTTTACGATTCCAAAGCGATTTCGCCAACGGCAATTCTCGAGAACATTCATGAGGTTGGTTACGAGCCTCGTGTTGCCAATCTCGAGTTGGGCGTCACGGGCATGACCTGTGCCGCCTGTGTCACTCGGGTCGAGAAGGCGCTGACCAAAGTTCCTGGCGTGTTGAGCGCATCCGTCAACCTTGCCACCGAACGTGCCAGCATTCAATACATTCCCGAAAGTGCAAGCGCAACACAGTTCAAAACTGCCATTCAAGACGCCGGTTATGACGTGCTCAAAACGCAAGTTGGCAAAGACCGCTCGGACGTTGAACGGGAGGCTCGAGAGGCAGAGATTGCCGTGTTAAGGCGTGATTTGATCTTTGCCACAATGTTTGGCGTGCCGCTCTTGCTGCTCGCCATGATCCCCATGCTCTGGATGCCCGCCATGATGTTCTTGGAGGGTCTTGTGCCCACGCGGGTTTGGGATTGGCTGATGCTGGCACTGGCTGTACCCGTCTATTTTGGTCCTGGCAGACGTTTCTTGACCCACGGCTGGAAAGCCCTCATTTCCGGCAGTCCAGACATGAACTCTCTGGTCATGCTCGGCACGAGCGCCGCCTTCTGGTACAGCAGCGCGGTGGTGCTGCTCGAGACGTTTGTGCCTGGATTAATTCCCGAGACTGGTCGCTCGGTCTATTTCGAGGCGGCTGGCGTGGTGATCGCCTTAATTTTGCTGGGCAAGTACCTCGAGGCGATAGCCAAAGGGCGCACCAGTCAAGCCATGAAAAAACTGATTGGTTTGCAAGCCAAAACCGCACGGGTGCTGCGAAACGGTATTGAACTCGAGTTGCCAATCGATGAAGTGCTGGCAAACGATCTGGTCAGTGTGCGCCCAGGCGAAAAAATTCCGGTGGACGGCACGGTGGTTTCAGGCTCGAGTTACGTTGATGAAAGCATGATTACCGGCGAACCGATTCCGGTCAGTAAAAACGCTGGCTCGAGCGTTGTTGGCAGCACCTTGAACACCACGGGCGCACTGACTTTTAAGGCAACGGCGGTCGGTGCGGACACGGTGCTGGCACAAATTATCAAACTCGTCGAAACCGCGCAGGGCAGCAAATCACCGATTCAAGGGCTGGCGGACCGGGTCGTGGCGGTCTTCACACCAATTGTGCTGGGAATTGCCAGCTTAACGTTTATCCTCTGGATGATTTTTGGGGGCAACAACGCCCTGGGTTTCGCGGTGGTCAACACCGTTGCGGTCTTGATTATCGCCTGTCCTTGCGCGATGGGCTTGGCGACACCAACCAGCATCATGGTCGGTACGGGCAAAGCCGCCGAGATGGGCGTGCTGTTCCGCAAGGGCGACGCGCTCGAGGCGTTGCAGGGCGTTCAAACGATTGCCCTGGACAAAACTGGCACACTGACCAAGGGAAAGCCAGAATTGATGGATTTCATCAACTCGAGCGACATTGCAGACACGGAATTGTTGCGCCTTCTTGCCAGCGTCGAAAACCTGAGCGAACACCCGATGGCGCAAGCGATTGTCAACTCTGCCAAGGAAAAGGGCGTGACGCTTGAGGCGGCAACCGATTTTGAGGCAAGTCCAGGATTTGGAGTTTCGGCTCGAGTTTTGGGAAAACTTGTACAAATCGGCGCAGACCGTTTCATGACCCAATTGGGTTTGAGTGTTGATAGATTCTCGAGCGACGCCATTCGTTTGGGCGATCAGGGTAAATCACCGCTTTATGCTGCCGTAAACGGCAAACTCAGCGCGATTCTGGCGGTGGCAGACCCGATCAAGGACGGCTCAAAATTGGCACTCGAGGCATTGCAGCACATGGGCATCAAAGTGGTCATGATCACAGGCGACAATCAACGCACCGCTCGAGCGATAGCCGCGCAGCTTGGCATTGACAAGGTTCTTGCCGAAGTGCTGCCTGACGGAAAAGCCAACGCGATTAAGCAGTTGCAAACGGGCGGGATAAAAGTCGCTTTTGTCGGCGATGGCATCAACGACGCACCCGCCCTGGCGCAAGCCGATGTGGGTCTGGCAATTGGCACGGGCACAGATGTTGCCATCGAAACCGCCGACGTGATTCTGATGTCTGGCGATGTACGCGGCGTTCCAAATGCGGTGGCACTCTCTCGAGCCACCATCTCAAATATCAAACTGAATTTATTCTGGGCTTTTGCTTACAACATCGTGCTGATTCCAGTGGCGGCGGGTGCGTTGTATCCAATTTTCGGCTGGCTGCTCAGTCCAGTTCTGGCGGGTGCGGCGATGGGTTTCTCGAGCGTCTTTGTGCTGACCAACGCCCTGCGACTTCGTGGCTTCAAAGCACCAATTCTCGAGCGTGTCACCCCGTCAACGCAAACCTGTTTGGCAAAAGTTTAAAGGAGAAGACTGGGCAAAATGGCTGTCGGTGTAACTTGAATAAAATGATTCTCAACTGCAAAGGTGAAGTGTCAAAACTGAACTTCAACACTTCTGATCTCGAGGTTTCAAACATGAAAAAGTTATTCTTAACACTTGGACTTTTTGGCACACTCGGCACGGCTGTATGGACCGTTTCTGTCGGCGCTCAAATGAACATGGGCACGATGAGCACGATGGGAGACTCTGGGGTAAAAGCCTTGGCTCAGTTAAAAGGCAAAGTCTACGACATCGCTTGGATGTCTCAAATGATCGAGCATCACCGTGGGGCGGTAGACATGTCAAAAATGTGCATCAAGGCTTGTCTAGACCGAGATGTCAAAATGGCGGCACAAAAAATTATCAACGCGCAGGACAAAGAAATCAAACTGATGAACACTTGGCTCAAATCTTGGTACAACGCCAAGCCCGACCCAAAGCAAATGGCGATGATGAAAGCCGACATGAAACCCATGATGGACACATCAATGGCTGGCATGAACCCAATGTCAGGCATGACGCACGCCACAGACCGCAGTTTTCTCGAGGGCATGATTCCGCACCACGAACACGCCGTGGCGATGGGCAAAGACGCCGTAAAACGGGCTTCACGCCCAGAGTTGCGCAAGTTTGGGCAGAACGTGGTGAACGACCAAGGCAAAGAAATCAAGCAATTTAAAGCTTGGTTGAAAACCAAAAAGATTTAAACTCGAGGTTTTGATTTCAGATTTGGGTTATAACCAAGCCATGACCTCAACCCTCGAGTCCGAGTTCTTACTGCCCGAAGTCAAAACCTGGTTGTCGCAGCCCAGAAAACTCTTGATTGCGGGCAGGTGGCTCGAGGCTGTTGACGGCAAGTTCTTGACCATCATCGATCCCTGCACGGGTGCTCAACTCGCAACCGTTGCCGCCGCGAATTTGGCGGATGTGAACTTGGCGGTGGCTGCGGCGCGACGGGCACTTGAGGGTACTTGGGGCGGTACAACCCCAGCCGAACGCGGGCGCTTGCTGTGGAAACTGGCGGATTTGATTGATGAGAACGCCGATTTCTTGCGGCAGCTCGAGAGTCTGGACACGGGCAAGCCAGTCATGGAAACGTATGTGTTTGACCTGCCGATTGCCAGCGATCACTTTCGCTATTTTGCGGGTTGGGCAACAAAATTGACGGGTGAAAGCATTCCGACTTCCTTACCTGGCGAGGCGCTGGCCTACACCCGCCGCGAACCTGTTGGCGTGGTCGGCGCAATCACACCCTGGAATTTTCCGCTTGCCATCGCCGCCTGGAAACTCGCGCCAGCGCTGGCTTGCGGCAACACCGTGATTTTAAAACCCAGCGAACTGACCCCGCTTTCCGCCCTCAAACTGGGCGAGTTGATTCTCGAGGCTGGATTCCCCCAAGGGGTGGTGAACATATTGCCTGGACTTGGACTGGAGGCTGGCAACGCGCTGGTCGAACACAACGATGTGGACAAGATCAGCTTCACGGGTTCGACCCGCGTCGGACGTGAAATCCTGGCAAAATCGGGCGGCAATTTTAAACGCGTGACCCTCGAGCTTGGCGGCAAAAGCCCGAACATTATTCTGCCCGATGCCGATTTGGACGTTGCCATTGACGGCAGCCTGAGCGCCATTTTCTTCAATCAGGGCGAGGCGTGCGTGGCAGGCTCGAGGTTGTTCGTGCCAAAGCACTTGCGTTCAGAAATCGTGACTGCTTTAAAATCTCGAGCCGAAAGCATTGTGCAAGGTTTTGGGCTTGACCCAACCTCACAGATGGGTCCAATGGTCTCGAGCCTGCATCAAGACCGCGTGATGGGTTTTGTGGAGCGTGGCAATCAACATGCCGAACTGATTACGGGAGGCTCGAGAAACACCGACTTACCAGGGTTTTACGTCAACCCCACGATTTTTTTGGGCAAAGATGACCTCGAGATTGCCCGCGAAGAAATTTTTGGACCCGTGCTGACCGTCCTCGAGTTTGATGGCATTGAAGACTTGACCCACCGTGCCAACTCGAGTCAGTACGGTTTGGGGGCGGGCATCTGGACTTCAGACGTGCGACAGGGCATTCGATTGGCGCACGCTTTGAAAGCTGGCAGCGTCTGGATCAACGGTTACGGAATGCTGGACGCGGCACTGCCCTGGGGCGGCTTTAAAAGCAGTGGCATTGGGCGTGAGATGGGTTCGGCGGCGTTAGCAACGTATACGGAACTGAAAACCGTTTGGGTGAATCTCCTCTAGCGGGTAAACTTTGTTCATGTCGCTCGAGATTCATGCTTCCGACCAGTATGTGACCGTTCCCGCCAGCACCAGCCTTGCCCAACTCGAGGCGGCACTGCCCGAGAATTTGCATTACCGTGCCCCATTGATTGATTTGACGCTTCAAAATTGGGTGCTCTCGGGCGGCGTGGGTTTGTTGGCTGCACCCGCCGTTCGCAAGGACGTGCTGGGTTTGACCTATACCTCCTCGAGTTCTGGCGCTGTCCAAGCGGGAGGGCGTGTGGTCAAAAACGTTTCGGGCTATGACTTGGTGCGTTTGGTGGTTGGGTCAGACCCAAGTTTGACGCAACCCATCAAACTCGAGACGCTGACCTTGCGTCTTCGTCCAAAACCCAAAATCACGCGGCTCGAGCGAGAAATCACGAATCTCGAGGCTGGTTTTGAGGAATTGCGCGGTTTGGGCGCAGCATTTGGACTGGCATATCAGCACAACAACACCTGGGTTTTGCGCGGCGAATGGTGGGATGCCACGCCAGATTGGGGAACACCAGCGCTCGAGGTTGTCCCAAAAACGCTCTGGCAAGACGTGCTCGGCGTGTTCCCACGGGTGGTGAAAGTTTTGAATTCGCTTGAGCAACGGGTGTTGCAAGCCTTGTGATTTTTGTGAGGGCGTAATATTTGGAAGAAGGAAATACTTCGAGTCACACTTATAAAAGATCAAAGCTCCCTTCTCCCGATGTTGCGACCATGCCCGCAGGTGCGTTTTATGGTCAAGACGGGAGAAGGGCTGGGGATGAGGGTAGCCAGAGCAATTGCTGTTCCTTGTACATCTATTTCAACGAGTTGAACCTCGAGCTTTCATACAAAAAACAGGGCAAGCCTTCGCTCGCCCTGCAAGTTTTCTCGAGCTTAATTTACTCTGCGCGACCAGCGTTCAAGCTGTCGGTCAGTGCTTTGAAGCCTTCCTCGTCACCTTTGGCAAGAAGTTCGGCTTGTGCAGCCCACGATCCCATGCTTGGGTGGGCGTTCATGTCGTCAATCTCGAGTGCCGCTTTCAGGCTGTCCTCGTTGCTGGCGGCAAGTTGAGCGTAGGTGGTGATTCCGGCGGCGATCAGGGCGTCATTGATTTTTGGTCCGATGCCTTCGATGCGTTTGAGGTCTTCAGTCAGAACGGCGTTGCTCGAGGTTGTCACGGCAACGGCGGCGGCAGCCACGGCGCTGGCTTTGCTGGCAGCGGTGGCGGCTTGGACTTTCATCATGCGACCGCGATCTGTTTTGATCTTGGCGGCTTTGCCACGCAGTTCACGCAGGTAGTACAACTTGGCGCGGCGAACCTTACCGCGCTCGAGCACCGTAACCTTGTCAATGAGAGGGGTGTTGTACGGGAAAATACGTTCGACGCCTTCGTTGAAAGCAATTTTGCGCACGGTGAAGCTTTTGGCGGTGCCACCGTGGTTGATGGCGATGACGACGCCCTCGAAAGCTTGAACGCGGGTGCGGGTACCTTCGGTGACTTTGTAATCGACGCGAACGGTATCGCCCGGACGAAAATCTGGGATGTCAGAGCGCAAGTGAGATTGTTCGACGCTTTTTAAAATCGCGCCTCGGTTAACTGTTGCCATGTGATTCCTTTCGCCGCAGGCGGAACGCGGTATACTCACCCCCGAGTTCACTCCGGCATCACCCTGTTTCAGGGCAGCCGTAAAAGTGTACACCTGTACCCGCGACTCGGCAAGCGGTATTGACCCAGCTTAAACTGGGGTGCATACCGTTTTTTGAATAAATTTGGTAAAGTTTCAAAATCTTACGGGGGATCAGTGACATGGCTCGAGAAGTAAAACTCACCCAAGAAGGTTTTGAACGCCTTCAGAAACAACTGGAAATCGAACAGCAGCGCCTTGGCAACGCCACAGGAATTTTGCAAGAACAAACAGGTTCGAGCGACGATTTTGACGATTCGGGCGTTGAAGATGCCAAACGTGAAAAACTCAATATCGCCATGCGCATCGACGAACTCGAGGACATGTTGACTCGAGCCGTGATTATTGCCCACAAGGAGGGCGGCACGAACGTCGAACTGGGCAGCATCATCAAGTTGATCGAGCAAAAATCTGGGCGTGAACTCGAGGTGCAACTGGTCAGTGGCGCGGAAGCCACGGTGCTGGGTGGCATTCGCAAAGTTTCGGACGACAGCCCACTCGGGACAAAATTGATTGGCAAGAAGAAAAATGAAATGTTTATTGTTGACCTCGAGAAAAACCAGTTGAAATACAAAGTGCTCGAGATACGTTAGGGAGTGGCTGCGTTTTGGGGCGCTCCAGGTGAGCGCCCCATTTTTTTGGAAATGTAATGATGCAGAAAGTGATTAGCCAAACCTCGAGCATCATAAAGGTTTTTTGTAGGGGTGAACCTCGTGTTCACCCTTCCCCCGAACGGGGAATTGAGCATCAAGGAGCAAACCTGTGAGCAACCCAACCACCCAACCGCCCGACCTCGAGATCAGCCTTCATGAACAAACCATTGCGCGGTTGAAGAACGCGGATGCGATTGTTGCGGCGGGTTTTGAACGCTTTCCGTACAGTTTCAACCAAACGCATCATGCGGAGCAGTTGCACAAATTGCATCCCGCGCCGCTCGAGCCTGGACAGGAATGGCTGGCGGAAAAAGTCAGCGTGGCGGGGCGCGTCATGGCGTGGCGCGACATTGGCAAACTGATTTTTGCCAGCTTGCAGGACGAGACTGGACGAATTCAGTTGTTCATGTCCAAAAACGAACTCGAGCATTTTGACGCGGCAAAAAAGATTGATCTGGGCGATATTGTTGGCGTGTCTGGGCATTTGATCACGACCAAAACGGGTGAATTGTCGATCAAGGCGACCAGTTTCACACCGCTCGTGAAGTCCCTGCATCCATTGCCGAGCGATTATTACGGCTTGACGGATGTCGAAACGCGGTATCGGCAGCGCTATCTGGATTTGATTGTCAACCCAGCATCTCGAGCGGTCTTCAAGGCGCGTTCCAAGACGTTAAGGTTCATCAGGAATTTTTATGAGGCTCGAGATTTTATGGAAGTTGAGGGTCCGACGCTGCAAGCGATAGCGGGCGGCACGGAAGCCAAGCCTTTCAAGACGCATCACAACGCGCTGGGTCACACCTTTAACTTGCGAATTGCGCTCGAGCTTCATTTGAAGCGTTTGCTGGTTGGTGGTTTTGAGCGCGTGTTCGAGATTGGACGCGTCTACCGCAACGAGGGCATCGATTTAACCCACAATCCAGAGTTTACGATGCTCGAGTTGTACTGGGCGTATGCAGATTACCGAGACATGGCGCGAATGACCGAGGATTTGTTTCGTGGGTTGGCGCTTGAGATTTCAGGCGGCACGAAGCTCGAGTTTGAGGGGCAGACGCTCGATTTTGGTGCGCCGTTTGATGAGATTGATTACGTTGAAGGCTTAAAAAAGCACGTGCCAGATTTGGATTTTGACCCGCTCGAGCTTTCAAAGTTGCGTGCCTTCTGCGATGCGCGTTACCCACAGTGGAAGACTTTGCCAGATTACAAGTTGCTGGACAAGTTGTTTGGCGAGTACGTCGAACCGTTATTAATCAACCCAACGTTTGTCATGGACCATCCGCTGGCAATCAGTCCACTGACCAAGCCTCACCGTTTAAAGCCTGGTTTAACCGAGCGTTTCGAGTTGTATGTGGCTGGTTTTGAAGTCGCAAATGCGTACAGCGAGTTAAACGATGCAAGCGAACAACGCGCCAGATTTGAAGCCCAGAGCGCCCGACGCGACGCTGGCGACGATGAGGCACACGAACAAGACGAGGATTTTTTGGTTTCGCTCGAGTACGGGATGCCGCCAGCGGCTGGTATTGGCATCGGCATTGACCGTCTGGTGATGCTCTTGACCAACCGTGTCAGCATTCGTGATGTGTTGTTATTCCCGCTGTTGAAACCTGAAAAAACCGCAACCTCGAGCGAAGAGCAAGCTTAAGATGCAAGCGCTGTGATACTCGTTCGGATGACCGACAAAGCCAGTTGGGAACAAGCCAAAACCTTGGGCGTCTTTCACGGCGAACTCGAGGATGATGGTTTTGTTCACCTTTTGAAACCCGAACAGGTTTTGAAGGTTGGCAATAATTCCTTTGCCGGACGTGACGATTTGCTGTTATTGGTTTTGCACCGTGCCAGGATTCGCTCGAGCATTTTTGACGCCGATCTCTACAAGACGGGTGAATTGTTCCCGCATATTTTGGGTGCACTCAATCTCGAGGCGGTCATGATGGTGCTCGATTTTCCACCATCTGAAGATGGGACGTTTAAAATGCCGATGCGTTTGACGATGTTGGTGCAAAAATTTTTATGAGACCAATTGCGATGCTCATGCACCAAAAATTTCGTAGGGGCGCTGCTTGCTGCGCTTTCAGTCATGCTGCGCCCCTTCAAATCCCCAAAATATTCTTGATGGTTTCTGGATTCCGTCATGACTGAACCCCCGAATGGCATTGTTTATCTTGTCCCAACCCCGATTGGCAATTTGGGCGACATCACGCTTCGGGCGCTCGAGGTTTTAAAATCCGTGGATGCCATCGCCTGCGAGGACACCAGGCACTCGAGAAGGTTATTGACGCATTTTGGCATCAACAAGCCCCTCGAGCGCCTTGACGCGCACACCATGAATGCTCGGGCGGCGTATGTCTTGGGCAAATACCCGCGTTTGGCGTTTGTCAGCGATGCGGGAACGCCTGGTCTGTCCGACCCTGGCGCGGAGTTGGTGGCGGTGGCGATCACTTTGGGATACAAAATCGAGGCACTGCCTGGAGCGACAGCACTTGTACCGGCGCTGGTGTTGTCGGGTTTGTCCACCGCTCGGTTTTCGTATCACGGGTTTCTGCCGCGTTCTGGGCGCGAGCGTCGTGAACGAATTGCGGAAATTGCCAACTCGAGCATCACCAGTGCGATTTACGAAAGTCCGCACCGTCTTCTCGAAACCCTGACAGATTTGGGGCAAGCTTGTGGGGTCACTCGAGGTTGTGCGGTGGTGCGGGAACTGACCAAGTTACACGAGGAAGTCTTTCGGGGCAGCCTCGAACAAACGTTTGACCACTTCCAACAGGGGCAGATTCGTGGTGAAATTGTGATCGTTGTTGCAGGACTTCCACCGAACACCGCCATCCCAGACCACACCAGTTTTGAAACCAAAGCTTTAGAACAGGCTCGAGAGGGAAAAACCGCCAGGGATATCCGAGAAATACTTCAGAATTTGGGTTTAGATCGCAACAAAGCCTATGAAATCGCGCTCGAGGCAATCTCGAGCATCAATCAAGAATAATTTGTTCGAGGGGGAAATATGAAACACGATCAGAGGGACGTATGAAACGAATCGGTGTACTCACCTCTGGCGGCGATGCCCCAGGCATGAATGCCGCCATCCGTGCGGTGGTTCGCACCTCAACCGCGCACGAACTCGAAGTCATCGGCGTCAAACGCGGGTTTGCGGGCATGATCGACGGCGACTTCATCAAAATGGGTCCTCGAGATGTTGCCAACACCATCCAACGCGGCGGAACCGTGTTGCTGACGGCACGTTGCAAAGCCTTCTTTGAGCCCGAAGGTCGTGCACAGGCTGCGGCAAAGCTTGAAGAGGCTGGCATTGAAGGCTTGGTCGTGATCGGTGGTGACGGTTCGTTTCACGGGGCGCATTACCTCTGTCAAGAGCACGGCATCAAGGTGATGGGTGTGCCTGGAACAATCGACAATGACCTGTACGGCACAGATTTCACGATTGGTTACGACACGGCGCTCAACACTGCCCTCGCGGCGATAGACCGCATCAGGGACACGGCAGCCAGCCACGAACGCCTGTTTTTTATCGAGGTCATGGGGCGTCACGCCGGTTTTATCGCCCTCAGCGTCGGCATTGCTGGCGGCGCGGAAGAAATACTGATTCCCGAGCAACCCGAACACCTCGATCAGGTCATCGAAACCGTGCGTCAAAGCGCCTTAAAAGGCAAAGCCTCGAGCATCATCGTGGTGGCTGAAGGCTTTGAGGGTGGCGGTTTGAAAGTCATGGAAGCCGTCTCCAAGGCGACAGGTCTGGACGCTCGAGCCAGCATTCTGGGGCATGTGCAACGCGGCGGCAGCCCGACGGCGGCAGACCGTATTCTCGCCTCGAGGCTGGGGTTTGCGGCGGTTGAGGCGCTGATGGAGGGCAAAACCGATTTGATGGCGGGCGTGGTGGCTGACGAGATTCATTTCACGCCGCTTCAGGAAACCTGGGAAAAACGCAAGGATGTCAACCAGAAAATGCGTTTGATGGCGAAAGTTCTGGCATTGTAAGCAGATCACCACAACATTCTCGGTATGATAAAAGCTCGAGATGAAAGACTATGCGCTGCGCAACTCGAGCTTTTTACCGTCCGCCTTTGGCGAGATGACTTTGCTTGCCGCACAGTACAGTGCGGTCAATCTTGGGCAGGGTTTCCCTGACTTCGCGCCGCCAGATTTTGTGCTCCAAGCCGCCAAGGA
The DNA here is from genome assembly GCA_025352125.1 of Deinococcales bacterium. Lineage (GTDB taxonomy): Bacteria > Deinococcota > Deinococci > Deinococcales > JAAFIG01 > JANXTZ01. Next base: position 185,603 of record JANXTZ010000044.1, on the reverse strand, counting down.
AGCCTTCGCCAGCAACTTGCATCAGTACGCCCCGCCGAGGGGTCACGGACGGCTGCAACAGGCTTTGGGACGAACGCTCGAGCCAAGTTTGGGGTTTTGCCCAGACCCGACGCTCGAGGTGACCATCCATTGTGGGGCAACCCAGGCGCTTCATGCCACCATGCAGGCGCTGCTCGAGCCAGACGACGAGGTGATTGTCCTCGAGCCGCAATTTGACACGTACACACCACAAGTTTTATTGGCTGGGGGCGTGCCTGTTTACGTGCCGCTTCATCCCAAGGAGGCAACGTGGGAACTCGATTTTCAGGAGCTTCGCGCCGCCTGCTCGAGCCACACGAAATTGATGCTGCTCAACACGCCGCACAATCCCACAGGCAAGGTTTTTACCCGTTCCGAACTTGCGCAAATTGCCAAAATCGCGCTCGAGTTTGATTTTTACGTGATAAGTGACGAAGTTTACGACCGACTGGTGTACGGCGTGGATCATGTCTCGATTGCCAGCCTGCCAGAAATGCGCGAGCGCACCATCACGATTGGCTCGGCTGGGAAAATGTTCTCGGTGACAGGCTGGCGCATCGGTTGGACCGTCTCGAGTGCCGCCATCGCCAGCGCGATTCGGGCGGGTTTGCAATGGACGACCTTCGCGGCGGCAACCCCCGTGCAGGAAGCCGTGGCATTGTGTCTCGAGCGCATGAAAAACGAAAATTACGAACAAGATTTCCGCTCGAGTTTCCTGGCAAAACGTGATTTTCTCGCTTCCGCGCTCGAGGGTGCTGGTTTTAAAGTTTGGCATCCTCAAGGCGCGTATTACATCGTTGCTGACGCCTCGAGATTCACGGACAATGCCACAGAATTCTCGAAACGCATCATTGCAGAGTTCAAACTTGCCGCCATGCCCATGAGCGTGTTTTACTCGGCTGCAACTCGGGAAACCGCAATTCCTGGTTTTAGATTTGCGTTTTGCAAAACCCAGAAGACCCTTGAAGCCGCCGCACAAAAGCTCGAGCTGTTAAACCTCAGCTAAGATCAAGGGTCTTGGCGATTTCCCATCAGTGTCAGTAAAACCATACTCTCGAGCCAATGCTGCCGCAATCAGCACTTGCCCTGTTTTCTCGAGCCGTTTTGCGTCGCTGGCAAGCCCAACCAAAGCACGACCTATAAATTCTGGGGATTCCGAGTTGCTCAGGTCAAACCATTCGGCAGATTCCATCACTTTTTCGGTTCGGACCAACCCGGGGTAAAGGGAAACAACCGAGACTTGATGCTCGAGTAAATCGTGTGCCATGTCAGCGCTCATTTTGTCTGTTGCCGCTTTGGAAACGCCGTAAATGACGTTGCCTATAAATTTTTGTGCTGCCCAGAACGAAATGTTGACGATCAAACCACTTTTTTGTGCGACCATGATTGGTGCTGCCAATTGACTGGTCACAAAGAAAGCCCGAACTCCCGCTTGAAACATGGCATCCCAGCGCCAAAGTGGTTGCTGCCAGAACGGAAATTCCCACGTGAACTGACCGTCTTCAACCATGTTTTCATAACCACCCCAAACATTGTTCACCAGAATGTCCAAACGACCTTGTTCGGACTGAATTCGAGCCAGTGCCGCTCGAGTTTGATCGTCATCGCTATGATCGCATTTGAAAGCAATAATGTTCTTATCGTTGGGTTGAGATTCGTTGAGCGAACGCCCGGTCACGTACACTATTGCTCCAGCCTCAGCCAGCTCGAGCGCAATTCCTTTGCCCACACCACGACTCGCGCCAGTGACCAGGGCAACTTTGTCTTTAAGTTTTTCCATTCCAAAAGTATATTCTGAATGTGAAAACCATCAAAGATTTATGCTTGGGGCATGGTCAGTCTTCAACACTTCTCGAGCCTATCTCACGATAAGAACATTAATTTTTGTTGATATTGGGTTGTGTATTCCGAGATTCTGCCACCCTGGGTTCAATATCCCGACAAACCGCCCTGGTGGGCTGGTTGGCGTCAAGGCAACAGCGAATTGTGGCTGCATGAGGAATGGTTTCCATTCTGGTACGCCATGTCACGGGTTGAACAATTGCAGTATTTGGCGGCTCGGCGCGTGCCTGACGATTGGATCGATCATGTGCTCGAGTTTTGGGTGCACGATGAGCTTGACCCGAACGCCGCAAAATGATATGAATAAGTATGCAGTCGAGTGAATAAAACTCGGGCATTGACAAACCATGACCATCAACCGACGACCCTCCTGAACTCGAGCGCCCAAATCTGGGATACTCGAGCCATCGACGGGCGGTTTATGCTGTCTGCCAGAAACCGGAGGAACAAAAATGTCTGACAAGAAAAAAGTGGTACTCGCCTACAGCGGTGGCTTGGACACCAGCATGATCTTGAAATGGCTTCAACTCGAGCGCGATTATGAAGTTGTGTGCTTCACCGCCGACATTGGACAGGGCGAGGAGGTCGAGGAGGCTCGAGTCAAAGCCCTCAACACTGGCGCGGTTGCCGCATATGCTCTGGATTTACGCGAAGAATTTGTGCGCGATTTTGTCTTTCCGATGCAACGATCATCCGCCCTGTACGAAGGTTATTATCTGCTCGGCACGAGCATTGCCCGACCCCTGATTGCCAAGCATTTGGTGGACATTGCCTTCAAAGAAAACGCCGAAGCCATCTCGCACGGCGCGACTGGCAAAGGCAACGATCAGGTGCGTTTTGAGGTGAGTGCCTACGCCCTCAACCCAGAAATCAAGATCATTGCACCGTGGCGCGAATGGGGTCCAAGTGGGCGCAAAGAACTGATGGAATTTGCCGCCAAACACAACATTCCAGTCCCAGTCAGCGCTGCCAAACCGTACAGCGTGGACTCCAATTTGTTGCACAACAGCTTCGAGGGCGGAATTCTCGAGGACCCCTGGACTGAACCGCCAGGAGGCATGTTCAAACTGACCAAGTACATCGAAGACACCCCAAACACGCCCGAATACGTCGAAATCGAATTTGTAGCAGGCGACCCCATTGCCATCAACGGCGAGAAATTAAGCCCAGCCGCGTTACTCGAGAAAGCCAACCAGATTGCTGGCAATCACGGCATTGGCGTGGTGGACTTGGTCGAGAACCGTTTTGTCGGCATGAAATCCAGGGGGGTCTACGAAACCCCAGGCGGCACGCTCCTGTACCACGCCCGTCGCGCCGTCGAAAGCATCACCCTCGACCGCGAGGTACTGCACACTCGAGACAGTATGCAAGCCAAATACGCCGAACTTGTGTACAACGGCTTTTGGTTCACCAGTGAGCGCGAATCGATGCAGGTCTACTTTGACCATGTGGCAAAAAGCACCACAGGCATTGCCCGCATGAAAATGTTCAAGGGGCAAGCGCTGGTGGTTGGACGCAAATCCCCGATCAGCCTGTACGACCCGACCTTGGTCACGTTTGAAAAAGAGACCGTGTACGACCAAGCCGACGCTGGCGGATTCATCAAACTGAATGCCCTTCGCGCTCGAGTTCGGGCACGCCTTCAAAAGGATTAACTTATGAACGACCCATTTGCCCATTGCGGTTACTGCGGAACAGCCTTCACGCCCGATCAACCCATTCACACTCGGGTTTGCTCGGGTTGCAACCGCACCAGTTACCGCAATCCCACGCCCGTCGCGGTCACACTCGTCCCCGTGAAACTCGAGAACACGGACGCATTGGGTTTGTTGGTGATTCGGCGCAGCATTCCACCCAAAGAAGGGCAACTTGCTTTGCCAGGTGGTTTTATCGGTTACGGCGAATCGTGGCAGATGGGTGCGACTCGAGAAGTTTTTGAAGAAACAGGTTTGCAACTCGAGCCGGAATCAATTCGTTTGGCAGATGTTTTGAGCGCTCCTGACAGCACCATTTTGATTTTTGGGGTTGCGCCAGTTCAGGCTTCAAACGTGCTCGAGGGTTTGAGTGTCTCGAGCGAAACGTCTGAGGTGACGGTTTTGAAATCTTTTGCATCATTGGGTTTTCCGTTGCACACCCAAGTTGCTCAAGAATTTTTTGATGGGAAGTTTTTTTAAGCTCGAGTTTAGACATGGTTGCAAAAGGGTTGAAGTCGGCTGTGAGGTGAATTTTGATGCTCGAGAAAAAACGTGATTTGACTCATCTGGCTGGAACTTGGACTGACCAAGAAACCGATGAATTCGAGCAAAATACTGCCGAGTTTAGCATGGTGATTCCGCTATTCTTCTTAAATCTCGAGCGTCCAACCATCGTGTGCTTGTGCGGTTCAACACGGTTTTATGACGTGTTCTCAAAACTGAATCTCGAGGAAACTCTGGCTGGGAAAATTGTGCTTTCAATCGCTTCAAACCGAGAAACCGAAAATGCAATTTTTGCAGCTAAAACCCAATCCGAACTCGAGGAACTCAAACAAAAACTAGAGAAACTACATTTTCAAAAAATTGATCTGGCAGACGAAATTCTGGTGGTGAACGTGGACGGTTATGTGGGTGAAAGCGCCACTCGAGAAATTTTGTACGCTCGAGAAAAACAAAAATGCGTTCGCTGGCTCGAGCCTGAAAATATTCCAGAACTTTTGAAAGAACCATCATGATTCCAGAACTTTATACCGCCACACTCGAGGATGCGGCTTTGATTGCACGCCTCACGCGTGAATGCTGGGTTGGGAAACCCGCAAACTCAAGCGGACATACTGAATCGGTTGAGGCGGTGGAAAAAAGTTTGCGTGAAGGCAGCGCGATAATCATGTGTCTCGAGGGTATTGCGGTGGGCAGCGTGCGTTATTACCCTGTGATGGGTGAAAGCACGCCCGAGGTCACGTATCACGGCGCGATTGCTTGGGAGATTGGTCGGCTCGGCATTCTGCCCGCTTACCGTGGACGTGGACTTTCGACTTGGCTGATGAATGAAATTATGATTCGGGCGACCTCGAGCGGGATTGAAGAATTGCGGCTTGCGGTGCGAACCGACGAGCCTGGCTTGCTCGAGTTTTACAAGCGTCAAGGTTTTTTTGAGGATGACGGCATCAAATACAGCCATGCCAATCCGAACAGTCAAAAACCAATTACAATGCGAAAATATTTATTTCATCGCGCCCCAACTCGAGGAGATTTCGCATGAGCAACACTAAAAAACCGTGGGGTGGACGTTTTGAAGCCCCGACTGACAAACTCGTTGAGGCTTTTAATGCCAGCGTGGACTTCGATAAACGCCTTGTACTCGAGGACATCGCGGGCAGCAAGGCACATGTGAGCATGTTGGGCGCGGTTGGGATTCTCGAGGCTTTTGAAGTGCAACAGATTTTGGATGGTTTGGAGAACATCCTAAAAGAGGTCGAGTCTGACGTGTTCCCGTGGCGTACCGAACTCGAGGATGTTCACATGAACGTCGAAACGCGCTTGAAAGAATTGATTGGGGCTGTCGCTGGAAAACTCCACACGGCACGCTCGAGGAACGATCAGGTGGCGCTCGATTTTCGGTTGTGGGTTAAAAAGGCTTGTCTTCGCATGGCGCACAAACTCGAGGTGTTGCGTGAGGTCATGGTGTCCGAGGCGGAACGAAATTTTGGCACGATCATGCCTGGCTACACGCATTTGCAGGTGGCGCAACCGATTTTGTTGTCGCACTGGTTTATGGCGTATTTTGAGATGTTCAATCGTGACATCTCGAGGTTTTACGACGCGGCAAATCGCATGAATGAAAGTCCACTCGGGGCTGGCGCTCTGGCGGGAACGCCGTGGCAGATTGATCGTTTTGCCACCGCCAAAAAGTTGGGTTTCGCTGCCCCAACCCGCAACAGTTTGGACAGTGTGGGTTCTCGGGATTTCGCGCTCGAGTTTTTGAGTGCCACCAGCATTTGTATGGCGACCTTGTCCAGAATTTCTGAGGAGTTGATTCTGTACTCGAGCTTCGAGTTTGGTTTTGTAATCTTGCCCGATTCGCACACCACAGGCAGCAGCATCATGCCGCAAAAGAAAAATCCTGATGTGAGTGAACTGGCTCGAGGCAAAGCTGGGCGGGTGTTTGGTGATCTGATGGCATTGTTGACCGTCGTGAAAGGTACACCACTGGCTTACAACAAGGATTTTCAGGAAGACAAAGAACCCGTATTTGATGCCGCCGACACGCTCGAGGTGATCTTGCAACTTTATGCCCAGATGCTACCAAAATGCGCATGGCAAACCGAGACGACCAAACTCGCGGCGGCTCGAGGGTACAGCACCGCCACCGACTTGGCAGATTACTTGGCGCGTCAAGGTGTGCCATTTCGTGACGCGCATGAGGTCGTTGGAAAACTGGTGGGTTCGTGCGTCAACACCAAACGTCAACTTTGGGAACTCACAGCTTCCGAACTCGAGCAAGCGCATCCAAAACTGTCACTGGCAGCGCTCGAGGTGGTGACGGTGGAAGCAAGTGTCAACGCCCGAACTAGCTACGGCGGCACAGCCCCAATTCGGGTTCAAGAAGCCATTGAAGCTGCCAGAAAATCCATCCAAAATCCGTAGGGGCGCATTGCCATGTGCCTTGCCGTTGCATCAATTTATTCATTTTCCCAAAGGAGGAAACCCAAAAATGCCCAACCCGCTCGAGTTTCAACCCGCCAACCCGCTGCCTCAACTCTCCCCTGCCGTTCCGCTCGAGCTTCGTGCGGCGACACTCGAGGACATCCCAAGACTGTATGACCTCATCAAATATTGGGCGGAACGTGGGCGGATGCTCGAGCGTAGTCCTGAACTGCTGGCGAGTACGATTCACGAGTTTTTGTTGCTCGAGGATCAACATCATGGGTTTGCGGGAGTGGTAGGTTTGCACCGTATGGCAGAAGATTTGGCGGAGGTTCGCGGTTTGGCGGTTGCGCCCAATTATCAAGGCAAGGGTTTGGGGCGTTGGTTGGTGCTTGGCGCGGAAAGAATGGCTCGGGACTGGGGTTTGAAGCGCTTGTTCGCCTGGACGTACGAGCAACGCTTTTTTGAACGTTGTGGCTATGCCAGAATCCCCCGTGAGGAAGCCACATTGCCGCAAGAAATTTACGGCGAGTGTCAGCGTTGTCCGTTTTTGACCAATTGCAAGGAAATTCCGATGTTGAAGTTGATTGACCTGCCCAAACCCGTGGTCGCCTCGTAGTTTCTCGAGATTTGAAAACTGTTTTACACGATACCGTTTGGTTTTGTGGTGTGATTTTTTGCCTTGTGTTTCTTGCCCAAAATGCAATACTGGAACCCGATATTCAAACTCATCCTGAATGCTCGAGGTTTTTATGTTGCTACGCCCAATTGCTGTGTTGACTTCATTGTTTTTGACCGCGTGTGGCTCGCGTCCTGAACTTGTTTTAAACCCGATTACGGTTATTTTGTGGGTTACGGGTGCGAAATCATAAAATAAAATGGGGAAAAGGGCGACCCGATCATTCCAGATGCGCAAAAACCCAAGCAGCAAAACTTATGACACAGGTTCACGGCAAACGGTTTTCGCAGGGGTTTGTACCTGTATTTGGACACGCTCGAGCATCTGGATGCGGCGGGTTTAGCCAAGGAACGTCTTTGGATGCTGGGCAGCGATGGTGTGTACGGCGTGAACCCTGCGACGGACAAAACCGATGACCGCGCACCCTGGATTTCGATGCAGCATCATTTTACAATGTACGAACCCGAAAATGCCTCTGCCGACGCAGCTTTAATCGCGGCAGTCACCACGAAATTGGGTTTGTAAAATTTAGGCTGGCTCGAGTTCGGGTGTTGGGACTGGTTTCCAATGGACTCGCGCCCAGGAATCAATGGCAGCCACAACAGTTTGAAGCTCATAGCCCGCGCAGGTCAGCCTGTAACTGGTGCGTGGCGGCATGGTGCTGTGAACGGTTTTACTGACAATGCCCTCCGACTCGAGCATCTCGAGGCGTTCTGAGAGCGTGCTGGGGTTGCAGTTGCCGACATTTCGGCGGATTTCATTAAAGCCTTTGGTGCCGTCCAGCAGGGTACGTACAATGTACAAAACCCATTTCTCTTGCAGAAAAGAAATGGCTTCCACGGCTGGACAGGATGGTTGTACCTCGTTCACCAATTTATTTTAGCACGAGTTGGTATTTTACTTTACATTATTAATTACTATGGAATATATACTACTATTTGTTCGGGATCACCCAACAGGAGGAACAACACATGAGCCAAACTTGGAACATTGACGCCAGCCACACCAGCCTCGACTTCGCCGTCAAACACATGGCAATCTCCACCGTTCGCGGTCACTTCAAAGCCCTTTCGGGAACAGTCACCACCAACGAATCTGGGGCGCTCGAGAGCATTGAAGCCAATATTGACGCCAGCAGCATCGACACCAAAGATGCCCAACGCGACGGACACCTCAAAAGCCCTGACTTTTTTGACGTGGCAACCCACCCGACCATCACCTTCAAAAGCACCAATGTTCAAGCCAAAGGTGGCAACGAATACACCGTCACCGGCGATCTGAGCATGCACGGCATCACCAAACCTGTCACGCTCGAGGTTGAAACTGTGGCTGCCATCAAAGACCCTTGGGGCATGACGCGCACCGCCGCCAGCGCCACCGGCAAAATTTCGCGCAAAGAATGGGATTTGACCTGGAATCAAGTGCTCGAGTTTGGCGCTTTGGTGGTCGGCGATGAAATCAAGATCACGCTCGAGATTGAAGCCGTGATTCCACCAGCCACCCCAGCCGCGTAAAACAAAGCACCCATCAAGATGGCTCGAGTTTTAAGAACTCGAGCTTTTTACGCTTGGGCTTGGGCAGTCGCCAGCACTTTGGACATTGCTTCGTACAACAACTGATCCAACACCTCGAGTTCCTCATCCAAGACCATCTCGGCACTCGAAAGCACCCGCTCGAGTTCCTCGACTGCATCACCAAACGGCTGAGAATTGACACGCTCGTGAAACACGCTGACCAGTGGCGCGAGCGCACCGCGAACCACCTGGCGGAAACGTTCCAAAGTCTCGCTCTCGTCAAGCTCGAGTTTGGGTGGAATCAAATCGAGGCTTTGCGCCTGAACCCGCTCGAGCGTGTCCCTGGCAATGTCGGGCAGTTTTGCCAGGTAATGCGAGTCTTTGACAATGTAATTGGCTGCACCAGCGTGCAGCGCCTTGACCGCCAGTTGCGCCTCAGAGCGACCCGTCACCAAAATCACGGGCGCACCGAACGGCAAGAGTTTCTCGAGCAGCGTCAAACCGTCGGTGTCAGGCAGTTGGTAATCGAGCATGACCAGATCGAACATGCCAACCCGTGCCGCCTCCAAACCTGCCGCACCCGTCAGTTCGTGCGCCACGGCAAAACCTGCACGCTCGAGAAAACGGCTGGCAACGAACGCCTGATCTGGGTTGTCTTCAATCAGCAAAATTCGTGACATGCGCGTCCATTCTCGAGATGATGTGGCACTTCTAATGGATTAGTTTAAGCCAAATTGCTGATTTTCGGCACAAATACCCGAGAAACCTTGTTTTACACGGGTGTTGGCGCATTTGACTTTTGAGCATCCCGTCATGCAAGGCACAGTCGGGTTTGCGCTGGACTGGTAGGCTAGGGGTCAAGATTCCTCCCTTCGCCCTCTTGTCAACAAGGATGGTGCAATGAAAGCCTCAACCCTCTTAGATCTCAAAGCCTCTGGTTATCGCGCCCGCAGCGTTCAAGATGAAGTCCGCGAAAACCTGATCAACAAGATTAAATCCGGCGAACAAATTTTTCCTGGCGTCGTCGGTTACGAAGACACCGTCACCCCTCAAGTCGTGAACGCCCTGCTGGCAAGGCAGAATTTTATTTTGCTGGGTTTGCGCGGTCAAGCCAAATCCAGAATTTTACGTGCCATCACCGAGCTGCTCGATCCTGAAGTGCCTTATGTTCTGGGCACAGAACTCCATGACGACCCGTTAAACCCAATCTCGAGCGAGGCAAAACGAATCTTGGAGCGCGACGGCGACGCCACCAAAATTGGCTGGTTGCCCAGGGCGCACCGTTACGTCGAAAAACTTGCCACGCCAGACGTGACCGTCGCCGACATGATCGGCGACGTTGACCCGATCAAAGCCGCCCGCATGGGTGAAAGCCTCGGCAACGAACTGACCATCCATTACGGTTTGTTGCCCAGGGCAAACCGAGGAATATTTGCCGTCAACGAACTTGCCGACCTTGCGCCAAAAGTTCAAGTCGGTCTGTTCAACATCATGCAAGAAGGCGACGTGCAAATCAAAGGCTACCCAATCAGGCTCGAGCTTGACGTGATGCTGGTCTTCAGCGCCAACCCAGAAGATTACACCGCAAGGGGCAAGATCGTTACACCACTCAAAGACCGTATCGGTTCAGAAATTCGCACGCATTACCCGAGCGACATTGCACGCGGCATGGAAATCACCCGTCAAGAAACCGACGTGAGTTCTCGAGCCGACATTCCAGGATTTGTCGCCGAGATTATCGAAGAGGTCGCCTTCCAAGCCCGCGATGACAACCGCGTGGACAAGCAATCTGGTGTCTCGCAACGCCTGCCAATCAGTTTGATCGAACTGGTCGCCAGCAACGCCGAACGCAGATCACTGCTCGAGAATACTGACGCCGTTGCCCGACCGCTGGACTTGTACGCCGGACTTCCCGCCATCACCGGCAAGATGGAACTCGAGTACGAGGGCGAGTTGAAAGGCGCGGACACCATCGCCAAAGACATGATCCGCAAAGCCGCCGGCGCGGTCTTCTCGAGACGCGCTGGGAAACTGAACACCAAAGAACTCGAGGATTGGTTTGAGGCGGGCAACGTCCTGAACATTCCGCAAGTTGGCGGCTCGAGCGTCGCCGTGAAAGCCCTGGATAAAGTTCCGAATTTGCTGCGTTACGCCCGCGACCTTGCCGAAGGGCAAAGCGACGCGCACACCCTGTCCGCTGCCGAATTTATATTAGAGGGTTTGTACGGCAAGAAGAAAGTCTCGAGAAGCGAAGAATTTGGCTACGCCGCCGCCGAGCCAGAACAAGTCCGTGGACGTGGTGGACGCTGGAATTAATGGAATGATTTCGCTTGGAGGTTCAGATGACACTCGAGCAAATAATGGACGTGATTCAAGACTTACCAAAACACGAACAACTCGAGATTTCAAATCGAATTCTCAAAAACAAGCGTCATGAGGAATTCGTTCAAGAAAGCAACGCCGCAACAAAAGCAATGCAGTCTGGAAAATTCGCAACCCGTAACTTACAAGAAACCTTGCAAGCATTGCAGCAATTGGGAACGAGCAATAACTTAAAATCATTAACAGACCTCGATAAAATATTTATCAATTTTGAGTTGTTATCCCTTGACGATCAAATAGATGTTCTCGAAAATCTAAAACGTGAATGCAGCAAACGAAGACGTAATTCAATGATCGCTGAAGCCAAGGAAACCAGTGCTGCATACCGTCGAGGCGAATTAAAAACCCAATCCGTAGCCGAATTCTTACAAAAAATCAACACCGAAATCTCAGATGGACTGCCAGAAGCTCGAGAGTGAGGTCTTTTATGCAAACCACAACCCGCTCGACCCGTTATTCCAAATACGAATCCACCTTAGACGACATTGACACCTCGAGCATCATGGAAATGATCCGCGATTCAATCATTGGGTCGGCGTTCAACAATCCTTACGACCCAGACCCCAACTCTGGGCAGAGCATGGACGAGTTGCGCGAGGCGATCTTGCAGGCTTTAATGGAACGCGACCTAATTCCTGAAGACATGCTCAAAGAGGCGCAAAGTACCAAAGATTTTGACAAAACACGCCTTTCCCAGGAAATTTCCAAGATGATTCAACGCATGAAAGACGAGGGTTACATTCGCGTTGACGACCCGCAACCCAGCGAAGCCAGCGGTCAAGGCGGCGCGGGCGACCCAGGGCAGGCGCAATTTCAACTGACCGACAAAAGCATCGATTTCCTGGGTTACAAAACCTTGCGCGACCTGCTCGGTGGTCTGGGCAAGTCGAGCATGGGACGACACGACACCAAAGAATACGCCTCGGGTGTCGAGATGACGGGCGACCTGAAAGATTACGAATTTGGTGACACCCTCAACCTCGACATTGGCGCAACCCTGACCAACACGATGGCAAAAGGACTCGAGAACCTCGAGGAATCCGATCTGGTGGTGCGGCAAGCCGAGTACAAAAGCAGCGCCGCAACCATTGTGATGCTGGACTGCTCGCACAGCATGATCTTGTACGGCGAGGACAGGTTCACCCCTGCCAAGCAAGTGGCGTTGGCGCTGGCGCACATGATTCGCACGCAATACGCGGGGGACACGATCAAGTTTGTGTTGTTTCACGATTCTGCCGAAGAGATACCCTTGGGTAAGCTGGCGCAATGCCAAGTTGGTCCGTACCACACCAACACCGCAGGCGGCTTGAGACTCGCGCAACAACTGTTAAAACGCGAGAACAAAGACATGAAGCAAATCATCATGATTACCGACGGTAAACCCTCGGCGTTAACCTTGCCCGACGGCAGAATTTACAAAAACGCTTGGGGTTTAGACCCGTTTGTGCTGGGTGAAACCATTCGTGAAGTCGCGCAATGCAGACGTGCAGGCATTCAGATCAACACGTTCATGCTGGCAAGGGACCCCGATTTGATTGCGTTCGTGAAAAAAGTCGCCGAGATGACGCATGGAAAAGCGTATTTCACCACGCCGCACAATGTTGGGCAGTATGTGTTGATGGATTACGTGAACAAACGGGTCAAGACTGTCAATTGAATTGGAAATTTGGGAAGCTCGAGATTCTTTATTTTGCCAATCGACGCAATGCAGGATTGAGTTGAATTTCATCTGATTTCACTTGGCTTTTAAGTCATTTCACTTTCTCGACAAATTCTTTTGGATTTGGAGGTGTGATTAAAACTTTAAATGTACTACCATTCATAACTACAACAACGGGATTGAAAAATCGGAAAAGGTCAGAATTTCTTTCCCTAAAAACAAACGTACACCAAAAGTTTTTTAGTGCAGTTTCTCGATTCCAATACGTAATTTCTTGGATATTTTCATAGTAAATTTTTCGGTAAGAATCCCCATACAGTTTTATTTGAATGCAATCACTTAAAAGACTGTACGATACTACTAATCTAATGATTACCCCAAAAGTTAAAATAAGAAAAGTGTAAAAAAATACAATAATTAAAACAACTTTAATAAATTCAATCATTTATTCAAACCTCGATCTCACAATCACACTCGGGCTTCAGTCCAAGAACGACCTCGGCTTGGATTCGCGTCATGGGCAGTAAGTCGCCGATCAATCTCGAGTTTTTGTGCTTGCGTTAATTCTGGAACAGCATCTTCAAGGCTCAAACTCTCCCAAATACTCTCGAGCAAATCAAGGCGATCTGAAACACTGAGTTTTTTAATTTCAGGCATTGAACTCATGGTATGATTTTAGTACAACAGAAAGGTTTCAACAAGCTCAAATCTCGCATTCAAACCTCAATTTCACAACCGCACTCGAGTTTCAATTTTACGGGTGACTCGAGCAAAACCCGAGCTTATCATGTACAATCTGACTATGGAAATCGCATTGTCAAAAGATGCACTGAAACGCATCGAAAAGCTTCAGAGCAGTTTAAAAACCTCGCAAGCCGATGTGATTGAACAAGCGCTCGTCGAACTCGAGCGTCGAGCCGATAATTTTCGGGCAATTCTTGAGGATGACGCTGTTAATCATGATTTGTCCGAAGAAGATGGGTTGATGCTGGCACTCGAGGCTCAAAGGGCTGTGCGGGATGCTAGAGGCTAGTGTTAAAAGTTGTTCTGGATACGAACGTGTTTATCAGTGCAATGCTTCACCCCAATGGTTTGTGTGGACAAATTGTTCTTGCTTGGGAACATCGGGCTTTTGTGGTGTTGTACAACCTTGAATTACTCGAGGAAATCAAATTGGTTTGCGCGTACCCACGTTTGAAAAAGCGTTTGAAACGCAATCGGATTGGTGCGCTGGTCAATCAACTTCATTCTGACGGTTTGTACGTGCGGGGCAACCAAAACTCGAGAGACTCAAAAGACCCAAAGGACAATTTCTTAATCGCCATTGTTGAACAAGGTCTAGCCAATGCTTTGGTCAGCAGCGATAACATTGGTGTTTTGGAATTGGAAACGCTTGGAGAAGCTGTTATTTTGACTCCAGCCGAATTCTTAAATTTTTTACGATTGCGCCACTTGATTAAATTTTAAACCTCAATTTCATAACCACACTCGAGCCTCAATTTTACAGGTGACTCGAGTCGGGTTTTGCTGTCTTTTCGGTGGTGATACACAACTTTAAGCCGTGGCTCGAGAATCAAAACGTCTTTCACACCCAAACCCAGGTAAAACTGGGGCGCAATCTCGAGGTCTTTGTATTCGTAACCTTCGGAAATCACTTCGACCACAGCTTCGGGGATGATCTCGAGGGCGCTGTACAGTTGTTCGGGTTTTAATTCTTGGCACAGAATCGCAATGTCGGGGCGTTTGAGTGAACCCTCGCCAAACTTAAAAAGCGTGTCTGAAAGGTGGGTACAGGCACAAGCTTGAGAGTCATCACTTCTCTTAATACTGTTCTGAATTCGGAAAATCTCGAGTTGATGCCCCGCGACTGGGCTGGCTTCCCAAAGCGGAATGCCACGCACAAACTCGAGGCGAACGTTTGTGTTTGCGGCATCTAAAATCATTTGCTCGGGTGTTATTGCCATGTAAAAAGTTTAGCACCAGTGCGTGAAAATTCACTTTTTCTTCTTGGCTTTCAGCCGCTTCTCGAGTTTCATTTTCAACCACGCAATCAAAGACTCGAAACTTTCGGGTTGCGGATGCCCGAGCTGCATTTTGAGTGTTCGCTCAAGCATGATTTTGCGGTGCGCGGTTAAGGTCATGGGCGCAATTGAAGCCGCATCTCGAGGCGTTGAAGACCGGTAGCTTCAGGATTTTCAATACTGGTTTCAAACACAAAACCAAATTGTTCAAAAAATCCGCTTGCGGCTGGAGGAGCATTCAGTATGACGGTGCGGACAATCGCGGTGTCGCGCAGCCAGTTCAGGCGGTACTCGAGCAGGGCAGCACCAATTCTGGTGCGGTGGTAGGCTCGAGCGACCATCCCCCAATTCAGGCTGGCAAGAACAGCGCCTGGAAAAATGTAAATTCCACCACAGGCGATCAGGTGCTTGCTGTGATTCTCGAGCACAAAAAACGTGTGACCTGGGCTGTCAATCTCGTCGAGGTAATCGGTGAAATCATCTCGGGTTTCGGGCGGGAAGAATCCTGGAATGTTGGAATCGAGCACGCGCAGACACGCCAGGCGGTCTTTTCGGGTGTACTCTCGGATTTCCATAGGCTCTAGCGTACCAAGCTTGAACCCTTAACGTGCAAGGATCAAGTTATGCTTTTGGGGTGAAAAAATTCTTGTTGATCGGCTTTCTTGGTCTGTCGTTGGCTCAAGCTGGGGACATTGCACATTTTGATTTTGTTGGTTTTTCAAAGAACGGCGCGTATCTGGCATTTGGTCAGGCGGCTATCGGTGACGGGACTGGTTTTCCATATGCAGGCATTGATGTGGTTGACGTTGCCAAGAACACGTTGGTCGCCAGTTTAAATGTTGATACTCAAACCGACAACTCGAGCACGGCGGCAGTACGGGCGGCAGTATTGACCAAAGCTGCGCCGATGTTGAAAAAATATGGCATCCTAATCGGCAACCAGGGTCGTTTTGTCGCAGGTGCTTTGGGTGGCGCTCAGGGGGCTGTGATGGACAACACGCTCGAGTTCAGCGCGAAGGGCAAAGCGTACCGTCTCGAGCTTTCGATGCGTGACGGCGGCGCGGAGACGGACTGTGACGGTCACGCGCCGCAACTTATGAAATTAACCTTGACTGGAAAAACCGTCCGGGTTTTGCAAAACGACACCAAATTACCAAGCTCGAGACGTTGCGCGGCAGATTACAGAATGCACAGTGTTTTCGTTTCAGACTCGAGCATGGTCGTGTTTGTTTCGGTCAGTTCTGACGGTTTTGAAGGTCCGAACATCAAGTTTATGGCTGTCACCGCAAGGCTGTAATTATTTTGGAAAGACTGGCAGGTTTAAAGCGCTGAGGCTCGAGTAAACGACCTTCCAACCCATTTTTTTGTCTGCCACCAGTTGAGCGTTGCCGATTCTGGCGACGTTCAAACCATTTTTGAGGGTGATATTCAGTTTGAAATTCACTTTGGCGGTGTTGCTCGAGACGGTAGCGGTCACGCCAGCCAGACTGAAGCCTTTCAGTGGGTCGCCAGCGATCAGGGCGCGAAGGCTGTCTGGAGCGTTTTGAATGAATTGCAACGTCCAGTTTGGATCGGCGCATTTCATACCTTCAAAAACCTGCCTGAAGGCGTTTGCGGCGGTGCTGGCGTTTTGCGCTGGAGTGACCGAAGTTTCGCCCGAGATTTGATTGATCGCTTCAACCGCCCAGTGACAACTTGGCACGTCCACAAAAGCGGTTTGAGCGGTAATTTGTGTTCCAAGACCGCCGAAAACCAAGACGCTCGAGATACCGAAGAACGCAAGTTTATTTCGCATAAAACCTCCAAGAATGCTCGAGCTTTAACTTGTTTCGAGCATAGCCCTTGAATCGCAAAATGGCTGTGTCGCGGCTCACTCAAATCGAGTGATCTCATAATTGCGTTGAAAAACCTCTCCAAACCTGGGTATACTCCGATTCTCGGTAACTTCGAGGTCTTATGGCAATCATTCGTTTTACCCGTCAACGTCAAGCCGTGCTCGAGGTGGTGCAAGCCTCCCGCGAGCATCCTGATGCTGCCCGTGTGTTTGAAACCGTGCGAGAAACCGTGCCGAATATTTCACTTGGGACAGTCTACAGGTCGCTCGAGGCGTTGGCGCTCGAGGGGCATTTGATTCGGATTCAACAACCTGGTCAAGCCACGCGTTACGATGCCAGGCTGGACGGGCATTACCATTTCATCTGCGATTCTTGCGGTGAGGTTTTTGACGTGATGCTCGAGCTTCCAGACTTAAGCACTGTGGCTTCTAAAGGCTTGTCTGGTTTTAAAGTTCAAAAAACCAACGTCGAATTTCATGGCATATGCCAATCCTGCCAGAAGAATTAAACCTCCATGCTCGATGTGAATACCATCATTCAAGCGTATTCTGAAGGTTATTTCTTGATGGACAACGGCGAGGGTTTGGGCTGGTACTCGAGCCGCCGCCATGCCTTAATTCCCCTGGATGAACGCTTTCATGTGCCGACAAGTTTGCGCCGAGCGCTGAACTCTGGGCGTTTTGAAACCCGTATCAATTCCGATTTTATCGGCGTGATAAACGGTTGCGCCGCCCGCGAAGAGACTTGGATCACACATGAGTTAAAAGAAATTTACCTCGAGTTAAACCGTGCCGGTTTCGCGTTTAGTTTTGAAACTTGGTTTGAGAATGGGCTGGCGGCTGGCATTTTGGGCATTGTGATTGGCGGTGCGTTTATTGGCGAAACCATGTTTTACGCTGTCCCAGACGCCTCCAAGGTCGCAATGGTGCGCCTGGTCGAACACCTTCGGAATCAAAATTTTATGTTGTTCGATGCCCAAATTCAAAATCCACATCTCGAGCGTTTTGGCGCATTTGAAATTCGGGAACGGGAGTACAAGCCGCTGCTCGAGAAAGCGATTCGAGCGCCCGTAACTTTTCTGGATTCGCTCGAGGGGTAAACTGCAATTATGAACTGGAGCAATTCATGACAACCCAAGGGATTCGTTTCGACAACGGACCAAAATTGTACGCCTTCGAGAATCCATTGCTGGAAATTGGCATCGATACCCGCGTGGTGGTGCAATCCAGACGCGGTCTGGAGGTCGCCACGGTTCGCACCAAGGACAACAGCCCGCAGGCGGTCACGGCGGGACGCATCGAACGCATCGCCACCCCCGAAGACCTGGAGCAACACGCCAAGCTCGAGGTGGAGGCGGGCGACCTGAAATGGTTTTTGCGTGCCAAAGCCCGCGAACGGCGTTTGAACGTCAAAATTATCTGCGTCGAGATCACGCTGGACGGCACAAGTTTGACCGTCAGTTACTCGAGCGAGGAACGAATTGAACTGCGCGGTCTGGTACAGGATTTGAACACCAAAACCAGCGCCCAGATTCATTTTCATGCGGTCGGCGCTCGGGATCAGGCGCGGATCATGGGTGTGCTGGGGGTGTGCGGCACCGAAAATTGCTCGAGCCATCACCTGCAAGAATTCACGCCGGTCACGATTCGGATGTCCAGAGATCAGCAGTTGCCGCTTAATCCAGAAAAAATTTCTGGACCTTGTGGGCGCTTGCTCTGCTGCTTGCAGTACGAGCATGACATGTACATTGAACTGCTTAAAGATTTGCCGCGCAAGGGTGCGAAGGTGTGCAGCCACAACGACTCGAGTTTGGTGGGCAAGGTCGTGAAGCTGAACCCGCTAAAAGGAACAGTGGATGTGCGCACCGATGAGGGGCAGTATTTTGAGGCTCGAGGGGAAGAGTTGAAAGCGGTTCGCTAAAGGATTCTAGAGGCTCGAGCTGCCGTTCGCTTCGAGCCTTTTTCTTGAGGATTTGAAAACTTGAATCTGCGTCAGACTGACAACCACCTTGCAAGCTTGAGCACTGAACAAATCCTCTTTGAACAAGTGTGATCTCATTGAACTCCCTTAAAATTAAAAAAATATTTCAAAGGTCATCCTCTCATCCACAAACGGAACTTTCGCCCACTTCATCTCGTAACAAATTTCAAGGAGATTCATGAAAAAACTGGCATTCTTGTTCAGTACTTTATTTATCGGCGCGGTTCTGGCTCAAACCGCCATCGCCCCAAAAACCCTGGCGTTGCTCGAGAAAGCCAAAATCATCCAAGGCGGGCAGGCGCTCGAGAACCTGAAAACCTACCAGGAAAAGGCAACCTTGACCATCTACCAAAATGGGGTTGTGGCGGGGGCGTTGGACGGTGTTTCAATGGTCGATTTTGGCAAAGAATTGGTGCGCCTCGAGTTGAGTGCGGTGGGCAATTTGGCTCAGATCATTCAGGTTGATCCAAAGGAAGCTTGGACTTGGACCGAGGCTTCTGGTACGGTCAAATTACCCGCAGCGCAAGCCAAACCAATTCGAGATTCTTTGTACCAGGGTATTTTCGCTCTGCGCTTTGGAACAAAAGAGTTTGAAGCGGCAAGCAGCAACGGCATGGTGGAATTGCCTGGTGGTGTCAAGGGTGAATCGGTCACGATCAGCACAAAAGGCGCGGTCAGCAACTTGATTTTCGATGCCGATGGAACAGTTCTGGGTTCTAAAGAAGACGAAACAAACTCGGTGTACGGTGATTTCCGCACGGTTGACGGTATCAAGGTCGCTTTTTCCAGCAAACTTTATCAGGGTACAGAACTCTCCATCGATACTGCAACCTCAAATATTCTGATCAACCCAAGTTTCACCGACAAAACCTTCGCCAAACCCAAATAAGCCAGTCTGCTCTCGCGCCCTCGAGTGTCAAAGCTCGAGGGTTTTTGAATGGTGAACCATGAAAAAAACTATTTTTGCTTTTGTTCTTGCCATTCTCAGCCTGACCACTTCAAGCGCCGCCACCGTCAGCGCACAAGATGTCTTTGACGAGGTGAATTACTTTCTGGTTTTGAATTACGGGGGATTCTCGAGCGCCAACGTGCGCGGCTTCGCCGACAAGTACCAGCCAAAACTCGATGCCGCCTGCAAAGACAAAAACCCTTGTCCTGCCGAAAGTGCCTATCCAATTGTTGATGCCATGATCAAAGAACTGGACGACATCCACACACATTTTATTGCTGGCGGGGCAAAGAAGGTGCTGGCGTATTTCAGTGGCACGGGTTCGAGTCTTGGTTTTGGACTTGACTTGCGGGTGTTAAAAGAATCCAGGGTTTTTGTCGATGGGATGATCGAAGGCTCGAGCGCTGAACGGGCTGGATTCAAACGTGGCGATTGGATTTTGGGGTTGAATGGCAAAGCTCTGACCACGATTGAGAAATTATTTGAGGCTTGGGAAGTTGCCGAATCGATCAAGAGTCGCTCCAGGATTAGCGTGTTCAGGCAAAACAAAAGTTTTGTCATTCGGCTCGAGCCTCAGACCATTTCCAGCCTTCGCTTGCCAAGCCTGAAACTGCGCGACGATGGCGTGGCGGTCTTGCGCGTGCCAGGTTTTATTCCCACACCCAAAGTCGGGCAGACCATCCATGCGCTGGTGCTCGAGGCGCAAGCCAAAAAAGCCAGAGCCATTGTGGTTGACCTGCGCAACAACGGCGGTGGCAATCTCGAGGACGAGATGGCGGGCGTGAGCGCGTTTATTCCAGACGGTTTGGAACGGCGGCTGGTGTCCAAACAACCGCTCGCCAATTTTCAGGCGGTCTACAGACAAGGCAGTATCGAACAGGTCATCAACGGTCAAAAACGGTTGACCTACAAAATCGCGCAAGCCGCCAAGTGGACTTTGCCAATGGCTGTTCTGGTAAATGACCAGAGCGCCTCGGCAGCCGAGTATTTTGGTTTGGACATTCAAACCGCCAAGCGGGGTTTGGTGATTGGCGAACGCACCGCCGGCGTTGCCAACACGGCGGTGGCTGGAGTCAAAATCTCCGATGGATCGTTTTTGCTGATGACTGCGGCAAAAAGCGTCCGACCAGACGGCACGTTCTTTCCAGAATTTGTCACGCCAGATATTGCCCTCAAAGACGACCTGGAGCTTATAAACCGCACTGGATGCGATGCGATGCTGGAAAAAGCGCTCGAGGTCTTACGTTAAGACTGGGCGCTCGAGTATCATGACGGCACGAGGGTTACTTGATCCAAACGCGTAAAATTGGTTTTTACGGTGGCAGCTTCGACCCGATTCACTGGGGTCATTTGGGGGCTGCCATCGAATTTGGCTATCAACTCGGGCTGGACAAGGTACTGCTCTCGCCCACCGGCGACCCGCCGCACAAAACCCCCAGAGCCACGCCAGAGCAACGTTTTGAGATGGTGCGCCGTGCCGCACTCGAGTACCCGCTTTTGGAAGCCACACGCCTCGAGCTTGACTTCCCAGGTCCGCATTACACCGCCCAGACCCTCGAGCGCCTACATGACCTCGAGCCTGAGAGCCAGATTTTCTTGCTGACGGGGCGCGACGCGGCAATGTCGCTTGAAACATGGTTTGAACCCGAAACGATTTTGCGCCTGGCAACCTTGGTGGTCGCAGACCGTGAGAATTCTGGAGGTGTTTCTTTAGCTGTTACTGAACCAAAATCGGTCTTTGCGCCGTATACTTTACAAGCCCTGCCTTCAGGGACACTCGAGCTTCACTGGCTGGGTGTGAACGCCTCGAGCACGATTGTTCGCGCCCGGATTGCCCAAGGAGCACCGATTGAGTACCTCGTCCCCAAAAGCGTCAACCAGTTCATCACCAAACACCAACTTTACCGAAACTGACATCGAAGGTTCGGACACGATAAACTTCTGGCTCGAGCGGGTGCGCACCATGGTCAAGCCAGAACGGTTCGAGCATGTTCTGCGGGTGGCAGCACTCTCCAAAGACATTGCGCACTCCAACGGTTTGCACGAATTCAAAGCCTATCTGGCGGGGGTCTTGCATGACATCGCCAGGGATTTGCCAGGCGAGGAATTGCTGCGTCTTGCGCCTCCAGAATCCGAGATGGATGCCGCGCACCCGCTGGCGGTTCATGGGCGGGCTGGACGGGCGATCTTGGAAGGTTACGGCTTTAACGACACCGAGATTCTGGATGCCGTCGAAGACCACACCACCGCCCCTCGAGAGGACAAATTGCTGGCAATGTGCCTGTACGTTGCCGATGTGACCGAACCAGGGCGCGGGGTCAACCATCACATCAGGGAATTGGCATTTCAGGACTTGCCAAAAGCTTTTGCTGAGGCGGTGGCGTGCAAAGTGAGATACCTGCAAAAAAAGGGTGTGCCCGTTCACCCGCGCACCCTGGCGGCGTTCGAGCGCCTGAAGCTCGAGGGTCAAATTCCCGATGATCTCGAGTGCGGCGACTAAACTATCACCTCAGGCTCATATCCTAAATTATGCTGGTATTTGGCAAGGCTCGAGAGATTGAGAGAAAAGCATGTTGACCTTCAATTCTAAATTGTTTTGCACCTCGAGAAACGCATGAGCTGGCGTCGCGCCTTTCAAGTCGGTGGCTTGATGGCAGCCATTCTCAGCCTTGCGTCGTATTACATCGTCGAAGCCAAACCCGAAAAACGCAGCATAGCAACCCCCAACTGGTACACGCCGAGCGGTGACGTTCCAACCTTCAACATGATCATTGCTGGGCGAGACATCGCCTACTGCAAACCTGGTTTTGGACCAATCGGTTTGGCAGCCGAACCCTGCAAAGGGGCAGAACGCTACAATGGACGCACCGACACGATGATGTTTGTGCGGGTTCAACCTGGGCGTTTGGATGTGATGTCCATTCCCCGAGATACCCTGGTCAACGACAAATACGGCTATCACAAAATCAACGCGAGTTTCTTTGACGGCGGTCAAGCGGCGATGCTCGAGGCTGGATTCACGGCGCTCAAAGACCCAGGCGCTGAAGAGCCTTACCTGCAAGGCGGTGTGGCGCAATTAAAAGCCTCGGCGGAGTCGCTTCTTGGCGTGGGAATCGATTACTATGTGGTTTTTAATGTTGAACTGGTCGAGAAGGTCATCGATGCTTTGGGCGGTGTTAACGTCAACCTTCCCGAAGCCATGAAATACACAGACCGCGCCGCCAATCTCTATATTGATCTGCCCGCCGGAAATTCGCATCTGGACGGCAAGAAAGCGGTCGGATATTTGCGTTTTCGTCACGGCACTGGCAGCGATTACGCCCGCATGGATCGTGGCAAAGATGTGATTGGACAACTGCTGGCGAAGGTCAAAAGCCCAGCCGCGTTTGGCTTGTTGCCGACTTTGATATCGGGATTGCAAAACGATGTCATCACCAACGTGACCCCAGATTTGGTGCAAAAAATGCTGGCGTCCGCCAGGGGTTTGACCCCGCACTTTGACACCCTCCCAACCACCGAAAATAATGTGGCTGGACAGCAAATTATTGCCGGTTCGTACCTGATTCCAAACGACGCCGACATCAAAGCCAAACTCGAGACAGTTTTAACTCAAGCGCCAACCTCAAGCGACCTGGTGCTGCCAACCAGCGCTCCGACGGTGGTCAACCAAAGTGGTATTCCGGGCTTGGGCGAGGCGATGGCAGATTACTTAAAGCGTCATGGCTGGTTAAGTGCCAACGTCATCACCCTCGAGCCTGCCAGCACGCCCACGCAAATCATGCGTCGATCATGGGGCGATGCGTCGAGTGCCGAATTTTATGCCAAAGTGCTGGGCGTCAGCGTCAGCACGCCGTACCGCTACCCTGAGGGAGCAAATAACATTGTGGTGTTCTTGGGCAAAGATGCGGGCAGCAAGTACGCGGCATTGGCACTCGAAGCAAAGAATTTAGTTCCAAAACCTTAAATTTAGACGCTAGATTGCCCAAACATGAGGCACAGTCAAGATCATTTGGCGATCTCCCAAATGTAACCGCCTGGGTCTTTGAAGCTGGCGGTGCGAATGCCCCAGGGTCGATCCATTGGACCGTTTAGCAACACCACGCCGCGTTTTCTCAGGTCTTCACAGCTTGCGTCGACATCCTCGACATTGATGGTGAAGACAAAACGCGCTCCCGATTCACGGTTTGCCACCATAGCAGGTTCAATCAGTTCGTTTGCCTCTGTCACCTTCAACAAATTAATCATCATGTTTTTGAACTTAAACACGGCTGAATTTTCATCCTCGAAGGTGATGGATAATCCAAAAACCTCTTGGTAAAACTGTTTTGTGGCAGCCAAATCTTCAACAAAAAGCGTTACAACATTGATGCTCCAATCACTGACGGTACGACTTTCGGTGGCTTTATTCATGCTCAATCTCCTTTTGAATCTCGAGAAACCATGACGTTGTGATTTGAGGTGATGTTTGGTTCGAGACGCTTAAATCGTTTTGTCTTCAACAAAATACTTCTTTAATAATCTGGTGTCAAACGTATTTTTACCCTCGCCAAATACCCCATAAGGCTTACCAGTCAACAGAAACCTCGTTCCAAACACAATCAGATTTACATCGAATCGGAACTCAAGAAATCAACACCAAAATGAACATGTCAAGAAAAGCTTTGATCGAACGCCTAAACTTCAATCACAAAACCCTTAATACATTTGAAGACCGTAACCCGAGAAACTTGTCAGGCTTGAAACGACTCTGTATACTTATTCATGGGGAACGAGGGCGTTTTTAACGGTTACGCACCAAACGGGTTTTTCGATGAAATGTTCGAGGACAACGGTGCACCACGCGCACATTATGCACAAGTGCTCGAGCGACTTGAAGCTTTGGGGCGCAAAGAATTTGAACGACGAAGAACGCTGTCTGACTTGAGCTTCCGCAATCAAGGCATTACCTTTACCGTTTACGGCGATACCGAGGGGACAGAACGCACCTTTCCGTTTGACCCTGTGCCGCGCATCATTCCCGCGCAAGAATGGGCGCACCTCGAGAAAGGTTTGACCCAGCGGGTGCTGGCACTGAACGCCTTTTTGCGCGATGTTTACGGCAAGGGCGAGATTTTGAACGACGGCGTTGTCCCCAGGGAATTGGTGCTTTCAGCCAGCCATTTTTGCCGCGAGGTTCACGGCGTCAACCTGCCGCACGGCTTGTACACCCACGTCGTCGGTTCAGATTTGATTCGAGACGAGCACGGCACGTACATGGTGCTCGAGGACAATCTGCGCACCCCGTCGGGCGTCAGTTACCTGCTGGCAAACCGCGTCGCCATGACCCGCACCCTGCCGAGTCTGTTCAAAGACCAGGGTGTGCGCCCAGTCCAGCATTACACCACCGTGCTGCTCGAGGTGCTGCGCTCGCTCGCGCCCAGAGATGTCGAGGAGCCAACCATTGTCGTGCTGACCCCTGGCATGTACAACAGCGCCTATTTCGAGCACGCTTTTCTGGCGCAGCAAATGGGGGTGGAATTGGTCGAGGGCAGGGATTTGTTTGTCACTGAGGGCAAAGTTTGGATGCGCACCACGTCTGGGCGCGAGCAGGTGGATGTGATTTACCGCCGCGTCGATGACGATTACCTCGACCCGCTGGCGTTCAATCCCAACTCGAGCCTCGGCGTGCCAGGCTTGCTCGAGGCATACCGCAGTGGTCGCGTGGCGCTGGCAAACGCGATAGGTGCGGGCGTGGCAGACGACAAGGCAATTTACGCCTACGTGCCAAAAATGATCGAGTATTACCTGTCCGAGCGCCCGATCCTGCCCAACGTCCCAACGCTCCTGGGTTGGGACAAAGAGGGCTTGGCAGAAATGCTGTCCAACCCCGAAAAACTGGTGATCAAAGCCGTCGGCGAGGCTGGGGGCTACGGCATGTTGGTCGGCACGGCATCCAACAAAAAAGAAATTACCGAGTTCATGAAAAAAGTTGAAGCCAATCCGCGCAATTACATCGGACAACCCACCATCGCTCTCTCGAGACACCCGACGTACTACCCCGACACTGGAACGTTTGAACCCTGCCACGTGGATTTGCGCCCCTACATTCTGGTCGGCAAAAAAATCACGATTGTCCCAGGCGGTTTAACCCGCGTGGCATTAAAGCGCGGCAGCCTGGTCGTCAATTCCAGTCAGGGCGGCGGCAGCAAAGACACCTGGGTGCTCGAGGAAACACAGTCGGGGCAAAGTCAATCCCAATCTCAAAGTCAATCGCAAAACACTGGCGGTGATGATTGATGCTCTCTCGGGTTGCCGAAAATTTATTCTGGATTGCGCGGTACATTGAACGCGCCGAAAACATTGCGCGCTTACTGGACGTGAACTATTACGCCACGCTCGAGGGTGCAGGGCTGTTCACGCAGCAATGGTCTCCCCTGCTGGCAATCACGGGTTCACAAGAAGAATTCAAAGCCAAAGGCTACCGCGCCGATTCCAGAAATGTCCCAAACTGGTTGGCGTTCGACCCCAGCAATCCCTCGAGCATCCGCAGTTGCATTGCCCAAGCCCGCGAGAACGCCCGAGCATTACGTGACCGCATCTCGAGCGAGATGTGGGAGTGCATCAACAGCGCCTACCACAAACTTTGCTTTGGCACCGAACACGTTCTGCCCAACGACGAGTTGCACCAATACTGCGTGACCGTGCGCGACGCCAGCCATCTGTTTTTCGGGATTGCCTTCGCCACGCTGCCCCGCGATCAGGGCTGGCAATTCTTGCAGGCGGGTCAGCACCTCGAGCGCGGCGATGCACTGTTACGACTCTTGCAAGTGCGCTACAAAAACACGGGCGAAAAAGCCGTCGCCGAAGCGCTGGAGAATCACCGTTGGATGGCAGTTTTAAAAACCGCCAGCGCCTACGAGGCGTACCGCAAAAGCAAAGCCCGCCTCGAGCCTCGCGGCATCGCCGAATTTTTGCTGCTCGAACCCGACTTTCCGCGCAGCGTCAGGTACTGCGCCGAAACATTATGCGCCGCTCTGGAAGTGATTGCCCAAGCCAACCGCAGCGGCAAGCGCGACGCCCTGCGCGAAGTCGGCTGGCTCGCCGCAAAACTCGAGTACGCGCAGATTGACCAGATTTTGGACCTTGAAAACCCAAGCCTCGAGCAACTGCTGGGCGATTTTAACGCGGTGGGTGCGGCGGTGTACCAAGCGTATTTTAGCAATTAAATGCGAAAAATGATCACCTTGAATTTTGTTTTCTGCCATTCTTAGAGGTCTTCTGGTGCGAGCCAACATCCATCACATCACCGAATACCGTTACCCCGAACCCGCCTTTGATTCGTTTAACGAACTGCGCCTGCAACCGATTGAAGACTCGAGGCAGACCGTGCTGTCGTTTCGATTGCAACTCGAGCCAAACGTTCCCGTGTACTCGCACCTGGATTATTACGGCACGACCTTACATCACTTTCACGTGCTCGAAAAACACACGGTTTTGAGAATTGAAACCAAAGCTCTGGTGGTCACGCACGCCATGACCCAACCGATAGGGCAACCCGCCAGCGTGCTCGAGGCGCACAAGTTACCGAACATCGAATACCTGACCACCAGCCCTCGCGTGCCGCTCGAGTTTGACTGGGCAAGCATTTTGGGCTGGCATCAACTCGAGCCAGAAGAAGATTATGTCGCCTACCTGGACGGTCTGAACTCGCATTTGCACTCGAGGTTTAGGTATCAATCTGGTGTCACCAAAGTGGACACGCCACTGCTCGAGTTTGTGCAAGGCGGCATTGGCGTCTGTCAGGATTACGCCCACGCCATGCTTGCGGTTGCACGATCTGGCGGCATTCCGGCGCGGTATGTCAGTGGTTACGTTTATGCTGGTGCGGATTTTGTGGGCGCGGAAGCCACCCACGCGTGGCTCGAGTGCCTGTTACCAGGTTACGGCTGGCTTGGGTTTGACCCGACCAACAACACCCGCATCAATGAATCCCATATCAAAATTGGGCATGGACGTGATTACGACGACGTGCCGCCTTTGCGCGGGTTGCGGCGCGGTGGGGGCGTGGAATCGATTGGGGTTGAGGTTTCGGTGGATGTGCAACAGTGAATCAAAAGCGCGAGTTTAAAAAATTTCCAACCTTTTCCGCATTGGGTGATCCATACCAAACTCGAGCAAATCCCAAAGGTTGCCGTACAAATCTTTGAAGACCGCAACCGTGCCGTAATCATCGGTCTTGGGTTCACGCACAAATTGTATTCCCTTGGCAAGAAACCCTCGGTAATCGCGCCAAAAATCATCGGTGGCGAGAAACAAGAAAACCCGACCACCAGCCTGATGACCAATAAATGCTTCCTGCTCTGGTGTGGAGGCTCGAGCCAGCAACAAGGTCGCGCCGCAAGATTCGGCTGGCGCGATCACCACCCAGCGTTTGTCCTGGGCGGGCTGGTACGTGTCCTCGAGCACCACAAAGCCAAGTTTCTGCGTGTAAAAAGCGATGGCTTCATCGTAATCACGAACGACCAAAGCCATGTGCGCAATGCCACGTTTCATAAATTCATCGTACCCGAATTCTACAAAAGCCGATCTCGAGTTCAATGCAAAGTATTTGTTGAAAGTTGGGCTTTAAAAGTTGATGTGCCTAACGGGACTCGAACCCGTATGCGCCAATTTAGAAGCGACCATGCCCGTCAGGTGCGTTTTATGGTCAACAAGCGACCTTGCCCGTCAGCGATCCCGCCCATCAGGTGCATGTTTGGGATCAAGATCAAGACAGGTACGTTTTATGGTCAAGAAGATTGGTGCTCTAACCATTGAGCTATAGGCGCAATGGAAAAGTATTCGGTGGTATTCAAGTTTCACAATCAGGAAATACCACCTCTCGAGAAACCACAACAATTGTGTAGGATGCGCCTTGTGCACCGTCATTCACGCGTCCTTAGTGCACGGGGCGCACCCTACAACCAACCTTTTTCTCTGGCAATCCGCGCCGCTTCAACGCGGTTGTTCGCACCAAGTTTGGCAATCGCTTCGGATAAATAATTTCGGATTGTGCCTTCAGAAAGTTTCAGGCTGCCAGCAATCTCGAGACTGCTCTGACCCTCACTTGCAAACCGCAGCACCTGGCGTTCACGGTCGGTCAGTGGGTCGGCTTCGCTCCAGGCTTCAAGCGCCAGCGTCGGGTCTATCGCTCGAGCGCCCGCATGAACGCGGCGCACGGCGTCGGCAAGGTCGTCGGCGGGTGCATCCTTTAACAAGTATCCTGTCGCCCCAGCCTCGAGTGCACGCCGCAAGTACCCTGCTCGAGCGAAGGTGGTGACGATCACCACTTTGGTTTTGAGGTTTTGTTTTTTGACCTCGAGCGCGAGTTCCAAGCCCGTCATTTTGGGCATTTCAATATCGGTCAGGAGCACATCGGGTTGAAGTCTTTGGGTTTGTTCGAGCGCTTCAAGACCGTTCTGGGCTTGGAAGATCACTTCAATGTCGTCCTCAAGCTCGAGCAGTGCAGAAAGTGCGCCGCGAACCAGGGCTTGGTCTTCGGCGAGGATCACACGAATCAAGGGCGTATACCTTTGAGTATTGTTAAAAATTTAAAATATTCGATCATGGAAGTACCTCGAGTTGCGCAGGATTGAGACTGGAATCGGTGGAACTGTGAAGGGCAAGTTTAACGCTGATTCCCCGCTTGCCAATCACAGTGACAAGCGAGAATTTTCCTGCCAGGGCTGCCACCCGTTCTCGCATTCCAGCAATGCCGTTGCCTGGTTTAAGCTCGAGTTGCGCGTCATCGTAAACCTCAAGCAGCACAAATTGACCGCATTGCTCGAGGGAAACAAAACAGGTTCTGGCGTTGCTGTGCCGCACCACATTCGTGATCGCCTCGCGCAAAATAAACGCCAAGGTCTGCTCGGTTGCCCATTCAAGCTCTAAAGGCATCACGAATGGCACGAGCTTGATTTGTGCTGCCTCAAGCGCCAGGGAAATGCTCGCCAGTTCGGCTTCGAGTCCACTCGAGCGGTAGCCGCGCACGGCGCTGCGCACCTCTGACAGGGCTTCGCGGCTGATGCGTTCGACATCGCGGATTTCGGCGATGGCTTTGGCAGGATTTTTTTCGGCAAGTTTGCTGGCAAGTTCTGACTTTAAGACGATCACCGAAAGCGTATGCCCTAGAAGGTCGTGCAAATCTCGGGCAATCCGTTCGCGTTCGGCAACCTTGGCAATGCTTGCCACTTGCGCCTGCGAGTTTTGCAATCTGCGAAACGTTTGTATTTGCAGATAGGCACTGTGATTGCCCAGCGCAGCAATCACGGTCGAAATTGGAATCGTCCAGACAAACCAATTGGCATCGAAAAACGCAAAAGCAACCGCCAGAGCAAACGAAATAACAACACTGACAATCAAGGGGCGGTTGCTTTTTTGAAAACCTGCAAACGAACCCGCGTAGACAACGAATGCCGAACCATCACCATTGAGCAACTTCCACATCAAACCGAACACGACGTAACTGAAAACCATACCGATCAAACTGGGAATTCGGTAAGCTGCCTCGAGTTTATGCTCGTCGTTGTGATTCCAGAAAAATGACCACAGAAAAAACCCTACAAACGCAGCGATCAATGAAAATCCGTAGACGTACTCGAGCGGGCTGCGTTGTGTTTGTAAGAGCGCCGATATTGGCAACCCGAGGAAGACCAACCAGATCAGCGGGTACCAGCGGGTCCAATTGCGTCGGTATGTCATACAACCTCAAATCTGAAAAGCTCGAGGAACACTTTAACCGTATTGCTTGGCTTCGTCGCGTTTATATGCCCAGACAGCCAATGCCAGGAACAGCACCGTGAAGCCAAGATTCCAGATGATGTGCGAGTCGAGGCTAGCGCTGTCGCCAGCACCCAGAGTATGCCATGCCAGTTGACCGCTGTGATACGCGGGCAGGTACGGCGCGAGGTCTTGGACAAACTGCGGCAAATTTTTGATTGGCAAGAAAATGCCTGAAGCAAACGACATCGGCAAGAAAATAAGTTGAGTGATCGGCGTGGCACTTTGCGGATTGCCAAGATAACCGATGAACAAGCCAAGCGCCACAAACGGCATCATGCCGAGCATGATTCGGGCGGTCAGCAACAGCCAAGTCTCGAGCGGGAGCGAAATGTGTCCAACCAGAATTCCGAAGGCGAACAATGCGGTCAGTGTCACCAGCCCAGACAACAGGGCGGTCAAAATTTTGGCGCTGAAGTACATGATCGGGTGCATCGGCGTTGCCCGAGTCAAACGGTTCCAACCCAGACCACGCTCGGCGGCAATGCCAACCCCAAAGCCAAACAAGGCTGCCGAAAGCATCCCGTAAGTCCCATACGATGCCAGCAGGTACGCGCCAACCGTCACGCCATTGCCAATATTTTCTTTGGCGTTGGGCAAACCAAACAGCGTAAAAAACATGATCGGAAACAAAACCGTCGGAATCAAAAAACCTGGGTTGCGCAATAAACGAATCAGTTCGCAGTACAACTGAAAGCCCAAACCTTTGAACGGATTGTAGGCTCGAGCATTCGCATTTTCAGGATTCAGACCAGTCATTGTTTTGCTCCCTGTTCGGTGATTTCCATGAAGGCTTCCTCGAGTCCCGCACCTGCAACGCTGAGGTTTGAAATTTGCAAACCAGATGCAAAAACTTCTTGCAAGACTTTTTCAGGCTCTAAAGTGTACAGATTGATGCTTTCACCAGTCTTACTGAAACGCTGTACATTCGGTAAATTCTCGAGCGCATCCGCATTTCCAACCTCGAGTTTGAACGAAACGTTCTTGCCACCAACCCGCGATTTGATTTGCGCGGGACTGCCCTGCGCCACGATCTCGCCTTTGTTGATGACAATGATTCGGTTCGCCAGCGCGTCGGCTTCCTCGAGATAATGCGTGGTCAGAATCACAGTTTTACCAGTTTTCGCAAAGCCAGAAATTTCTTGCCAGAACGCGCGACGCGATTCGACATCGAGCGCCACGCTGGGTTCGTCCAGAAACAAAACATCTGGGTTGCCACAAATTGCCAATGCAAAATAAAGTCGTTGCTTTTGACCACCCGAAAGCGTGGAGGCTATCGCGTCTTTTTTCTCGGTCAAGTTCGCCATCTCGAGCACTTTGGAAACCAGCAAGGGCGCATTGTAAAACTGGGTGAACAACCGAATCAACTCGCGCACCTTCAGCAATCCTGGCACGCCAGATTCTTGCAGCATCACGCCAATACGCGCACGGTTTTTGGGTTCTCTGGGGTTCTGCCCAAAAATTCTGGCATGACCCGAAGTCGGTGAACGCAGACCAAGCATGATGCTGATGGCGGTGGTTTTGCCTGCGCCGTTCGGTCCCAGAAACGCGACCACCTCACCCGCCTCAACTTCGAGCGACACGTTACGAAGTGCCTGAACACTGCCAAAAGATTTACTTGCATTCTCGAGTTCCACCGCCAAAGACATTGTGTTCCTCCTGTGGTCATTCTCGGGGTTGACGCATATTTAAAACAGTGCAGACTGTCAGAGGGAGCACATGACAAAAGTCAGGTTTGCGCCTCGAGCCAGGGCAGCATCTCGAGCAATTGTTTGACCTCGAGCGTGGCAATTGCCGTGCGCGGTTTGAAGCCGCGATCAATCCAGACGGTTTTGATTCCTGCGTTGATGCCGCCCTGAACATCGCGGTCAGCATTGTCACCAACCACGACGCAAGTCTCGAGCGGCACTTTTAACTCACCTGCAATCCATTCAAAAATCGCTGGATTGGGTTTACCAATACCAAGCTCTCCAGAAATCGCCACCGCATCAAACCACGGCTCGAGTCCGCAACCATGCCATTTCTGGCGTTGCAAACAAGCCACGCCGTTCGTGACGATGCCAAGTTTGTAATTTGGTTTTAAATATACCAGCAACTCGTCCGCGCCTGGATAAAGCGGATACCTGGCACGCAAACCTCGCCACAATTTTTCTAACCCTCGAGCATCCGCCTTCAAACCGCAATCGACAAGCGCCGCATTCCAGGTTTCAAAACGGTAATCAACAATGTGCGCCTCGAGTAAAACCTCAAACTCGAGCTTCGGGTCGTACACCGCCCACAAGCCCTCGAGCGCACTGTGACCAATTTGCGCGGCGTACTCGAGTGCGGGAACTGGCAGGGTTTGCCACAATCGTTTTGCATGTTGTTCCGCCGCGTGCGCAAGTTGTGCGGCTTTGCTTGCATCTCGGGTCACACTGAGCGCCACCATTTGAAACGCGTGAAGCGACACGGCTTCGTCAAGAATCAGGGTTTCATCGAGGTCGAATAAAACGGCTTTAATCACGTGTTCAGTGTACCGATTATTTCACTCGAGATGCTCGAGTGAAATAATCACCACCTGCTCCCTCTCATCCCCAGCTTTGGTTCTGTTTTGTGTGGCGACAAGCGAGGCTCGAGTGACCAAAAATCCAATTTGTTTTGGAATGCCAGAATCCCCAGCAATTTCAAAGCTCGAATTTCTTAATTCTTCACGCAGTTGACAACATTCAGTTCATCTCGAGGTAAACTGAGTGCATTAAAACGCCTTCTCGAGAAAACAATACTTTACCGCGCTTAAAGGTACTGGGGAATTTACACCTCGAACCGTTTGGGTTTGCTCAAGCCAAGCCGCTGGTGTTGCTGGCGTATGTGGCGCTCGAGGGTGAGCAAACCCGCGATCATTTGCGCGAGTTGTTCTTCCCGAATGCCAGTGACGCGGCGGGCAGTTTGCGCAGCACGATCAACCGTGTGCGACAAATTGTGCCAACGGCGTTTGGGGGTTCTGGCTCGAGGTTGAAAGCGGCTGTGGATTGCGATGCAGCAGAGGTTTTGTTTGCGCTCGAGCATCAAAATTTGGAACGGGCGGTCGAACTTTATACTGCGCCGTTCCTCGAGAATCTGGACATTCCCGAGGTTCACCCAGAGTTGCTCGAGTGGATTGAAACCATGCGAGCGTATTTGGCTCGAGGCATTATAGAGGCGCACTTGACGCTGGCAGAACGGGCGGTTGAGCAGCTTGCGGTAAGTCAGCATCTCGAGGCGGCACGGAACATCATTGGCTTTGAAAACCTCGAGTCAGCTTGGTTGCAGCGCATTGCCAAACTCGAAAGCCTCAACCTCGAGACTTTAAAGCCGTTGGTCATTCCGAACAACCTCTCGCAGAGCTTGACCAGTTTTGTTGGACGCGCCCGAGAGTCTGCGCACGTGCTCGAGTTGCTGCAAGAGGAAGCCAGACTGGTGACGCTGGTTGGACCTGGCGGTGTGGGCAAAACCCGTCTGGCGCTCGAGACGGCACGGCAAAGTTTGCAATTCGAGCTTTTTAAAGATGGTGTCTTGATGGTCATGCTCGAGGCGATCAATGACTTGGAAGCGCTGCTGTCACGAATCGTGCAAGTTTTTAAAATCAATTTAAAACCCGACGCGCCAGTCTTTGAGCAAATCATGGAAGGCATTGGGCAACGTCAAATCTTGTTGGTGCTCGACAACTTCGAGCACCTGACCGAACACGGTTTTCACCTGACCCTGCTGCTCGAGCGTTGCCCGAATTTGCGCCTGATCGTGACCTCCCGCGAACGCCTGAATTTGCACGGCGAATGGATCACGCCACTCGAGGGTCTGGGTGCAGGGTCCGATCAAGATGCCGCGCTCGAGTTGTTTATAGACCGTGCGAACAGAATTGGAAGGCAAATCCAAACTTTTGAAGACCGTGCCGATGCGCTCGAGATTTGCAAACTCGTGCACGGTTTTCCGCTTGCCATCGAACTTGCCGTGCCCCTTTTACGCGCCTTGAGCCTATCCGAACTCCGTCAAGATTTGGCGGATAACCTTGACTTGCTCGACAACACATTGCGCGACACGCCCGAACGTCACCGCAGCATCCGCGCCGTGTTCGAGCATTCCTGGAAGATACTCTCCACCCTCGAGCAACACGCCCTGGCGCAACTTGCCGTGTTCAGGGGTGGCGCAACCCGAGAAGCCGTTGGGGCAATCAACGCCACCAAATTGCAGACCTTGGCAAACCTGAGCGACAAAAGTTTGGTGCAACGCGACGCGACAAATCGTTTCGGCATTCACCCGCTTCTGTACCAATTCACGCTTGAAAAACTGCTCGAGCTTCCCGATTTTGCGGGCAGTTTTGAACGCCACCAAGATTATTACCTGACCAGACTCGAGCGAGACACCGCCAAAATTCGTGGGTCTGAAGCCGCGAACGCCATGCGCAACATCGAAACCGAACTCGAGAACATTCGCGCCGCATGGTCGCACGCGATTCAAAACAATCAAGCTGCAAGGCTCGAGAAAGTTCAAGACATTGTGGTGTTTTTCGATCAAAATGCAAGATTTGGCGAAGGCTTGAGTTGGTTTGAAACCACAATTACCGCACTCGAGAATTACGGTGCACCATCACTTGCATTGGCTCCCATGTTAGTCGGTGCAGCTTGGTTACAATTTAGATTGGGTAAAATCACAGAAGCTCGAAACAATGCAATACAAGCTAAAAGTTTGGCATCCAAAGTTGGAAGTTTAAATGAAATTACGCTCTCTAAAGCATTAAATATACTTGGTTCTATCGCAGCAACGGTAGCTGAGTATACATTAGCAATTCAATTTTACGAAAACGCGCTTATGTTAATTAGAAAACATGATGATAAAGCTCGAGAAATAACTTGTTTAAGCAATTTAGCGATTCTAGAATCCGAAAGAGGAAATACTACTAAGGCTATAACTTATTATAGTGAAATAATATTAAATTCGTCAAGAGTAAAAGATTATAGTACGGAAATTTTAGCTCGTTTAAATTTTTCAGGCATTCTATACTCTGTTTTACTAAATCCAAATTACAAAAAAATATGTGAATCATTAAAGATTGGTTTAGATTTGATATCAAAAACAAGCTTACAAAAAATGGCGATACCTTATTATTATCATAATTTGAGCATAGGCTTATACTATTTACAAGACTATGAAGAGTCAGAGTATTTTGCAAATCTTACACTTAATGTATTAAAAGATCAATCAATTTTTGAAGTTACTTGCGGTGCTTATCTAATGCTAGGTTGTATTGAAATTAAACGTAAACAATTTTTGTTTGCAGAAAAATACTTATTTAAATCTTTGTTTGAAGCAAAAAACTTACCTCATATTACTCAAAAAATAGATACGTTAATTTTTTTTGCATACCTAAAAGGCTTAGTGGGAGATACTGAGAAATCAGCAAAAATAATAAAAGCTATTTTAAGTTATCCTTTACTTCAAGTTTCTCAAAAGAGAGAGATTCAAATGATTCAAAATCAATTAAATCTCTCTTTTTCAGAAAAAGCGACTAGAGAATTTGTTTCTGAACAATTAATTCAAGATTTAGTAAGTGAAATCCTATTGTCAAATATTTATGAAAATCAAGGACCACCAAAAATGTAAGGTGGACCGCCAACGTCATCTGGATCATCTGCACCAACAATTGACATTCCTACCCGTTGCGGGGCAATGCTTGGTGACACCAGTTGGAACAATTTTGGAACCTCATGGATCGAATCTGGTGCGGCGGTTGGGTAAAAATACAACCACCAACCACGGTAACTGATTTGCGTTAAACCCTCGTCGGGCGGACCATCGCGGTCAAAGTCGCTCAGGTTTTCTTGTTTCACACCGTTACCAGCTTTGGGAACACCAATCAACGGACTCCAGGTGGCAATAAACTCGAGCAGGTACGGTGGAAAATTTCCGCCCCAGGGGATGTACAAATGCTCGGGGTCGGATTTCATGGGGACAAAACGGTAGATGGTTCTGCCGTCGCCCGTGACCAGGTGCTTGCCGTCCTTGGATACCTGGATGATAACATCTGCCATGCGTGCTCCTCTTGAAGCAATTAATTTGTAAAGCATCTCGAGCATAACATGTGTGCTCATTCTCGTTGGGCAAATCTCAAATCTGTCACGGGATAATCTGGAGCTGAATTTTTGAATTGGAATGTCGCTCGAGTTTGAACTAGATGGTTGTCGTATTCTGAACCCATGACAGACACCAATTCCTCGAGCAAGATCACCGAATCAGAATCTCGAGCCAGCGATACCAACGAAGACCTTGGCATTGGGCGGGTGGCGGCAGAACGCAGCACTGCCAGGTTCGTCAATTCGGACGGTTCATTTAACACCAGGCGTTTGGGCTTGGGGTGGCTCTCGAGTCAGAATATTTTTTACGGGTTGATCACCTTGCAGCCTGCCTTGTTTTTTGGTTTTTTGGCAGCCACGTTTATTTTGATCAACCTGTTCTTCGCAAGTCTGTACTGGTTTTGTGGGGCAGATGCACTTCAAGCGGGTTCAAATCTGGTGCTCGAGAATCGGTTTTGGCGCGGTTTTTTCTTTAGTGTCCAAACGCTGTCCACGATTGGTTATGGACATGTTGCGCCTGCCAGCCTTGCGGCGAACATTGTGGCGACCATCGAGGCTTTTGTGGGTTTGTTGGCTGTGGCATTGGCGACAGGATTGTTGTTTGCCAGATTCTCCAAACCGATGACCCGAATTTTGTTTTCCAAGAATATGTTGTTTGCGCCGTACCAAAATGGCATGGGTTGGATGATTCGGGTGGTGAATGGTTTACAAAGCGAAGTGCTTGACATCGAAGCCCTGGTCACACTTTCCTGGTTTGAGAACATCAAGGGTGCTCAAGTTCGCAAGTTTTACCAGTTAAAACTCGAGCGGCAAAAAGTTGCGTTTTTCAATTTGTCCTGGACGGTGGTGCATCCGATCACCCAGGACAGTCCCTTGTGGGGTGTGACTGAAAAAATGCTGCTCGAGTCTGATGCCGAGTTCTTGATCGTGCTTCAGGGTGTGGACGATGTCTTGTTTCAACGGGTTCATGCCAGGGGTTCGTACAAAGCCGTCCAAGCGATTTGGAATGCCAAGTTCGCTGACATGTACGCCCCAACCAGTTTGGGTTATGTGGCAGTCGATGCGACCAAGCTGAGCGATTACCAAAAATTAGGTTGAGATTATTGAACAGACCTTAAATTGGTTTTAGAAATAATTTTGATTTCTCGAGCCTCAAAACCAACCTTTGGTCTTAAGGTTTTCTTTATATTTGGGGATGCTCAAGGTACTTCAATTCTCAAAGCACTTTACGATGAGCCAAAATAAGTTTTTGTCGAGTCTCGGAAACTTCGTGCTTGACAATACTTTTTGAAATGATCACTTTCTCGAGTGCAAAACAAGAAATTTCTCGAATCACCATTTACAACTCGAGTCGCAAATTTAAAGCCCAAAATTGCGCAAAACGGGTTTGGTTTCAGGTTTTATCTTGAAAGATTGTTCGAGATTCAAATTGAATTTAAGCTGTTACTCACAGGTCGATTTGAAATTATAAAATTTCAAAAATCCGTTTGCCTCGAGTCGGGCGAAATTGGTTTTCAATACCAAACTTGATTTAAAGCTTGATACTTCACAAACCGAAGCATTCTTCCAACCTGGATAATGAGTGATTGCAAAGGGTTTTTTTCGTGTTTTTGGGTTTTAAAATTTTTTCGACAATCGAGTTCTATCCTGTGACCACCGTTGTCATTCCCTCAGGCGGGTCTTGTGGCGTATCACAACTCAAGACTATTTTCATCATCAAATACCCTCTTGAGTCGGGGACAGATGGCTTTTTTGACGTTTATAAAAACTTCAATTTTGCCGATAAGGAAGGCATTTATTGAAGTTTTTTATATTTGCATTTTTGACCTCGAGCACCCTTGAGGTTGTGCTCGTGGGGTTATTCGCATAAAAGTTCGAGTTGGGAAATTTGCACTTTTTTGTCAGATTTGTGCTAACGTGTTTTACGGAATAAAAATTCCAAAAGGAGAACTATCATGGCAGAGAAAAAAGTTGCAGCAAAACCAGCCGCCAAGAAACCAGCAGCCAAGCCAGCCGCCAAAGCAGCACCAAAGGCAGCAGCCAAACCAGCACCAAAAGCCGCTGCCAAGCCAGCCGCAAAAGCAGCACCAAAAGCAGCAGCCAAACCAGCCGCGAAAGCAGCAGCCAAGCCAGTCGCTAAAAAACCAGCCGTCAAAGCCGCAGCGAAACCAGCAGCCAAAGCCGCCGCCAAGCCAGTCGCTAAAAAACCAGCAGCGAAAGCCGCTCCAAAAGCAGCAGCCAAGCCAGCCGCGAAGGCAGCACCAAAAGCCGCTGCCAAACCAGCACCAAAAAAGCCAGCCGCAAAAAAGTAAGTTTTTAAATTCTCGGGTTTTGAGAATCACAAAGATGCGTTCCGTTTTTCGGGCGCATCTTTTGTTGGTTTTGATTGGATTTGCAAGAAACAAATTTGCGTCGAGTTTCAAACATTTAAATTCTCGAAGAACAACGGGTTGGGTTTCGGTCTTAAAATCTCGAGTTTCAACAAAAGGATTGAGTCCAAGACAGTTGCAATCGAGCCGAAAATTCGAGACGCACCACCGTGGGTTTGTCCTTCGGGTTTTGAGTAATGGTGTTGCGCAAGTTCTTTTTGTCCGAACCGCTCCAGTTCTGATACACTCGTTGCTGTGAAATTACCAATCGGCTTTCGGGCATCTGGCGTTAAGGCAGGGATCAAACCCTCTGGCAATCCTGATCTGGCGCTTTTTGTCAGTGGGATGCCTTGCGCCTGGGCATTTGCTGGTACGCAAAACGTGGCGGTTGCCGCCAGTGTCCAGCGCGGGCGGGCGCTTTACGCCAGCCATAAGAGTTTGCAAGCCATCGTGGTCAATGCGGGCAATGCCAACTGCGTCACGGGCGAGCAGGGCATCCAAACCGATGCTCGAATGGCAGCCATCACTGCTGGGCAACTCAAACTCGAGCCTGATGCGGTCATCACCGCCAGCACTGGGGTCATTGGGGTACAGTTGTCCGTCTCAAAACTCGAGGCTGGTATTCCTCTCGCTCGGGCGGCACTGGGGCTTGAACTCGAGGCGGCGGCGACCGCCATCATGACCACCGATTTGGTGATGAAAATCTCCGAGCGAACACTTTCTAACGGCGCGAGGGTGGTTGGAGTCTGCAAAGGTTCAGGCATGATTCATCCGAACATGGCGACCATGCTGGCGTTTGTGCTGACCGACGCCAAACTCGAGCAAGATGTTTTGCGCAAATCTTTTGTCGGTATTGTCAACCGCACGTTTAATGCCGTGACGGTGGACGGTGACACCAGCACGAACGACATGGCGGTGGTTCTCGCCAACGGCGCGGCGGGAGAAACCGATTCAATTGAAGCCCTCGTTGCCATCGAAAGTGTGATGCGCGATTTGGCTCGAGCGATAGCCCGCGACGGCGAGGGGGCGACCAAACTGTTGACGGTCAAAGTGATCGGTGCACCGACCGAAGCCGATGCGCTGACGGCGGCAAAAACCGTGGCAGGCTCGAGTTTGTTCAAGGCGGCAGTTTACGGCAACGATCCGAATTGGGGTCGAATTCTGGCGGCGCTTGGGCGCAGTGGCGTGACATTTGAACCGTTAAAAACCAGAGTCTCAATTCAGGGCATCCATGTTTTTGCTGGCACACCCCTCGAGTTTGATCGGCAAGCCGCGTCACTTGCCATGCGCGAACTTGAGGTGACCGTGGTTTGCGATTTGGGTGCTGGCACGGCTGTCGGCGAGGCTTGGGGTTGTGACCTGACCGAAGGTTACGTCAAGATCAATGCCGAGTACACAACCTAAATTGCCAATACATGTTGGTGTCTTGCGGTAGAATCTGGTTTGGCATGATAAATCAGATGATTTGCGCCCCGTTTTTTTGTGCCGAAAATCTTCAGTCAAAACCATGAACAACTCCTCATCACTGAACCTCGAGCGCCAATTAAGCGTTTTAAAAACCGTCACCTCGGCACTGACGCTCGAGCCGAACGGGTTTTTGACGGTGGTCTGCAAACGCCTTGCGCAGGCACTTGGTGTGGCGCAGTCAAACTTTGCGCAACTCTCGGGTGATGGCAGCGAATTTATGATTGTTGCCGAATACAATTCAGGCACAGGTTCC
Source organism: Deinococcales bacterium (assembly GCA_025352125.1). GTDB lineage: Bacteria > Deinococcota > Deinococci > Deinococcales > JAAFIG01 > JANXTZ01. The sequence goes on along the minus strand of JANXTZ010000044.1, from coordinate 145,129 downwards.
AATGTCGGCAGGCGAATTACCATTGATGACATCGGGCGGCAATTGCTACTTGAACACAAACCAATTGCCATTGCCGACACTGGGCAACTCCCAGAACATCTTGAACGAATTTATAAACCATTTAATGTTCTTGCCACTTTGATCGTTCCAGTGGTTTCGGGCAACGTGATTCTCGGTTCGTTTGCCTTGGATTCGTTCGAGCCAAGAACTTTTGAGATCGAAGAAATTGCGTTTGTCGAAATGATTGCCAACCTTGCCGCGCCGTTCATGGCAAAAACCCGTGAGATTGCCCAACTGAGCACCGAATTAAAACGGGGCAAGCAAATCGAAGAGCGCCTGACCTTGAGCGAGGCGGGCGCGAAAGCGATTCTGGATGCGCTGCCCGATACGGTTTACAGACTTGACGCTCGAGGGCAAATTTTGGATGTTCGCGCACCCGGCGCAGATGCCTCCTGGATGGTCGATAAGCATCTTCGTGATGTCTATCCAGCCTCGGTGGTGAGCCTGATTGAACAGACTTTAAAACGTGTGCAAGAACGCGGCAAGGTTGGTGATCTCGAGTACAACCTGATGTATCCGACGGGTGAACGCAACCTCGAGGCGAGGCTTGCACCGATCTGGTCTGGTGGTGCGGTTTTAATTGAACGTGACATCACCGACGCCAAGAATGCCGAACGCGATCTCAAAAAATCCCGCGCCGGATACCGTGACTTGGTCGAGAACGTTTCAGGAGTTGTTTGGGAAGCCGAGTTGTACTCTCCAGATGTGGCACAGTTCACGTTTATCAGCCCTCAAAGCCAGAGCATTCTGGGCGTGGCTTCAGAAAAAATGTTGGGTTCGACCCGTCCTTGGATGGCAATGGTTCACCCCGATGATCTCAAAATGGTCGTCAGTGGTTTCTTGCGGGCGGCTGAACAACTGACCGTCGTCGAGGGCGAATACCGAATCGTCAGACCTGACGGGCAGGTGCGTTGGATTCAAGACCGCGCGGTTGGTTTTATCGAACCAAACCGTCCAAGGTTGGTACGCGGTTTGATCGTGGATGTCACCGAACGCAAACGTGCCCAAATCCTCGAGCGTGGTCGCAACCGTGTGCTCGAAGGAATTGCGCGGGGCATAAAAATAGACACCTTGCTCGAGATGATTCTGGAAATGCTGACTGAACAATTTCCTGGTCTGGGTGCTCAGATCAGTTTGCTCGAAGAGGGGCATTTAAGTTATGTGGCGACCCGCGATGTTCAAAGCGATTTGCTCGAGTGTCTCGACGCGGCTGGCGGCGATCCGTGCAGCGTGGCGGTGCGCACGGGCGAGGCACAGTACATTGAAAATCTTGGCACCGATGACCGTTGGTCGCTTGAGTACCGTGCGGCGTTGATTCAGGCGGGTTACAAACATTGTGCTGCCCTGCCGGTCAAAACCAGCAGTGGTGTCATCTTGGGAACAATCACCAGTTACACCCGCAATGAACATTGGGGGCATGATTTGCAAACCCAGCAAAAGGCGGCGGCAGATTTGGCAGCCATCGCCATCGAGCGTCACGCACTGATTCAAAAACTCGAGTATCAGGCACTTCACGATTCCTTGACGGGTTTACCAAACCGGGTTTTGTACCATGATCGTTTGCATCAAGCGATTGCCAGGGCGGATCGCAATGGCAGTCTGGTCGGTGTGTTGTTTATTGATTTAAACGGTTTTAAAGCCGTCAATGATGGTTTGGGTCATGCGATTGGGGATGGGTTGCTGCGTGACATTGGCATTCAACTGCAAAGTTTTGTGCGGGCTTCGGACACCGTGGCACGACTTGGCGGCGACGAATTTTGTTTGATTCTGCCAGATTTGACCGACATTGCCCCGAGCGAAAATTTGCGTCAGGAAATCACCCAAAACCTCAAAATCAACCTTGGCGTTGGGCAACAAACCTTGACTGTCAGCGCCAGCGTCGGTTTGGCAATGTATCCTCGAGATGGTGCAGATGCGGATGCCCTGTACAAACACGCAGACTCATTGATGTACCGCGAGAAGATCAAACGCAAAAGCAAGTTGTCCAAAAGTTCAAAAGCAACCCGCGAATAATGATTACAAACCTTTTGCCATCTGCAAATATCTGGCATAGGCGTTTAAGTCATTCGCGTTGGCAAGTTTGAATGGTCCAACAAACACGGTGGGCGTGGCATTGATTTGCAATGCGGCGGCGTAGCTGGCTTCTTTGAGCACCGCCTGTTTGCTCGAGACTGATTTCAGGCATTGGTTGAAAACGCCAACGTTGAGTTGGGTGGTTCGTGCCAGATTTTGAAAATCGTCTAGTCCCAGGGCAAACAACAAATCGTGATAGGCAAAAAATTTGCCTTGCGCCCCCGCACATTCGGCGGCAATCCCAGCCTCAAGCGCTTTGGGGTGAATGCCGGTCAGGGGCAGGTGATGAAAAGCAAATCTTGCCAGACCCATTTGAATAAATTTTGACCTTAAATTCGGCATGGTTTGCAGCATCAATTGCTTGCAAAATGGACATTCAAAATCGCTGAATTCTCGAATCATCACGCCTGTTTTTCCCATCACATGGCGGTCTGGTCCAAAACCGGAAAACCGTTTCAAGTTCAATTGAAAAACAAACGTTTTTGCCCAACGCAACTCGAGCACTGTTTCTTGAGAAAAACTTGGTTTGATCGTACCAACATCACGAAAACGACTGGCGCTACCTCGCAAGCTGGCTTCAATGTTGGGCGCACTTTCTGGCTGCTCGAGCGCACTTGCCAAGACTCGAGCAACCGTTTTCACATCGTCTCTAGAACCAGTGTAAGAAAGTCCAGATACCAAGCCGTTGGACACCTCGAGTTTGATGCTGGCACTGCCAAGTTTAAAACCCGAGCCATTCAGTTTGGCACTGAATGCGCTGGCAAATTGAGCTGGCGGGTAAGAGAGTTGCGCCAAGGCGTTCGTTCCCACATAAAACATGACGAGCAAAATCAAGAATCGCAGCCAAAACTTCATGCTGGCATTTTAGCCTTTAAAGCTCGAGAAGCTTGGTCAGGCGCAGACAGCGAAAAGCCAAAAGCCTTGAGGCAAAATCTCAAAAATCCTCAGGCTCGAGATTTCAAGACCAACCTTGCCTTTGGGTTTTACGAATCGCTTTCAAACATCGTAGAATCAAGCCATGTCTTATCCACTTGCAAGCAGGATGTCTGGTGTCAAGCCCTCGTTCGTGCGTGAAGTTTTGAAAGTGGCGGTGCGCAAGGACATTATCTCGTTCGCGGGTGGTTTGCCCGCCCCAGAATTGTTTGATGTCGAGGGCATTCGTCAGGCTGCGATTGATGCGTTCGAGCAAAATCCGCAGGCGACCCTGCAATACGGTCCAACGGATGGTTACGATGTGCTCAAAAACCATCTGATTGACATCATGGCGTCTCGAGGTGCGCCTGGACTGTCAGCCGAAAACCTGATTGTCACCACAGGTTCGCAGCAAGCCATCGATGTGATTGCCAAAATTCTGGTTGACCCTGGCGATGTGGTGCTGGTCGAACGTCCCGCGTATTTGGCGGCGGTGCAGGTTTTTGAAATCTACCAAGCCGAATTGCGCGGCATCGAAATTGATGCGGATGGCTTAAATCCCGATGACCTCGAGCAGCAATTACAGGCACTGCAAGCCGAGGGTCGCCGTGCCAAATTTATTTACACGGTGGCAACCTTCGGCAACCCGAGCGGCGCAACACTGTCACTCGAGCGGCGCAAGAAGTTGCTCGAGTTGGCGGTCAAGTACCAAGTGCTTGTCATTGAGGACGATCCGTACAGCGAACTGCGTTTTAGCGGCGAAACCTTGCCGCCATTGGTGGGCTTGACCAGTGTTGTGGACGGCTCGAGCGAGTGGGTTTGTTATTTTTCGACACTCTCTAAATTTGTCGCGCCAGGTTTGCGGCTGGGTTGGATGCTGCTGCCCGAAGGACTGGTGCAACCCGTGACCATTGCCAAACAAGCCGCCGATTTGCACACCAGCACCTTTGCGCAGCACGTCGCGGCGCGTTACCTCGAGACTGGACGATTGCAGGCACAACTGCCAAAAATTCGCAGCACCTACGGCGCGAAGGGTCACGCCATGATCGCGGCACTCGAAGCACATTTTCCGGCAGGAATGCTCGAGTTCAACAAACCCGACGGCGGCATGTTCTTGTGGGCGAAAATGGCGGCGGGCGTGGACACCATGAGCATGGTGCAAAAAGCGGTGGACAACGGCGTGATTTACGTGCCTGGCGTGCCGTTTTTTCCTGGAGACATCAAGCACAATTACTTGCGCCTTTCTTTTGCCACGCCCAGCACAGAGCAAATCGAGGAGGGCGTCAAACGTCTGGCTCGAGCGGTGCTGGATTAACAAGTTTTTGAAATAATTGGCAATGGATTCTCCAGGTGACGTTGCGCTAAATCGGGCTTGGTCAATCAGAAAACACCAACGCTCGAATTCGAGCGTTGGTGTTGGAAGCCGTGCAGTAAACTTATTGTTCAAAGGTTAGACAAATTAAATCACTGCAATTGAATCTCGAGCTACCATTCAATTGCAGTGAAATCAGAAATTAGAGTGTGTAACAGACTTCACATGTATAAGGTTGAGTTGTATAAACTTTGGAAGTTGGCTGCAAAAATGATTTTTCGTCGCTCGGGCTTTTTTGGAATGCTTGAACCTCTTCTATTTTTTGTAGCAACACGGAGGATCATTATGAAAAAGTGGTTGATGTTGTTCAGTATATTTGTTTTATTCGGCTCCAATTCATTTGCGGCAGGTGTTGAACTGACTTCGGGACAGTTTGGCTTGGTCTATCAGCTTTTTTCAATCACCATTGCCACAATGGGTGCATCTTTTATTTTTTTCGTGCTGGGGCGTCAGTCGCTCGCCGAAAAATACCGACCTGCAATGTTGGTCACGGCGCTGGTGGTGGCGGTTGCCTGCTACCATTACGTGCGAATCTTTAACTCCTGGAACGAGGCTTATGCCCTCACCAACGGCGCGTACAACCCCACAGGCGTTCCGTTCAATGATGCCTACCGCTACGCCGACTGGATTTTGACCGTGCCACTCTTGTTGGTCGAGGCAGTCTCGGTGCTGGCATTGGCACGCAACATCTCGGCTGGCTTGATTGGTCGTCTGGTGGTCGCCGCCATGGTCATGATCGCCACCGGATACCCAGGAGAAATCTCGAGCGACAACACCACGCGTCTGATCTGGGGAACGATCAGCACCATTCCTTTTGTTTACATTCTGTTTGTGCTCTGGAGCGAACTGAGCAACTCGCTCGAGCGTCAGCCCGAGTACGTCAAAGTGTTGGTTCGCAACTTGCGCTTGTTGCTGATTTTTTCCTGGGGCTTTTACCCGCTCGCCTACCTCTTGCCCGCCGTGTTCGGTGGTCTGAGCGCCAGTGGCGTGGTTGGACTTCAAGTCGGTTACAGTCTGGCAGACATCATCGCCAAAGCCGGTTTTGGCGTGTTGATTTACTTCATTGCGCTCGAGAAAACCGCCGCCGACAAAGCGCTTTCCCCAGCATTGGCGGGTGATTGAATTGACGCAAGTCAAGCAGTTTGTTCTCAGACGGCAAGAAGCGGCTGGTTGGATTTTGATGGCGCTGGTGCTTGGAACACTGGCTCTGGACTCTGTTGGCGGCTTGGGCGCAAGTCCGCGCCTGCTGACCTTACGCGCCGTGTATGCGCTCGAAATGCTGCTGGTTGTGGGATACTTGTACACGCTCGCCACCGCTCAGCCCAAAACATCTGAAATCCCGAAATCATAAAACTTAAACACCTCGAGCCTCGGTTATGACTGAGGCTCGAGGTGTTGTTATTGTTTAGACTTTTGCTTTGACGCGGGTTTTCTTGGCTGGTGCTTCTTTGGCTGGGACTTCTTTGACCACTTCTGATTTGCTCAAAGCTGGAGATTCAATCAAGAGCGGTTCGGGCGTGACTTGAGGTTTGACTGGCTCGGGTTTAACTGGCTCAGGTTTAACTGGCTGGGGCTTGACTGGCTCGGATGGAACCAGTTTGCTCGAGGTTTTTGCTGGTTTTGGACTGTCCACAGATTTTTGGATGATCGAAGATTGTTTCCCGTAGCGTTCTTCGACCCGCTCGAGGATATCCAGGTGACTGATCTTGGCACTCTGAGCACCAATGTGCGTGGCGACCAGCGCCCCGACCACGTTGGCGTACTGGGCGGCACGTTTCATGTCGTACCCTTGCAAGATCGCATGGGCGAAGGCGGCGGTAAAACCGTCTCCAGCGCCGGTGCTGTCGGCAACCCCGTCGATTTCGTAACCCTCGATCAATTCCGAATCTTCGGGCGTCCAGACGATTGCGCCCATCGAACCGACCTTGACCACAACATTGTGCACGCCCTGGGCGTGCAATCCTTCGAGCGCGTCGGAAATGCTGGTGTGCCCAGTGATGCGTGCCAACTCGAGTTGGTTCATCAAAAGGTAATCGGCACCTTTGACAATCTCGAGCAGCTTGGTTCCGGCGGTGTTGACCGCACCCGTACCAAGGTCTATAAAGATTGGAATTTTTTGTTTTTGCGCGATCTGCATGGCTCTGACCGTGTACTCGCGCTGCATTCCGCTGACCAGGGCGTAGGCACTCAGGATCATGGCGTCGCTGTCTTCGATGGTTTTTTTGGGCAGTTCGGCGGCATCGAGGTTGCGGTTTGCCCCGCCCGCGCTGATCATGCTGCGTTCGGCGTCGGGCGTGACCATGATCGTGATGGTGCTGGTCAGGGTGTTCTCGTCTTTTTGAATGGCGCTCAAGTCCACGCCGACCGCTTTTAACTTGCTCAAGGCAACCTCTTGGAATGGGTCATTGCCAACCCGAGCACCAAGCATGACCTGATGTCCAAGTTGGGCTGCATAGTACGCAAGGCTGCCGCCTGCCCCGCCTGGAATCAACGTACTGCGAATAGGCATGGCTTCCTCGCCAGCACGTGGAATGCGCTCGAGGAAGTAGAGGTGGTCAACGGTAACGTCGCCGATGACGAAAAGCTTCACTGCTGGTTACTCCTTAATCTGGGACATGACAAAAAAACGTGAGTGGGGAAAACTTCAGATTTGAACTGCGAACATCATACGTGAAATCTAGTACAAGGCATAGGTCAAAAAAACAAAACGGCAAAACCCGGTGCCGTTAGCAAACGAGACTCGCGGCTTACACCGAAAGCGAGGCATGACTTGATCGCTTGTTGCTACCCTCGAATTATACAGAACTCAATGAGAGACTTCTCAGACAACCCGCTTGAGTGCGCAGCATTGCACTCGAGCTGGACCGAAGATCAAATTTTATGGCAGGCGCAAACGCACATGGCAATGGTAAAAATTCGGTTAGACTGCAACTCAGTGGAACTCGACAACATACTTTCAAATCTGGTTTTGAGCGTCGATGGCGCAATCGCTGCCGCCATTGGCGGTATGGATGGCTTATTGGTCGAACAATTCTCAAATGAATCCAAACTTGACCTCTCGAGCATTGTGGCAGAACACTCAAATCTTTTGCGCAACGCCAGCATCGCCTACCAAGGCAGTTTGGACGCTGGCAACGTCAGTGAAGTCCTGATCATCAGCCAAAAACTGATCGGTTACACCGTGCAAATCACCACGGATTTTTTCTTGACCCTGACCCTCGAGCCTAACGGCAACATTGGCAAAGCGCGTTTGATGGGTGACCTGGCACTGAAATCGCTCCGCGAGGTGCTGAGCTGATGGCAATCAAATGGCTGACATCTTTGGCTTCAATGCCAAACGTCGTGACCGCAACCCTGGTTTCTGACGCCGGACTTGAGATTGAAAGCGTTGGCGGCGCGGTGGTCTCACCCGCAGGGCTTGCCGCCGAAACTGCCAGCTTGGTGCGGGTGACCGCCAACGCCAGCCATCAACTGCGCCTTGGTCAATTGTTCAGAATCGCCTTCACCACCGACGCCTTCGAGGTCATCTCGATTCGGGTCGGCAGCAAACATTCCTTAACCGTCGCCGCCCAGCGCGGCGCTGACCTGCGCAATTTACAAATCGAAATGGCACGCCTGGCATTACAACTCGTGCAAGACCTCGAGTAAACCGTCATAACAGAGGTGACAATCATGGATTTAAGAACACTGCTCGAGGAAATCGTGCAAATCAAAGGACTGACCAGTGCCGCCCTGGTCGGACACGACGGTTTCGTGATCGAAAGCGCCACCGCCGAAGGTTACGACATCGACCTAGACTTTCTGGGTGGGGTTGCCACCTCGAGTTTTGCCGCCAGCCAAGCCCTGTCCGAATTTTTTGGCAAGGGCGACGTGAATCAGGTCATGGTCGAATTTGAAGAGGGTCCGGTGCTGCTCTCCCCCATCGGTGAAACCAGTCTGCTGGCAACGCTCGACTCGAGCCAGAACCTTGGACGGGTGCGGTTTCAGCTCAAAAAATACCTGCCGCGTCTCGAAGAGGCGGCAAAGGCTTAAAAGCGATTGGCACATAAAAAAGAATCTCGAGCAACCCAAAAGCTCGAGATTCTTTTTTACATCCTTCGGGTTTTGCCATCAAGGGTCAGCAAACTCTGGTACAACTCTGGACGGCGATCCCTGAAAAACCCGAAACCAGCCCTAAAATTTTTGGCTTTCTCGAGGTTTAGGTTGGCAATCAGAACTGTCTGTTCGCTGTCGTCAGCCTCGGCAAGTTTCTCGCCCGTGTAATCGCAAATAAAACTCGAGCCGTAATAACGTTGATCGTTTCCTTCAATGGTTTCCGTGCCGACGCGGTTTGCTGCGCCCAAATAGCATAAGTTCGCCACCGCATGACCGATCATCACACGTTGCCACATGTGCCTGGTGTCGGGCGTGCCGGCACTTTCGGGTTCGCTGCCGATGGCGGTCGGGTACAACAAAATTTCTGCACCTTGCAACGCCATCGCTCGAGCCGATTCTGGATACCACTGATCCCAGCAAATGCCCGCGCCAACATTTCCAGCGTTTGTTGGGAACGACTTGAAACCCGTATCGCCCGGATTGAAATAATATTTTTCGGTGTAGCCAGGACCGTCGGGAATGTGTGATTTACGGTACAGCCCGAGCAATTCGCCGCCCGCATCGATCATCACCAGCGAATTGTAATGCGCCTGATTGGCACGTTCAAAAAATGAAATGGGCAAGACCACATTCAATTCTTTGGCGAGCGCCTGGAATTTTGGAATGAACGGATGCGACTCGAGCGGGTTGGCAAGGCTAAAATACTGTTCGCGTTGCACCTGACACCAGTACAAGTTCTCGAACAACTCTGGCAGCAAGACCAGATTCGCACCCTGCGACACAGCATCACGAACCATTGAAATGGCTTTCTCGACGTTGTGCTCCAGATTGCTGGTCATGGACATTTGAACGACAGCCAGTTTGGTCATGTTTGCTCCCCAAGTGAAACAATTGATTGTAACTGAAATTGAGACGTGATTGACGCCTGGTTTTATGAAACTGCTTGCAAAAACAATCTGAGGGTTTAGGATACGGCATGAGCGACTCGAGCTTCAAAAGGGGAATTGTGAAACGTGTTGTCAACGTTTTGACCATCGGCACGGTTCTAATGGGCGCGGCTTTGGCTGATGCCATCTGCCTGAATTTCAACGGCAGACACTCGAGCTTGACGGGATTTGTGGACGACAAGATTTTGTTCATCTCGCCCAAACATTTTCTGGTAGCCCTGGGCGCGAGTGTCATCAAGATCGAACCGAATGAAGCCACCGTGCGTTTGTGCGACAAGTTTTTCAAACTGCCATTCGTCACCCAAGATGCCCAACCTTACTTAAACGGTGTTTTGACCGCCACAACACTGGGTTATCAGGCAAATCAAACCGGGCTGACCTTGAACATCACAGGTGCAATCCCAGATTGCCAACCGCCAGTGCAACCACCAAAACCATAAATACGCTTCTTCTTTCAGCAGCCAAGTTTGACGCAACCAAATAAAGTCGGTGGCGTTCTCAAAGCACGAGGAACGCTAAAACTTCTCGATCTGACGCTCGCATTGCCACCTTCAGCAAAGTTAAATATACCATTTTGAAATTCTTGTGCTATAGTTTGATCATTCCAGAACGGTACACGTTAGGGAATGCCAGTCTGTTATGGCTGGGCACGCTGTTTTTGCAGTTCGTGCGGAAAGGCATCAAATGCCAGAAGGTACAGTGAAGTGGTTCAACGGTGAAAAAGGCTTTGGGTTCATCACGCCAAACGAGGGTGGAAAAGATTTGTTCGTCCACTTTTCGGCGATCAAGGGTTCGGGCTACCGTAACCTCGAAGAGGGTCAACGCGTGACCTTCGAGAGCGAAGAGGGCAAGAACGGCAAAGGTCCGCAGGCTGTTAACGTTACAGTTCTTTAATTGACCTCAACCACGCTACCGCCTCGAGAATTTCTCGAGGCGGTTTTTGGTGTTGCAGCGTGATCGGTTAAAACTTGGACCACATGGCTGAACGACTTGCTCGAGTGGGATTTAATAGCAACTTGATTCGTCCAAGATTTCAACCTTTAAGAGCAAACCAGTTCAAACTTGAATTCGTGCGGTTTAAAAGCAAACACCCCACCTCGAGTTGAAATGGGGATGTTCTCTTGCTCTCTAACCTCTACTTTCAACAGTTTTTACTTCCCAGTCTCGAGGCGCACACCGATGGTCGTGCGTGGCAAGAAACCATTGAGTTTGTTGGTCAAGTATTGATCCATGCTCGAGTCTTTCAAAAGGTTTTGCTTCAAGAAGGCTGCTGCAAAGTGTTTGGCAATGTCGTTCGCACGTTCACGGTCCCAGACGGGTTCAAACCAACGTTCATAATCGGTCCAGTTGCTTCTGACCGATTCGGGTGGGTTGTTGGTAAAAATGTTGTGCGAGGCGGATGCCAGCGACAACAGGTATTTGGTGCTCGAGCCAGACAGATTGAAGGCTTGTTGCGCATCGCGCTTGTACACGGCAACGTCATCATTCTCGCCGCCGCCAATGAACAACGGCACGCGCATGGCTTTCAGTTGTTCGGCGCTCAACCACGGAATTCCGTAGGGCGACATGACAAACACGGCTTTGACTCGAGGGTCGGGTTTGACGATGCTCGAGCCTCGGGCAGGGGTGACACCATCAAAGTACGGCAGTGCAAAACAGGGTCCTTCGTTGTTGCTGGTTTTGCAGTAATCGCTCAGGTTGGCTTTGTCCAGACCAATACCAGCGGCATTCAGAGCAGTGTAGCCACCGTAGCTGTACCCCATCAAGGCGACATTGTTACCGTCGGCAGTTGGCACTGCTTTGGCAACCTCATCAATGCTAAAAAGCACATCAATCGGGCGATCCACCAGACTCGAGATGTAAGCTGGCGGTGTGATGTCGTCGTAGGTGCTTCCCGTGTGGTCAATGGCGGCAACCACAAAACCTTGCGAGGCGAGGTGTTCGGTCAGGTACGTCATGACGTACCTCGAGCCTGCCTGTCCGTGCGAGAGGATGACCAGGGGGAATTTGCCCGCCTCGGCGTTTGCGTCTCTAAAAGCTTGTCCTGGCATGTCAAAGTGGGTGCCGCCAATCACGGCTTTGTACACGGTACTTTCCAGTTGGTTCGCCTCGAGTTTGGCTGGATACCAAACCTCGAGCGTCAGCGGGCATTTGCGGCTGGCATCGAGAATTTGCAGGGTACGCACGCCAACAGAGTGTGTGCCGCGAAGTGCCATTGGTGGAGCGTCAGGGCGCGGGGCGGCGTTGACATCGGAGGTCATGACCGCAGTGGCAAGCGCGAGGCTTGAACCGACCATCAATACAATTTTGTTCATGACGTGCAGTCTATATGGTTTTGGCAAAAATCATTTGGTATTGAACAAGACCTGGCTGCCAGATTGCGACTCGAGTTCAAATTTGCGTGCTGGTCAAAAAAGTTTGCGCTTATAAATTGTCACAAAAATGCCATCGATTCACACCTCACCGTTTCAAACACCAAGTGTAAAATACGTTCATGGCAAAACGCCAGAGCAAAACCCAAATCACGCCAGACGCCTTTCTCGAGGCGGTTCTGGATACTGAGGGTTTTGAAGACATGGTGCTCGAGATTCTGGATGTCAAAGCCAAGGCGCTGCATCATTGGATGAACAACAACGAACCAACCGTCGAACTGGCAAAAGCCGCACTCGAGGAACGCGACATTGACACCACCGAACCGCTTTTGGGCTGGCTCAGCACCGCCTCCAGCCTGAAAACCTTGCAAACCGACAACTCAGAATGGGCAAAATACCGCGATTTGCTGCTCGAGGAAACCGTGATTGAAGCCAAAGAAACCCTGACTGGCTCGCTCGAGCGCACCCATTCGCTGCTCGAGCAACTGGCGAGTGAAAAACGCGCCAAACAAGCCGCCAAAAAACCAAAACCCGAGTTTCAAGATTACGATTAGTACCCGAGCATGTCCTTGCGGCGTCTTCCCCACTCGAGCGAGGTCGAAATGCCCTCGTCGATGGTTCGCTGCACCTTCCAACCGATCAACTCGAGCGCACGGTCTGGGTTGGCGTAAACGCCCGCGACATCGCCAGGGCGCGGCGGATGGTCCTCGGTTGGCACTGGCTTGCCGTAGACGCGTTCGAACGCCGCCACCAATTCACGCACGGTCACGCCTTTGCCGGTGCCAAGGTTTATGATTAAAAACCCGAGACTCGAGTCACCCGTGTTGGCACGGTGTTTGATTAGCGCATTGTCGAACTCTTCAACCGCTTTGACGTGCGCCATCGCCAAATCCCAGATGTGCAGGTAATCCCGAACCGCCGTGCCGTCTCTGGTTGGGTAGTGCGTGCCATGAACTTTGAAGACCGCCTCGCGTCCCATTGCCACCTCGACCAGTTTGGGAACAATGTGCGACACCGCTTTGATCTGCATTCCAGAACGCATTTTTGGATCAGCGCCAATCGGGTTGAAATAACGCAGCACAATCGCATTTAAACCGTAAGCCTTGGAAAAATCCTCGAGCACCATTTCCATGATTTGCTTGGTTCGCGCGTAAGGACTTTTCGCGTTGACTCGAGAATCCTCGGTGACTTGAGAGCCATCGCTGATCTCGTAAATGCTGGCGCTCGAGCTGAAAACCACACGGTTGCAACCCAGGGCGTTCAGGTTTTTGAACAATTCGAGGCTTTTGGCGACGTTCTCGGTGTAATACAAGTACGGTTGCGCCACTGATTCAGGAACAAGAATCAACGCCGCACAATGCACACACGCCACGATTTCGGGATGGTCTTGAAAGATGCGCTCGAGCAAACTTGCATCCGCAATATCACCCTGGTAAAACGCACGACCATGCACGAATTCGGCACGACCACGAACCAAACTGTCTAAAATGATTGGAATATGCCCGCTCTCCTCGAGAGCGCTTGCAATCGTGCTGCCAATGTAACCTGCGCCGCCAGTGACAAGAACTTTCATGAGATCATTTTGACATGGTTTTAGGCTCGAGCGATAAATGTCGCGTTAGAAAGGCTTTTCGAGGTTCAAGTAATCTTCATCAGTCACCTGCTCGAGCCAATATTTCAAGAACTTTCAGAATTGCGTCCTTGATTGTTCAAAGCGAACAACGCCAGTCGTACCAGGACCATACCAAGCACCATCAACAAAGTAAAAATTTGGATTCCTGAGACCCAAAAAATCATGCTCGAAAACCCAACAGACCCAAGTAAGGTAAGTATCGAGCCAACCTGCAAGAATTTCCAATCCAATATCCGCAAGACTCCTTTCCGCAGACTGATGTTCATGATTTTGAATAACATACCAAGGTCAAGTAGCAATACGCTTCCCACAAAAAAATGTGGTGATTCCCAAGGCTTGTGCATATCTCGAATTTGCGCTGTCCAAGCTAGAGTACAGAAATATAAATACAGCCAATCCACCAAACGCCGCATTGATGACCATTGCGATTGTGGTAAGCGAGGCAACTCCGTGATCGAGTTTCAAATTAAACCTTTCCGATTTTCTTTACGGTGTGCTCACCCGTGCTCGAGGACGTTTTCCTGCAATACCAATAGTTCCAGCCTTATCATTTGGATGCTCGAGCGTGATCGCACCCGTTTCCAGATCGTAATGAATCGCGCCGTCGCGGTCTGTTCGGAAAACGCGCATGTTGTGGCGTTTCACGCGGTTTAAAACCTCGGCGTTTGGATGTCCGTAAGTGTTCTCTGCGCCGCTCGAGATGATCGCAATGCTGGGGCGGGTTTTATCAAGCAGTTCTTCGCTGTTCGAAAAACGTGAACCGTGATGCGCGAGTTTTAACACATCGAGCTTGCCAGGATGGATTTGTGCCTCAATTTCGCTGGGTGCATCGCCCAAAAATAGGCTTTTGTGCCCGTGATACTCGAGGGTGCAGACGACGCTGTTCGGGTTGTCTTCGGGGCTGACTTCATCACTGGGAGAAAGGAACGAAATGGTCGCCTCGCCAAGCTGCCAGGTTTCACCGCGTCTGACTTCTTTAATTGGGATTCTCGAGAGTTCAGCACTGGTTTTGAGTGCATCCCAGAATGGGTCTAGCCCAATAACTTTGTCATGTCCAATCAGCATGATGTCGGTTGGGACTTTGGCGAGCACGGCATTCAAACCTTCAATATGATCGCTGTCGGCGTGGGTGGCAATCACGGCACGAAGTCGTTTTACGCCCATCGCGCGTAAAGCTGGCACGATCACTCGAGCGCCCATGTCAAAATCGCCGCGTGGTGTGCCGCCGCCATCAATCAGAATGTCGCCTTCGGGCAGGCGGATCAAACTCGAGTCGCCTTGATGCACGTCAAAGTACACAATTTCGTGATGGGGGCGTTTGCCGAGCAAACCTGTGACGATGACGGCGGCAATCAAGACCACCAGCGCCAGTTGAAAGCGTAATTTTCCGTAGAGCGCCAAACCAATCGCGGCAATCACCGCGTAATACGCCAGCATTCCCGCGCCCGAGATGCGTCCCCATTCGAGGGCGGGCGAGTACGCGAAAATGTGTGCCAGCTCGAGCAACAACCAGGCGAAAGGTTGGGTGATGAGGTTGACGATTGCGCCCAAGCCAGCGCCGAGTGCTGCCGCCAAAAATCCGATTGGCACGAGAACCACAGCCAAAAATTCGGCAAACAAATTCACGAAAGGCGAGAACAACGGAATCAACCCGAAGCTCGAGGTCGCAATCGGCAGGGTCAAGGCTTGAGCGCCGAAGGTCACGGCAAAAGCGCCGCCCATGAATCGAATGGGTTTGGAGCGTTTCTCGAGCCAGACTTGAACGGGCGGCAAGAACAACGCCATGCCGATGACAGCCAAATATGAGAGCTGAAAGCCGAGGTCAAACAACCATTTTGGCTCGAACAGCAAGGCAAAAATGACACTTAAACCAATGGTGGGCATGACCTCGAGTTTGCCGCGACCGAGCCACTGTGATATCAAGACCGCCACGCCCATCAGTGCGGCTCGAGTGACGCTGGGACTTGCACCAGTGACGAGGGTGTAAAACACAAGCAGTCCAATCAGGGCTGGATAACGCCAAACGCCCAAGAATGCCAGCACCAAGCCGAGTGCGGCAACAAGCAGCGTGACTTGCTGCCCCGAGAGCGCCAGAATGTGCGACAAGCCAGAACGCGCAAAAACGTCGCGCCAGGTCAAACCATTCTCGAGTTCGGGAAGGCTCGAGAGATCATCGGTTTCACCAAGGATCAGGGCGTTCATGAAGGCAGCCTCTCGAGGTTGCAGGTTGGCTTTGACTCCAGCCTCCAAATGTGCGCGGGCTGGCTCGAGGATTGTCTGTCCAGGCAACCGTGTACTCGAGTTGAGTCTCAAGCTGTGAAGCACCCCACGTCGCGCCAGCCACGCGCCAAGGTCAAACGCGCCAGGATTCCTGTACCAACTGATTGCCTCGAGCCTGCCTTTGACGCGCCACCGCCCTGGAGTCAAATCTTTGCGTGGCGAGACACTCAAGCCACCGCGATTGGTGTACAACACGCGTCCGTCAAAATAGCCTTCAAACTCGAGCACCCGCCCCTCGAGATTGGCGAGCAGGTCGGGTTGGTGCGCGGCGGTATTGTAGCGCCAGAATCCAATTGGAATCAGCAGCACTGCCAGCATCAAAGCAAAACTGGTATGGCGTTGCAACTTTGAGAATCCAAAACCCAAAGCGGCAATGGCAACCGCGAACAGCACCACAAAAACCAGAGACACACCGGCAACTGCGAGCAAAATTCCTGAGATCGAGGCGACCGCGCCAAAAACGGGAAAGGTCGCCAGACTCGAGAAAAGCTTGGCATGAGGGTTGGGCTTCATTTTAGAATTTCACGCGAGGCTCGAGTTTTTTCAACATACTCGGACCGATGCCTTTGACTTTATCCAGGTCGTTCATGCTCGAGTAAGGTCTGCCCGCAATCAATTTGGCTGCCATTTTTGGACCGACGCCGGGCAGGTTCTGGAGTTCACTGGCGCTGGCGGTGTTGACGTTGATGCGCTCGGTTGGGGCATTGCTCGCGCTCGACGTTCCAGCACTCGAGGGTTCAAGCGCATTTTTGCTTGGGACGCGCAACTGCTCACCGTCCTCGAGAATCGCGGCGGGGTTGACCAGGCTTGGCTCGGCTTTTGCGCTGTAACCACCTGCCGCCCGAATCGCCACCTGCGCTCGAGCGCCAAACGGCAAGGTGTACAAGCCTGGTTTGTTGACCTCGCCCGCGACGTTTACCGTAATTTGTTTTTGCTCGAGTTTGAATGGTGTGGTGTCATTGTTGGCGGGTTTCAAAGCCCAAAATCCTGCACCACCGACGGCAGCCAGCAACGCGGCAGTCACCGCCAATTCTTTGGGTTTAATCGCCATGAATTGTTTTAGCATAAATTGAAGTCTCTCAAACCAATATTGCGCACATCAGGATGGGCGGTTCGAGACGACCTGAGACTCTGACCCAACACAATAATTAGTTGCATGAGTTCAAGTGATTCTGTCAGCACGCATTATTCAACCCTTCATTCTCGAGATGCCACGACGGAAACGCACTCTTTGGCTTTGGGACTTGTGATAACATGACTTCAAACTGCATTGGTTACATGATAGACACCAAAAACGGTGCTTCGGGGGTTTAACGATGAAGAATTCAAGTTCTAAATGGATGAGGCTGGCAGCAATTTCGGTACTGACCTTGGGACTCGCGCCCGTGTTGGCTCAAAAAACCGCCGATTGCCCAGATGTGCCCGCCCTGGAAGCCAAAGTCAAATCTGAGGGCAGCGTCGCCAACCTGGTTTCACTGGGTCAAGGTTACTTGTGCGTCGGTAAACCAAGCCTGGCACAATCGGTGCTCGAGGATGCCTTAGCCATCGATTATAACAGTTTCGATGCACATTTTTACCTGGGTCGTGCACTGTACGAGCTGGGCGATTTGGACGGATCACTGTTTGAATACAATTTGCTCTCGAACCTTCAGCCCGAACGCATGGAACCCTACTACCAACAGGGCGTGATTTTGGCACGTCAACAAAAACCCGATGAAGCGATCACCGTTTTTAACAAAGCCATCGATGCGGGCAAAAAACTGAAGGTCGAACCCGATTTGCTGGTCAACACCTACCTGGCACTGGCTTCACAACAACGCCTCAAAAAGGACTATCCAAGCTTGGTGAACACCTACAATGCCGCCCTCGAGTTGCGCCCAGGCGATCCAACCTTGTTGCTGGGCAAAGCACAGGCGCTGTCCGACGCAGGGCGTCCAACCGAAGCCGTTCAGGTCGCCTCGAGCATCCTCAACAAAGACCCTGGCAATGTCAGCGCCAGCTTGCTGGTCGCCGATATTTACGCCGAGCAAGGCATTTACGACCGTGCAATTCGGCAACTCAACCGGTCTTTGGAGGTCGTCAAAGACCAAAAAGCTCGAGCCTCGCTGTTCTTCAAACGTGGTTTGATTGAATTTAAAGCTGGCAAATCCAAGGATGCCATTTTCTCGTTGACTGCCGCCACCAAAGCCAACCCAGACCTGTTCGAGGCGCAATACAACCTTGGCGTGTTGTTGCTGCCCGATTCACCCAGCGATGCTTTGATTCACTTTGGTGCCGCCGCAGGCTTACACCCCGACGACGGCGAAAGTTACCTTGGAATTGCCAACGCCCAGGAAAGCCTCCAAAAATACCCAGAGGCATACACGGCTGCCAAAACAGCCCAGAAATTCCTGAAAGACGACAAACTTAAAGCCAGGGCACAATTTGTTGCCGGTCACAGCGCCTACCTTGCCAGCAAGTTCTCCGATGCCAGCCTCGAGTTTCAAGCCTTGAGTGAACAAAACCCCGACAACGCCCAGAATTTTCAGTGGTTGGGTTTAAGTCTGTACCAACTCGGCGATTTCACCAATGCCGTCAACGCCTTCCAACGCGCCGTGACCCTTGACCCCAAAAACATTGATGCTGCGGTCAACCTCGGCAACGCCTACCTTGGCGCAAAAGATTGGGGCAACGCCGAGAATATCTTCCGCAACGCGGTGCTCGCAAAACCCGACCTTCGAGAAGCTTTGTACGGTTGGGGCGTGTCCCTGGTAAACCTCAAACGCATCGAAGAGGGACGCGTCCAACTCGAGAAAGCCCTTAAACTTGGTTACGAACCCGCCCGCAAAGCCCTGGCAGCCTTGCCCAAGGCGAGTAAATAATTCATGGGTGTTGCCAGCATGAACCTTAAGCCGTTTTGGAGCGTTTCATGGGGTTTTTAAGACGCAACTGGGTTGATCTGCTCATGGCGTTGTTGATTGCCGCAGTGATTGCAGCCGTGCTGTTCTTGCTGCTGAGTGGCGGGAAATTGTTCAAACCCGCCAGCAACACCGTGACCAGCGCACCAACAAATGTCAGCACCCCGATTGCAAAACCACCAAACAACACAACCAAGTCCAACAGCCCAGAAATTCCTGCCACGACCAAAAAACCAACCCAAGCTGTCACTGCAACAAAACCTGCAACCTCGAGCGCTGCAACCAAACCAGCAGTCAAACCTGTAATCTCGAGCACCTCAAAACCCACAAACTCGAGCGCCACCAAACCAGCAGTTGAACCAAGCGCCAAGCCTGCAAATACCAAACCAATTAATGTTGCCGCAGTTCCAAACCTTCAAACAACTGCTCAAAAACCGCTTGTGCCCAACACCAAACCTCGAACATCCACACCCGTCAAACCAACTTCAAAAACCGAATCATCAGTTGCAAACATCAAACCTCGAGCGACCACTGCCAAAATATCAAACGTCAAACCAACAAAACCCGTCACGCAAACCAGTTCATCAAGCTCGAGAACTTCATACCTCAGCAGTTACCGTATTGTGGTCGGCAGTTACAAAACCAAACCTCGAGCCGAGACTTTTGCCGCCCAGGTTCGCAATCAGGGTTTCCCAGCTCGAGCCGTGCTGTCGCAATACCTGTACTTGGTGATTGTTGGACCTTACAGCGGTCAAGGAAATGCCGAAAGTGCTTTTGCCAGACTGAGAAATGTTTACCCAGGCGCAGTACTCTACCGTCCAGACGGATCACGTTCGGGCAGCGTGAACAATAAAAAAACCGCCACACCACGAAAAATCATGGAAGGCTCGAGCAGCAAACCCGCAACCCTGAATTCTACCCTGGCAAAACAACCCCTTAAAGCGTCGATGACTGCCAGCAAAAATGTGGTTCAAAAAACCGAAACCAATTCAAAGATCGAGACTGGCTACCTGCAAGTTGGCGCATTCAAAAACGCCGCCAGCGCCAGTCCACTGCTCATTAACCTGCGCAAAGCTGGTTACACTGCCAGGTTGCGGGTGTCTTCCAACGGAGTGACCCGCGTCATCATTGGACCGCTCACCGGCACACCACTCGAGCTGGCCCGCAACGATCTGCGAACTCGGGGACTCCAGCCCTTTACAATACGATAAAATTATGGCACAAACTCAAAAAACAGAACTCAGCATCCCAACCGCGACCATCTCCAGACTGGTCACCTACCTTCGCATTCTCACCAACCTCGAGAAATCAGGGGTTAACCGCACCAGTTCAGATCAACTCGCCGAAGAAGCCCAGGTCAGCGCCTTCCAGGTGCGCAAAGACTTGGCGTACTTTGGACGTTTCGGCACGCGCGGCATGGGTTACACCGTATTAACGCTGCGCCGCGAATTGCAACGCATCCTCGGACTCAACCGCCACTGGAATGTGGTCATCATCGGCATGGGCAGACTCGGACAAGCCCTGGCAGACTACCCAGGCTACAAAGAAAACAACCTCTACGACTTCAACCTGAAAGGACTGTTCGACATTGATCCCGCCAAAATTGGCATGACCATGCACGGAATCACCGTCAGCCACGTGAATGACCTCGAGCAACTCGTGCGCGAGCAAAACATTGACATGGGATTCTTAACCGTTCCCGTCGAAAAAGCCCAGGATGCGGCAGATGCACTGATCAAAGCCGGAATTAAGGGTATCCTGAATTTCGCACCAACCGTACTCGAGGTTGGAGAAGATGTCGCGGTAGAACAAGTGGACTTTATGGCGGGCATGAAAAGACTGGCGTTTTACATACTCAACCCACACTTAAAGGCTCTCAAGGAGGACGAGGAATGAAATTCACAAGCATTGCGGTTTTGGCAGTTGCAGCACTTCTTTCGAGTTGTACGACTCGAGAAACCAATTTTCTTCCCACCGCAGATTACGTTGCTAACATTAAACCAGGGGTAGGGTTTTTTACCACCACCGACGCAGTAACCAAACAAACAACCATTACCCTGATCGCTCCTAGTGTCCAATTCCAAGCCATTGCTGGCGCTATTGGTGGGGTTGTGAGCGGTTATACCGTACGTTATTTGGATCAATCCAACAACCCACTGCAATTCAACGGACAAACGATTACTGGTTTTGACGAAGGTCTTGGCGTCGTTGTCGAACCTGGTCGAAGCTGTGACGCTGGAGTTGGAAACCAATGCCCACTTATTGGCAGTAAAAACCTCCAATACGTCCTAGGTCCAATTACCAATGGCGACCCACAACGTTTGATTACTGGCGAAGTTGCCAGCGCTTACTTAACAGAACGTGCTCGAGCAGGGGGCGACCCAACCAATTGGAAAGCTGAAATCACTTTTAAAATACAAGATGCCAATGGCGCGAATCGTCAATTTACGATCATCAAAAACGTTCAATATCCTCTCGAGAACACGAAATAAGGAGCACCATGAAGAGATTTGCCCTTCTTGCCTTGGTTGCGTTAGCAGCCTGTAACACCCCGACAGACCCAATAACAAAACCGAGTGTGGAATTCACTGGGTTTGTTAACACCCAAAGTGGTGTGACGATTCCTGCCAACAGCACCACAGTTCCTGCAAATTTTGTCGCCGTAGTTCGCTCGAGTGTCTCGAGCAGCGCTGATCGTATTTCTGATGTTCAATGTTTTAATGGCGCGACACCTGTAACGACTGGAGTGAGCTATAAGACTTTATGTGGTTATGCAGGTGTAAACAATGGTGCAGTCATTAAAGCCACTGCTACTAGTGCTGGCGGAACAAGTGAAACCAGCAAGATCGTAACTGTAGATTCAGTTGCTCCTCAAGCCTCGAGCATCATTGTGGGCGGTACAACAATTGCTAACCCAACAGGAACAGCCTTAAGTGTAATTGTAACTGCCAATTCAAATGTTGACTTGGCAGTAACCTCGAGTGATCCTGATGTTCTGCGTACTTATATTAAAATTGGTACAAACGTTATTGCTCAAAGTGATACCAACACCACTAGTACAACTGTTGCTGTTAACACTGCACCTGTGACTGTTGTGTTTGGCGTCATTGACAACGCAGGTAACGTAACACAGTACACAACAGCATTAACAATTAATAAGGTCATTGGTGATGGTCAAGCTCCTACGGTGAGTATTTCAAGTCCCATAGCAGGTTCAACGGTTAATGGAACACTCACCGTTACTGCAAATGCGGCTGACACAAGCGGAATTGCCACTGTCGATTTGATTGCAAATGGCAATCCAATTGCTACCAGTAGCGGAGTAGCAAGTCCATCATTTAGTGTGGACACAACAAAATTCCCCAATGGTCCGTTGGTTCTTGCTGCTCGAGCAACTGATAAATCTGGTTTGGTGACAACTTCAAGTACAGTTACAGTCACGGTTTTGAATGTGCTTGGTCCAGTGTTACAAATTACCTCACCAAGCAATAATGCCATTTTGACGGGTGCAATTCCTGTTACAGTCAATATCTTGAAACGTTCAAGTGATTACACATATGTAAACGACTTAAGTGTCGAATTCTTCGACTACCGCCAAACGTCAATTGGCAAAAGAACAATCGCTTTAAGTGGTCAAGCGGGAGTGACCAATAACTTTACAACCGCTTCTTTTGATTTAAATAATTTCCCAAATGATTTATACACAATTAAAGCAACAGTAACAGTAAATGTTACTGGCGAAACCGCTCCTCGAGATATAAGTGACACCATTACAGTCAAAAATATCAACACGAACTTAACACCACCAGCAGTGATAATCACTCATCCTGTTCGCCTTGCCACCAACCAACAACAATTGGATACAAGTCCATTGCCCATCTTTAGTCAAACATCTGGCTTTATTGTTGGAGCTATCAGTGATGATAAGGGTATTGTTTCAGCAGAATTACGTTTGACTTGTGTTTCTTGTGGATTATTAGGACCTGTTGACGCTTTAGAGCAATACCAAGCCTATACTCCAGCAGTGACTTCCGCAACAGTGCTTCTTAGTTTTGATGCTGACGGGACTCCATTTTTGCCAGATGGTATTTATACTATGCGCTTGGTTGTACAAGATAATGATAATAATCGTAACATCCAAGAGATCAAAGTGAAATTGGCACGTAATGATCTAACATGTGCGGCAACATTTGGGTTTCCAATCATAAATGGACCTGATAATATAGGTGATAAGCTTACTCCAGGCAGTGCTACGGCATCTACAACTGGTTTAGATAATACACATAGCTATCGTGTTGCAAATTGGATAACTGCACCTATTGGTTTACGCACATTTGGTATCAATGCTTTTTCTGGGACAACCAGCGTATCTTTTAGCAGTGGTTTTAATACCCAGGGCAATTGGGGGTTCAACACGCAGCTTGAAGATTTAAACAATGGTTGTATTGACAATTTGGCAGGTGCTGTAGCCGTCTTTAAGCTTCCCTAGTTTTATAACATTCTCTTCAAAGTCCCTCGAACCTTCATACCCTCGAGGGACTTTTTTTCGCCCCTCGAGTTACACTGTTCTTCATGAACATCCTTGCGATTTTTGCTCACCCCGATGACGAGATGGGTTGCGCTGGCACCCTGGCAAAGCACGCGGCTCAAGGCGACACCGTGAAGTTGGTCTGGACGACTTATGGCGAGCTTGCATCACAATTTGGTGATGCGCCGCATGAGGAAGTCTGCCAGGTGCGGGAAAACCACGGGCGCGAGGTGGCGGAAATGATCGGCTCGAGTTACCAGTTTTTTGACATGGGCGACACGCGCATGATGGGTTCTCGAGCGGAGGCACTTGAGTTGGCGCGGTTGTACTGCGAGTTCAAGCCCGATGCGATCATCACCTGGGACGATTTCAACCGCCACCCCGACCACAGGGCAACCGCCAAAATTGCTTTTGATGCCATAACCCTGGCTCGAATTCCGAAGGTCGTGCGCGAGGATGGTTTTGTGAACCTCGAGGCGCACCGCAAGAGCGTTTCGTTTTACCAGTATCATGCGAGCGAATCTCCGCGTCCGGTGGTGCATGTGGACATTTCGGACACGCTCGAGCTTGCCGCCAAAGTCCAGTCGTATTACGCGGCGTTTTACAAGTGGGAGTGGACGCCCGATGATTTCAGGGCTTCTCGAGCCAGTTTGGGGCGCAGCGTGGGCGTGAAATTTGCCGAGAAGTTCACGGTGCAACGTTCTCAGCATCCGCCGCTCGAGTTTTTGGTTTAATTTGGGCTGGCTCGTCCTTGACACTTGGGGCTTTGCTGGCTAGAATCTCTAAGCTGCCGAAAAAGGTGGTTTGTCTGGTGGGTGTAGCTCAGTCGGTTAGAGCGCTGCTCTGTGGAAGCGGAGGTCGAGGGTTCGAACCCCTTCATCCACCCCAGTTTTTTCAGTAAGGTTGTTTGCGCGAGGATGGCGGAATGGTAGACGCGCCAGGCTTAGGACCTGGTGGGCAACCGTGAGGGTTCAAGTCCCTTTCCTCGCACCAAATGCTTGAAGTCCCAACGTTGGATTTGAATGCGTGACCGACTGGCTGGGCAGATGCCTGGCTCATTTTTTTGAAGAAAACCAGAGTATAGGAGTACGATTATGGCGGAATTGCTCGAGCGTAACGGTAACAAGGTGAAGTTTAAGGTCGTCGTGCCAGCCTCTGAGGTGTCCAACGCTTATACTGGCGTTTTTAATGCGTTGTCGCATCAGGTAAAAATTCCTGGGTTTCGTCCGGGCAAGGCACCAAAAGGCGTGATCGAGAAGCGGGTTGGCGAAGATTTTGTCAAGAACGAGGTCGGACAAGAACTGGTCAAGCGCACCTACGGCAACGCTGTGACTGAGTTAAAACTTGCGCCGGTCAGTGCCAACGTGACCATGGGCGAGATTGCCGAGAACACCGAGTTTGAATTTACCGTCGATGCCGAGAATTACCCTGACGTGACCCTGCCAAACTGGG
The DNA here is from genome assembly GCA_025352125.1 of Deinococcales bacterium. Lineage (GTDB taxonomy): Bacteria > Deinococcota > Deinococci > Deinococcales > JAAFIG01 > JANXTZ01. Next base: position 120,508 of record JANXTZ010000044.1, on the reverse strand, counting down.
AGGGTTTCACACTCGAGGCGGCAGCGCCAACCATCGGTGATGAAGATGTAACCAATGCCATTGAAGAGGTTCGTCAATCTCGAGCCGATTACGAGAACGTGGACCGCGCGATTGAAGCCAGCGATCTGGCGAATGTCGAGATTCTCGAGGGTGAGGATGCGGGCAAGACCTATCCTGTGTACCTCGAGCGTGCCGAAGAGGGCGTTCGGACGGCTTTGATCGGCAAAGTTGCGGGTGATGAGGCGGACGTGCAATTGGGCGGCGCTGAGAGCGAAGATGAAGATTCGACCCTCAAGGTTCGGGTAACGGAAGTCAAAGCCAAGAATGTTCCAGCGCTCGACGAGGAGTTCATCAAAGGGTTGAACATTGAAGGCGTCGAAAATCATGAACAACTGCTGGCTCGGGTCAAGATTGATCTCGAGGCGCAGGCGGTACAAAAAGGTGTGACAGACCGCAAAGACGAGTTCATCAAAAAACTTGGTGAAGGCGCAATTCTCGAGATTCCCGAGGTCATGATCGGGAACCGTCGTGAGGCGCTCGAGGTTGACCTTGGACGCGACCTGGAAAACCAGGGCGTGACCCTGGATGCCTACAAAAAGTATTTGGAGGTTGAAGGCAAGCTCGAGGAATTCGAGAAGGACATCACGACCAACGCCACAACCCGCGTTCGCAACGATCTGGCGCTCGAGAAACTGACCGAAATTTTGGAAGTCAGTTTAGCCGAAGACGAATGGAAAGCTGCCCTGGCAGGTTACGCGCAAGCCAACCGCGTCAGCGTCCCGCGTCTCTTGGAGGCATTGGGCAAAGACGGTCTCGAGAATTACCGCACGGTGGTCACCCGCGATAAAGCTTTGGAGACTGCGATTGCACGCCTCAGCAAGTAATCAAATTTAACCTTCAAGTCCCTCGAGATATCCTTGAGGGACTTTTTTTATGGCTTGCAACGGGCTGTCAGTCGTGACATGCTGAAGGCTCACCAACCAGCCCGTATTCAGCTTCATTGGCAATTGCTTCTCTCGAGTATCGGAACGCCGCAAGGTTGTTCTGGAGGTTGGTATGAACAGCATCAAATTTGAAGACTTTGCAAACAACATCATTGTTTTACTCGAGGAAACCTTTTCCAACCCGCAAGGCTATTACCTGGATCGACGCTCAAACGGGCTGCTGGGGACACTCGAGCACGTCACGGCAGATCAGGCTTCAGGTTCTTTCAAACCAGGCATGACCACCATCGCCGGGCATGTCTTCCACACCAATTTTTACCTGAGCAAGGTGGTCGTGCAATCGCTTCGCGGACAGGACGTTGGAAAGCTTGACTGGGATCAAAGCTGGGTGCTTAAAACCGTGAACGAACTCGAGTGGCAAGAATTAAAGCAGAATTTACGTCAGACATGCCAAACCGTTCTGGAACTGGTAAAAGCTCGAGAAACCTGGGATGACCAGCCCATCACGGACGCAATGGTCGGACTGGCGCACACGGCGTACCATGTCGGCGCAATCAGGCAGATGATACTGATGCTTTAATCCTCGAGGTGAATCACGCTTTTGATGACGCCATCGCTGCGGGTTTCCTGAAGCGCAAAGGCTTGGGGAGCATTCTCGAGGCTGAAGTGATGCGTGGCGATGGCTTTGACGTTGACCAGTTTGTTGGCGACCAGATCAATCGCCCTTGGGTAAACGTGCCCCATGCGGCGCGACATTTTGATGCTTAAGCCTTTGCGGCGAACGTTGGAGGCGGTTAAGGTAAAACTGTCACCGTCGGGAATCCCAACCAAGATAACCTTGCCACCAATTCGGGCAACCGTGCAGGCATCCTGCGGACCTGTTGGCGAATCGGTCGCCTCGAGCACCACATCCAGACCACGTTTTTGGGTCAGCTCGAGGAGGCTTGCGGGATTGGCATGAACGCTGTTCGCCCCGAGTTTTAACGCCAGTTCGCGGCGGTACTCGAAAGGTTCAACGACGTGAACGCTGCCAGCGCCCACAAGCCTGGCAACCTGCAAGATCAGCAAGCCAATCGCGCCGCCACCAACCACGGCGACGCTCGCGCCAAGTTTGATTTTTGCCAGGTCTATCGCATGAATGGCAATGCCCAGAGGCTCGAGCAGGGCGGCATCGGCGGCATCAAAACCATCGGGAACTTTAAATAGGCTGCTCGGTTTGGCATAAAAGAATTCGCGCATTGCACCGTGAATTGGGGCAGAACCCGCGAACTTGACGTTTGGACAGAGGTTGGCATGTCCCGCCTCGCACCATTCGCAGTGTCCGCACGGTTCGGCGGGGTCAACGGCGACCAGTGTGCCTTTGGGAAAACCGAATTCCGCACCGCGCTCATCGTCAACGATGCCCGAAAATTCGTGACCCAAAATGGCGGGTTGATGCACCACACTCGAGCCAATTGAACCCTCTTTGTAATAATGCAAATCCGAACCGCAAACCGTGACCGCCTGCACCCGAAGCCGCAATTTGAGGCTCGAGTTCGCGTCGGGATCGTTAAACTCGCCAAGCCTGAAAGTGCTGGCAGCGTCCAGGAAAAGGGCTTTCATGATGGACTCCGAGCAAAAATAATGGTCACTCGAGCATGATACGACGTTCTGAAATTTTTGAGCTTTGGGCTTTTCAAGTTTCGGGCTTTGTGATCTAAACTTCGCCAGATTCAGCTCGGGTTTTGGAGCGCTCGCACTTTCATGGCAGCGATTGTGTTTGGGTTGGCGGTTGTGGCTCGAGTAACTTTTCGACAATCACCACATCGCGCCAAACACCATCCTGCATGGCGTGACGCTGGTAAACACCCACTTGGCGGAAACCAGTTTTGGCGCACAACGCAAGCGAAGCCGTATTTTCAGGAAAAATTCTCGAGACAAGTTTCCAAATGCCAACCGCTTGACACGCCTTAAAAAACCCGAGCATCAGCGCCATGCCCATTCCCCGCCCGTGAGCGCTGCTGGCAACGTAAACGCTGTACTCGGCAATGCCAGCGTACCAAGTTGACGCGGCAGGTCGGTACGGACTGGCATGAATCCAACCAACCACGGAATCCCCGAGCTGTGCAACCAGAAGCGGGTATTTTGGGTTTTCAAACCAAGTTTGGATATCGGCAAGGGTGCGTTCTTGGGTTTGAAACGTTGCCACTCGAGCGCGAATGCCTTGGTTGTAAATTTTGATGATTGTGGCGGCATCTTTGGGTTGTGCAGCACGGACTTTGATCATTCCAAATCACGCCAAGTTCGTGCATCAACAAAATGTTTTAGGTGACGCACGTTCGTTGTGACGACAATAACGGGTTGATTTGGGTAGGTTAACGCTTGTGCTTCCAAAATCGTGTCACCATCCAATGCTATGTCCGAGGCTGTTGGTATTCCGCGTTGTCGTGCTTGCGCCCAAAGTTCAGCGGCAAGACGCATGGCAAAAGAATTGATCGGTAAAAATTCGACACCAGCAATAAATTCATCTAAACGCAACAAACCCTTTATTCGTTTCACCCGCAGCAACTCCCGTCTGACTTCAAAATCAACCAGTTCAGCGACAACAATCTGCGCTCCAAGCATCAATTGAGAATCAACCCAAATGGCAAGCGCCAATGCTTCTGGCGAGGCGCTTGGATTGGTTACCAATCCAAGCAAACCACTGTCCAAGAAAAAAACTCGAGTCACCAAGTTTTCCCTTTGAGATCACTTGGGAAGTGTTGATCGTAAGAACTGCGATTCTCGTCCAAACCCTGAATCAAGACCTCCGCTGTCTCTCTTTGTTCTTTGGCTTCAGCCTCATCTGGCTGCATCCAAGCTTTTAAACGTGCAGAAAGTCGTTCACGGCGTTCAATGAACAAATCACGTTTAAGCATTTCCAAAGCGATTTCTTCAACACTCACGCCTCGAGTCATGGCGTTTTCCTCGAGTTGCCGTTGTAAATTTTCGGGCAGTTCTAGCACAAGTGTCATGGCAAAATTCTAGTACAAATTCTCAATCTTGTCTCACTCGAGCGTTCAAAACCGTCAAACTCGAGATTGCCAACAATGCCACAAGCACCCAAAGCGTGCTCTGGTAATTGCCTGTTTTTTGATGCAGCAAACCCGCCAGAAACGGCGCGAGTGAACCGCTGAGTGCCACCACCAGGGATATGGCACCGCTGACTTGCCCATAAACCCTTGTCGGGAAAAGCTCGGCGGTGAGGGCTGCCCTGGCAATGGTGATTGCGCCGTTGGTGCTGCCGTACAAAATCACAAATCCCCAAACACCGCCATCAGTACTCGAGGTCAGCAGCAAAATACCCAGCCCGTGCAGCGCAAAGGTGACGGCGGTTAAAAACGTCAAAGTGACGCGGTTGGTCATGGGCACAAAAATCAATCGTCCACCAAGTTGCAGCACACCCACCAAACCCGCGATGGTGGCGGCAAAGACGCTCGAGAATCCACGCTCGCGCAAGAGCGGCACCAGGTGCGGGGCAAGGACTGAGACTGCCATGCGTGCCAGGGCGAAACCCAGTGCCAGACTCCAGAAGACTTTTGATCGCCAGAAGTGAACAGGTTCAAACGGCAAGACAACAGGGATTTCAGGTTGGGGTGCTCGAGTCAAACCGTCAGGCTCGAGGTTGAGGTCGTGCGGATGACGGCGCAAGACCAGCCACAACATGGGTGCGGTCAGCAATTGAATGACCGCCAGTACCGCGATGCTGTTGCGCCAACCGAGATGCTCGAGCAAAAAAGTGGAGAGTGGCACGAAAATCGTACTTGCCAGACCAGCGATCAAGGTGATGGTCAAAATGGCTTTGGATCGCTCAGCGCGAAACCAGACGGCGACCACGGTAAACGCAGGGTCGTAAAAGGTGGCGGTCATGGTCAAACCCAGCAGCGCCCAAGTGAGGTAAAGCATGGGTAAACTCGAGACTTGAGACCACAAAAACACGGTCAAAGCTGCCAGGATCGCGCCCAAGCTGGTGACGAGTCTCGCGCCTTGTTTGTCCACCACCCTGCCCAGAAACGGAGCGAGCAAACCCGCCACGATCAATGCCAAACTGAATGCCAGTGAGGTTTGCGCTCGATTCCAGCCAAGCTCGAGTTCCATGGGTTTGACGAAGACGGAAAAGCTGTAATACAACACGCCGTAAGCCACGGTGGTACTGAGGGCGAGGGCAACAACCATGTACCAGCCGTAAAAGCGTTTCACCACCCGAGCATCATAACCAGGACGGTAGCGGGACACGCGCCGCGCAGCTCTTTGGAGGCGTGGAGGCTGGCTGGAATTTCGGCTCGAGAAACCTGTTTGAAACCAAAACGCGGGAAGTACGTTGTGGCGCTTTCGGTCAGCAAAAAAACGCTTGAGAGTCGTTTTTCACGGGCGTGCGCGAGAATTGATTGAACCAACCTCGAGCCGATGCCTTGATTGCGTTCGGTGGCAGTGACCACCACCGAACGCAGCAAGCCAGCTTGACCGTGAATCTCGAGTCCAGCGCAACCCAGAAGCACGTCATTCTCGAACTCGAGCACAAAATTTTGAAGATGATCTTCTACGCCTGCGGTGGGCAGTTTTGCAGTCTCGAGCAGTTTAAAAACAGTCGTTAAGTCCTCGAGTGTTGCGGCTCGCATGGTCAGCAGCAACCCGTTCCTGGGGAACAGGCGGCTGGCTCGAGCATGTTGAGTTCAGGTGGTTGGGCGGTGCGGTCGCGGGCTTTGCATTGAACTTTTGGCGGCTCGAGTTTGATGATTAAATTGCCTTCCTCGAGGGTGATATTCCCAACGTGATAATTAATGGCTGGCATGGTGTCGTTGCCGTACTCGAGTTTAAGTTCGGCAGTGGTGGTAATGGGCACGCCACTGGCAGCGCGATCAAAAATACCAAGAAATTTTTTGGCGCTCATGAATTCTTTTTTATCTGTCGCGTCTGGATTCCAGAGTTGCACAATCGTTTCAGTCCAGGCGTCACTTTTGCCGCCGCAATCCATGGTTTGGTAACTGACGGCTTTGACTTCGGTAACGTGATAACCCGCAGGAACTCGAGCACTGCCGCAATCGAAAATAACGGGTGTGTCGTTGTGTGCTCGGAGACTGGAAACAAATTCTTGTGTTTTCATGATTTTTCTCCTCTATACATTGACGATTATCAATGTGTAAACCAAAAAAATTAACAGCAATTCTCGAGCAAGGCTTTTGCCATTTGAAAACCTCGAGCATCAAGCGTGTAATACATCCATTTGCCACGTTTTTCGGCTGTCACCAAACCAGCCGACGCCAGGCACTTCATGTGATGGCTGACCGTGGGTTGGCTCAATCCCGTGACCTCTTCGAGGTCGCAACCGCAAACACCGTCGCCACAACAACCCGCTTGACCGCTCGCCAGAAACTGCAAGATTTTAAGCCGTGCGGGATCAGCCAGCGCCTTAAATACCCAAGCCGCACCCTCTAGCCCCAATGCCAGATTTTGTTCGGCATTTAAGGTCATGTTTGGCTCGAGTTGAATTAAAGCAGGCATGGCAGGAGAATACAAAACATATTGATAAATGTCAATACGTTAAACAAAAAGCTCGAGCCACCCGAAAAGATCAAGTGACTCAAGCCAGAAAAACATCAAATGTTACAAGCTCAAACTGGTTGGGGCATCTCGAGTTGGAATGTTGGAAGCGCTGGTGCTGTTGTCGCCCAGTTGACCGTTGCCATCCAAACCCCAACAATACGCGTTTCCACTCGTGCTCACAGCGCAACTGTGTTTGGTGCCAATATCGATACCAGAGTAGACAACAGCGCCCCCACTGGGCGCACTGACCAAATTTGGAATCAAAACATTAAAATTCGCACCGTTGCCCAGTTCGCCGTCCACGTTGTAACCCCAACAATAGGCGTCACCACTTTGGGCAATGGCGCAGGTGTGAAAACCACCTGTGGCAATGCTCGAGTACGCCACGCTGCCAGTGCTGGGATTGCTGACCGGCACTGGAGCATTTGACGAGCTGATGGTGTTGTCGCCTAGATTTCCATTGCCATTGTTGCCCCAACAATAGGCGCTGCCATTGGCTTGGATGCCACACGAGAAATCATTGCCCGCTGAAATATCCGTGTAGGTGACGCCAACCGCCGCAGTGACCAACACTGGAATGCTTGAGACGGTGTTGCTGGTGTTGCCCAACTGACCCTCAATATTGCGTCCCCAACAGTACGCAACATTGCTCGAGCTGAGGGCACAGGTATGCGAGTAGCCTGCGCTGATGCTGATGTATGTTTCGGGACCCGCACTTGGGTTGCTGACCAAGAGCGGAAGGTTTGAACTTGGACCTGCGCCACTGTTGCCGAGTTGCCCACTGCCATTGTCACCCCAGCAGTACGCGTTGCGGTTCAAACTGACCGTGCAAGTATGACCGTTGCTGGCACTGATGCTGGAATAGCTTTCGGGACCACCTTCTGGGTTAGCCACCAAGACGGGAATGTTACTAGAGAACGTGCTGCCATCACCGAGTCGTCCAGTAAAATTGTTGCCCCAACAATAAGCAATGCCGCTCAAACTGAGTGCACAGGTGTGAATATTGCCTGTCACGACGCTCGAGAATTTAACGCTGGTGCTAACGGCAACGGGTATCGTTGACGTACCGCCCGTCACGCCATTTCCCAGTTGCCCACTTCCATTTTCACCCCAACAGTATGCTGTACCGACCGCGTTTAAACCGCACGAATGGCTGTTTCCGGCACTGATGCGTCCAATGCCCAGCGCGAAGATACTTGCGCCCAAGCTCGAGGTGTTCACATCATCCACGGTCACGCTCGAGATGGTCGGCGTTTCGCGTTGCAGACCAAATTGCATCAATTCGGTTGCGGTCACATCCAAGCCTCGGGTTTGAGTCACAGCGACCTCTTCGTTCGGCATGAAGCTGCGGGTCACTCGAGAAACGCTCTCGTCCATGACCACGAAATTCATGATGAACTTGTACGCCAAAGCTGACTTTGGCACGCGCAACGCGAGCGTCACAAAACCAGTTTTGCCCAACGCAATGATTCTCGAGTTGGTTGTGCAGTTCGCGGCAATGCTGAAATCGCAACGGGCTGAAAAACCGTAATTGAGTAGGGTGTCGCTGGCAGTCATGGCGCTCGGTGTTGCCAGAGCGGTCGCGGCTGCAACCTCAGCAGAGGTAAAAGCCTGAAAATCGGCTTTGGGGGTGTCAAGCACAATGTTGCCTAAACTGGTTGTGACCGCATCAACTGGTGCGACCAATTTTGCCAGCCGTGCCTGTTCGGTGGTGTTTGTAACCCCACCAAAGTTGGCAATCGTTTGAATGGCGGTGCTGCCAATGTTGCCCGCTTTGGCTTGGGCATATAAAGTTAAATTATTAAACGCCGAAGCGCTCGAGGCTGCATGAGACACTGGAAAAGTGGCGACCAGATAATTGTAAGGATCAAACGTGGACGTAATCACCTGGGTGGTTCCCGTACCAAAAATCACGTCGGGTTCGCGCAAGGTGCTGACCCTGTTGGCAAAACGCAGGCTCGAGACGCCATCCGAATCAAGACTCAGTTCCACCGCTCCCACCACTCGAGTCGGCATTGGGATGTTTTGAACTGGCATTGTGTTGCACGCGGTCACAATCGTTAACGCAACCAAACCAAAAAATCCAATATGTTTCATCGCTTCCTCCTCAAAGGTGACGGTCGAAATTGAGTTGTTAAATCACTTTTCTCGTTACAAACAATGTTTTGACTGTTTTCACCGCGTGTTTGGCGAGTTTTGTTGCGTTATCAATTAAAGTTTTTCCAGTGATATCTTCGCCCCTGCTTTCGAGATTTAGGTTAGAAGTGCTTTTGAGCTTCAGACTATGAGCCGAGGCTGAGGACAAACTGAAGATACACTGAATAAAGATTAACATTTTGAAAACCAAAACCGTCATTCAATAACAGTTCAGGGACGGTTTCAAACTCAAAGCCAGACCATGAACAAACTTTTGATCAATACCCTTGGAAAAAGCGAAGTGCTGGTGGACGACGTTCCTGCCCAGTGGCACGCCCAACCTGCCCAAGAATTGTTCTTTTACCTTCTTTCACACTTTAAAGATTATAGCAAAGAAGAAATCCTCGAGCAACTCTGGAGCCAGAACCAGACCCCACGCCAACAAGAGTTCTCGAGTCACGGTTTACCGTGTTCGCACCGTCCTCGGATGACCCAACGCACTGCAAGAGGAATAATGTACAGTGCTCTTTGGTGCGTTCCTGAAACCCAGACAAAAATAGCGAATAACCGATCTGATACTGTAAAACTTCGTGCTTCAGGCAGGATTTTGGGAACAGACTCAAAATCATTTTAGAAATCCCCCTTGCGCTTTTAAGTTCCTGAGTTTATAGTCCTGTTCGCGCCCTCGGCGTAACGCGGTGGTGGCTCTCGAACCAGGTCAGGTCCGGAAGGAAGCAGCCTTAAGGGATGACCCCCAGGTGCCGTTGCTCACCGATGGCGCACTTATATTTGAGCACCCGCCCGAGAGATTAAAATCTCTCGGGTTTTCATTTTGAACCTCATCACCTGGGGCGGTAGACTACAGGCATGGCTGCGATTTACCAACGCTCGAGACCGATTCACTGGGATGAAGTCATCGGGCAAGAACATGTCAAAGACGTGCTGCGCCCGGCGCTCGAGCGAGGACGGATTGGTCATGCGTACCTGTTCTCGGGTCCACGGGGGGTGGGCAAGACCACCACGGCACGGTTGATTGCCATGACGGTCAACTGCGACGATGCGTCAGCGGTCAAACCTTGCGGCGTCTGTGAATCGTGCCGCATGGTGATCGCGGGTCGTCATCCCGATGTGCTCGAGATCGATGCCGCCAGCAACAACAGCGTCGACGACGTGCGCGATTTGCGCGAGAAGGTCGCATTGCAGCCAATGCGTGGAAGTTCCAAAGTTTACATTTTGGACGAGGCGCACATGATGAGCAAAAGTGCCTTCAATGCGCTTCTTAAAACCCTGGAAGAGCCGCCAGCGCATGTGGTCTTTATTCTGGCAACCACCGAACCAGAGCGCCTGCCGCCGACAATTCTCTCGCGCTGTCAGCATTACCGATTCAGGCGGCACAGTGTCGAAGAAATCTGTGGAAAACTCGAAATGTTGGCAACCCGAGAGGGAGTCAATGCCCAGCGTGATGCGCTCATGTTGATCGCCAGAACCGCCGACGGCGCAATGCGCGACGGTGAAAGCTTGCTCGAGCGAATGCTTGCCTCCGGCGAACCCGTGCTGACAATGGCAAACGTCGAGGGGGCGCTGGGTTTGCCGCCGCAGGAACGCATGACGAATTTGGCGCTCGAGCTGGCACGGGCGAACCCTGCGGGAATGCTGGCGGCTTTGGGCGGGTTGTACCAGGATGGTTTTGCGCCGCGCACGGTCACGGAACGCACCAAAATTGCGCTGCGGGATTTGCTTCACGCGCAGTTGGGCATTGGCGTTCGACCTGCACACGACCCGATTCCCGAGGTGCGGTTGTTAAAACTGATTCGGGCGCTGGACGAGGAGGACGCCCGTTTTGCCAGGGCGAGCGATTTGATCTCGCTCGAGATGGCGTTCACGCGGGCGTTGCTGGCAGGTGACGGGTCTTCGGGTGGCGGTGATTCTGGGAATCTTGAGGGGCGACTCTCCAAACTCGAGCGACAAGTTCAAGATGGGGGCGGCGCAACACGAACAGCGCGAACTGTGCCCGATTTTGACCCGATGTCGAGGGCACGTCCCACGGCGGCAAAAGAAGCAGGCGAGATGCCTCAAGCCGCAACCGCCAATGATCTGCCACCGCGCCGACCAAGCACACCCGCTGTCTCGGGTGGTGGTGCGCCGAGTTCTGGCACTTGGGGCGATGTGATTTTAAAAGCCAAACCGCAACTCAAAGCCTTCTTGCGCGAGGCACTGCCCAACGTTGGCGATAACGTGCTGGTCTTGACTTACGGCGCAAAACACAAATGGCACGCCGATCAGGTCGCCAGCAAGCTCGAGGAACTGGATCAAATTGTCAAGAACGTTTTTGGCGATCATTTTGCGCTCGAGTTGGTCTTGCCTGACGGTTCAAAAAAAAACTCGGGAATCCGAACTGATACAGCACGTGTAGCCATCGAAACGCCTCGGGTTGAGACTGTCGCTCGAGCTTCTGAGGTTGTTGCATCTGTGATGGAAGCGATCATTATCGAATCTCCTCGAGAATCACAAGTCAACCCAACCCTCGAGCCGAGCCAAGACGATGTGGTGCTCGAGCCAGCACGGGTTCAGGTTGAACCTGAGAATTTGCCACAAGTCATCACACAACGGGTCACGCCCGCTTTTGTCCAGGGTGGCACGATCACCGTCACGCACTCGAGTATTCCTGCAACACTCGAGTTTGAAGCGCTTGGGGTTTTAAACCCAGAACCGAATCTATTTGAGATTTCACCGTCCGAACCAGACCCTGAACCTGTCCTACTCGAGACGCCAACGCTCCTCGAGATACCGCTCGAAACCAGCAACCTCGGGTCTGCACCCGTCGAGGATACCGATTTCGCGCCCTGGCTCGAGACTGAAGGCACGGGTTTGGCAGTGACCAGCATTGACGTGCTCGAGGATGCCGCGCCGCTCGAGGCGTTTGGTCTGGATTTGGGCGATTTGGACGCGCCAGTCATTCAGGCGCTGGGCGTGCCGGCTTTGAGGGGACATCCGACATACCAGAAAATGGCGAAACTGTTCAAGCATCGCGTGCGCGAGGCGGGCTTGCCTGAAGTCGTCGCCACTCCAGAAACACCAGTCGTCCCGATTGTGGAAGAGGGTGAAGTTTGAGATTTTTTGTGTTGCTGATTTTTTTGTGGTGCTCGAACGTTCTGGCTGCACCTGGCAAACTCGAGTTTTCGCCTGCCATCAGCGACGACCGTGGGTTGGTGGTGCAGGCCAAAACCACCATCTCAGCCAGCATCACCACCGACATTGGCAGCATCAACCACGCAAGTTTGAACATCACACGGGGCGGGCGGGCGCTGGGCGATTTTCCACTGAAAAAAAATGGCAATGTTTGGAGCACCAATTTGAAGCTCGAGTTTCCTGGGGCGCACATTTTGACGGTGCGCCTATTTGAGGGAAACAAAATTTGGTCGGCGGCATCGGATTTGACGGGCATCGAAAGCGCCGTGGCAAAAAATACTGTGGCGAGCGGTGACCTCGAGTTTTTGGTGACCACTGGCAAGGCGGGCGGCGATGCCAGCCCAGCGTTTGGATTGCTGGCATTGCTGGTTTTGATCGCGTTGGTGTTTTTGGGTACTCGGGTTTTTGGGAGAATAAAATCATGATTGAACGCACAACAACTGAAGAAATCACGGAAGTTTTAAAAACCGCCAAAACCATTGCGGTTTTGGGCATCTCGAGCGACGCCAAAAAACCTGGATTTTACGTGCCAGATTATTTGTTCACGCACGGTTACAAAATCATTGGGGTCAATCCAGAACTCAGCCGAGGTTCGGTCAAGCTCTTTGGTGAGCGCGTCCGCGCCAGCTTGTCCGAAATTGAGGAACCGGTCGATGTGGTCGATGTCTTTCGCCGTCCAGATTTGCTCGAGGCACATTTGAGGGACTTGCTCAAGATGCAGCCAGCCCCCAAGCTTGTTTGGTTGCAGCAGGGCATTCGCAATGCCAATTTTGCCAAGGCGGTCATGGCGGCGGGTATTGAAATGGTTCAGGACCGTTGTATGCTCGCCGACCATCAGGCTTTGGGCATATAAATGGCGTTTTTGACGTGAGGCTTGCAAATTTGCTAGGGTGCACTTGTAATAATGTCAATGCCTGAAACTCAGAAAACCCAAACCTGCGGAAATTTCCCATTTCAAATCGGTTTTTGGCGCATAATGGTGTGATTGCACAAGGTGGCAACTGTTTTCAAAATGGGGTCAGGGCTACAGGAGGCTAGACATGCCAGCATTACCTATCGGGGATCGTCGTCTTGGCGCGATTTTATTGCAACTTGGGTTTATCAGCGACACCGACATGCAAAAAGCCATCGAACGGCACGGCGAAATTGGCGGGCGGCTTTCGGACATTTTGATCGAATCCGGAACCGTGACCGAACGCAAAATTGCCCAAGCCATCGAGGACGAACTCTCGTACCCACTGGTGAACTTGCTGGCGCTCGAGCAAAAACCGATGCCCGAAGTCACGGCTTTGATCGAGGGCGAGAAAGCCACCGAGTTGCAAGCCTTTCCATTCAAACTCGACGATGACAAGCTGAGTGTGGCATTCGTTGACCCGCTCAACACGATGGCGGTCGAGGGCATTGAGGACGCCACAGGTTTTGTGGTGATTCCGTACCAGGCGCTGCGCGACCAGATGCGCTGGGCGATAGCAACCTATTACCCAGAGCTGGGTCTGGAAATCCCAGATTTGAACAAGATCGCCAACCCAGAGATGGAGCGGCTGGGACGGCGTTTGGTGACGCAGGGTTACGTCAACGAAAGCCAACTCGAGGATGCGCTGGCGCAGCAAGAACCTGGCGGCGACCAAATCGGCAAGATTTTGATGGGCTTGGGTTTTTTAAAAGAGAACGATTTGTTCCGCACGCTCGCCGAGCAAAACAACATGCCTTTTATCGAGGACACCGGCAAGCTCGAGATTCCCGATGAAGTCTCGAGCTTGCTGCTGCGGGCGGACGCCGTGAAATTGCAAGCCGTACCAATTCGTTCCGACGGACACGAGATCGTGATTGCCAGCACCGATCTGAAGCGCCAAGCCGAAATCCAGAATCTGTTCACCAAACCCGTCAAATTCATGATGATCGCGCCCAGCGAACTTGAGGCGCTGGTCGAACGGGTCTACGCCCAAAAAGGTCGTTTGGGAGAGGCGCTGGTGACCAGCGGCAAGGTCAACCGTGAACAACTGGCGGAGGCGTTGAAAGTCCAGCGCAAATCTGGGCGCTCCAAACCCCTGGGCGAGGTGCTGATCGAAATGGGTTTTGTCACCAACGACGAGGTTGACAAGGCGCTCGATAAGCAGCGCAAAGGTGGTGGACGACTCGAGGATACGCTGGTGCAATCGGGCAAGTTATCGCCAGAAATGCTGTCCAAAAGTCTGGCGGTGCAACTGGGTTACGACTTTATCGACCCCAGTGCCAAACCCGCCGACCCAAGTGCCTTGCCCATGATTCCTGAGGCACAGGCGCGGCGTTACACCTTGTTTCCGTACAAGCTCGAGGGCAACGTGTTGATCGTCTTGATGAAAGACCCGCGCAATGTTTTTGCGCTGGACGATTTGCGCCTGATGACCGGACGCGATATCAAACCAGCCGTTGCCACCGAAAAAGACATTCAAAAATTGATTGACCGTTTTTACGCCAGCGGCACAGATGTTGATGCCCTCAACAAAGAACTCTCGGCAATGGGTCGCAACGACAAAGAAGATACGGTTGCAGACTCGAGCCTCGATGACAACGCGATTGTGCGCACCGTGGACAACATCATCCGCGAGGCGATTCTGGCGGAGGCATCGGACATTCACATCGAGCCGGGTGAAACCAGTGTCACGGTGCGGATTCGGGTCGATGGATCGCTGCGCAAATACATGGAATTGCCCAAAGCCGCCGCCAACAGCTTGGCGGCGCGTATCAAGATCATGGCGCAGCTTGACATTGCCGAGCGCCGCGTGCCGCAAGACGGACGGATTCAGTTTCGCAGCCGCAACATTGCCACCGACTTGCGTACCAGCACGCTGCCCGTGCGCTTTGGCGAAAAGATCGTGATGCGTATTTTGCAAAAAGCCAGCAACATTCCCGAAATTGAACAACTCGGTTTTAGCGATTACAACATGGGCGTCTACGCCGACCTGATCGAGAAACCATACGGCATCTTCTTGGTGACCGGTCCGACGGGTTCTGGCAAGTCGTACAGCACTTTTGCCACGCTCAAACGCATTGCCCGTCCCGACGTGAACGTCTCAACCATCGAAGACCCCATCGAATACGAAATTCCTGGCATCAATCAGTCTCAGGTCAACAACCCCGCAGGCATGACCTTCGCCAGGGCATTGCGGGCTTTTTTGCGTCAAGACCCCGACATTATCATGGTTGGCGAGATTCGGGACACCGAAACCGCCAAGATTGCCGTCGAAGCCGCCCTGACGGGTCACTTGGTGATCGGAACGCTGCACACCAACGACGCCGCCGGCGCGGTGGTGAGGCTCGAGGAGATGGGCGTCGAATCCTTCAACGTTTCTGCCGCCTTGGTCGGTGTGTTGGCGCAGCGTTTGGTGCGCAAAATCTGTAAAGATTGCAAAACCGAAATGGCAGCCGACCCCGATGTGCTGCGGCGTTTGGGCGTGACCGAAGACGAAATGAAGGGCGCAAAACTCTACAAGGGCGCGGGTTGTGACAAGTGCGGCAACTCGGGCTACAAGGGGCGCATGGCGATTCATGAACTGATGATCGTCAACGACGATGTGCGCAACGCAATTATTGCCGGTAAAACCAGCACCGAAATCAAGGAAATTGCCAGAACCAAAAGCGGGATGCGCACCCTCTTGATGGACGGACTCGAGAAAGCCATGCAGGGATTAACCAGTCTCGAGGAGATTTCGGGATCGGTCAGCAGCGAGTAGTGCAAACAGCAAAAGCATTCTGAGTGGCGGCTTAAGGGTCGCCACTCTTCATTGATTGTTCATGCCGAGGTAGCACTCAAACCTCAAATTCGTTAAACTCGAGCCAGGACAAGAAACTTGGGGTTGCTCGAGTTTGACGGAGGTCATTATGGATGTGAACAATTTACCTGAAAGCACCAACGTTTCAGAGGTTGGACGCGGCTCGGGTTACGCGCCCAGGGGCGGCGGGATTCGGGTTGGAGCGGTTGGCACGATTCTGGCGGTGGTGGTGGGATTGTTCCTGGGTGTCAATCCATTGCAAATTCTTGGCTTGCTCTCGGGAATGGGCAGTTTTTCGCCTGGAACCCAGACTTCCAACACCAGCGGTCCGGTCAACACCAAAGACCCGAACAACGTTTTTGTCAGTCGCATTCTGGGCAGCACCGAGCAAACCTGGAGTGGTATTTTCAAGCAACTCGGTCGCACCTATCAACCACCGCAGCTTATTTTGTTTCATGACGCGGTGGACAGCGCCTGTGGTCAAGCCAGCGCATCCTCTGGACCGTTTTATTGCTCTGGCGACGAACATGTTTACCTGGACACAAGTTTCTTTGCCGAGTTGAGCCAGCGCTTTGGTGCCGGTGGTGATTTTGCCAACGCCTACGTGATTGCGCACGAGGTTGGGCATCATGTGCAAAACCAGTTGGGTATCTCTGACCAGGTCATGCAAGCCGCGCAGCAAGGGAGCGATATGAAGGGCGCGAACGGTTTGAGTGTCCGTCAAGAATTGCAAGCCGATTGCTTTGCTGGAATTTGGGGCAGCACCGCGCAAGAGGCGGCACACATCACTCAAAAAGACGTTCAAGACGCCGTTCATGCTGCCGAGGTGATCGGTGATGACCACATCCAAAAAAGTGCCAGAGGCTACGTCAACCCCGATTCGTTTACACACGGGAGCAGTGCTCAACGTGTGAAATGGTTTATGCAGGGTTTTAATTCTGGCGACATCAACAAGTGCGATACCTTCAACACCAAAAGCTTGAATTAAAACAATCAAGACCTTGCGCTCGAGCAAGCTTGGGCGCAAGGTTTTTTATGTCCCACCAAGTTGCTGCTGCAACGATCCACCCGTCACCTGGCGGGTCAGTTCAATTACTTGCTCCTTGGTGCGAAATGTGTGCGACAGTGGTCCGTCAACAATCAATGTGGCAAGTCCATGCACCAGCGCCCACATGTTGATCGAGGCGAGTTCGAGTGCCCTCTCGCTGGTGATGGGGATGCAACCGGCTTGACGGCATTCGATCAGGATTTGCTTTAAGAGCACAAAGGCTGGGTCGGGTTTGATATCGGGTTGCTCGAGTTCGCCCAGTGGTGAGCGCAGCTCTTGTCTGAACATGATGCGAAATTCGCTTGGGTGCTCGAAGGCGAAAAGCACGTATGCCACCCCGAGCTTTGAGAGTCTTTGCATTGGGTCTTGAATGCCCTTGATGGCGTGCTGTGAGGCAATCCCGAGCCGAATTTGGCTTTCCCCAGCCAACGCCCTGATCAAAGCCGCCTTGTCTTTGAAGTGATGGTATGGCGCGGCTGGACTGACTCCCGCACGGCGGGCGAGTTCGCGCAGGCTAAAGCCGTCGATACCGTGTTCTTCGACCAGTGTGCGTGCCGCCTCGAGCAGCGTGGCGTGCAGGTTGCCGTGGTGGTATGGCTCATGTTTGGATGTATTTTCGAGCAGTGATCTTGACATTGTTCAGATTATAGCATATCTTATCGTTGTTCGGATATTAAGCAGTGCTTAGATAGTGCGGTTGCAACATCCAGAACGCCGACAGGAGAGCACCATGAACCCAGCAACCTCGAGCGCCCCATCAAGTTCAGCCCTTCAGTTCATCGCCTCATTCAGACAAACAAACCTGCCGCTGACCATTCTGGCAGCCATCACCAGCGGCACACTGCTCATCAGCATTCTGGGTTTGATCTTCGACCCTCGAGCCACCGCCATCATCAACACGCCCGCCTGGTCCAAACTCTTCAAATTTTCAGTGTCAATCCTGCTCATGACGCCCGCCTTGATCTGGGCAATCAAAATCACGAATGGCAAAACCCGCCGCACCGCCAACATTGCCGCCAGCGTCATCGGCACCATGCTCAGCCTCGAGATGGTGCTTTTACTGATTCAAGCCACCCGAGCACGCCCGATGCACTTTAATTACACCACCCCACTGGATTCTGTGCTCTGGATCATCATGACCGTCGGCATTTTTACGATGTTTGCAGCCTTTGTTGTCCTTTTGATCGCCGTCTGGCGCGGGATACGTCAAGACCCCGTGATTGCCTGGGCGATCAGAATTGGCTTGGTGATTACTGCCGTTGGACTCATCACCCCAACCATCAGCACCGGTCCAAACGCGGTACAACTCAAAGCGCTGCAAGCCAAACAACCAAACATTCTGCTTGGGGCACACACCATCGGAAGCCCAAGCGCCATCCCCGACGCCGAACCAGGTTTGCCGCTCATTGGATGGAACACCCAACACGGTGACATTCGAGTTGGACATTTTATTGGCTTGCACGCGCTGCAACTGATACCACTGTTTGGTATTTGGCTTTCAAAACGTCGCCGCCTCAACCAAAACCGTCAACTGGCACTGCTCTGGACGGTTGGACTCGGTTATTTTGGCGTGATGCTCTTGACCACCTGGCAAGCCCTGCGCGGACAATCGATTGTTGCGCCCGATGCCTTGACCATCAACGTTGCGATTGGGCTGGCAAGTCTCGTTTTACTCTCGAGCCTGATTGCAATCGTTCCTGTGATGAGCGCCCGAAAAGCAAACGTTTAACACCAAGCTCGAGATGACATGTTCTGGTTTGAAGTACAATCAATCATGATCGTTGATGCTCGAACCATGACCGCACAAGAATACCTCGAGTTTGAAAGAACGTCGGAATTGCGTCACGAGTTTGTGGATAACCATGTTTTAGCAATGGCAGGCAGCAGCTTAAAACACAACGAAATCATTTATAGAATTCGGAGTGCATTGACAAGCGCTGTACAAGAAAAAAGTGTCAAATAGCAACTGAATCGCTCAAAGTCATGACCAACAACGGGCGTTATCGTTACCCCGATGTTGTGGTCAGTTGCGAAACCAGTCCTGACGAATATTTTATCGTCGCGCCTTGTTTTATTGCCGAAGTTCAATCGGACAGCACCAATGAAACCGACAATGGCGCAAAGCTGGACGATTACACCAAAATCCCGAGTTTGCAACGTTACGCCATCATTTCTCAAAAAACCCGTCAAGTTGTGCTGTACAAACGCCTCGGAGATACTTGGTCGTTTACCGTGTTGCTCGAGAATGGCGAGATTGACATTCCATGTTTGAACACAACACTGTCACTCGAGCAAATTTATCAGGAACTCGGGTTGGATCAACCCGAATCCCAGTGACCTTTAAAATTGACTTCAGCCCTGGTTTCTTAAGGCATCAACTCCAAAGCCTTCTCGAGCACCACGTCGCGCCCTGAAGCCGCCAGAAGCTCGAGGTCATCGGTCACTGTTATATCTGGGGTGACACGCTCTGGAAAGGGGCTAGCATCGGCTCTGAGCGCCCGTATGACCGAAATGTAGAGGGCGCTGCCGTCTGACAAACCGAAGGCACTGATGCCCGTGTTGCCAACGCCAGCCGTGGCTTCACCAATCACGGTGGCGCGTTTGGCATCCTGCAAAAATTGTGGCAGGTACTCGGCAGCCGAACCCGAACGGCTGTTGACCAGCACCTCGAGCGAACCCTTCCACAGAGACGGTTTGGCAATGGTTTGCATGGTGACGTTCTGAAATAAACCCTGCGAAATGTTGACAGAACCGTTTTCAGACGTATACGTGCTCGAGCCATCACGGGCGGCAAAGGTCAAACTGGTTTTGGGCAAAAAAGCTGCGCTGACGCCCATAAGTTCTGTCACCAGACCGCCAGGATTGTCGCGCAAATCCAGAATAAGACCGCGAAGTTTTTGCCTGTTGGCTTGCGCCACCAGTTCATGGACTTTGCTGGCAACCTGACCATTCACGTCAAAATTCGGGATTCGCATGACGCCAAGACCATTGGGCAAAACTTTCAAAAACGGCAGACGCACCGTCAACAATTCGCCCTTGAGTTTAAACTCGAGAGGCTTGCCTGCACGAGAGACGCCCAGTATCACCGTTTCGCCGCCCGAGATGGCTTTGGAAATCGAAACTTGAAAGCTGTCGCCAAATTCGGCGGCGCTTTTGCCATTCAAACTGACCACCAGATCACCGCGCATCAAACCCGCCCGAGCGGCGGGCGCACCCTCCCACAAATCTGTGATCAACCTGTTGGCACTGTCTTTGATGGTCGCCGTGACCATGCCAATTTTTGGTGTGCTCGGACCAAGCCCTGTGCGTTGCCTCTGTTCCTCGAGCGCCGCCTCTTTGGTCAGCAAATACGTGTGACCATCTTTTAACTCCTCGAGCATCTGCAAAATGATTGGCGTCGCCGCCGTGAACGGACACGATTCTGCCAAATCCTTACACGCCAGATCGAGGGCAGGTTGGTACTTGGTATTAAAATTCTGGTAATCCGCGCTGGAATAACCATTGTACTGAACCGCCAAATAATAGGTGGCTTGGTTGAACAAATCCTGGGCGGGACTGGCAAAAGCCAGACTCGAGCTGGTAAACGCCAGGATCAAAACAGGTTTTAAAAAACGCATCATTCAAGACTCCAAACTGCACTTTTTGCAACCTCGAGCAGCAAGTTGCTGGCACTCGAAACTCGAGACGCAGGATGTTCAAACCAGAAACGCTTTTGCGCCTCCAGTTCCAAAGGTTGAGCCGATAAGACTTTTGGAGGACTGCGCACGCCCAACTCCTGAAGCGCCCGTTCCATCAGGTTGTCACGCCCCGTAAAGACAAAACCTTCAAGATCGTCTTTGATAAAAACATCAGGTGTGACCTGGGTTTGATAGACCGTGCCATCGAGGTGAAAACTTTTGACGACGGTGATTTGCAGACCGCCACCGTTGATCAGGTTAAAGAGTCGAGTTCCGGTGTTGCCAACGCCAGCGGTTCGTTCGCCGATCACCACACCGCGCTTGGCATACTGCACGTCACTGGCAAAATACTCGGAGCAGGACGCCGAATCTTGATTGACCAACACCGCCAGTTTGCCCGTCCACAGTTGGGCATTTTCGATCTGATACACCTTGGTTTCCTTGCTTTTTTCATCGATCTGATAGACACCACCGTTGCGGAAATTGTCTTGAAAACGCCCAAAACGCGATTCGCGCAAACGCCCGTAATTGCCGACAAAAGCGCCCGCTCCAGCCAAACATTCGGTGCTGACACCGCCCGGATCATTGCGCAAATCCACGACTATCGCAGCGACCTTGCGATCAATCGCGCGTTTGACCAGCTCATGCAATTTCGGCGCGGTTTTGGCGGGACCGACAAATTCAGGAATCACGATTCTTGCCACACCACCCGCAACGCTCATGTATGGCAAACTGCTCAACACCAACTTGCGCGAAGGCACGGTCAACTCGAGCGAAGTGCGTTCGTCTCGCAAAATGCTCAAGCGCACATCCTGCCCGGAGGCATCGGCAGCCAGCAGCAACTTGCGCATTGCCGCCAGGTCACGCCCAAAAGCCTGCTGGTTGATCGCAACAATTCGGTCGCCTCGAGCCAAACCCGCGCTCGCCGCACCGGAACCCTCGAGCACATCGTAAACCCGAAAGCCATAGCCCTTGTCGTCGCTGAACGGAATCGGAATAAAACCCATCGTGACCTGCTCGTTGCTGTTTTCGCCCGTGGTGCTGGTGACAAAATCCTGGGCGGCATCAGGCTCGAGGTAATTCGTGTGATCATCGCCGATCTCTTCGACCATCGCCTTGATTAACGGCACCGCCACGTCATAAGCACAGTTTTGACGCTGCACAAAACACGATAAATCCAGTTGCTTCTGGTACTTTTCATTGAACGCCGCGCTGTTCGGGTCGGTGCCCGAGAAACCGTGATAATTAAAAGACAAGTAATACGATGCCTGGTCAAACAAGCTTTGCGCTGGCGAATTCTCGAAAGCTTGGGCGTTCACACCAGTCCAACCAAACAACACGACCATCATCAACACAAACGCGGATTTCCTCTTCATGACTTCCTCCAAAACACGCCCCAAGTCTAATCCCGCGTCGGTGAGAAGACAGTTCATCAGGCACCAAAGGGCTTCACAAAACCTGCATCAACAAAACATCTCGAGCCTAAAGTTCAAGCTCGAGATTCTGAAACCCAGAAAACTTACGGGGCTTTGTAACCAAACACGTCAAGTGCCTTCTCGAGCATCGGATCACGCCCAGATTTCATCAGTTCCTCGAGATCATTTTTGACCTCGTAATTTGGGGTGACAAAATCGGGAAGCGGTGTGCCGTTGGCATGAATGGTGCGAATGTGCGTGATTTCGATTGCGCCCTTGTCAATCAAATCACTGGGAAATGTTCCAGTGTTGGCAATGCCGTAAGTCTTTTCACCGATCACCACGCCGCGCCTGGCATACTGCACCGCATCCGCCGCAACTTCCGCACCGGAGGCACTTTCATGGTTCACCAACACCGCAATCTGACCACGAAATTTCACGGGTTTGTTGATTTTGAGTGCCAAACCCGATTCTGGATCGCTCGAGTCAAGATAAAATAAACTGCCCGCACGATACGAAAATTCTTTACGGTCATAACGCGTGTTGTACGCCAAGGTCACATCAGGCATGAACGCGCTGACGCCCGCAACGGTTTCGGTGACAAAACCGCCGCCATTGTCGCGCATGTCAACAATGACCGTTTGAATGTTGTAAGCGATGGCTTGTGCAAACAAGTCATGTAATTTTTGTGCCGTGCCGCGCGTGTTAAACGAAGGTAAACTCAGCACCGCAACGCCCGTCGGTAAATTTGGCACACGAACCCAATACGGCAACTCACCCGCCGAAAAATTCTTGCCCTGCATGACAAGCTCGAGCGGCTTGCCCGCCCGCAAAATGGAGATTGCAAACGGTTTACCACTGCGCACAAAACCTGTCAGAAACGCCCGACTGGCGGTCTCTTGCTTGGCAAATTCGGCGCTTTTGGGGTCGAGTTTTTCATCGACGCTCGGGAAAGGTTGCTTGTCGATGGCGGTCAAACGATCACCGCGCAACAAACCCGCCTCGAACGCAGGACCGCCACTGACCACTTTTTCAATCACATAATCGCTCGAGCCAGCGATACGGTTGTACTGAATACCTATTCTCAAAGTGCTGGACACCTGCCCCGACTGCTCTTGCCTGGTTTGTTCGTACTCTTCGGGCGTGAGGTAATACGTGTGACCATCCTCGAGTTCAGCGATCATTTGGTTGATAATTCCCCGCGCAACCTCGAACTCGCACGTGTCCTTCTTG
The DNA here is from genome assembly GCA_025352125.1 of Deinococcales bacterium. Classification (GTDB taxonomy): domain Bacteria; phylum Deinococcota; class Deinococci; order Deinococcales; family JAAFIG01; genus JANXTZ01. Next base: position 97,552 of record JANXTZ010000044.1, on the reverse strand, counting down.
GCGGCACACGCCTGCTCGAGCAGCGCCTCGTACTTTTTAAGGTGCGCCGCCAAATCCAGTTTGGAAAACCCGTTGTAATTGATCTGCAAGTAAATTTTGACCTGATGAAACAAATCCGTGGCAGGACTGGCAAAAGCCATTGAACCGAACAACACCGCAAGCGTTATCAACAACCATTTTGCTTTGATCTTCATGATAATAGTTTACAACCAAAAATAAAAACCAAGATGGTCAAATCCGAAAATGAAACTCGAGCCGCAAAAAAATGGGTTCACTCAAGAGAAACACTTTCCCACAATGGAACGATGCTCGAGGCGACGATACGTTTCTCGAGTTGGAGATCGAAAGTCAGAAATTTAAGGTCATTTGATAAAGCTTGAAATGTTACGGCTGTCGCCACATGAATTGCATCACAACCCTTGAGCAAATGCGTGTCGGCAAGTGCGCCAGCCAGCAATGCCAACCCATCGTTGACCTCTAGGGTTTGAACCGTTGACCAGTCACGATCAAAGTCCTGAACCGCCTGCACGTATTCGCGCTTGGTGATTCTTTTGTTGTGGTACAAACTTTTAAAGGCGGCACGAACCTCGCTGTAGGTGATTGGGCTGCTGACAATTTCGCTGGCAGCCTCTATCGCCTTGCTGGTCAGGAGCACGTCATCTGGGTTGTCATTCGCATACAGTGACACCAAAGCATTGCTGTCAAGATAAAGTTTCACCGCCGACCATCACGAATGATGTCCACCACACTTGGACCAACACCCCGAATCTGAACGGGTTGACTCGAGCCTTTGGGCTTGCCCGTGGTTTTGGTTGGTTTTGCCGTTTTTAAAGCATTGGCGATTAGCGCGGCAAAATTTGGGGTTTGCAGTGACTCGAAACTTGTTTTGATGCTGGGTTTTTCAGGGCTAACCTCGAGCAGATCGTTGATGGTGACGGTTTCACCCGTGATTCGTTTGAGTGCGCCCAGCACCTGCCCTATCGTTTGCAGATCAATTCGTTGAGCTGGTCGTTTGGCAAGGTCATACACCGTGTTGGCAGCCAATAAACCCGTGGTTTCTTTGACCACACGGTAGGCGCTGATCGCGTGGTTTTCAAGAAATTTGTTCAGATTCAAGCGATAAATCACACTCCGAGTATAGCATACTGCGGTTAGTTACTAGTCTTTTATGCGTCTTGGTGATCTGCCGAATTGGTTGCGCGAGGTTGGATTGCGGTAAAAATGGCAACCAAAAAAGGAAACTGTCAACACTCGAGCTTTAAAAACTTAACGCAACGCCTCAAGCACCATTGATGGGTTGTGCGCCGCAACACGCAGCAAAGACCGTGCCGCGCCCGTTGGTTTGACCCGTCCTTGCTCCCAACCTTCAAGTGTACGTTCTGAAACGCCAATGAGTTGAGCAAATTCTGCACGGTTTAACTTGAGTTGCTTGCGCACTTCGATAGCCGATTTGACTTCGATCACAGTGACTCGAGCCGTTTTTGACTCGCCACGTTTGAACGCAACAGCTTCTTTTAAACCTTCTAAAATTCCGTTTACTACTTCATCACGACTCGAGGGACGGCTCATGATAACTCCTTTGTTAAATTCAAGAATGCCTTTTTTTCACTGAATGTCAAATCCGTTTTGACGTTCTTCGAGTAAGCGTAAAGCAAGTAAATCCATTGGTCTGATCGAACGTAAAAGTACACCACTCGAGCACCCCCACTTTTACCTTTGTTCTTTGCCGCCCAACGCAACTTTCGCACTCCGCCAGTTCCTGCAATCACAACGCCCGATTCTGGATTCTCGAGCAAATGGTTTTGTAGTGCGCGAATGTCTTCGTCGTTTAAAATGTCTTGCGTTGATTTGATGAACGCAAGCATCTCGGCAAAAACCATGTCACTATTCTACGCGTCTCGAGTAGTAAGTCAAGTTCTTGAATAACAAAAAATGGCAACCCAAAAAAGGTTGCCATCAAAACTCGAGCTTTAAAAATTACTGCAAGTTCGCGTTGCTGGTTTGCACCATCTCGAGGTTGCCCGAGACTTTTTGGAATACCGAATCCATGAGGCTCGAGCCAGTCAAATCTGGCAGTGGCGTGAGGTCGTAACTGCTGACAACTGCGCTGGCTTTCGCACCAAAATACTCGAGCGCTTTTTGCAAGAGTTGATCGACACCCGTGTTGAACAGGGTAAAGTCTGCATTTGGAGTGACAATATCGGGTGTGATGCTTGAGGGCAGCGGTGTGCCGTCCGCCCAGAAGGCGCGAACGGTTGGGAAGGCTGCTGAACCACCGTTAATTAAACCAAAACGTTGGGTGTTGGTATTGCCAACGCCAGACGTTTCTTCGCCAATGATTGGACCACGTTTGGTTTTTTGTAAACCACTGGCAAAGTATTCACAGGCAGAAGCGCACCCATTGTTGACCAACATGGCAATTGGTCCTTTGAAAAGTGCAGGATTATCGAGCTTTTGACTGGCAAGCTCTACACCTTGCAAGTTAAACACCGAGTATTTGCCATTGGAATACCGCTCTTCAGTTGTACTTTGTTCTGCATTGTAACGTGGTATACGACGAATTGGCGCGACATTTTCGACAAACGCCCCAACCGATTTCAAGCTTTCAGCGCCCAAGCCACCACCATTGTAGCGTTGTTCAATCACAATGGCTTTGACATTTTTAGCAATCGCTTCATTGACCAAGGCATGAACTTTTGTGGCTTGCCCCTCGAGAAACCAAGTTCTGATGGTCAGAATTCCGATACCGTCCGAGCGTACCGACAGCGTTGGGAAATCTGCCGTTTTGATGATCGCACCCGTCACAACAATATCGAGTTTCTGACGGTCTGGACCGCGAACAATTTTCATGGTGACGGGTTGCATGGCGCGAACAAGTTTGGTGAAGGCAGCCTGCTGGTCGCTGGCGGTTTTGGCGTCAGGAGCACTGGCAAAAATCACATCGTTAAAACCAACCCAACGATCACCTATTTTCAAACCTGCCGCCTCGGCTGGCGAACCAGGAACAACGTTGGCAATCAGGCGGTCAAAAATTTGTTTGCTGGTTATATTTCCCTGGTCGTCGCTTTCACAGGCACCCGTTGGGGTATCACAAAAGCTTCGAGAGCTGATGCCAACCCGAGGAACAGGTGAAGTTCCAGCCCCTGAAATACTCGAGTTCTCTTCAGCAACGGCAGCGGCGGTTAGGTAATAGGCATGTGGATCATTCAAATCAAATTCCATTTGTGCAATCACGGGTTCGGCTTTTTCGTAAGCACAATTTGCCATGTCATCCGCACAGGCTTTGTCGAGCAAGAGCTGGTACTTTGCCGTGTGTTCTTTCATGTTCACAGGGTTGGGACCAAAGTATTGCGTCTCGAGGTAAAACGTGGCTTGGTCAAACAAATCTTGGGCTGGGCTGGCAAAAGCCAAACTCGAGGTTGCGATCAAACCTGTCAGAATCAAAATAAAACGTGATTTCATTTATTTCGCCCCCAAAATCGAATAGGCTTTCTCGAGCGCTGGGTCTTTACCCGCAGCCAACATTGCCAAGTCTTCTGGAATGCTGACATCGGGTGTGACCGCCATTGGAAATGGTGTGCCGTTTAACGCCACAATACGGTCGTTTGAAACGTTGATGAACAGGCCATTTGCCAGTGCCGTGCCGCCGACATCAAAATCCAGGCTCGGCAGTCCACCGCTGACGCCGCCCGCGCCTGCGGTCACGTCGCCCACAATCTGGGCGCGTTTGGCATTTTGTAGCAGTTGCGCGACAATCTCGCCGCCGTGAACGGTGTACTTGTTGACCAGCACCACCAGATTGCCCTTCCAGAGTTGCGGCTTGTCGAGTTGTCCACTTGGGCTTTTGTTGCCCGCCTCGTCCTCACGCACGATCTGGTTGGCTTGAACGGTGAAGGTTCTCGAGCTTTTGAAAAAACGATTCTGGTATTTTAAGCCCACGCTTTCCATGAATGCCCTGGCGGTCAGCATGGCTTCGCTGTCAAAACCCGTTCCCGAATCGCGCAGGTCGAGCACAATGTTTTTCAGGCTGTCGTTGTTGGCTTTGCGCACGAGGGTATGAACGCGGCTGGCAACATTGTCAGCCCAGTAAAAGTCTTGAATCCGAATGACCATGGTGTTCTTGGGCGTATTCGGCACGGCAAATGGTCTGGAAACCTCCTCGACCACGGCTGGCGTGACATCAATCTTTTGGGCTGTTCCCGCACGCATAACCTCGAGCGTGATCGGTTTGGCGTCAAGTTCTGCACCCGTCAAAACCTCGAGCGTGGCAGGTTTACCGTTCACGGTTTTGATGACATCGCCGCGTTGGACGCCCGCCAACATGGCTGGTTCGCCGTTGTTGGCTCGAGCGACCAGCAAGCCACCGGTGTACGCCCTGGTTTGCACACCAATGACGGGATTGGGGCTGCCCTTGCCGGAGGTAAAACGATCAAAATCGCTGTTGATCAATTCGACAAACGGGTCTTTGAGGTCAGAAATAATTTTTTGAATCACTGGGACAGCTTTTTCGTAACCGCATTTGGCATCCGTGCCGCAAGCCTGATCGAGTTGCGGTTGATAGGTCTTGCGCAACTCGCGGAAGTTGGCGACCTTGGCGGGACCTGAGTAGTAAAACCCAACGTAAAACGTGGCTTGGTCGAACAAATCTTGAGCGGGTGACGCAAAGGCAGCCCCAAAAACGCTGGTGGTCGCGGTGGCGAGTGCCAAAAGAACAGCTTTCTTTTGCATGTTGACTCCTTTAAAATGTACGCCTTCCAGGATAACTCGATTTTGGCGTTTCAGAAAGTGATTTTGGTTTAGGAATCTCGAGCAGAACGCTCATGGTCATGACGGTTTTGTGCCAAAACATTGAGTTGCCTGAGTTTACCTGCGGCGTTTTCTGGGCATGAACCTGGCACCCATGTCGGGCGCAACCCCGTCGGCAATCAGGTGCAACCATTGCGAGAGGTAATAACCAGCCGTCAGCGCCAAAAGGGTGTTTCTGGCAACCTCGGGCTTGCGCCAGAAATTCTTGAATGACAGTAACAAATCAAAGATCGGACCTCGGGTCACGCCCTCGAGTTTGAGATGCACAATAGGATCGCGCAAAAAGTACACGGGCAATGCCAGCAGCAACGCCAAATACACAAGCCGAGTTAACGGACCGACCAGCCACGTATGGCTGATGCCACGGTGACTGAAAACCCAACCATATGGAACCCACAAGAACCCAAACCAACCCCAGTTGTTTTTGATCGACACGTGCTGTTCGGCTAAATCCAAATCTGGGGATAATAAAAACGTTCCCGCCACAAATGCCCCAGCGAATGCCAGCACCGCACCAGGCTCGAGCCTGAACACTTTGCTGGTGTGGGCGTAACTGTAAGCGCCAGAAATGGCGATCAAACTGAGGGTGTTGATGGCATTGTGAACTTTACCAGAGGGCATCACTCGAGATTATCACGGGAGGACTCGAGAGTTGTTCACCCTCTCATCCCCGACTTTCTTGACCCTAAACGTGCACCTTGCGGGCAGGGTCGCCTTCTGTCAAAGGAAAGAAGAGAGTTTGGTTCTTTTACACTTTTGGCTCGAGATTCAAGTTTTGAGATTCTCGAGCGCCAAACGAGCTGCCGACAATGCGCTCGAGGCACGGTTGAAGGTTGCTTCTGGGTATGTTTGGCTGATGGTCTCCTCGAGCAAGGGCGAAACGTTGAACACGCCACCAGAGAACACAATTGGCAGTTTCTCGAGTTTGAAACGCATGTTCTGAGCCAACTTCAACAGCGCATTCGCAGCTTGGGTCAGCAGGTCATGGGCGTCGGTACTGCCTTGATTGACCCCAATGCCAACGGTTGGCGCGAGGCTGGCAAGGGCTTGACGTCCACCGCCGTATGCAAAGCTGCGCACGGTATCCCAGTCGCTGCCGCCAATCTGCTCAAAAATCAGCCTCGAGAGTGGGTCTGAAATGCCGCGCTCGAGCCTGAACAGCGCGAGTTTGAGGGCTTCGCGTCCAATCCAGAAACCGCCTCCTGCGTCGTCGATCAAGAAGCCGTAACCGCCAGACCGCAGCACGCTGCCGTCGGTTGCGACATGATAGGCAATCGAACCTGTGCCAGCGTAAACCAGAATGCCAGCGCCAGGGGCAAAGTTGGCACGGTATGCCAAATCCATGTCGTTCATGACCTGAACTTGTTCGGGCACAAGCTCGAGAAATACAGCGATAAAATCCCGAAATTCTGCCGCGACCTCCAAGCTCAAACCTGTGATGCCAGCCGTGACCGAAGCAATCTGAAACGGTTTGACACGTGCCAATAACTGCTCAAAGATCGCAAAATTGAGCGCTCGAGACTCGGCAGTGAAAATATGCCCACTGAAAGGTTCAGATGTTCCAGTCTCGAGCACCAAGCCTTTGGCGTTCATGATTACAAACTTGCTGCTGCTCGCACCAACATCGATGCCCAGCGCGTTCACAGGCTGTCCGGCACTTCCTTGACGAAACGTTTGGTGATGTCCACAGGGCTGGTGATGGCCGTACCAATCACCACCGCGCTCGCGCCAAGCTCGAAAGCGTGAGCGACCTCGAACGGTGTCCAGAAACGTCCCTCGGCAATCACGGGCAGGCTGACACTCTGAGTGATTGCCTCGAGCGTCTTGAAATCGGGTCCAACGGTTTTGTTTTTTGCCGTGTATGGCGTGTAACCAGCCATTGTGGTGCTGACGTAATCCGCACCCAGTTTTGCCGCCGTCACCGCGTCCAGAATCGTGCTGCAATCGGCAAACACCCGCAAGCCCAACTCGTTCTGGATTCTTTTGATCAGCGTCTCGAGCGTTTCATTGTTCGGACGTGGGCGCGGCGTGGCATCGAGCGCAATCACATCTGCCCCCGCTTGGGCAAGAACCCGAGCACTCTCGAAGGTTGGGGTGATGTAAACCTCAAAACCTGCCACCCAGAGTTTGTTCAGACCAACAATCGGCGCGTCTGTGACTTCACGAATGGCTTGGATGTCTTCAACACCATTGGCTCGAATTGCGCCAGCGCCACCTTGCAGCGCAGACAATGCCATCGCCCGCATGAACGTTGGTCCACGCATTGGATTGTCGTCGTAAGCCTGACAGGAGACAATCAAGCACGGGAAAACGAGTGGACGCGCATCGGAAATCGAAGAGATCGGCATGTTGACGCAAATAGATTACCGCATTCTGCTCGGGCAGATGAAGGGGTTACGCATTCACTGGTTTTTTGACAAACCCAAGGTAAGGCTCGATTAAACTTTTTAAGGCGACAAGGTCAGGTTTTTCACTTGGTTTACAGCGAATAAGTGGCAATCCTGCCAATTGAAACATCGCGTCTTTCTCGGAGTCTTTGACCTGTTGCCGTTCTGAATCGTGAGAACTTCCATCAAGCTCGAGAGCAACCAAAACCTTTCCCGATGGCATTTCCAAGATCACAAAGTCCACATGTTTTTGGGCAATCTTGTTTTTTGAGACGATGTAATTCTCGCCCTTTATCGGAACAAACAAATCGAGCAACCGTACTTTTGAAAGTACCACATAGGGTTGTCCATGCAATGCACCCATGAGTTGCCTGTAAAAAGCGTTCTCTGTCGTGGTAAAAAAGTAATTTTTACGTCTGATCTCGAGTTTAGCAGCACTGTTGCCGATCAAGGCTGGCAAGGTTTTTTGCTCAGAGTTTACTGCGCTGCGTTTTGTGATCAAAATAAAAACAAAAAGTGCAACTCCAATTGGTGCCAAAAGTATCCAAGTCACGTTTTGAGTGTATAAGACGCAGATTTCAAGACATGTCAAACTTCTACATCGTTTGGTTTTGAACAGAAGTTCTACAACCGCAAACCGTCCGCCAAGCTCAAAAATTCTGCGGGTGAACTGGCACAAGTCAACAAACTGATGTACGGCAATGCCGCCTGCATCCCTCGAGCGGTGGGTCTAAATTCTGGATGCGATGCCAGAGGATTGAGCCAGACCACACCCGCGCTGCGACGTTTGATTTCCTTCATGGCAGCCTCGAGCACGTCCACCTCGCCAACGTCCAGACCGTCGCTCGAGATGATGACAACCGTGTCTGGAGTCAAGACTCGAGCCGCGTGTTCGCGCACGAAAACGCGCAAGCTCTCCCCTATTCGCGTGCCACCGCCCCAGGCTTTTGCCATGTTGCCCACCTCGAGTTTGGAGCGTTCTTGCACAAGGGCACGCAAATCCCTGGTCACATCTTTGAGTTCGGTGGAAAACGAAAACACGTCCACCCGACGCGAACGTTGCGCCAAGGCAAAAGCAAATTGCAGCACGGCATGGCTAGACTCGAGCATCGAACGGCTGCCGTCAAGCAGCACCACGATGCGCGGATTGCGGTGCGGATGACCCAACCAACGCGGGTGCAGCGCGTCACCGCCCGTGCTTAAACTCGAGCGCATGGTGCGCCTGAAATCGAACCGAGCGCCTTTTGGCAGGTTTCGCCATTTTCTCGAGCGTCCAAGTTTTAACTTGTTCACCAATTCGCTGGCGGCACGAAGCATGGGTTCAAGACCATCCCGTTTGATCTCGAGGGCGCTGGTCTCAGCCGAAGCCAGACTGTACTTTGCCCGCATGACCATGTTGGTTTGCTCGGCATTTTCATCGTCGTCTTCGGGCGTTTGGCGCTTGGAGTTACCCTCAAAATCTTGATCGTCTTGCCTGTCGTCGCTCGAGTTGTCCTCGACTTTCTCGTTCGATTTGTTCTTGGCTTCATCGGCTTTTTGATTGTTCGGACGTTTTGGTTTTTCAGGCTCGAGCGGCGGCAAATCATTTTGCGGCACACCCAAAGGCTTCGGGAAGAAAAAATCCGTGAACGCCCGATCAAAAACGTTCACATCCTCGAGCTTCGCACACAACACCAACCGCAACGCATCCCGCGCCCTGGAAAGACTCGAGACGCCAAGAAGCTCAAACGCCAGCAGCGCGTCCCTCACCTCGGCGGGACCAAGTTTGAAATCATGCTCGAGCCGCAACAACTCGCAGAATCCAAGGATGTTCTCGGGAAGACTCGAGGCTGGGTAGTAGGAAGTCACGGCTCGTTGGCTTTTAGTTCTCCCCTGCGAAGTAGGGGAGGTGGCGAGGAACGAGTCGGAGGGGTCTTGTGACATTGGTTCGAGGACTGAATACCGAACGACCCCCCGCCGCAATCACTGGACATGCTCGAGTTAAACCAAATTCCAAAAATTCCTCTATAAGCGGCGACCGCCTTCTTGACCATAAAACGCACCTAGCGGGCATGGTCGCTACCTAACGGCAGGGGGTTATTTTTAACCTTATCGAACGGTGACATTGCCAAAACCAAAATCAGTCTCGAGTTCAATTTTGCGGCTGCCAATGGCTTCGTCCCATATTGGGGACAGCCTGTCAATTTTATGCTCCAAAAGCACCCAATCCTCACGGGCTTTGAGGATACAGCCACGGGTTTGCTCGAGGGTGCGTTTGTCGAGCGCATCGCGGTGCAGGCTCATGAGCGCCAAGCCCCAATCGAGGGTTTCGGCGACGCCTGGGACTTTGTGAAATGGCATGGCGCGAAGCTCAACCATAACCTGGGCAATCTGACTGGACAGACGCTCAGAAATTCCTGGTAGTCGGGCGTGAAGGATTTTTTTCTCCTGCTCGAGGTTGGGGTAATTCTGCCACAGGTACAGGCAGCGTCGCCGCAACGCGTCTGAGAGTTCGCGGCTGCGGTTGGAGGTCAGAATCACGAACGGGCGGTGCTTGGCTTTGATCGTACCCAATTCTGGGATGGTGATTTGGAATTCTGCCAGAAGCTCGAGCAAGAAGGCTTCAAAGGCTTCATCGGCACGGTCAACCTCGTCGATAAGCAGCACGCACGGTTTGTCCTGGGTGATCGCCTCGAGCAGTGGGCGTTTGAGCAAAAACTGATCCGAAAAAATTTGTGCCTCTCGAGCCTCGAGCGAACTGGCATCGTTCTCGGTTAGCCTGATGCGCAGCATTTGCTTGGGGTAATTCCACTCGTACAAGGCGCTACTCGAGTCCAAACCCTCGTAGCACTGCAAGCGAATCAATTTTGTCTCGAGCGCATCGGCAAGAACTTTGGCGCTCTCGGTTTTGCCGACCCCCGCAGGACCCTCGATCAAGAGCGGTTTTTGAATCGCCATCACGAGTTGCAATGCCGTCGCAAACTCATCCGAGGTGACATAACCGAGCGCCTGAAACCGAGCTTTCAATTCCTCAAAACCCAAATCCATCACAAAGACACCACGTTTTGCGGCTCGAGGTAGGCGCTCGGATTTTTCAAAAAACGCCGTTTGCAATTTGGGCAAGAAAAATAATAAATCACACCCTCGAGTTCGGTGAAATGCACAGCGGTAGCGATTTCAATTTCCTCGCTATCGACGGGGCTGAGGGCGAAACCTGGACGCTCGAGGGACAGACCGAAAATGGTTGGCTGTGGTGTGGCGGCATCATCCTGTAGGAGCGATACGCGTCTCGCCCCTACAACGTCAACGGCGTTTGTTTCGCTCGAGATATTTTGGTTTTTCGCACGGTGTGCATCTGCATCGTATTGGCTCGAGTTGGTGAACATGGGCGTGTCCGAATCTCGGGCAGCAATGATTTCGGCAAGGATCGAAACGGCAACCTCACTTGGTGTTTTGGCGTTGATGTCCAGACCAATCGGGTTGCGAATCTGCGCGGTCAAACTGGCATCCATGCCTTGAAGCTCGAGCAATTCGCGCACGGTGACGGCGCGTTTGCGGCTGGCGAGCAAGCCAACAAACCCGACTTTGGCATTCAGGATCAACTCGAGCGCGGGTTCGTCGTAATGTCCTTGTGAGGCGACCACGGCTGCCATGCTCGAGCAAGTATTTACAGGCAGTGACTCGAGGTACGCGTTCAAATCTTGTAACGCCACGAGCTTGCACGGCGCAGCCTCGAGATCACGCAATTCTTCGCGGGTGACGACACGTACCACCTCAAGCTCGAGCATCGAACCCAAGGCGGCAACGGCTTGAGCCACGGGTGTGAACCCTGCCACCAACAACACCCGAGCGCGGGTGTGAGGCTCGAGGTACACGTCCGCCGCACCCTCGGAAGCGCAAGTCATTGGGACAACAATGCTTTCGGCATCGGCAGCGTGTTGCAGTGTCTCGAGGGTCGCATCGGGACGAATCATGACCAGTCTGGGTTTACCCAAACGCAACGCCTCGAGCGCCTGTTTGCGCACGATTTCCCGAGAGCAACTTCCGCCAACAAAACCTTCCATGCGACCATCGGCAAAAATGATGGCTCTGTCGCCAATGTGCGAACTGACCGGAGCGCGTCTCGAGACGACGGTGGCGGTTGCGAACGACGCTCCGTCACGTTTGAGTTGAGAAACCTGTTCAAAAAATTGCGAGTTCATGCGAACCTCGAGAAAATCGTGCGTTCAAGCCGATTGGCGTTGATCTTTGAGGACCACGGACGTTTCGATTTGCCGGTCTGGGATGTTCCAGAATGTTTTCAGCAACCTGTTCTTGTCTTCCTCGGACACTTGCCTGAATCCGTGTTTTTCGTAAAAACCTATCGCCCAATCTGCGGCTTTCCAGGTTCCAATCAGGATGGGTTTTGGCGAATTCTCGACCAATTCCCGAAGCAGGATGCTGCCAATACCGCCACCCCTGCGCTTGGTGCTGACGTAGGCGTGCCGGATCAAATTGACCTCGCCCTTGTCCTGAATGCCCATGACACCAACGATCTCGTCGTTCTCGAGAAAGCAGGTGAAACGCACCCCATCGGCGATTTGTTCCTCGAGTTCCATTTGCGGCATGTACGGTTCATGCCAACGGTCTGCCGGAATGATGCCCTTGTAGGCTTGGGCGGCATCGTTGATGACCTCGTAGATGCGTTGAAAATCTTCTTGTGTTGCGTTGCGAACCATTGCTAACCCCCTCGAGATGGCTCAATGAAAGCCGTACCCAAAAGCTTGATTGCCGCGCTCACCGTGCACCTGGGCGTTAAACGAAATGATGATGCGGTCTTTAACGCCATCGTAAGGCAAAGCCTTGTGATTTAACCACGACGGGAACACAATTAACGTGCCCTCTTCGGGCGTCACGTCATAATTGCTGTCTTGCAAATACGCGCTGCCCATGTCCATGTGCGCCCCGCCGAGCAAACCCAACTGATGCCCGTAAAACCGCGTGATGCCGTTGCTCGAGCCTAAATTGGGGTGCGCGATTCGCTTCTCGAGTTCGTCGATTTGCACGTAATACACGCCCGACCACGAGCAATTGCCGTGGTTGTGAATGTCATGAAAACCGTAACGGTTGGTGATCTGAAACCACGCACCAACAATTTGCATTTGCAATTTGCTCGCGCCGCTGGCTTTCCAGATTGGGGCGTTCATGGTCTGCGCGATCTCAAAAACGCTTCTTGACACAAAACCGAACACCGCCTCAAGTGCCTCCGATTGAAAACGCTCGAGAATATCGTCGGTGCTCGAGAACATGTTGGCGGTGCTACCAGATGCCTCACGGTGCGCGTAAAAAAGCTTGGCGAGTTCGGCATTCGCAGCCTCATGACCCGCGAACGAGCGCCGCAGGATTGGTGTCGCCCAAAGTTGTTGAATACCTTCACTGTTCATGGTTTCCTCGCAGGGATGAGACGCGTCTCGCCCCCTGCTCGAGATAACGTTTTCGAAGCTCAAAGTTTAATTTCCTGCCATGCGGGTTTTGACGTTGGCGAACGTCCCAGAAATCAATTTTTGAGCCTGCGCATCGAGCACCCGTCCGCCGACGGTGGCAATCGGTCCGCGCATGGTCGCCGCTCCGCTCCAGTCGAGTGTGGTGGTGCTGTCACCGTTGTCTTTCAGGTCTGCGCCCGCCAGCAAATCCACCGCGCTGCCAAAACCGCCACCCGAAATTTTGACGTTCATGCGGTTGCCGCCTTCCTCAGGCTCGAGCGTGATCTTGAACTTGAACTTGCCGCGCACCAAACCCAGCCCCACGCTGACAATTGCATCAAAGTTTTTGGGATCGTGAACGATCACTTCTTGCACGTCAGGCAAGCATGACGCGACTTTTTGCGGGTCGTTGATGAAATCCCAGACTGCCGCTTTTGCCAGTGGGACTTGTTCTTCTCCGTTGTACTCGAGTTTCATTGATGACACCTCATGGGTTTTTTAGTTTTTTAAGCTCGAGATTTTGTTCACAAAAATCAGCGGTTACTTGCACCACCCTCATCCCCAACCCTTCTCCCGCAAGCGGGAGAAGGGAGTTTTTGTTCTATCTCGAGAAACCTAAATATCTTTTCCTGAAAGCTCGAGAAGCCAATTGCCATTCGCTTCAATCTGCGGCTTGACCTTCTGCCGCACGAATGGCTGCCCAGACTTTTTCCCTGGTCAGCGGCATGTCAATGTGGCGCACACCAAGCGGTGAGAGCGCGTCAATCACGGCGTTCACAAACGCGGCTGGACTGCCGACGTTCGGGCTTTCACCGACACTTTTCGCACCGATGGGGTGGTGCGGACTTGGGGTGACGGTGTGACCCGTTTCCCAACTGGGGGACTCGAGGCTGGTCGGCACGAGGTAATCGGTGAAGTTGGTGGCAAGGTTGTTGCCCGCCTCGTCGTAAGCAATTTCTTGCATGAAGGCAATCGCAAAGCCTTCGGTCAGACCGCCGTGAACTTGTCCCTCGACGATCATGGGGTTGATGATCGTGCCAGCGTCGTCTATGGCAAGGAAACGGCGAACTTTGGTCTCGCCAGTTTCGCGGTCAACGTCAACCACAGCCACATACGTGCCGTGAGGAAAGACCATGTTCGGTGGGTCGTAGTACAGCGTTGCCTCGAGTCCCGGTTCGTTGTCGCCAGGGTTGGTGTAGGCGGCAAACGCAATTTCTTTCATGGTGATGCTTTTGCCTGGTGCGCCCATGACCTCGAATTTATAATCTTTCCACTCGAGGTCGCGTTCGTCCACCTCGAGCACGTGCGCGGCAATCTTGCGGGCTTTTTCACGGATTTTGCGTGCCGCCAGTGCCAGAGCGCCGCCCGCGACGGGGGTGCTGCGGCTGGCATACGTCCCCAAGCCGTAGGGGGCAGTGTCGGTGTCGCCCTCTTCGACCAGGAAGTTTTGCGGGTCAAGTCCGAGTTCTTCGGCAACAATTTGCGCCCAGGTGGTTTCGTGACCCTGCCCCTGGGATTTGCTGCCCGTGCGGATGATGCCCGCACCCGATGGATGAATGCGAATTTCTGCACCGTCAAACATTTTGATGCCCAGAATGTCGAAGTGCTTGCTCGGACCAGCGCCCGTGACCTCGGTGAAGGTGCTGATGCCAATGCCCATCAGTTCGCCTTTGGCGCGTTTCTCGGCTTGCTCTTTAAGCAGTTGTTTGTAACCAATTCGCTCGAGCGCCACGTCCATGGTGTGCTCGTAATCGCCGCTGTCGTAGGTGAAATTGAGCGGTGATTTGTACGGGAATTGGTCTTTCCTGATAAAGTTCTTGCGGCGCAACTCGGTGGGGTCCATCTTCAGTTCGTCGGCGACGATGTCCATGGCGCGTTCGATCAGGTAGCTGGCTTCGGTCACGCGGAAGCTGCAACGGTACGCCACGCCGCCTGGTTGCTTGTTGGTGAAGTACGCGTCTAAATTCGCATACGCCACAGGAAAATCGTAAGACCCTGAAACAATCCCGAACATGCCCGCAGGATACTTGCTGGGATCGGCGGCGGCATCGAACGCACCGTGGTCGGCAACCGTGTTGACCTTCAATGCGGTCAGCTTGCCGTCGTTGCTCGCGCCAATTTCGATGTCCATGTGATAATCGCGGGCGAAGCTCGAGGTTAAATTTTCAGTGCGGGTTTCGATCCATTTGACGGGGCGTTTCAGCACCAGCGCACCGGCAATCGCGCAGACGTACCCTGGGTAGACTGGCACCTTGTTGCCAAAGCCGCCGCCCAAATCTGGCGAGATGACATGGATTTTATCTTCTGGAATGCCGAGCACCAAGAACAATGCCGTGCGGTAGACGTGCGGCGCTTGTGAGGTGACGTAAAATTGCAATCGTCCCATCGTGTCAAATTCGGCAATGCAGCCGCAAGGCTCGAGTGGCGCAGCATGGCAACGCGGGAAGACCACGTGTTGTTTGACCACGTGATCGCTGGCGGCGAGGGCGGCGTCGGTCGCGCTCGAGTCGCCGACGTTCCAGTTGTAAATGTGGTTGGTTTTGTTCTCGCGGTCTGGGCGCAAGATCACGTCGTCTTTCATGGCTTTGAACGGGTTGTTGACCACCTCGAGCGGTTCGTAATCGACCTCGACCAGTTCCGCCATGTCGTAGGCGGCTTCGCGGGTTTCGGCGTAACAGGCGGCAACCTCCTGGTACTGGTACAAGACCTTGCCGTCCGCCAGCACCATCTGCTTGTCCAACCCGTGAAATGTCGGCAGCCAGCCGACGTTGTAGGCGTTCAGTTCTTTGCTGGTGACGCAAGCCACCGCGCCCTCGACCTTCATGGCGGCGCTCGAGTCGATGCCTTTGATGTTGGCGTGAGGGTACGGGCTGTGAACCAGCGCCATGTACAACTGACCCTTCAGGTTGATGTCGTCAATGTAGTTGCCTTTGCCCTGCAAGAAACGTGGGTCTTCCTTGCGTTTCATGCTTTTGCCCATTGCAAATTTTTCTGTGGTTGGTGCGGTCATGCGTGTCCTCCTGGGGGTGATGAGGCTGGGTGTGATGAGGCTCGAGGGTCGAAAAGCAAATCTCGAGGTTTAATCGTCTGCGGCGGCTGGAATGGCTTGGCTCATCACACCTGCGGCTTGCTGGATGGATTTGACAATGTTGTTGTAGCCCGTGCAACGGCAAAGGTTGCCCGAGAGTCCCTCGCGGATTTCGTGCTCGGTTGGGTTCGGGTTGTGCTTCAGCAGCGCCACGCTGGTCATCAACATGCCTGGGGTGCAGTACCCGCATTGCAAACCGTGTTGATCCCAGAAGGCTTGTTGCAGTGGGTGCAACACTCCACCTGGCGCGAGCGATTCGACGGTGGTGATTTCGTGACCGTGCGCCATGACCGCGAACATGGTGCAGGATTTCACGGGTTTGTCGCCGTCCAATAACACCGTGCAGACGCCGCAACTCGAGGAGTCACAACCGACGTGCGTGCCCGTCAATTCGGCTTGTTCACGGATGAAATGCACCAGCAACGTCCGAGATTCGACACTGGCGGTGACTTGTTTGCCATTGATTTTGATGCTGACCGGAATCTCGTTCATGCGTTCACCCCAAGACGTTGCAAGGCTTCAGTGATCCCACGACCCACAAGTACCCTGGTCATGTCTTTCTTGTACTCACTGCTGCCGCGCTGGTCGGCGTTTGGACTGGCAATTTTTGGCGCTTCGGCAGCCGCAGCCTTAATCAACTCGAGGCTCGGTTTTTGTCCGACCAGCATGGCTTCGGCAGCCGCGACACGCATGGCAATCGGTCCCGCCGCCGTGATGGCAATGCCCGCCTGACGAATCGTGCCGTCAGCATTGAGACTGATTTGAACTGCTGCGGCGCAGGTGGCGTAATCGCCAACCTTGCGCTCAATTTTCTGGTACGAACCTTGCGTGTGGGCGTCAGGAATTGGGATTTTCAACTCGAGCGCCATTTCCCCCTCCTCAACGGCGGTGGTGTACGAATCGACCAGGAATTCATCAATAGGCACTTCGCGCAGACCGTTCTTGCCGCGCACGACCATCACAGCCCTGGAAGCAAGTGAAGTTGCCGTCCAGTCACCCGCAGGATCGTTGTGACAGACGCTGCCAACCACTGTTCCCATATGGCGTACAATTGGGTCGGCAACGACTTTGGAAACGGCGGTAATCAGGCTGTAACGCTGCAAAATCCAGGGCGCAAACTCGAGCGCGGCATCACGGGTGGTCGCACCAATTCGCAAAAAACCGTTCTCTTCTTTTAAAAACTCGAGGTCTTTGATCGGGTTGATGTCCACCAGAACCGCTGGTCGGGCAAGGCGATAACGCATTGCGGGAATCAGGCTTTGCCCACCTGCCAGAACGCGTCCGTCAAAACCATGCTGTTGCAGGGCGGCAAACGCTTCGTCGGTGGTGTGGGCGCGAACGTACTCGAAACTGGCTGGGAACATTGACCACGCTCCTGAAAATAATTTCGTAACCTCCCAGATTTGGGCGGGGAAGCTCGAGGTTTTAGAACAGTGCTCATACTAACGTGAAATTACTGCGAAAAGCAATGTATTCAAGTGCAAAAAACGCGTTGTCAAGCAATTGGTATTGTTCCTTACAGTTTTCAGATTTTGGTCATGGACATTGCCAATACCGTACACTCTGGCATGAAACCAAACCCTAAAATCAGCGCCATCGTCATGGCGGCAGGCGCTTCCAGTCGAATGAGAGAACACAAGCTCTTGCTCGAGTTGAACAATGAAAGTCTTGTGCGCCGCGTCGTGCGGCAAATCCTGGCGGCGCAAGGGTTTTTTGAAGTGCTGGTTGTGACCGGACGCGAACCTGAAAAGATTCAAGCCGCACTGACGGGTCTGAACGTGCGCTTCGTGCAAAATGACGCGTATCTCGAGGGAATCGGAACTTCGTTTCGCGCTGCCATCAACACGCTCGAGTCTGACACCAACGGCGCAATGTTTGCCCTGGCGGATCAAGTTTTTGTCGGCAGCGACTTGTACAAAAAGTTACTCGAGACGTTTATTGCGTCCAACCTCGAGCAACCCCGAATTGTCGCCGCCCAATACCCAACCAGCGAGGGCTTGGTCATTGCCCCACCACACATTTTCAGTCAGCATTTTTTTGAACTGCTCGGCACACAAGGCAACGGCGCAAAACCCTTGATCGAAAAACATAAAACACAAACAATGCTGATCGAGTTTCCTGAGATAGCCTTGTTTGACATTGATGAACCCAGCGATCTCGAGAAAGCGAGGTTGATGTTGTAAATGTAGGGGATGGTCTGAGACCATCCCCTACATGGTTATTGGCTTATTTGATTGCACCAAAAACGCTGCTACCACTCGAGTTGTCTTGCGTATTTGGCTTTCCACTTAATAAAATCGAATACCACCAGTCGTTGTAAATTGGATCAAAAATTCTTGAGCAAGCACAAAATGATTGTGTTGTGCGAAAAATCTTCAAACAATGTTGTGCCGACTCAACTCGAGATTCTTCAACAAAACCGCGATCAGACACATACGTTACAACTCGAGCATCTAAATCTTCCATTTTCGTGTGGTGAAAACAAAGAACTTCATTGTCATGTGAAGAAGAGATACTCAAAGTGCGAAGATGCCCGATAAGGCGAATTTCTTCGATTAAATCCATAAAAAACGAATCTGGCGCGTAAAAACCCATTATTTCCTCGAGTTGCGGTATTTTGTGATTAAAGCGTTTGTGGAACTGTCATGCTCGAGCTTGGGTTCGGTTTCGCTCGAGAGTTCGGGTTCGATTTTTTGCGCCAGGACTTTACCGAGTTCGACGCCCCACTGGTCAAACGAGTTGATGTCCCAAATCGCGCCTTGAACAAAAACCTTGTGCTCGTACAATGCGATCAAAGCGCCCAGGCAGTGCGGCGTCAGTTTCTCGGCAAGCAACGTGTTGCTCGGGCGGTTACCATCGAAGGCACGGTGCGGAATCAACTCGGGTTTGATGCCATCTCGAGCGACCTCCTCAGCGGTTTTGCCGAACGCCAGCGCTTGGGTTTGGGCAAAAACGTTTGCCATCAAAATATCGTGGTGAGGCTCGAGGGGATTCAGGCTTTGCATGAAACCAATAAAGTCGCAGGGAATCAATTTTGTGCCCTGGTGAATCAACTGGTAAAACGCGTGTTGTCCGTTCGTGCCTGGTTGTCCCCAAATGACGGGACCTGTTTGATAGTCAACAGTTTGTCCCTCAAGCGTGATGTGCTTGCCGTTACTTTCCATGTCCAGTTGTTGCAGGTAGGCGCTGAAATAGGTCAGGTAATGGTCGTATGGCAGCACGGCGAGGCTCTGGGCGTCAAAGAAATTGTTGTACCACAAGCCGAGCAATGCCATCAAAACGGGCATGTTTTGCTCGAGCGGAGCGGTTTGAAAGTGGGTGTCCATGTCGTGAAAACCCTCGAGCATCTGCCTGAAATTGTCCTGTCCAATGGCGATCATCAGGCTTAAACCAACAGCCGAATCCATCGAGTAACGCCCACCAACCCAGTCCCAGAAGCCGAACATGTTGTTGGTGTCAATGCCGAATTTGGCGACCTCGAGCGCGTTGGTGGACACCGCGACAAAATGCCGTGCCACCGCCGCGTCATCATTCAAACTCTTCAAGCACCAAGCCCTGGCAGAATTTGCGTTGGTCATCGTCTCGAGGGTGGTGAAAGTTTTGGAGCAGACGATAAAGAGTGTCTCTTCAGGATTCAAGTCCCTGGTCGCCTCGACAAAATCCGTGCCGTCCACGTTGGAGACAAAACGGCACTCGAGGTTGCGCTGGCTGTAAAACCCGAGCGCTTTGTACGCCATGACTGGACCCAGATCGCTGCCGCCAATGCCAATGTTGACAATGGTTTTGATGCGTTTGCCGGTAAAACCGAGCCATGCGCCTGATCGAATTTGATCGGCAAATGCCGCCATTTTGTCCAGCACCGCGTGAACCTCCGGTACAACGTTCACGCCGTCAACCACGATGCTCGAGCCTCTTGGGGCGCGAAGTGCGCTGTGAAGCACGGCGCGGTTTTCGGTGATGTTGATTTTTTCACCCGAGAACATGGCGTTTATTTTGGCACTCACACCCGCATCTTTCGCCAGCTCGAGCAACAATTGTATTGTCTCGTCTTTGACACGGTTTTTCGAGTAATCCAGGTACAAACCCACAGCCTCGAGTGTCAGCCGTGTGCCTCGACTTGGGTCGTTGGCGAACAGGTCGCGCAGGTGAACGTTTTTAAGGTCGCCAAAGTGATTCTCGAGCGCCTGCCAGGTGGTGCGGCTTGTCAGTGATGTCATGATTTCGCTCCTTAAATCAGGTCTCTCGCAGAGGATGGTTTCAGACCATCCCCCACATCCTACATGGGTTTCAACCCGAGCAAGACGCCAACAATTTCTTCTGGGTTTAACACCGCATCCACAACGCCAAGCGCAATGGCGGCATTGGGCATACTGAAAATCACGCTCGAGTTTTTGTCTTGGGCAACAATTGTGCCCCCTGCGTTTTTAAGTTCCTGTAAACCCTGCGCCGCATCGTTGCCCATGCCTGTCAAGACAATGCCCAGAGCACCCGAGCCGTACTCGGCAGCCAGAGAACGAAACAGGACTGTGCCCGACGGTCTGTGACCGCTGACTGGAGGCTCGAGGCTCGAGGTCAGAACGCCGTTTTTGATGGTGAGGTGGTGTTCAGAGGCGATGGTGATGCCTGGCTCGAGTTTGCTGCCGGCTTGGACGAGGCGAACGGGAATGCGGCACAGTGGTTTGAGCCAGTCAACCAGACTTTGCGCAAAACCTGCGGCGATGTGCTGCACGACCAAGATTGGAATTTCAAAATTGGCGGGCAGTTGGGTCAACATTTGCTCCAAGATGGCGGGTCCGCCGGTGCTGGCGGCAATACCGATGATTTGAATGTTTTCGGGCGGTGTAAACGTCGTTGTGATCTTGGGTTTGATGTTTGCTCGAGGTTTTTCCACAGTGGGCAGGGAATTTTCTGGCTTATAGCGTCCTTTGATCCGAATTCTGGACAAACCTTTGACCATGCGCACAAATTCGGCGCTGGCGCTCAAGGATGCGGCGTTGGGTTTTGCCAGAATGCCCAGCACGCCCGCGTTTAAAGCCTGGGCGATCATGTGCTGGTTGCTTCGACTGACGCTGCCCGTGACCATCAAAATGGGGGTCGGGTTGTCGCGCATGATGTGCTCCGAGGCTGCCAGACCGTCCATGATCGGCATTCTGAGGTCCATCGTGACCAGATCGGGTTTTAAGCGGTTGACGGCTTGGATGGCTTCCTCGCCGTTGCTTGCCCAGCCGATCACGCGAACCGATGGGTCTGTCTCGAGCATTCCAATCAGCATGGTGCGTTGCGAACTCGAGTCGTCCACCACCAGCACACGCACGGTTTGTTCGGTTGTTGCTGGGGTCACTTTGCCAGTCTACACCTGCACTTCACACCTTACGCGCAAAAGTGCTTTACGCAACAAACGTAACACGGTACAATCGACGGTGTGACCCCCGAAATTACCGCCGCGCTGAAACGATTTGGTCACTCGAGCTTCAGACCCTTGCAACTCGAGACGGTCAATGCCGTGTTGGCTGGGAAAGATGCCTTGACCGTGCTGCCGACGGGCGGCGGCAAAAGTCTGACCTATCAGTTGCCTGCAACCTTGCTGCCTGGAACAACGGTTGTCATCTCGCCATTGATTGCTTTGATGAAAGATCAGGTTGATGCGCTCAACCGCAAGGGCATCGCTGCGACGTACATCGCCTCAAACCTCGAGTCCAAAGAAGCCACGCGGCGTTTTCAGGGCATCAGGGCACACGAGTACAAACTGGTTTACATTTCCCCAGAACGCGTCCGAGCCAGCCGCGACCTGCTGATGCGGGCAGCGCTGGTGGTGGTTGACGAGGCGCACTGTGTTTCGCAGTGGGGTCACGATTTTCGTCCCGACTACATGGCGCTGGGCACGATTTTAAAACCCTTGAAAGCCCCAATCCTGGCACTGACCGCCACCGCCACCGTCAAAGTTCGTGACGAGATCGCCGCCAGTCTTCTCGAGCAACCGCAAATTCTGGTCGGCAGTTTTGACCGTCCGAACCTGACCTTCAGCGTGCATCCCGCCACCACGGGCGCGTTGAAACTCGAGGTGCTGCGTTTGCTCAGGAAAAAATTTCCTGGTCCGTGCATTGTCTATTGCTCCACCCGCAAAGCCACCGAGGAGGTCGCCAGCAAAATTGGTGCTCTGGCGTATCACGCGGGACTTTCTGACAACACGCGCAGCAGTGTTCAAGACCAGTTTTTGAGCGGTCAAGCCGAAGTGATCTGTGCCACCGTGGCGTTCGGCATGGGCATCGACAAACCCGACGTGCGTCTTGTGGTGCACTACCAAATGCCTGGCACGCTCGAGGCGTACTATCAGGAGGCTGGACGGGCTGGGCGCGACGTGCAACCCGCCCACGCGGCGTTGCTGTACTCAGGCGCGGACATGATGACCCGCAAGTATTTGATTGAACAAAATTACCCGCCCGAAAAAATTGTCAAAGCCGTGCTCGAGGGGATCAAAAAAAATCCTGGGACTGCCGGTGAAATTCTCGAGCGACTGGGTTTGGACAGCACCCCAACCAATGTTGCGATCAAAGTCTTGTTCGACGGTGGGCAGGTCACGCTCGAGGATGGGTTGTACGTGCCGCAAAACGTGAGGGCACCCATCGACATGACGCGAATGTTTGCCCGCAAGCGGTTTGAACTGAACGCCATGGAAAAAGTCGTGGGTTACGCCAGCACCCAGGGTTGCCGCCGTGCTTTGCTGGTCGGGCATTTTGGCGAACGCATGACGCCGTGCGGGCACTGTGACCGTTGCAAACCAGAAATCGGCAATGTACAAATTGTGCAGCATCATGCGCCAGGGCGCGGCACGTTCCTCGAAACGCTGGATTCTCAGGGGCGGGCAGCCATCACGTCCTTGGTCGAGCGCCGCATGTTGACCCCGCGTTTGTGCGTGCAGATGCTGATCGGTTCAAAATCCAAGGTGATAGAAGCCGCAGGGTTGACCAACGACCCGAGTTTTGGGATTTTAAAAAAGTATACGGTCAGCGAACTCGAGGGTCTGCTCGAGGCAATGCTGAAAGATGGCAGCCTAGCCGTGAAGGGTGGGTTCTTGCAGCTTGCACAGAACAAGCCAAAACCCGATGTTGAATCCAAAGCTCGAGACGCCAAAGAAGCCAAAGTATCCACAAAAATTCTCGAGAGCAACGAATTGATTGACGCCTTGCAAACCTACCGCAGCAGCCAAGCCAAGCTCGAGGGAATGCCGCCCTACATTATTTATTCCAATAAAGTTTTGACCAGCATTTCTGAGCAACAACCCAAAACTTTAACGGCGCTGCTCGAAATTGATGGTGTTGGAAAAGCCAAAGTTGAGAAGTACGGTGCAGCCATTCTCGAGATCGTCAAACAAAATTCCGTAGGGGCGGCGACCATGCCCGAAGCGATCCCGCCCGTAGGTGCGTTTTGGGATCAAGAAGGTGCGTTTTATGGTCAAGAACATGGCAATGCGCCCACGCTCGACAACACGCCCAAACCAAAAAAACCTCGAGATGCACAACCAAACAAAGAATCTCGAGAACCCAAACCTTCCATTCCTCGAGAAACGTCGCATTCCGTAGGGGATGGTCTGAGACCACCCAATACAGGCAAAATTCCATTTTCAAACGCGGCGGAATTGCTGGAATTAATTGCCCAAAATCAAAATTTTGACCCGCGCCTGCTCGAGAAAACCCTTGCCGATTTACCCGAGGCACAACTTCCGCGTGCGCTCGAGGCGCTGGGAAAATTGAACGCCAAATTTGAGGTGGTGCGTCCGTACCTCGATCATGCCTTAGAGGGCGTGGCGGCGGCGGCAATCACGACCTTGAACGCGCTTGACCCGAGTTTCAACATGGATTTTTTGCTCGATGATCCGCGCCCTCGGGTGCGCCTTGCGGTGGTGCGAATCTCGAGTGATCTGCAAAAACTCGAGCAGCTTTGCAAGTTGGAGACCGTGGCGTATGTCCGCACGGCGGCAAGTGTGGCTGTTTGGCGATTGAGCAATAAAATTTAGGCTTGAAGGCGTTTTGAATATATCGAGATTGGGGGCTTGAAGACAATACTGGCTAAATTGATAGATGTGATAAAAAAACACTTTTTGTAGAAATTATGAATTACAATGAACGCATGAACGGTCAAGTGCGTTTTCCAATGAACCCCATGTACAGTGTTGGCTTGATTTTTACATTCATGCTGCTGGGCAAAATCGTCTGGACAAACAACCTGATCCTCCAGCTTGCTCTCGGTGTCTGCACTGTTTTCGCACCCTCGTTTTTGTCCCTCAGCTCGCTTGATGGGCAGAAAAAGCGCGGGTCTTGTATGCCGATGTTCGCTGGGAGTGATGAAACATGTTGAACCGCAAGTCACAATCTTCGCGTCAGTCAGCAATGATTTTTGCGTCGCTCAGTGCCATCTATCCAGCACTGCTCTGGCTTTTGATACCAACCTTTGGAAGTGCGACCGCCTTAATGTCGCTTTTTTTTACGGCGGCAGCCACCTGGGTGCTGGGATCACGGCTTGGGTTTGTGCTGGTCTTGGTGAATTTTGGCGAAAATCTGCTGGTGTTCAACGCCTTAAAAACCTTGTCATCCATGAATGATTACAATGCCAATCGAGACACCTTCGGTATTGTCCTCAACCTCCTGATCGTTCTCGGAATCAATTACCTGCGGCGCGTTGTCTCGCACCTCGAGGCGCAAACGCGCCGCCTGTCGCAACTCGAGGCAGCCGTGCAGAACACCCGCGAAGCCATCGTGATTACGGACGCCAAGTGGGAAGACGACACCGTTCATGTTCTGTTTGCCAATGCCGCCTACCACCGCCTTGTGGGTCGTAGCCCCGTTGAGGTCTTGGACACGCCACCCCTGACCTATCTGGACGTGCCACGTTACGACCCGCGCATGGTTTTGATTCGCAGGGCACTGCAAAACCTCGAGACTTTTTCTGGACAGATGCGCACCACCACCGCCACTGGGGATGACCTGGACGTTGACCTCAGCATTGACACGATCCAGGACGCCCACGGACGCCCCTCGAGTTTGGTCATGGTCTTGCGCGACATCAGTGCGTTCAAGCGTTTGGAACGACAACTCTCGCACCGGGCGCACCACGATGCCCTGACCGGCTTGCCGAACCGAGTGCTTTTTGAAGATCGTCTGGCGCAAACCATTGCCCACAGCGAGCGCTACGGTCGGTTGTTCACGGTCATGTTTCTTGATCTGGACGGTTTTAAAAATGTGAACGACACCCTTGGTCACGACGCGGGCGACGAGTTGCTGACCGAGGTCGCAAAGCGCCTCAAACAAAAATTAAGAACCAGCGATACCGTTGCCAGACTTGGTGGTGACGAGTTCACGGTGATCGTGCCAATTCAGGATGCGTCTCATGCCCAGATCGTGGCGGACAAGTTGCTGGGCGCTTTCGAGACACCCTTCGAGCTTGGCGGTCAGTCCCTGAGCATCCACGCCTCGTTGGGCTTCAGCGTGTACCCACGTGACGGAACGGACGCCGCAACCTTACAAAAGCACGCCGACATTGCCATGTACCATGTCAAACACAGCACAAAGAACGACGCGCACATGTTCCAAATGCAGGTTCAGGGTCTGTAACGCTTGAACTGAAACCAAGACACGCATGACAAAAAAAACTCGAGTCACTTTGGGCAACCGAAACCGTGGCGTGTGGCATTGTGACGGCTCGAGTCTTGGCTATTCGCAGTTGGCAGTTGGCGGATTCTGCCCGTGGTCGTCAAACATCAATTTTTGAGCGACGCACATGGTTTTCTCCAAGTTCACCTCGCCATGTTCGTTAAAACAAATTTGCAAGACCCAGCCAAAAACGCAGGGCGGGTAGGGTTTGGAAACCCAGTTGGCACTTTGGGGAAGTTTATGACCTTCAACCCCGAGCGCATCGGCAAGCTCGAGCATTCCACTGTGTCGCCAACTGATGAGGATGTTGGCACAGTCAAAATTCGGGTTCGCGCGTAAGTCTTGAACCAGTTTTTCAGGTACTTTATCGTCATAGTTGGCGTCAATCGCCAAACCCAAAGCTTTGGAAAGTGGCTCGAGGGTCAAGACTGGGCGACGGCTGGTTTTTGAACTGGTCGCGGCGAACAACGCCGTCCAATGTAAGGGTTGGGAATCGATGGTGTAATTCTGAAAATAACTGACGTAAGCTTGCGCTCGAGCCTGCCCTGACAGCGTCAGTCCGTCGCTGCCATCGTAAGGTTTTTCGCCGTGACGAATGATGAAAATGTTGGTGTTTTTTAACATGTTGTTTCCAATCTGATCCTTGTTTAGCGGTACACGCCAGTATGCCCCAAAGAGTAACGCCCTGGTTGCGGGAAGAAGGTCAAGCCGTGCGGTCCACGTCCGACCTTGATGCGTTTCTCGAGTTTGCCAAGGCGCGTGTCGAACACGTAAACCTCGCCGTTGTTGCGTCCCGCCAGCCAGAGTTGCGTACCGTCGGCAGAGACGCTGCCCATGTCGGGACTGCCACCGCCAGGGATGCGCCACTTGGCAACCAGCGTGCGCGTGGCAAACTCGAGCACGCTGATTGAACCCTCTCCTCGGTTGGAGATGTAGAGGTTTTTGGCGTCGCGGCTGGGGTACAAGCCGTGTGCGCCCTTGCCGGTGGGAATAAACTCGAGCCGTTTGAAGCTGCTGGCGTCAATCACGTGCAAGCCGTCTGCCATCATGTCGGCGACGTAAAACACTTTTCCGTCTGGCGAGAGTTTGACATCTTGCGGCATTCCGCCGACGTGCAGTGTCCCGATCACTTTTTTGGCTGCCAGGTCAATCCTGACCAGATCGCCACTGAATTCGCAGGCGGCAAGAATAAACCGTCCATCACTGCTAAAATCCATGTGGTTGATACCCTTGCAAGGCACACTCAAACTGGTGCGTTTTTGCCAGGTGTGCGGGTCAAAAAAGTCCAGGCGGCGTTTGTATTCGGCAACGACAATCGCGTCTTGACCGTCTGGCGTGAAGTACAGATTGTACGGGTCTTGAATCTTGATCGGTTTGCCAAGCCTGCTGGTGCGCGGGTCAATCGGGGTGATGGTGTTGCCGACATCGTTGACCACATACAAGGTTCTCAGGTCGTAAGACGGAACGACGTGTTGGGGTTCTTTGTCCACCGAATAGGTCGCAATGACCTTAAAAGTTTTTGGGTCAATCACGCTGAGTTTGTTGCTTTTACCGTCCGGCACGTAGACCCGCGCCGGAATGCCTGCAACGGCAGGGCTGAACGCGCCAATCTGGTCGAAGGCATACACATTTTCGGCTTTAAAACCTGGCATCCCTGGCAAGCCCATTTGCAAACCTGGCTCGAGTTTGAGGATGGTCACGGTTTTCGTTGGCGTTGTTTTGTTGTTCGAGACGGCAGGGGTTGAATGTTGACATCCTGTAACGCCCAATCCCAAAGCCACAACCCAACTTTGCAAACTCGAGCCTTTAACGCCCATAGATGCCCAGCAATTTTGCCTCGAGCAACTTGTGCTTTTTGATTGCCGAATGCACGGCGTTCAAGCCAGCGCCTGCGGCTAAACCCAGACTGGTCGCGTTGATGGCGTAAAAGTCAATGTAGTAATGGTGTGCCTTTGCACCCTTGCTTGGGCAGGGAGCACTCCAACCGAGTTTGCCGAACGAATTTTTGCCCTGCTTGAAACCATTCACGCTCGAGCCTGGGGCAATGCCTTCGGGCAAGGATTTTGTGCCGATTGGAATGTCGTAGACCACCCATTGCGACGCCAGCCCAGACGGCGCGTCGTCGTCCCAACCCAGAATCGCAAAACTTTTGGTGCCTTTGGGCGGCGTGCCAAACCCGAGCGCGGGGCTGTTGCCAGCGCCGTCGCAAGTAATTGCCGTTGGTAATTTTGCGCCTTGGGTGAACATTGGGCTGGAAACGGTAAAACCGGCGGCAAAAACGATGGTGGCACCGAAAAGAGCGATGGCTACAAGAGAAACAGTCTGTTTGGTTTGCATATTTTCCTTTTGACATTCAAAGTCTTGATCAAACTGTTGTTCAGTCAACCCGTTTTGGGTGTAAACCAAATGAAACCAAACGGCTTGCCTTTCTCGAGTTTGGTCCGAGTTTGGTCGCGACTGGTTTCGATTTGGTCAAGAAACGGGTTGGACAAAAATTCCATCTGGGCTTCACGTGCTGGGCGCAGACTTCGCTCGAGTCAGAAAAACTGAACTCGTTTTAAGGAGATTTTCATGTTGAAATCATTGAAGTCCACGTTGGTTGCGTTAACACTCGCGTCGGGTTTGTTTGTGGCTGCGGCGCAAACCACACCGACCACGCCAGCACCGACACCAACCGTTCCAGCCGTCGCTGCCACCTGCAAAGTTGCCGCCGTCAACGTCAACACCGCGCCCAAAGCCGATCTGCAAAAGATTCCTGGCGTCGGCGCAAAAATGGCAGATGCAATCATTGCGGCGCGTCCGTTCAAAGACGAAGCCGATTTGGTCAAGCGCGTCAAGGGCATTGGCAAGAAGAACATCGTCACATTCCGTCCCTGCTTTTTGTACAAGTAAAACTCCAACAGTCAACCTCGAGCCTGCCACCGAAAAGCGCAGGCTCGAGGTTTCATTTTGAAGTTAACGGTTGGTGTCGAGCATCCCAACGGTCCAGAGTTTAATGCCTTTTGCCTGGGCAACTTTTAAAAATTCTGGCAGCACTTGAATGGTTTGAAGCACATTGTCGTGTAAGAGCACGATGCCGCCGTAACGTAATTTTCTGACCAGCCGCGATTCGATTTTTAAAGTGCCAGGATTGTCAAAATCGGCGGGGTCGTCTGTCCAAAAAGTTGTGGTCAAACCAAGTTTGCTGGCGATGCGCAGGGTGGCTCTCGAGTAATCTCCGCCTGGTGGTCGGAAGTAGCGCACGGGTTGCCCCGTGATGCCCGTCAAAACCTGGTTGGTCTGCTCGAGTTCGTCGGTGACCACGCTGGTGGGCAATCTGGGCAGACGAATATGATGATAGGTGTGGTTGCCAATCTCATGTCCGGCTTCAACCATGTCTTTGACAAAATACGGGTAGGCTTTGGCGTTGCGTCCAATGCAAAAAAAGGTGGCTTTGATGCCGACGCGTTTGAGGGTGTCCAGCAGCAGGGGTTCATACAATGGGTGCGGCGCATCGTCAAAACTCAAGGCAGCCGTTGGCAGTCTTGGGTTGCCCTGAAACATCAGACCGCCCCGCACCCGTCCCGCCAGTTGCGCCGAGAGCTGCTGAACTTGCTGGGCTTTCAATTCTTGTTTTGATCCGTAAAAAGTCGGGTTTTGCTCGAGGGTTTTATCGGGTTTGGGTTGTGGACTTGAATTTCCCACTTGATGCAACCAGATGCGCATGTAGCCCGAGACGGTCGCGGTTTGAAGTTTTTCAAAACTGGCAAACTCGAGCTTGGGAACGCTGGCGGTCAAGAGTGGCAATGCGCCGCCGAAGCCGTCGAAATCTTCGCTCAGGTACAGGCTGACATCGACCTCATTTAAACCTGGACGGGCGGCAAAACTGCGTTTGACGGCTTCCTGCGCCAGTACCAAATTGCGTGCCAGCGCCGCCTCGCGTTTGGGAACAAGCAACAAAGCGTGCGCCACCTCGATAAAACCGTTGCTGGCGTACTCGACTTTCTTGACCTCAGCAATGGCTGGTTTTAACTCGAGTTGTGCCAGTGGTGCGGCATTGCGTTGCCCTGGCGCGTCGGGTTGGCTTGCGCCTGGGGGTTGGACAAATGGCAGGGGTTGACGCTGGGGTTGAGGTTGGGCAATCACCAGACCCGCAAACAGCAAGCCAATCGTGATCGTGTAAAACACAGTATTTGAGTGCATGAAACCCTTCTTCGCATCAAGCTCCAAGTTATTTTTTGGGAACCAGGAGCAAGCTGATCACGTAAATTTCGCCGTTGGAGGCTTCAACGCCAGATCTTGCCATTCTGGACTTGTTGACCCGCAGCACATTTTTGAGGTTGCTGATCTGAACCGTTGTCCCTTCGGCTGTTTTGATGGTCTTGGTCTTGATCAAATCTTCACTCGAGAGTTTCCCTGGAACCACGTGGTACAACAATATTTTGGTCAGCAAGGTTTTATTGCCCAACAATTCGTTCAGGGTTGCTTTGGGCAGCTTGTTGAACGCCGCGTCGCTCGGGGCAAACAGGGTGTAAAATCCTTTGCCTGACAAGGTTTTGTCCAAACCGGTCAGTTTTAGGGCGGCGGAAAGTTTTTTAAAGTGAATACCTTTGGAAATAATCTGGGCAATGTTGCCTGTTGGTGCCAAAGGACTGGTTTGCGCGTGGCTTGCGCCCAGTGCCAAAATGTTCAGTGTCAGAACCACAAGTCCTGCGCCTAAAATACCGATTTTCATGGTGGTGCTCCTTGAGGATACTCGAGTTTGATTGTTCTTAAGCTCGAGCGTCTGTTGGGTACAGGCTATCGGCTTTTCATGGAGGGGGCGTGAAATCAGTCGTGTTGATCTCACCGCTGAATTTCAGACAAATTTTCAGCTCGGGTTTTACGGCGTTGGCAAAAATGTTGGCGCTGTGCCAGTTTTGAGGTTTAATACTCGCAAAACCGTGATTTTTGGGTCGGTCGGTGCGTCGGTGTCAGAACCAATCAACATCAATTGCGTTGGTTTGGCTGGCGTTCCAAGGGCGGTGGCTCGGGTCAGTGCGGCGGTTGTGGTTTCACCCAGTCCCCGCGTGACGCGCAGGGTGGGGCTTGAATGAACCAAAAAGTTGATTTTGAACGCGTAAGGTTTGGGGCAACCCGCAGGATTTGGGCAGCTTGGGAACAGGACAAAAGTATATTTTCGCGGCAATTTGACACCCACGCTGATGTAATTCTTGCTGGTGCTGCCGATGCCTCGTCCACCATTGATATTTCTTGCCACAAAACCGTACTCGAGCAAGTGATCGTCTGCGCCGAGTAGATTGGCGGTTTTGGCGGCGGTTTCCAGAGCTTGGGTCTCAAAACTCGAGTACCCTTGAAAGTCGCTGCTGTTCGGGGCGGGTTCTGGCTTGGTCCCGAGTTGTGTGCCGTGCGTGGGAAATATGTTTTGTGCCACGACTGGTTCGGTGATAAGTGCGCCCAGTGGATTGTTTGCATCTGGGAACGCCCGCAATTCGCTGATGGCGGTGCCTGCCAAACCGCTGGGTAAATTGATGGCTTGCAAGCTCAGGTTTTCGACCGCAATCCCACTCAGGGCGCTGACCTCAAAGGTCATGGTCAGGTAACGGTATCCGCCCGCAAGGTCATCAATATCCGAGTACGACAATGGTTTAAAGGCAAACGTGTTGCTCGAGTCATTGCTGGTTATTTTATTGCTGGTGTTCCACTCGAGTTTCAGGGTTCCGATCAGTGGCAGCGCGTGAAGATTGACGGGCAGGGCTGGGGTTGTTTCGCCAACCACGCCATCGGGGTTGGTTTGCCTGGCGGTGTACGCATGAGCGCCGTCGCTTGGCAGTGTGCTTGGTTTACACGACCATTGTGCCGCACTTGTCACCATGCCAGAGCAAATCACGGTACTCCCCTCCAACACCGTGACGGTATTTTGGGAAATGCCAGTGCCGGTAAACTCGAGGGTGTTGCTTAAATTTCCAGTGTTGGCAACTGGACTCGAGAAACCAAAAACGGGAACAATGAACGTCAATGGCGCAGAATTCGGACTTGTTTCCCCCAACGGTGCAACCTGAGTTGCACTGACCGTGTGGCTACCACTTGTCAATAAACTCGAGGCGCAGGTCCAAGTGTTGTTGCTGACAATGGCAGTGCACAGGGGTTTCTGATTTTCACTGACTGTTACGGTACTTCCTGTCACGCCGTCACCTGCAAAATTTGGAAAGGACGTGGTTAGAACCTCGTTCGTTGTTGGTGCGCCAATGTTGGGTGCAGGCGAGATTGTTTTGATCGTAAAATTCAGTGCTTCAGACTTGGGACTGGAGTTGCCCGAAGGATCGGTCTGGCTTGCCGAGACGGTGTGAATGCCGTTGACAAATGCGCTTGTCGGTGTACATGCCCAGGTGTTGTCGGCGTTCACGAGGCTCGAGCAAACTGTGGGCGGCAATGGGGTCAACCGAGGACTTGATTTGGCGGGTTGCGACAATTCGTAAACATTGACCGTATTGCCCGCCACGGCAGTTCCGCCAATGCTGGGTTGGTTGCTGCTGACGGTGGTGTTGGCAGCGGGTGTGGTCAGCAATGGTGCGACTGGTGGTTCGGTGGGGCAGGCGGTCAAGACCAGCATCAAACCCAAAAGCCCGTGCTTCAACACGAGCTTCGGTGCGAAGAATAAGCGCGGTATCATCTGGACATTATGACACCCGAGCCTCAAAACTTAAATGTGAGGTTCGAGTCGATTCAAAGCATTTCTTTGAGGTTCGCTTGACCAAATTGCATTCGGTTCCGGAGTGGCTTTTTGGTAGACTGAGACATGGATTTAATTGATGTGCGGCTTGAGCATTTTCAGGATTTGGTGGGTCAAGATTTTCAACTTCTCAACAGTGATATCAGCTTCAAATTGCTCGAGGCAAAGACCCAAAACACCCGCCCAGACGCAACCCGACCTGCTTTTGTCTTGTTGTTTTCCTGTCCGGTACCCGCGCCGCAAGGCGCTTACTTGTTGCACCACGAAACGCTTGGGCAACTCGAGATTTTTCTGGTTCCGATTCGGCAAGTTGATGCTGGGGTGCAACTCGAGGCAATTTTCACTTAATATTTTGACCTGGCGCGGCGCAGCATTTTGACCGAAACGCCCGAGGCTTCGTTTGGGTCTTCGAGTTCGACAAACCCCAGGCGTTTGTACCAATGGCGGGCATGGTTGTTGAATTCGACATGCAGTGTGATGTCCAAATTTGTGTTTTCTGCCTCGAGAAACAATTGCTCAAAGCACCAGGCGGCAATCCCGCGTTTTTGCTGGTATTGACTGACGATAATGTCCATCAACCGAATTTCAATGCCCGTATGCACGTAAAGTCGTCCGACTGGTTCACCGTCCAGAAGAATCAACTCAAACCTGGCGCGGTCGTAAAACTGGTAATAATGCTTGCGTTGAAGCCCAAATTGATCTTCGAGAAATTGGTGTTTTTGATCTTTTGTCCAGGGCACTGGTTCGAGTTCGGCGGCTCGAGATTCGGCATAAAGTTGAAGCAGAAACGGAATGTCCGTCTCTGCTTCGGTACGTAAGCTTAAGTTCATGATCTAGTTTACTGTAAGGTCGAGGCGTGGCTCGACCTGTTTTTAAACCATGTAGGTGTTCGTAAAGCCTGATCGCGTTTCCTGACGTAAGGCACTCAAGCGTGGATGCATTTCAGAGACGTTTTCCAGGTTGCGCCTGACCCCACTTTTTTGAAGTTGAATGCCGTTCTGGTTTTGGTTGCGACTGAATTCGAGTGTGCCTCGAGCGCTCTGGATTTTGGCGTTGCGCAAGGCTTTCAAGAAATCCAGCGCGTTGGCTTGGCTGGCTTGTGCCAGAATCGCGGCGCTCTCTTGTCCCAGCAGCAACATCGCGTCCGTTCCAAAGCTCGAGAAGGCGGTGGTGGCGCTCATGTCGGTCAGGGCGCTGGCGCTGATCGGGATTCGGGTGGCACGTATAACCTCGAGGTTGCTGGCATTGAATGCGATCACGTGAAGCTGGGCTGGTTTTAACGCTTGGATTTGCTCTAAGGTAGCGTTCCAGTCTGTTTTGCCTGAAATATCGGTCACGATGGTCTTGAGGATTGTGCCGCCCGCGCTTTCAAACCCGCTTTGGAAGGCAAATGGCAGGTCGTAACCCGCCTCGCGCAGGCTGCAAACAATCACGGCGGTGTTGCCGCGTCCAATGTTGGCTTTGCGTTGCTGGGCGCTATGAACACCCAGTGCCCATTCGGCTTGCCAGAGTTTGAGGCTGTTGGTCAAAATGAACGCACTGATTTCTGGGCGTTGGGCTATTTTCGCGCCAAATTCGTTGCAAATTGCGGGCAGGGCGTGCTGCTCAAGAATCGGACGCAGAACCTCGCTGTAACCGTCTCCAAGCGATACCAGCACATCAAAATGCTGGCGCTCCAAGGTTTGGGCGGCGGCTCGAGCGGCGCTGGTGGTGGTGCTGCCAGCGTCAATAAACGTAATCTCGAGGTTGGAATTCTGGGTTAAACCGCGTAAAAATTGGCTCGAGAAAACTTTGGGTGCCAGTGCCAGCACCCGCAGTTTGTGGGATGCGGCTTGCGCGGCTTGGGCGGCAATGCCCAGTGCGGGAATCGCCGCACCCAAACCAAGGGCTTGTAAGAAATCACGTCGTTTCATTCAGACTCCTTCAGTTTCTGGCTGGAAATACGCCTTGCAGGGCAATGCAAAAACGCACGCTCAGGTACGGCATCAGGTTGTTGTGGGGTTGACCGCCACCGACCAGACCGATGGTGGTGCTCAGGGCGGTGTTTGGAGCGCCGGCAACAAAAGGGGTTTCACCAGTCGCTCGAGCGGGGACGGAACTGGCTGGGTTGGTGGCGTCGGCATCGCCGCTGTTTGAACCAAAACTGTGGTTGTGTTGCGGCATTTGGTTTGAAAGTAGTGTGACATTTGTTGTGCCGCTGGTTTCTCCCAGGACGTATTGGCTTAGACCAGGTCCTTGTCCCATACCGACGGGGATCATGTTTTGTAAATTGGGAAGGGCGAATGTGGATGTACCATTGCCACCGTAAGTTGTGCCAAGCAAACTGAACAGCGCGGTGTTTTGCGCGATTGATAAAATTTGTCCATTGCAATCTGCCCAACCTTTGGGCGCAAAAGTAAAGCCAAACATTCTAATTTCTGCGATAAAAGGTTCTGACATACATACTCCTAGTTTCGACTCGGGAAAATGCCTTCGGTGGCAATCACATAGTTGAGTGCCAGATACGGTTGAAGGTTGTCATGGGGTTGCGAACCACCGGCAAGACCAATACTTTGCGCATTCATTGCACCATCGGCGGCATCGGCAATGTATATTTCGCTGGCGGCAACCCCCAACGTGACACTTGGACTTGGCGTTCCCGTGGTGGCATCGTTGCTCGAGACGGCAACCGCATGGGTATGGAATGGCATTTGGTTGCTGGTCAAGGTCACGGTTTCAGTCCCAGCTTGTTGCCCCATACTGTAATTGCTCAAACCAGGACCTTGCCCTTGATGGATTGGCACACGGCTGCGCAAATCGGGTACGGCAAAAGTGTTTATGCCATCTCCGCCGTAAGCTATGCCGAGCAAGGCAAACAATGCGCTGTTTTGTGAGATTGAAAGCAACTGACCATTGCAAAAGACCCAACCTCGAGGGGCAAAATTCCCACCAAACAACATGATCGTTCCTAAAAAAGGTTCAAGTGCCATAAATCCTCCGTTAATTCCGTGATGGGAAAATGCCTTGAAGGGCAATGCAAAAATTGACCGTCGTGTACGGCTGCATGTTGTTGTGCGCTTGACTGCCGCCGCTCGAGCCAATCGACATTGCCGCCCCATTGTTCTGTGGGGCGTAAATGTTGGCACCACTGAGCGCAAAACTGTTGCCGGTTGGAAAGACGGTTGCCCCTGGCGCACTCGAGGCGCTGTGCGTGTGGTTGTGGCTTGGCATTTCGCCTGTCAACAAGGTGTGGTTTTCTTCTCCAGCACGAGTGCCCAAAGGATTCTGTGATCCTGTGTGCATGGGAACCCGACTGCGCAGGTCGGGCAAAGCAAAAGTTTGAATGCCGTTGCCGCCATACGTTGTTCCCAACAACGCGAACAGAGCTTGGTTTTGATTGATTGGCAAAAGGTCCCCATCGCATCGCGCCCAGCCACGTGGGTTAAAGTTAAACCCAAACATTTGAATTTCGCCTAAAAAAGCTTCTGCCATAACTGCCTCCTCTAGAATGTTGGAACGACGACGCTGCAAGTGCCGTACCCTGCCGCTGCTGCTGGCGAAATACTGACTTTTGCACTGTTATTGGGAAGGTTACTTTGTGGTGCATTAAACAACCAAGACGCTAAGCCTGCC
The DNA here is from genome assembly GCA_025352125.1 of Deinococcales bacterium. Lineage (GTDB taxonomy): Bacteria > Deinococcota > Deinococci > Deinococcales > JAAFIG01 > JANXTZ01. The sequence continues at coordinate 61,859 of JANXTZ010000044.1, read as the reverse complement.
AAGTCGTTTACCGTTCCAGCAACGCCATTGAGTTGAAGTGTATTTCCCGCACCCGTGATCACGCGGCGCAAGCGGTAATTAAACGCAGTCGGAGCAGAGTAATTGACATTGTTGCCCACCTCACTTACGCAGACTGTTGCACCTGTTTTACCGCTCACACCGCTTTGAATCGTAATTCCACTACCGGCGAACGGGTCGGCGCTGGTGATGGTGTTGTTGCTGATGGTGGCTTGTAAATTCGCGCTGGATGTTGTCGTTGCTGGCAGCGTCGTTTGACCAGCAAACATGGTGATGCCGTTTGCTTCCATGTCAACCAGGTTGTTGTTGTCAATCAGGGCTTGCACGATTGCGCTTTCATTGATACGCACGTCAATCCCAAAGCTTGCACCAGAATTTGCGTTTTCATTGAAATCCATGGTGTTGCCCTGAATGCGTAACTTGTGGGTTTGCGTCGGAGTCTGCGCAACGACTCGGAAACCCGTACCGTCAATTCCTACCAACTGCACGTAATTGTCATCCAGGGTTGTGATGGTCGCACCACTCGAGAAATATGTTGCGTTGATGGCTCGAACTTGATTCTCACGGAAACTGGTTTTCTGAACCGAAAGATTCATGGTCGCACTCGAGCCGGTGACTGTTGTCGCTTGAATGCCTTCCAAGTCACCGCTCTGCACTCGAGAAGCCACAGTTGCCGCGTTACCTGCTGTGACCGCCACCGTGCCAATGACTTCCAAGGTGTTGACCGATAATCCAGAGCCGACGTAACTGACACCCGCGTTGGTGGTAGCGCCTGAAGTGCTGGCGCTCAAAACCGTCACATCCTTGAGATGCAAAAGATTTGTGCCTGAGCTGGCGCTGGCGTCCACACCCTCGTTGGCGGGACTGGTGATCTGCATGTTTTTTAAGGTGACTGTACCAAATTGGGTGCTCAAGTTCACACCGTCGCCAGTGTTGGTGGTCAAGACCCCGCCACTACCCGCCGTTGTTCCAGTGCCAGAAACCGTGAATGAACCTGTGGTGTTGGCTAATTGAATGCCGTTCACACCGCCGCTCGAGTTGACTTTGGTCAAACTAACCGCCAAAGTGCCACCGCTTAAGTTAATGGCTTGGGCTGCGCCCGCCGCAACGCTGGCGCTCGAGACGGTCAGCGTGCCGCCGACAGTGCCGTTAATGCCACCGACTGTCAAACCCGAGATGGTGTTGTCGGTCACTGCTGTAATTGGGCTGGTGATGGTCGGGGCTGTGCCAGCCGCCTGCAAGGTGTTGCCACCGACGATTAGCGCCACGCCCGAACCAATGAGTTGTTGATTGTTCTTCAAGGTGAAGCCCGTACCGCCCGTGCTGCCGTTTTTCACGTAAATAAAATCACCTGCAACCGTGGTATTCGGCGCAGACACGTTCAAACTCGAGAGGCTTTGCAACGGTCCGGTGCTGCGACCATCGCCACCACCCGCCGCGCTCGAGTCAATGTACCAAACCATGTTCGAGATTGAGACTGGGGCTTTGAGGGCTGGGGCGGTGCAACCTGCCACGCTGTAAGAAACCTTGTCCGCTGTTTTTGAATTGACCACTGGGGTAAACGTGAACGAACCATTGGTGGCAATTGAAACATTGCCGCCGTTGGTGCTGCTTGCACCACCCGTGATTGAACCCAATGTTGTCCCGTCCAAGGTGGCGTACTTGGATGCCAAACCACTTGCGGCATTGACCGACAGTTGCGTGTTGCCCGTTGCGGCAAAGTTAAATGCGGTGCTGTCCGTAATTTTCAGGTTTCCACCAAGATAAGAAAGCACGCTGGCGACGCCCGCCGTTTTTGCGCCAGGCACAAACACGCCGTTGTTGCTCGAGTAACCCGAGCCGCACAAGTACCGCACCTCGGTTGCGCCCAATGCCACGGCTCGAGAACCAGCGCCCGAAGAGGCTTGTTCTTCAAGGCTTTCGGTGACGCGAGTGACGTTGTCGGCGAAGATCAGAAAGGTCATGGAGTAACGGTAGGCGGTGTTGGCAGCCCCAGCGTCACCGTTTTGCGGGACTTGCAACCCAATGCTCAAGCTGTTGGTGGTCGTACCGTGCACGATGCTGCGACCATTGCTGGCATTGCGGGCGACGTAACCATAAGACAAAACGCCCTCGCCCGCGACCCCGTTGTTGATCAACGTGCCGGTTTGGGCGTCGGTTTGGATGGTGCTGGTCTCCGAAGGCGTAAAAATTTGCATGTCGGCATGGGTATTATCGACGATGAACCCGCCCGCCCCATCGGTTTTCATGCCGTGCGCGGGTTTGAGTTGCAACGCCCAGGTTGCGGCATTGCTCGAGCCACCACCGAAATCTTGAATATTGGTGAACGCGCTGTCATTCACGTTTTCAGACCCGACGACGCTGCGCCTGTGATAGGCAATCAGCGTCACATTGTTGTAATCGGTGACCGCGTTCAGGTTCTCGAGGCTGAAATTAGCCGTTAAAAAACGGTTCGTTCCGGTTGTTGGGGTCTGAACCTGCAAGATTGCCTTGGTAAATTTGAAATCTGTTTCGGCAGGAAAACTGGTGGCTCGGGTTTGAGGGTCAACGTGCGCCGTGGCGGTCTTTGCGCTCGAGTCAAAATCGAAGGTGATTGACCCGAGCATGATGGGTTTGAACGCCACAGGCGCGGGCCTTGGTGGTACTTGCGGTGTTGGTGGTGCAACTTCGGCTTGCGGGGCTTGACCGCAAGCCATCAACATGCTGGCAAGCAGCAACCCAGTCCATCCCAGACGGTTTTTCATTGTGGCTCCTGTTCAAATGGATTCGGTAAGGCTTTCCCACCAATCAACAAATTCACTCCCATCAAACTCAAATGGTGGTGCGGCTCGAGGAATGGCGTTTGATGGCGTTGTTTTTGAACCTCGAGTTGCGGATTGTTTGTCTGTTCTTGGGTTTGAAGTTTGATCAAGTTCATTTCCTTTCTGTTTGCATTTCAGAGCGGCGACCCAAAAGCACCATGACGAGAATCGAATACCGTTGACTTCAAAATGAACTTTTCTTTGCCTGTGAATCATAAGAATCTAGCGTCATTTTGGCGTCACGTGGGAAGTCTCTCCGAGTTAAATCTCAAGTCAGATCGGCGCTTTGCTGTCTTTGATGCGGAAATTCAGTTAGAGACGTCATACCACCATTTGAAAAAACCCTGGTTCTTTTCCGTCACCGTCAAGATTTTTAAAGAAAGTAACGTGCGCTTTACAAATCCTCTTCGCCAAATCTTCTAAAATCATGGAACGAATCTGCACGACAGGACGTAAACTGACTTATGAGCCTTCTGACGGTACAGAACCTGAGTAAAACCTACGGCAGCCGAAAAAGCGTGGACAACATCAGTTTTTCACTCAACGCTGGCGAGATCGTCGGCTTTTTGGGACCCAACGGCGCGGGCAAAACCACCACCATGCGCATGATCGCAGGGCTTATCCGCCCCACGTCAGGCAACGTCAATTTGCTCGGCAAAAGCGTTCCAGGCAACACCCTGCGCGAAATGGGCGCGATGATCGAAGAACCCAGCTTTTACCCGTACCTGTCTGGGCGCGAAAACCTGGATTACGCCGCAGGAATGCACGGCGGTATCTCGAAAGGGCGCGTGACTGAGGTCCTGGAGATGGTCGGGTTGACCGCCAGGGCGACAGACCGGGTTTTCAAGTATTCGCAAGGCATGAGACAGCGCCTTGGACTGGCAAGGGCGCTCTTGCCCAGTCCCAAACTCTTGATGCTCGACGAACCCGCGAATGGACTCGACCCCGAAGGCATCGCCGAGTTGCGCAACATCATTGGAAACTTTGGCGAACAAGGCATTGCCGTGTTGGTCAGCAGCCACATCTTAAGCGAGGTCGAACGTTTCGCCCCCAGAATTTTGATCATCAACAAGGGTCAACTCTTGCGCGATTCGAGCATTCACGCCAGCGTGACCAACACCGAAGCCGAACTGACCTACCGTGTCGAAACCCAACAAGCCGTGCAAGCCCTGGACATCTTAAAACGCGAAAGCTGGGTGTCTCGAGCCGATTTACTGCCCACAGGCGTGCGCGTGGTCATTCCAAGATCGGGCGCGTACCGCCTCGCGCCGCTCTTGGTGCAGGCGGGCATCAACCTGACCGAACTGGCGAAAGAGAGCGAAACCAACCACGCCGGCGACCTCGAGCGACTGTATCTGGAGGTTGTTGGAGCGCAAGCACAGACTGGAAGTGGCATCAATGCTTGAAATGATAAGCGCCGAATTGACCAAAGCCCTACGCAAAAAACGCTTCTGGCTGTTGTTCGCCATCATCGCCGTGGTTGTCCCAATGGTGCAAGTCATCAGCGCCGGATTTTTATCTGGACGCGTCTCGAGCACCCTGGCACAAAGTGCAACCGTCTCTCGAGCCATCTCTGAGATTGCATCGCCCTACAGTCTGGCACGCAACCACGTTGGTGGCACACTTCAAGCGTTGCTGTACGTTCTGGCAGCCATTGTCGCCGTGTTTATTGTCGGTGAAGACCGCACCTACAAAATGTGGAAAACCATTCTGGTCGCACAACCCAACCGCTTAAAAGTGCTGACCGCAAAATTCCTATCGGGAATGCTGATTTTGCTGATCATGATTGTGGGCGGTCTGATCGGCGCATTGTTGTTCGGTTCAATCAGCATCGCTCTGGGTTACGCCACCACATTTGCAGGCGATTGGGGCAATTTGCTCGGCATCACCGCGCTGCAATGGCTCGTCTTGGCAGCCCCACTCGCCCTCGGGTTCTTAATCAGTTGGCTGACCGTTTCACCCGCCATCGCCGTGATCGGCGTGATCTTCATGCCCGCGATTCTCGAGACCATCATCACCGCCTTATTGGCACTCACCGTCAACCGCATTACGCCCCTAACCGCCGCCTTCGAGGCACAACGCATCCAACAAAACGTTGAAACCATGCGCCATTACTTCTTCACCCCAAACGTCGGCATCGGCTCGAGATTGCTGGGTGAAACCATCAAAGGATTTGGCATCGGAGGCTCGAGCAACGTGATTCCAGTCATGGACTGGAGTCAAATCTGGGCTTCGGCTGGAATTGCCGCCGTGTACTTTGCGATTTTCGCTGGCGTGCTGGTCTGGAATTTCACAACTCGAGATGTACACGATTGAACGCTCTGCAATACACAAAATCAGCAATTACGCTACCCTCACCCCCAGCCCCTCTCCCAACATCAGGAGAGGGAAGTTTAAGTTCTTTACACGTGTGGATCGAGGTTTTTGTCCTTCTCCCGCTTGGGGGAGAAGGTGGCGCGTAGCAATCCCGTCCGTCAGCGACCATGTCCGTCAGGTGCATGTTTATGGTCAAGACAGGTGCGTTTTGGGGTCAAGAAACGCCGGATCAGGGCTTCAGGAGAAGTAAAATTCACTTTTTGGTGTGAGACTCGAGGTTTTGGGTTAAAACCCATCCTTTACATTTACTCAAGCCATTTCACGGTATCCAGGCAGCGTCAAAAATTCGATAAACGGTTTTGCGGTGGCAACCTCGAGCAGCAACCCCGCCGCTTTGGCAAAGCGTTCTGTTCCCAGTCGCTCGAGTTCGGTGTTCAAAACATTTTTGACCAACTCGAGCGTGACCACATTGCCGTCTTCGAGTTTGGTGTGATGTTCAACCCATTGCCAGATTTGCGCCCGACTGATTTCGGCGGTGGCGGCGTCTTCCATCAGGTTGTTGATTGGCACTGCGCCCGAACCGTTCAGCCAAGCCTCGAGGTATTGGAGGGCGACACTGATGTTGAGGGTGAGTCCTGCCAGGGTCACGCCGCCCGTGGGAACGGTCAGCAGGTCGGTGGCGGTCACGTTGACCTCGAGTTGCTTGTCGATCTGGTTTGGACTCGGCATGATGCGGTCAAACACCTCGAGCGCGACGGGCACAAGCCCTGGGTGGGCGACCCAAGTGCCGTCGTGCCCGTCGGTGGCTTCGCGGGTTTTGTCGCTGCGGACTTGTTCGGTGGCTTTGTTGTTGGCTTCAATATCATTTTTGACTGGAATGAAGGCGCTCATGCCGCCTATCGCGTGAGCGCCACGCTTGTGGCAGGTTTTGATGGCAAGCAGGCTGTAAGACCGCATCATGTGGCTGGTCATGGTGACTTTCACGCGGTCTGGCATGACAAAATCGGGGCGCAACCTGAATTTTTTGATGGCGCTAAAAATATAATCCCAGCGTCCACAATTTAAGCCAACACTATGATCGCGCAGCTCATACAAAATTTCTTCCATTTCAAAGGCTGCCAGAATGGTTTCAATCAAGACCGTGGCACGAATTGAACCATAAGGCACGTCCAGGTATTCCTCGCTAAAGGTGAACACCTCATTCCAAAGCCGCGCCTCGAGGTGCGACTCGAGTTTTGGCAGGTAAAAATAAGGTCCCGAACCGCGTGACAAGAGTTCTTTGGCGTTGTGAAACACGTACAGTCCAAAATCAAACAAACCACCAGAGATTGGCTCACCCTCGAGCGTGACGTGTTTTTCGGGCAAATGCCAACCCCTGGGACGGACTTTGAGGGTGGCTATTTTTTCATTTAAAGCATACTGCTTGCCCTCAGGGTTGGTAAAACCGATGGTGCGCCGAATCGCGTCGCGCAAGTTGATCTGCCCAAGCACGCAGTTTGACCATGATGGGCTGTTGGCGTCCTCAAAATCTGCCATGAAGACTTTCGCGCCGCTGTTCAGGGCGTTGATCACCATTTTGCGGTCTACCGGTCCAGTGATTTCGGCGCGGCGATCCATCAAATCTGTGGGCGGCGGCGGCACGCGCCAGGTGGTGTCATCGCGAATGTGTTGGGTTTCAATCAAAAAATCTGGCAACTCACCCGCCTCAATTCGTTTTTGGCGGGTTTCTCGAGCCGCAAGAAGCTCAAAGCGACGTGCTCCAAAACGGGTTTGCAACTGCCTGACAAACTCGAGCGCCTCGGGCGTCAAAACCCCGTTCATTTCGCTGCTAAGATCGGCATTGATGCTCAGTCCTGAAATCATTTGAGTCATGGTATTAGTTTAACTGAGGTTTGCAGCCAAAATTCAACCCGAGGTTGGAATTCGGTATTGAAATCCAAACCATTTTAAAATGGTGTTTGAGAATGTAAACTGATTTTAGAAAGTTTTAGGAGGGCAACACATGGCAAACATCAAATTGATCGACCAAGCCACCCAGCAGCCCCTCGTGTTTGCAACCTCAGAAAATGATGCGGTTGGCATTGTGATTGAAGAAGCCACAAAATGGGCGGAAACGAACGGATTCTCGAATGTCACCTTGTGGCTCGAGGGCGAACGCAAGTTGATCGTCCAGATTGAAGACCAAGAACCGCTCCATTCCTGGATTGATCTCGATATTTTCCGTCAGGGACGTGCCGCAGATTTGGAAGCACAACTCGATTTTGCCCGTGGCGAGTTCAGACGGCGCGTGGTCGGTTACGGCAAATTTGACCGTTAAGGTTTCATCACTCGGGCTTGGTAAAAGTTGATTTGAACGCAAATCAACGGCTCGAGATTTTCCTGGCGGCATCTTGAGCCGATTGTTCGTTTGGGTACGGTCCGACGATCACCCTCAAAATACCGTCCTCGCCCAGATCGACGCTGGTGTTAAAACCCTGGCTGATGAGTTGAACGCGCAAGGCTTCGGCGTTGTCGGCATTCTTGAACGCTCCCGCCTGAATGCTGATGCTGCCAGGACGGCGCCGCAACGGCAATGAAGCCGCCGGGACACTCGAGGTCGTTTGGGTGGTCACAGATTCTTGTGTGGTTGCACTTGAAGGTTCGGTGCTGACTCTGGGCATTTGGGCGCTGCTCGAGACTTGAGGTTTTTCAATCGATTTTGAAATTTCAGGCACCGGTTTCGTGACCTGGCTCGAGGTTTCGCTGACCGCGACTGGTGTTGGCGTTGTCACCTCTGGCTTGGCGCCCACAACCTCTGGGGTGCTCGAGACGGCGGGTTCAGGCTTTGGCGGAACAATGATGGCGTCCGTCGTGACCGCTCGAGGTTCTGGGGCATTCTTGGTCAAATCTTCTAAGCTTCCAGCCGGTCTGACACTCGAGTTTGGTTTAACGCCTTTGATGACCGTGCTCGGCTCGAGCGTGACGGTCTTGGCGGTGCCGGTTTGATTTGTGAACATAAATGCCAAACCGAGCGCCCCAAGCGCCAAAATTCCGACCATCAGCCAAATCTTATTCACTCAGCTTCCAATTCTATTCCTGTAACGCTCGAGTTGCTGGATGTCCCATTCGATCAAACTGCGATCACCCGCTTTGGATTCGACATGGTGACGCAATTCGTGCGTCAATGTCTCCCAGATTTGCCCTTGCCAGTCGTAACTGGGGTCGTAACCCCCAACCCGCTGGAATGACCCATAGTACAGCGCAATGTGCCGTCCAAGTCCAGCATGGGGGCTTAAAAACTGCGGGATGCCAGGATCGAGGTACTCACCGAGCCGTACCAGACCAGGTTCTTTTGGGTCGGATTTGGCTTCTTCAAAAACGTGAACGCCTTGCAGGTCATCAAAATAATGCTCTGGAATCAGGTCGATCATGTCGGCAACGGTTTGTTTGAAGGTTGGGAAATCCATGATCTGAGTGTACTATGCTCAGGTTTGGTGACTGTGACACAAAGCACCAGATGGGCAATGCGCCACACCGAACTCGAGCCTTTGCAATAGTTACTTTGTCTCGAGTTTGATCGTGGCGTTCAATCCCATGCCGACCTGCCCAAAAAATCCTTTGTTGACCTCGAGCGTGCCAGCATAAATTTTTTTGGTGGTGTACACAGGGCAGTTTGTGGTCACGCACGGTTCCAAGGTCACAATGTCAAAGATCACGCCACTGGCATCAAAAAAGGCGACATCGAGCGGAATCAGGGTATTTTTCATCCAAAAGCCGACTTTGTTGGGGTCTTGTGGCGTGTCGTAAGTGAAGTACATGCCTTGCTTTTCGGGCAGTTTGGTGCGGTACATCAAACCGCGTTCGGATTCGGCGTTGGTTTGCGCGATTTCGACGGTGATCTCGAGCTTGCTGGCAGGGTTGGTGATGACCGCTTGCCCGCAAGCAAAATTCATGGGGTTGACACCCGATGGCAGCACAAATTCCGAAGGTTGGCAACCACTGGTGGTGCTGGGTTGGCAGGCGGTGAAAAGAAAAATCAGGACGGCGACAAAAATGAAAACTCGAGACACGCCTCACACTTTAAGCGCCCTCGAGTTGCAAGACAAGAATTTACATGCCCATGCGGGTCTTCAAGAAATTGGTCATGACCGTGCCGCGTTTGTAAAACTCGTTGTCCATGATTTCGACGTACAACGGAATGGTGGTTTTGATGCCTTGCACCACGGTTTCCTCTAAGGCACGTTTGGTTCTGGCAATGGCAGCGTCGCGGGTGGGTGCCCAGCAGATCAGTTTGCCAATCAGGCTGTCATAATTTGGTGGGATGCTATACCCCGTGAAGGTGTGGCTGTCGATTCGCACGCCAGGACCACCGGCAAAATGGACGTCCTCAATTTTGCCCGCGCTCGGACGGAAGTCATGCTTCGGGTCTTCGGCGTTGATGCGGCATTCAATCGCGTGACCCTCGAGCCTGATGTCTTCCTGGGTCAAGTTTAAGCCCATTCCGGCAGCAATCTCGATCTGTAATTTTACAAAGTCAAGCCTCGAGATTGCTTCACTCACGCAGTGCTCGACCTGAATGCGGGTGTTCATTTCCATGAAGTAAAAATGGTCTTCGCGGTCAACAATAAACTCGAGCGTCCCCGCACCAGCATAATTCACGTGCTTGGCGAGGCGCACGCCAGCCGCCAGAATCTCGTCGCGCAGATCGTGAGGGAGGGTGCTGGGGGCTTCTTCGATCAATTTTTGATTGCGGCGTTGAATGCTGCAATCGCGTTCGCCAATGTGAATCACGTGTCCCTGTCCGTCACCAAACACCTGGACCTCGACGTGCCTGAATTCCTCGAGAAACTTTTCCATAATCAGCGCAGGGTCGGAAAAGTACATCTGCGCCTCGGATTGCGCCTGGGCGAACAAGACTTTCATCTCGTCGCTTGAGCGCACGATTTTCTGACCGCGACCACCGCCGCCGGCGCTCGCCTTCAACAACACTGGATAGCCAATTTTTTCGGCTTTTTCAATGGCTTCTTCGGTGTTCTCGAGAAGCCCAGTGCCAGGAACAGTCGGGACGTTGCTGATGGCGGCAATCTCGCGCCCACCTGCCTTTGAGCCGAGCGCGTGCATACTTTCTGGGGTCGGTCCTATAAAAACAATTCCGTGATCGCGGCATTTTTCGGCGAAATCAGGGTTTTCAGCCATGAAGCCGTACCCAGGATGAATCGCCTCCGCGCCCGTCATGACCGCCGCCGAAAGAATATTTGGAATGTTGAGGTAACTGCCGCTCGAGGCTGGCGGTCCAACGCAGACCGATTCGTCTGCCAAGAGCACCGGCAAGGAGTTCGCGTCGGCTTCGGAATAGACCTGCACGGTTTTGATGCCCATCTCTTTGCAGGTGCGAATCACACGCAGGGCAATCTCGCCACGGTTGGCGATCAAAATTTTTTTGAACATAGGCACTCCAAGCCTTGAATCTCGAGTGTTGAAATTCGAAAGCTTTATTCAATGATAAAAAGTGGTTGACCGTACTCGACGGGTTGCGCGTTTTGCACCAGAATTTGCTTGACCACGCCACTCTTGTCAGACTCGATTTCGTTCATCAGTTTCATGGCTTCAATGATGCACAAGACCTGACCCGCCTCGACCCGAGTACCAACCTCGACAAACACGGGCGCATCGGGGCTGCTCGAGCTGTAAAATGTGCCAACGATGGGCGCTTTGACCGCATGACCTGTGGGGGCGATCACAGCGGCTTCGACTGCGGCAGGAATAACCACGGGCGCGGCGGCTTGGCTCGAGGTGAGGGCTGGCGCGGCGACCGCCACCGGGTTTGGCGCGGCGACGTGGGCTGCCATGTGAATGACATCCGCACCACGTTTGACGTGCAGTTTGTAATCGGCGGTCTCGAGGTTAAAGTCGTTCACATCGGCGTCAACCAGTGCCTCGAGAATGCGTTTTAAGTCTTTAGGGTCCATAATCCTCCTGATATTTTTTGAACGTTCAGTCTGGGTTTACTCGGGTGATCTGTCGCAATCCTCAGATTCTAGCCTGTCTGTACCCGAAGTGCGCAAGCTGGCTGGGGAAATTGCAAAAAAAGGACGCCCATTTTGCAACGGAAGTCCTTTTTAATCGGTTTTGAATTGTTGCTCGAGCTTGATTCGCTCGAGCTTGAATGGCGGCGCGAAGGCATTTGTAAGCCAGAAATATTCACGGCACGCACAACATGACCCGAGGCTGCTGTTTTTTTTGGGTGCGCAAACTTACTGTCTTGGGGCTGGGCGTTTGGCTTTTGCCATGCCAAAATCGTTCTGAGGCTCGAGTTGTATGCTCTGGAGTTGCTGCTCGAGTTCTCGTTCTTCGTTGAGAATGTCTGCCCACTGCTCTAAGGTTCTGACTCCAGACAAGACCGCTTCAAAAGGTGATCGATAACGGGTAAATCCCAGAAAACGGCGTGTGCTACGGCGCAAGTAATTGGTTTTGATCGATTTTTGTTTTGGCATCTGCAATCTCCTGAATTGGATTCAGTCTCAAATTTTGATCACTTCGAGATCACAATTTCGCTAAGTGGGCTTTGCAAACCCGAGATGTTCACGGCACGCAGCAGGTAACTCGAGCCTGGTTTGCCGTTTTTATCGGTGAAACTCGAGCCTTCAAAGGTTCCGGAGATTTGCACGGGTTTGCCGTTGACAACGCGGTAAACCACGTACAGCAGGCTTTTATCGGCTTCCCACTCGAGTTTGACGCCCGTGCTGGTGGCTGTCGCTTTCAGGTTTTTGGGTGCGGCGGGTGTTTTGGACAGGAAAGCCCGTGCGGTTAAAGGATTCGAGGCGCTCGAGCGGTTGCCGCTGGCGTCAATTGCCACGACCACATAGGTATAACTGGTATTTGGAATTACCGTGCGATCCACGTAACCAATCGCTTTGGCGTTCAGTTTTTGCACCAGTACCACTTGTCCGCTCGAGTCTGAACGGTAGACCTCGAACGACGCCAGGTCTGGGCTTTTTGCGGCACTCCAGACAATGCCGATTGAGCCTTCCAAACTTGAACTTGAGAGCATCACTGGCGCATCGGGGGCGGTGATGTCGAGCACCGCCCCGCGCACGGCTTCGCTGGCTTTGGAGCGCACGTTCGAGGTGTTGATGGCAATAATGCGGTACAGGTATTTGGTTTGTACGCCCTGCGGAATCGGGTCGGAGAAGGCGGTGGACTCGAGCGGTGTGCCCGTCAAAACCACGTATTTCTCGAGCGGTGTTTTATCAGATTCGGCACGCAGCACCAAGTAGCCCCAGAGGTCGTTTTCTTTGGCGGCATTCCAGTTCAGCTCGAGCGAGTTTTCTTTGGGGGTGATTCGCAAACCGTTTGGCGTGGCGGGCTGCGTCAAGTTCACGCCGCGCAGATCGCGCATCGGTCCACGTTTTGAATTTGTGCCGTCCGCGCTTTGGGTGATGATCGCGTAATAGTAATGCGTGCCGCCAACAATGTCGGTGTCCGTGTATTTCGTGGTACTTGCAGGCAGTTTGGCTTTCACCTCGAGCGGCTTTTCAGGGTCGAGCGTGCGCATCACCAGAATGCTGGTCACTCGAGCATCAAGGGTTTTGTCCCATTCGATGGTGATGCGGTTGTCACCAACGCTCGAGTCGGTGATCGGCAAGCCGCTCAAGGGCAGCGCGTCGTCTGGGTCGATAGCGACGGTTTCGCTGGCAGCCGATTCGCGCCCAAAAAGGTCGATGGCTTTGATGGCGTAACGGTATTTTTTGCCTGGCTCGAGGTTGCGGTCTGTGTAGAGAGCGCCGCCCTCTGGTCGCTCAGCATCGGCAGTACCGCTCGGGAAAAATGGACTGGGTTGTTGCACCTCGAGAGGCTTGCTGCCCTCGCCGCGCAAAATGCGGTACGAGGCGACGTAACCGCCTGGTGGCGTCCAGAACAAATGAACTTTGCCTGGCAAGGCTTCGGCTTTGAACGCGCTTGGCGTTGGGACTTTCGGGGTTGCGCCCGTTGTAATACTGGCTTTACCAAGTTCGGTCTCTTTGCCGTTGACGTTGGCGGTCACGCGGTACGTGTAATTCTGACCAGTTTTCAAACCCGTGTCGGTGTACAAAATCCCAAAAGCTTTCGCCAAGTCTGGGTTCGCCACCATTTGCAACTCGAGAATCGCACGTTGCAGTTTTTCGTTGTCGGTGTCGGGAGCGCTCGAGTAGAGTTTGGTCAGGTACTCGAGTTGTGCCGCAGTCATCCAGTTGTTCTTTACAACCACTTCTTTGGGTTGCGGCGAGGCAATCTGAATGGTTTCTTCGCCGTTCGCGCTGCTGCGGTGCAGTGTGAAACCACCTTTGGGAATAAACTGCCCTGGCAAGTACCAGCGCAACATCGCGCCGTCGGGTGTCGGCAGGGCTGCCAGTCCTCCAACTTTGGCGGCAAACGTGGGCGTGGCAAGCAGACCGATTCCAAGCAGGGCAATCAAGATTTTAGCTGGGTTGAACATGGGATTCTCCTTTTAAAAACTGGCACTCGGGTTTTATCTGGCTCGAGTTTATCTGGCTCGAGTGCCGAAGCTTGAGCTTAGAACGTGATGTTGACGCTGACTTTGACGGTGAAGGTCGGAATGATTGGCAGGTCGATATAAAGTTTGGCGGTGCCATCAAATTGGGTCGGGTTTGGCGCGTGAATGTGACCGTAGAGGTCAACGTCGATCTCGAAATTCGCGCCAATGCCGCAAACGTGTGCTCCCGCTTTGAAGCCCGCGCTGAAACTGACCGACGCATCAATGAAGAACTTTGGTGTGACCTGAACACCGAAATCGGCGGCAATTTTATAGTGAAAACCAAAGTGCCATTCCCAATTGCAAATTGCACTGCCCTCATCGTGCTTGTCAAAGTCGTAACCAACGCTGCCGCCCGCCCAGAAGCCAAAACCGACTTGTGCGGCTGGTGGTTTCTGATCTCCCTCGATGTAACCCAGCATCACGTAACCGGTGGCTTTGTAAATCTGAAAGAAGGTGGCGTTGACCGGATTGGAATAACTGCCGACGTACAAGTGCATGTGCGTGTTCTTGAATGGGACGTACAACTCGAGCCAACCGTTGGCGGTGGCAACCCCAAAAAAGCTCAGGTCTTTGAGGTCGCTGCACGTGATACCGCTTTTGTTGGGCGGGCTGCTGTTGCCAACGCAGGCTTGCAGCAGCAGACGGTCTTTGTTGATGCCGATGTAGGCTCGAGCCACCGGTTTGGCTTTGGCGCGGTAGCCGTTGGCGACGGTGGTGAACAACCAACCGTCGGCGTAAATTTCGACGCTGCCAGAAATGTCCACCAGCACCGTGCCGTCAAGGTGAATCGTCGAACCGTCGGTGGGCGTGCCGAGCACCGCGCCGACCTGAATTTGGAGCGCCGTGTTTTTGTCAAAGCTTGGCGCTTGGCGGTATTTGCCTGTCGCCCATTTCATGTGGTGCGCAACCCCGCCGTGAAACTCGAAGAAGCTCATGACGCCAAGGCTGAACAGTGGTGTGTTGGATTCGACGTTCGCCCAGACGAAGAAGTAATCCACCCCGCCCTTCAACCCGAACGCGGCGTTGACGGTGGCGCTCATGCCTTCAATGTCTATTGTGCCGCCGTCGGCAAACTCAAAATCCGAACCGCTCGCCGCCAACATGCTGCTGTTCAGGCTCGAGTTGCGTTTTGACTCGAGCAGCGTGTTTTTAGGGGTTTTGCTGCTTGGGTTTTTGCTGCTCAGTAACGCGTTGATGTTTGTGCCGAGCGAGGCAGTCTGCCAGGTTTGTGTGTTGGCGGCAAGGTTAAATTTGGTCGTGGCGTTGACATCGGCTTGGTAGGCGCTCTTGTCCATGACCAGCGTCTCGTCCTTGCCGTTTTTGACAAAGTATTTGACCACGGATTTGCGGGTCGGTAACGGTGTGTTGTCGTTCAAACGTCCCATCTCGAGTTCGCCTTGCAGTGCCAGGTAAAAGCGGTCAACTTGGCGCAGGACCGCAATTTTGGTGACTGGGAAGGCAAAACCCAACAATTTTACGTCGCCGCCGTTCTGCAAGGGTTGCCAGGCGTAGCTGTTGTTCAACGAGGTCAGACCGCCCGCATTGATGCCCAAGCCTGCCAGATCGACTTTGACCGATGACTGGAGGTCTTGCTTGGCGTTTGTTGGGGTGACTGGACTGTAAACGGGTTGCCCAGTTGTGCCTTGCCTTGCACCTGAGAACAAGCTGCCTGAATTGCTGTCTATTTCGCCGTTTTCACACCAACTGGTGTCGTCGGTGGTTTCGCCAGACAGGTTGTTGTCCGAGGTGGCAATTGCACCTATCGCCCAGGCGGCACACGGGAATTTCAGCATCAGGTTCTGGCTTTGTTCGACAAATCCACCAATGCCAGTGTCAATGCGGGTTTTGCCAAAATCGTGATGGTACACGCCCTGGGTGCTGATCGCCCAGCTTGCATCGGGTTGCCAATTGAAAATGACCTTCAGGGTTTCGTTCAAAAACTCTATTTTGGTTGTCCCAAAGGCTTTGCCAATGGTCACCTCGGTTTGGTTCACACCCAACTCGAGGTTGCCCACCGTGAAATTCCAGGCTTGATAGTTGATGGTTGGTGCTGGCAAGCTGCCGTTTGGTGTGACATTGGGATCGGCAAATTTGCTTGCGCCAATCAAGCGCAAGTGAAAGTTGTAACCGCCCGCATTGAAGGCAACCGGGGCGAATGCAACGCCGCCAATCAGACCCGCAAGCTCGAGTTTGGCATTGGGGAAGAACAGACCCATCCAAGTGTTGCTTAAATCTGGCGGCGTGAAATTGGAGCTGTACGCTTTCTCCAGGGTGCTCGGGCTTTGGCTCGAGGAGAGATCGAGCGTGACGGTCTGGTTTGGCGTTAAGGTCACGCCAGAACAGCCGAGTTTGATGTTGCCGGTTTTGCTGGTTCCGGTGGCGTACAAGTCACCGCTCGCCGACAGCGCTTGGTTGCTAAACTCAAAACGGTTTGCTGGCACGATGGTGCTCGAGACGATGTTGGTCAGGTCGGTGTTGCTGGCATCTTTTGGGGTGTAGGTGGTCGTGCCAATCGGTTGGGTTTTGCTGGCTTTCTCGAGCGCATCCGCACCAAAGCCAGAAACATTGTTCAGTTTGACGCAACCTGGATGCTGCACAGAAATCCAGCCATCGAGTTTTGCACCACTTGCGCTGTTCAAAAGCAATTTGGTGATTGCCAGTTGTTGCGAGGCAAGCCCAAGAGGGGCGTTCAAGACCAGATACGGACTGAATTTTTTCTCGAGCTGCCCAGAAATCACTTTGGCGGTCGTGCCATTCATCGTGACGTTCAATGCAGAAAACGTGAACATCATGTTTTCTGCCGCCAGCGCACCACCAACGATCAAATCAAGGCTTGCCGTGCCCGCAAGTTCAGTCAGCACGGGGTCGGTGATGGTCTGAACCTCGAGTGTGAAGCCCGCAATCTCGAGTGTGGTTGGTAATTTGGCTGGGGTGACGGTGTAGGTGATGGTGTTCGAGACGACGGGAATGGCGACTGGGTTGCTTGGGTCTGGAATGGTTTTGAACAACAACTTGTGAACGCCTTCAACGTTGGTGGGCACATCCAGATTCAGTGCCCAGAGTGTTTTGTTGGCGCTGAGGTTCAGGCTTGCCGAATCGAGCAATTGACCATCCAAAAACCAGTTGCCTTCAAACAAGCCAGAACCCGAGTACGCCACCGAAAGCGCGGCGGATTGAGTGCTCAACTGCTTTAAATTGATGTTTGTGCTGGCTTGCGGCTGGAATGCCAGTTCCAGCCTCGAGATTTGCAACGCCGAACCCAGATTCAGGGTTAACGTGCCGCGCAAGAGGTTGTTCGCGCCAACGCCGTTCAGTTTCAGTTTGACGACTTTGACCCCCGCAGTGCCGTAAGTGTACTTGAGGCTTGCCGTGCCGTCGGCTTTGACCGTGACGGGTTCAGAATCGTTGCCAGCGCCAAACTCGAGGGTATAACTGTAATCTGGGCTTTTCAGCAGTCCGGTCAGGTTAAAGGTGATTGCTGAATTGGCGCTGGCAAAACCAGTGAAGCTCATGCTTTCGTTCAGACCAGCCAGACTGACCATCAGGGGTTTGATGATGTCCACGCCACCCAGGTAATGAAGTTTGAGGATGTAATTGCCCAGGGCGGCATAACTGTGTTTCAGGCTGGCGCTCGTCTTGCCGCCCACCGTCGAAACCTCGCCGTCGCCCCAATCGAGGCTGTAATCCACCGCCGCCAAAAGTTGGGTTAAATTGGCGGTGACCACCTGATTTGGCAGGACAGTATTTGGGTTGAAGTCCAGACCAGGCACAGGCACGCTGACCGTGATCGCCTGAATCGCAGGCGCATTGTTGGGATAATTCAGTTTCACGACGTAATTTCCAGCCGCCGCGTACTCGTGCTTGGCGGTGGCGCTCGAGCCTCCAGAAATGGTTTCAACTGCCGAATCATCGCCCCAGTCGAGGCTGTAATTCACGACAGGCAAAAGGTTGCCAAACGTGATGGTCAGCGCTTGACCTGGGTTCAGGTCGGTCTGGCTAAAATTGAGGGTCGGCACGGGAATTTCGACGTGAACCGTGTCAATCACGGGAATGCCACCCACAGAACCAAGGTTCACCACATAGACACCAGTCGTCGCATACGTGTGCTTCAGGCTGGCGCTCGAGACACCAGTGATCGGGTCGCTCGAGTTGTCACCCCAATCGAGGGTGTAATTGACGCTGGCTGCCAGACCCGTCAATTTTGCACTCAAGGTTTGTCCCAAATTGATCGGGTTCGGGCTGAGGGTCATGAAGGCAGCCGAATTTGAAACCGTGATCGTACCAATCACGGGCGCAATGCCCGTGGTGCTGAGCTTGAGGGCAAACACGCCCGTTGCGGCATAGGTGTGCGTCAGAACATCAGCCGTTTTCCCAGTGCTTGTGTCGCTCGAGTTGTCGCCCCAATCGAGCGTATACGTCACACTGGGGATCAGGTTTCCAAGGCTGGCTTTGGCAACCTGTCCAAGGTTTAAACTGTTCGACTCGAGCAGCAGGGTTGGCGTGGGCACGCTGACCGTGACGGTTTGAATGATTGGCGCGATTCCCTTTGCGCTGAGTTTGAGGGCAAACGTGCCAGGAGCGGCGAAAATGTGTGCCGCCGAAAAGGTTGTGACACCCGAGATTGGATCGCTCGCACCGTCGCCCCAGTCCAGCAGGTAATCCACGCTCGAGACCAGGTTTTTGACGGTGGCGGTGGTTGCTTGCCCAAGAATCAGGCTCGAGGGTGCAAGGGCAAACGAAGGTGTTGGAATCGTGACGGTCACGCTCGAGATGACTGGCGCAATGCCCGTCGTGGTCAGTTTGAGGGTGAACGTGCCGTTTGAGGCGTAAACGTGCGTTGGTGCAGCCGTGACCGCGCCGCCAACTGGGTCACTCGAGCCGTCACCCCAGTCGATGTTGTACGCGACGATGGACACCAGATTTCCAATATTTGCGGTGACGGCTTGACCCACGGTCACGCTCGAAGGGGTCACGGTCATGGTTGGTGTCGGAATGGTGATCGTGATGCTCGAGATCACGGGAACAGAACCTGGTGCGCTAAGCTGCACCGAGTACGTGCCTGGCGCGGCGTAGGCGTGCTGGCTGGTGATGTTTGCCGTACCACCGATGGTCTCGCTCGAGCCGTCACCCCAGTTCAGGCTGTAATTGACGGCAGCGTTCAAGTTGGTGATGTTGGCACTGACCAAATCACCGACGGTTGCTGGGTTGGGGCTTAAATCCAGCGTTGGCAGGGGCGGTTTGACCGTGATGCTTTGAATGACTGGCGCAATGCCCGTTGCCGTCAGTTTTACGGCGTAGGTGCTGGCATTGGCATACGTGTGCGAAATGCTCGCTGTGGTCACGCCCGAAATTGGGTCGCTCGAGCCGTCACCCCAGATGAGCGTGTAGCTGATGGCTGCCAGCAGGTTGCCAACGGTTGCCGTGGTCGCCTGCCCAAGTGTGACGCTCAAAGGTGCGACCGTCAGGGTTGGTACGGGCAGGCTGACTTGCGCGGTTGCAAGGCAAATTGGTGTGCCTGGGATGCCTGCACTCAGTGGCGGGGTGGTGACTTTTAATTGAAACGTCCCCGTCGTGGCAAAGGTATGGCTTCCAGTGAAACCACCAGCCGAACTCGAGTTAAACGCGTCCGTGCTGCCATCGCCCCAATCAAGATTCCAAGCCAGGTTTGCTGCCAGGTTTGAGATTTGAGCACTGGTTGAGGTGCCAAATGTGGTGTTTGATGGGGTGACCACAATGTTGCACGGCGGAAAGCTGATTTTGATGCTGGCTTGTGCAACGGGTTGCTCGTTGCCTGGGGCAATCACGCGTTTTAAGATCACCATGAATGTTCCAGCGCTGGCATAGCTGTGACTCAAATTTTGGGTCGTGCCGCGTCCAGTGTTGAACGGATCGGTTGTGCCGTCGCTCCAATCGAGGATGTAATCCTGGCTGACGTTTAAGTTTGTCATGGCAGCCGTCACGGTCTGTCCCACGATTGCGCTGGAAGGCAGGCTGAGCGATTCGACGGTTTGGGTCCAAGCCCAGCCTCCGAGGGCGGCAAGCAAGCCCAGCACAATCAGCCAGGGTGTGATGAATTTGTGTTTCACGGTTTCTCCTTTTGAAAATGAATTGCGGGTGGTGTCGCTCGAGGCTTTAAAACAGATAACGAATGCCGAAACCAAAACTGAATTGCTCGCTGACGACCGGTGAAAGTGCACGTCGGTAATTGCCAGAAAAATTCAGGCTCAGGTCGGGCAGAATGCGGTACAACACGCTGGCGCTCGCCGTGCCAGAAAAACCTCGGCTGTAGACAAATCCAAGATCGAGACTGATCGTCCAGGGATCACTCGAGTAGCTGGCACTGGCATTCAAACCGCCGTTGATCTCGAGCGCGAAGGTCTTGGTGTTCGGGCGCAGGTCGAGGTTGATGCGCGCAGAAAAGCCAAAGGGTGCGATTTTGTACGCACCTTGCAATCGAAAGCCCAAACGTCCAAACCACAATTGCTGGTCAGGGTCAAAACTGAGGTTCAAGCTCGATTGTGCTCGAGCGTTCCATTGTTTTTCGCGGTAAGAGAATTGCAAACCAAAATCGTGGGCTGGCGTGTCACCAAATGAAGTGCCGTAATTCGCGCCAATACTGGTTTTTTGATCCAATTCGTAATCGCCAGTCAATGCCAACGAAACGGCTGTGCCGCCACCCCGAGCGATAGAGAACGACAGCGTGAGCGGGTCAAAACGAGTCGAAGATAAGCTGAGGTTTTCACTGTCACCGGTGCTCGAGTTCCACATCACTTGAGCACCAAGGGTTTCAGTCTCCAAAATGGGGTATTTTCCCTCGAGCCTGAGGTCGTAACGTGGACCACCCTCCTGAAAGCGCACGCTCGAGCCAAAACTCAAATCCAAAACATCCACCTTGCCGCGCACCTCGGCTTTCAAGGTCTGGCTGAGATTGGAAGTGTTGACCACTGGCACGAACACGCTCGAGAGCGCATAGCCTGCACTCCAACGCCAATCGGTTGCAAAATTTCCTTTCAGGCTGGCATCAAAGGAATTGACGGTGTACCCACCCTGGGCGCTCGAGTCGGATTCGAGATAATAGACAAGCGTGGTGTCGGTGAAATATTGAATGCCCTCGCTGGGTTTGGGCAGCAAAAACGCGCCAACAACCAGCAAACTGTTCTTGCGCGAACCCAGTTCCGAACCTGTGCCGCCCGTAAACTCGAGGCTGGCAAAACCAAAATTTCCACTGGCTTCAAGGCTAGCCCGTTGCCGCACCAAATTAAAATCGCTCAGTTTGACGCCAATCGTAAAACCCTCAAATTGTTGTCTGAACGCCGCATCGAGCGTGATTGCCGATGTGAACTCGCCCGTTTCAAGCGGGAAGGGATAAAAAAACCGAATCTGAAAAAAATTGCTCGGCGCAGGTGTTGATTGCGCACTGGCGAAACCCGACAAACAACTGGCAATGCCAAACACCAGCCACCAAACTCGAGCCGTCCAACCTTTCATGATGTGCGTGCTGACATATTAATTCACCTCTGGGAATACCTTGACAGTGACTGCGTAGCTTGGGCGTAGCCTGAGATTGAAAGCTCAAAAATCAACAGAAGGCAAACTTTTAAAACACGCAGGCTCAAGCGTCTCGAGCCTGCGGATTGTTGGTTCTTGGCTGGTTTTAATCCAAGTTGCTCACTTCAAACCACTGTGACTGACACTCAAACTCGAGTCTCGAGCAACATGCTCTCGAGCGGCGGCTTTCATGGTGTCAGCAACCACGGTGTACGCGGCAACCCAGGCTTGTTTGACTTCACTGGTAAAGTCCTCGCCAAGACCTTTTTCCAAAGTCCAGAGCAAGGCACTGCCCACCGTTTCGTAATGGGCTTCGGTCACGCCGTAACCTGCGTGGCTTTGACCCAGTTTAGCCAACGCGGGCATGACGACTTCTGGTTTGGTCAGGTTGGCAACCGCCACGCCGAGCATGGTCATGAGCTTGTGTCCTTGTTCGGTCATGTCACCACGAAACAAGGGTTTCAGGTTTGGGTCCAACTCGAACAGGCGTGCATAAAACAGTTCGGCTGCGACACCAGCTATCGGTTGCACTTTGGCGAACGATGTTTGCACCAGTTGGGCTTGCAGCGGGTTCATCGGTTCACCTGTACCCTCGAGCCACCATGTAAATCTTGAGTGGTTTTGTGCCGTGTGCCAACGTTGAATTCAATGGCTTGCATGTTTTGTACCTCCGTGGCAAAGCGTAATAAATGCCGCGTAGCCCAAGCGTAGCCGCACTGGAAAACTTCGGGTTTGCTTTTGTCCCATGCCGTGCCGGTCTAGCAAATTTCCAGGTGCGCGATTCGGATCGTTTCCCGAACGACCACCAACGCCAGGCACAATTCAAAAAACACTTCAAACTCGAGGTTTGAACGTGGGTAAAATTCGATGGTGACAAGCTTTGAGAATTCGTGCTCCACTTCGAGCGGCATGGGTTTTTGATTGAACGCCTCGAGTGAACCACCGTGCAAAATTACAAAATCGATGGGATGATGCAATTCGTCGTAACCGTGTGCGCTGGCTTTGATTCGGCAGTGGTTTTCAATTTTGGCTCGCAACGCCATTTCAGAAATCTCGAGTTGCAAATTTGTGGTCAGCGATGCCCGGGCGATGTTGTAATTGCGGGCGATGATGGCTTCGGCAAAACCATCTGCGCAATCACGAAGGCTGGTTTGAAGCCTCAAAACATCATCGAGAAAACCACCCATGCAAGCAGTCTAGGTTTGCTGGCGTAGCCTTCCCGTAGCCTGGTTTAAAAGATGCTGAGAAACCTCGAGATTTACAATCAATTTTGAACCCAATACAGGTGTATAAAAATTCGAGTGTGATGCCTTGTTTGGCTCTTTCAGGCAGGAAAATGGTCATCGTGTCATGATTGTGCGGTGAATTCCATGGCGCAGGTAAAGGTAGACCGTGCGGAATTTGAATTTCAACTGTTCGGTCAGCCCGAATTTCGTTTGAATGGCAACGAATTAAACTTGTCCGTCCGTAAGGTTTTAGCGCTCCTGGCGTACTTGACCATTGAAGGTTCTGGCTCGAGGTCGGTGCTGGCGGGTTTGCTCTGGACCGAACTCGATGAAGCCAGCGCCCGCAGGAATTTACGCCAGCGTCTGTACCGACTCTCACCACCAGAGTTGGCAATGTGTGTGCTGGTCGAAGCGAATCGGGTCTCAATAACGGGTTTTGTGACCAGCGATGTTTCCAATTTTGAACTTGCGATGCTCGGGTCTAGGTTTGCCGATGCGGTGGGCTTGTACGGCGGCTTGTTGCTGGACGGCGTGGAACTCGAGGAAGCCAGCGCGTTTCATGAGTGGCTCGATGTCAAACGCGAATTTTTCGAGCGTGCCTTTCAACGCGCCCTGGCGGGTTTTGCAGCTCAACTCGAGGTTGGCGGCGCTACCCGAGAGGCACTGGTTCAACATCAGCGTTTGATTGCCGTCAATCCCTTGCTCGAGTTGCATCAACGTCATGTCATGCGGCTTCGCGCAGGGCTGGGTGAACGTATCGAGGCGCTGGCGGGGTTTGAAGATTTTCGGGTCTTGCTCGAGACTGAACTGGGGCTTTTGCCAACGCCAGAAACGGTTTTGTTGGCGGCACAAATCCGTGAACAGGCTGTCCTCGAGCAGGTTTTACCAACTGAATCAATCCCAGTTTTACCTGCCATTGAAACCCCGTTGATTGGACGGCAGGCAGTGCTCCAGCAACTTGAATTGGCTTGGCAAGCCCAGAAAATGATGGTGGTGACTGGCGAACCTGGGATTGGTAAAAGTCGTTTGCTGACCGAATTTGCCTTGACCAAAAGCGCCCAGGTCATGCACGGACGCGCTGGTGATGTAACCATTCCATTTGCAACCTTGACCCGTGTCATCCGTCAATTGTTGCAAGCCAACCCCAAATTGATTTTGCCGCGTTGGGTTCGTCAGGAACTCGCCAGGCTTGTCCCAAGTTTGGACGAGCCGCCCGTGTCAAGCGGTTCTGAAGCCCGAATTCGGTTGTTCGATGCCTTTGCCGAATTTGTCTGGCTGACCACCAGCCAGGTGGACACGTACATCATTGATGATTTGCAATTTTTTGATTTTGACAGTTTCGAGATGATCTTGCACCTGTTCTCAAGCCTCAACCGTCCAAGCAACATGCGGCAGATCGTGGCGTACCGGACCGCAGAACTCTCAATCTCGATGGCGACAAATCTCGAACAGGTTTTCAAAGCTGGAAACACCCTGCAAATCCAACTCGAGCCACTGAATGAGACCGCCGTGCGCGATTTGGTCGGAAGTTTGCTTGGGTCGCACGATCCCAAACTCTTTTCAAATCGCCTGCACCGTGCCACCGGAGGCAACCCATTTTTTGCGCTCGAGACGCTGAAGTCCCTGGTCGAATCCAAAGTGTTGCAACAAAACGAGCATGGTGATTGGGGAACGGGTGTTGATGAAACGACCACCAGTTACAATGAGCTGCCAATGCCAGAAAGTGTGGTCGTCGCCGTTCGAGAACGGGTGGCGCGGCTGGGCGTTCAAGCCAGCCGTCTGCTCGAGACTGCCAGTTTGGCGGGGGACGCGTTCGCGCTCGAGGATTTGCTGTTCGCCACGACCCTGACCGAATTTGAAGCGCTCGAGGCGTTTGAACGGGCGCTCGAATTGCGTCTTCTCGAGCGTCAAGCCCAAGGGTACCGATTTGCGCACGATCTGGTGCGCGAAGCCCTGACACTGGGACTTGGGGCGGAACGAAAGCGCCTGTTGCACCGCAAACTCGCCGAAAGCCTCGAGAAACACGGCGGTGCGGCGGCTCGAATTGCAAGTCACCTCGAGAATGCGGGTCAGCTTCAACTGGCTGCACCCTGGCGGGTCAAGGCAGCCTTGGCGGCAGTTCAAGTTTTTGCCAACCGTGAAGCCGTCGCCGAGTACGAAAAAGCCTTGACCAACGATGCCCGAGCCACGCCCGAACGGGCAGGAATTCTGGATGCCTTGGTGGTCTTGTTGTGGCGGCAAAACCTGATCGAACGCGCCATGAATTGTGCGCTCGAGGTTGCCAAAATACGTGCCGTTTTGGGCGACGGGGTTGGACTTGCCCGTGCCGACATTCGGATTGGCGTTCTGGAAATGACTTTGGGGCATCGGGATTTGGCTCAAGCGTCTTTGGAACGTGGGCTGGCTCGAGCACAACAACTGAATGCCTTCAAGGAACAGACCAATGCCTTGATTAATTTGGTGAAGTTTCACACCGATGATGGCAATGTAAAAGCCGCCAAACCGATGATCGAAGCTGGACTTGGGCTTGGCGAGGCGTTGCCGTTGGACGAACGTGCCCTGTTCGAGACCGCGCGAACTTACTGCGCCTTGCTTGAGGGTGATCTTGGTCTGGCGGTTTCGTGGCTTGCGATTGCCATTCGGACGGCTTCGGAGTGTGAGGTTGCATTTGTCCATTGCAATGCGTTGCTTTTGGCAATTGATGTTCATCTGGGCATTGGTTCTGGGCTTGAAATGCAGGGGTTGTTCAAGGAAATGCTTGAACTGATCGAGCGTCATGACTTTGGTTTACACCGTGCCGAATACGCGATCAGAAAAGCCTGGTTTGAATTGTCGCGTGGAAATGCTCCGCTCGCCTTGAAAGACAGTTTGAGCCTGGCGAACCACGATGTGGTTCAGCCCGAAGATCAAGCCTTTGTCTCTTGGGTTGTCGGCAATGCGTATTTGCATCTGCACCAGCCAAACGCTGCACTCGAGAGCCTATTCTTAATAGAGGATGCGCCAACCCTTGAAGTCTGGACGCGCATTTTGACCGTGCGGTTGCAGAGCGCACTCGAGCTTGGCATCGACCTCGATTCGTACATTCAAGCGGCAAAAACCCAACTCGAATCTGACCGCACCCCAGCGCTTGAATGCCTCGAGCTTCGTCAAGCCCTTGCCCATGCCTTCAAAACCACGGGTGATCTCGGGGCTTCATCTCGGGAACACCAACTTGCCAATGTGCATCTGCTCGAGATGTCCGCCACCCTGGAGGCACACCCAGCCCTGCAAGCCAGTTTCCTCGAGAAGTACCGCAATTCAACAACTTCATCTCGAGCTTGAGCCACAGGTTTTTGGCTATCGCCAATCACCGTTCTTCCTCGAGCCAGGTAAGGTCAATCACTTGATCGGGGACAACCAATTCGTCAATAAAAACAGGTAACACTTTCGAGAGTTGCAACACCCGCTCGGCGGCAAAATCCATCTCCTCGGGGTTCATGGCTGCCGCCCCGACCCGCAGACAGGCGTTGTAAAACCGTGCCACCTCGAGTCCCTGCTCATTCAGGCGTTGACGCTCGGAGGGCGTCAAGACTTGCGCCGCAAATTCGCTTTCAAACTCAAAAATCGGATGTCCGCCCAGACGCCAAACCGCGCTGAGAAAATCGTTGATTTCGCGTGGGTTGCGCCACATGCCAAAGCACAATTCGTTGGTCAACGCATCGACATTCGAAAGCCGATCAAATGTTAAGGGTTTGATGGTAATCAACTCTCGAGCCAATTTCTGCCGCGCGAGGCGCTGCTTGGCGTAGGCGGCAAGCGTTAAAAATCGTCGCGGAGCGAGTCTTCCACCCAAAAGTTGGCGCACCCGAAAAGCGATCACATAATCCTGGTACTCTTTTTGGTGCTCCAAAATGCCATCGGTTTGAACGCTCACACCCAGAGTTTAAAGCTTTGAAAGCGTTCGGTTTGTGGCTCGAGTTGCGCTGATAAAAGCTAAGATAGCCTCATGGCGTTTCCCACCTTCACCCTTCATTCAAAGCTCGAGTCCGCGATTTTCAATGGTCATCCCTGGATTTACCGCGATCACCTTCCAGATTTTCATGACCTCGAGACTGGCGAATGGGTGCAAGTGATTTCTGGGAAAGCTAGAGCTTACGGCTTGTATGATGATTCCAGCCCAATCGCCATTCGACTTTTTGGGCGCGAAGAACCGAGCGCGGGTTTTATTGCTGAGCGCGTTCAAACCGCGCTCGAGCTTCGACAAATGCTGTTTGACAAAAACACCAACGCGCACCGTCTGATTTCTGGTGAGGGCGATTTTCTGCCAGGCATCACCGTTGACCGTTACGGGCGTTACGCCGTGGTGCAAACCTACGCCGATTGTCTCGAGACGATTTTGCCAGAGGTGGTCCGCGCCCTGTCAAAAGGCAGCTTCCCCCTGAAAGGAATTGTGCG
Organism: Deinococcales bacterium; assembly: GCA_025352125.1. GTDB lineage: Bacteria > Deinococcota > Deinococci > Deinococcales > JAAFIG01 > JANXTZ01. Next base: position 35,001 of record JANXTZ010000044.1, on the reverse strand, counting down.
CCGCGTGGACGGCGTGATGCAAAGCTTGTGGGGCGAACTGCCACCGCCCGAACTGAGCATTCTCGAGAATGGGTTGACGATCATTGCGAACCTGTACGACGGACAAAAAACGGGATTGTTTCTCGATCACCGCGACAACCGCGCCCTTTTGGGGCGGCTGGCAACAGGCAAAACCGTTTTAAACCTTTTTGCCTACACCGGTGCATTCTCGCTTTATGCCGCCAGGGGTGGTGCAAGTAAAATCTCGAGCGTGGACATTGCCCCCGCCGCGATGGAGGACGCGAAACGCAATTTTGCCCTGAACGGTTTTGACCCAGAACAGCACGATTTTCTGGCAGCCGATTGTTTTACGCTGCTCGAGACTTACGTCAAAGAGGGCAAAAAGTTTGATGTGGTGATTCTTGACCCACCCAGTTTGGCACGTTCCAAAGACAACCGTTATGCCGCCGCTAGGGCGTACAAGAAACTGAACTTGCTGGCATTGCGTTGCGTGAATGACGGCGGGATGCTCGCCAGCGCCAGTTGCACCAGCCAAATCAGTCCAGATCATTTTAAAGAAATTCTACTCGAGGCTGGGCTGGATGCCAGAAAACGCTTGCAGATTTTGCAAGAGAACGGGCACGCACCAGACCATCCTGTGCCTGTAGCATTTCCCGAAGGACGGTATTTGAAGTTTGTGCTGACCCGAGTGTTGTAAATTCAAGAATCTCGAGTTGCAATCGCGCTGGCTTGCTGTGCCACAATTTTAAAAGCCTCGAGCAACGCGGGTGGCTGGCGAACACTGACCACGCATTTCAAACTCAGCAACACCGCCGCCATCCACTCAAGATCAGCAGTGCCACAGCTCAACAGTGTGCCTTCCCGTTCAGCTTCGAGCGCCACTTTGTGCGGCATGACCCGCCAACGGGCTTCCTCGAGTGGCAGGTCAAGCCAGACTTCAACCAGGAATTTTGATGGTGCGAACGGCAAGGATTGGCGCAGATAAGCTCGAGCGTCAAAATCGGCTGGGCGTACAAAATTCTCGTCACTCACTTGCAACTCGAGCATCCGATCAAAACGAAATGACCGTATCGCAAGGCGCAAACGGCAGTAACCGAGCATGTACCAACGTCCGTCATGAAACAGAACGCTGTATGGTTCGACCTCGCGCCTTGTTTGCCTACCATCAAACGCTCGGTAGGCAAACACGATGGGCGCTCGAGTTTGAACGGCGCTTGCCACGGTCATCAGCAATTTTGGGTCTATGCTGACCAGCCACGGGGACGGCTCGAGTTCAACGGCTTCTTGCATGATATTAACGTGTTCAGCTAGGTTTTTGGGCAGCACGCGTTTGAGTTTGGACAGCGCCGAAGTGGTTGCTGGCGCAAAGGCGTTCAAGCCCAGCGACTCGAGCGTGCGCAAGCCAAGTGACACTGCCAATGCTTCGTCATCGGTCAGCATTAAAGGCGGAAGGCGAAAACCTGGTTTTAAGCGGTACGCACCGCCCACACCTCGAGTTGATTCGACTGGAATGCCCAAATCTTGTAATTGCGCCACGTAGCGTTGCACGCTGCGCAAACTGACCTCAAGCTTGCTGGCAAGTGCCGTGCCAGTAACCCGCTCAGAAGACTCGAGCAACTCGAGCAAGGTGAGTAAGCGCAAGGTTGGGTTATACATAAGCCACAGCATAAGTTGAATTGCCGCCCAAAGTTGTCGGGAATTGATGACACACTCGAGATGCGGAGGTTAGAAATGAATATTTCACACGATTTTGATTTTTTGTTCGGACGCTGGCAAATTGAAAACGAGCGCCTTCCAAAGCACTTTCAAGGATTTGAGAACTGGGAACGGTTCAAAGCCACTGGCGAAGCCAAACCAATCCTTGGCGGCATGGGCAACCTTGATGATTTTGTACCCGAAAATTGGCGTCCAGGATTTATTGGCATGACACTGCGGCTCTTTAACCCAGCCACCCAGCAGTGGAGCATTTACTGGATGAGCAACCAAACAGGAAAACTCGAGCCACCTGTGGTTGGCGGTTTTCAAGACGGTGTCGGCATTTTTGAGGGCACCGATGTACTCGAGGGACGCCCAATTCGGGTACGGTTTATCTGGTCAGAAATCACAACCAACTCGGCACGCTGGCATCAAGATTTTTCTGACGATGATGGACAAACTTGGGAAACCAACTGGATCATGCGGTTCAGCAAAAACACTCCAGCAACCTAAAACTCGAGCCAGCCAATTTGAACTGGCTGGCGCATCCATAAAACCAATCAACCCGACAGTTTTAAGGCAGTGAAGCCATTAAGAACCGCAACCAGTTCTCGCCAAGCACCCCCGCTCGAGCCTCGGCTGGAACAACTTCCGAGAATCTCGAGAAATCCGCAATCGTGTCCAGTTCAATTGGGCTGCAATCCAAGCTTATGGTGGCATCAAGGTCTGACCCAATCCCGACAGACTCCCAACCGATCAATGCGGCGTTGTGCTCCAGGATGTTCTGGCATTGATCGAAAATTGAAACGGGTGTGCTTTGGTCGGAATGCGTCCAGCGGGCTTCGAGGAAGTAATTGATCAGGTTCAGTCCGACCATGCCGCCTCGAGCACCGATGGCAAGAATCATGTCGTCGGAGAGGTGGCGGTCTGGTGGAATCACAGGGTCAGGAATCGGGGAATTCAGCAAGGCTCGAGGGTTGGAGTGAGAAGCCATGATGCGGTCTGGGTAATACGCCAGCGCCTCGTAAAAAGCTTGTTCTGCCAGGTGCGAGGTGTCCAAGATCATGCCGCGTTCGCGCATGGCTTTCAAGAGTTCATGACCCTCTAGCGTCAAGCCGCCTGGTGCGCCCGTGCCGCCCGCGTAGCGTGTGCGCCCCCAGGTCAGCCCGACAGCCCGCACGCCGCGAGACCACCACATCTCGAGGTCAGAGACGGAAGTGATTGGTCTGCGCCCTCCATCAAGACCAGCAAACCTGGGACACGGTCTGTTGCAAAGCGCTGCAAGTGATCCTCGAGTATCTCACGGCTGGTGATGGGTCTGACCAGACCTTGTTTTGCCCAATCTTCGTAGACCGCCAGTTGCTCGAGTCCTTGAATTTTGGCTTCTTCGGGGGTCGTGTAGCCAGGGTGGGCTTGCGCATTTGAGATTGCGTTTTTGGCAAATCCCAAATCGGCAGGTACGGCAAACAACGTTCCAAACACCAGTGCCACGTTGCCGTTCGCAAACTCTGGCAAGCTGGTCATGGCTTGTTGTGCCTCCCGATTCTCGAGTTGACGCAGGTCACCAATCGGTTTGGTGTGATCGATCAGTTTGCGCACCATGTTGAGTGCCAGGTCGAGGTGCGCATCGACGATCAAATACGGCTGGTTCATGTTGATATTTTACATTTTTTGAGCCGAGAACATGGTCTGTCAGCAAATCTCGAGGATGTATTTTGGATTGTAGTCTGTTCTTCTAAAAAGTCAAAAAAACGCTATAATGAACGTATCAGTTGGGCAAAATCAAGGATTTTTCTTGACTCAGTCAACCAATCAGCCAACCAAAAAGTGTTCAAAGGATGCCATGAGTGCCCCAAGCCAACAACTAAACAACCTTCTCTCTGTATCACACCGGGTTCCCAGCCATTTGCGGGTTTACCAGGCACTGCGCGAACATGGCTCGAGCACCCGTCCAGAAATTGCCCTGACCACCGGTTTGAGTCTGCCTGCGGTCAGCACCGCCGTCGATGACCTGAAAACCCGAGGATTGGTGGTCGAGGACGGCAAACGCAGTGGGGCAACGGGGCGGCGACCAAGACTGGTGCGTTTGATTCCAGAAGAGAACGCGGTGCTGGCAATTGACCTTGGTGGTGAATACCTTCACGCCACGTTGTTTGACCTGTACGGCGCGGTACTCGAGACACGTGACGACATGGGCGTCGGTGCATTCTCGAGGCTGAGCATGACTGAGCGCATCGATACGCTGGTCAAGCTAGCCAAACGCTTCCCCAAGGCTCGCGCTCTGGGTTTGAGCGTTCCTGGCGTGGTGCAACCCGACGGGATGTTGTGGCAATCTTGGGTCTTTGGTTTTGAAAGCATCAAACTTTGCACGATTTTGGCTGAAAAAACCAAATTACCCATCCAACTCGAGAACGACGCCAACGCCGCCGCCTGGGGCGAATTCAAATGCGGTCACGGTATCAATTCGAGCACCATGATTTTTGTGACGCTCGGACCCGCGATTGGTGCGGGCATCATTGTGGACGGCAAACTTCACCGTGGTCGGCACGGCATGGCGGGCGAGCTGGCACTGATTGCGCCCAACACCCAATCGCTCGCCAATGACGATCCACGTTTTGGCGCTCTGGCGTTCTCGATCTATGAGGGCTTGCGCGAAGCCGCCATCTTTGACATCACCCGCGCCGATTGGATGCGCGACGTTTTTGAAGCCGCAAACCGCTTGGAGTCCAAAGCCATCGCCGCTTTAGAGCACGTGGTCAGGCACTTGGCGCTGGCACTCTCTGGCGCGGCTGCAACCCTCGACCCCGATTTGATCGTGATGCGCGGCGAACTGCCCCACCTCGAGAAACTGATAGTTCAACCCACCCGCGTTCACCTCGAGCGACTGGGCTTGCGCAACAGCATCAAGACCTCCAATTTGGGTGGCCATGCTGGCGCGTTGGGCGTGGCACTGATGACCGCCGCCAATCTTGAATCGCAGCTTCTCGAGGCTAAATAGTGCAAGTGGCGGATGTTTGACTGCCAGATTCGCGCTAAACTAAGACAGTATGACCCAAATAGAACTTCCCAGCTTAAATCTTGCCAGCATCTTGCATGGCGACGGTGGTGATGTCAGCGGCAGCGGTCTGGTCGCGCAGCTCGAGTTGATCACCGAACACCCAGACGGTTTAGAACCCAGCATCACACCCATCCCGCTCGCCGAACCCGCCCAGTGGCGAGCCTCTGTGAACAACGTCGGACCAGGCGAGTTTTACCTGCACGGCTGGATCAAAGGCATCGCCTTGATGGAATGCTCGAGATGCTTGACCCCAACCCGCGTTCCAGTCGAAGCCAGGCTCGAGAGTCTGCTGCGTTACAGCGCCAAATTTAAAGTTGCAAGTCGTCAAACCCTGGACGACGGCGAGGACTGCCTCATGTTCGGCGACCCCAGCCTGCAACTGAGTCCGTTTCTCGCCGAGGCGTTCAGTTTTGAAATGCCTTTGACCGTGGTTCACAGCCCAGAATGCAAGGGTTTGTGCAGCAGTTGCGGAACAAACCTCAACAATGTTCCTGCAGGCACGTGCGCGGTGCTTGCCGCCGACACGCCAGCCCTGAAAAAACAACGGTCCGAATGCCCCAACATTCCCAAAGACCGCGTGCAAGACTCGAGCAACCCATTTGCGAAACTCAAAGGGTTACTCGAGGACTGAATTCACATCAAACTGGCGGGATTGAACTTGATTGAGGTCACAAACTCGAGTTGCGCCGCCAGATGGTGCGCGTTTGAGAGTTTAAAACCGATCACGTTGCCGCCGGCACGTTCCAAACCCACCGCCAAACTGGTTTCCGAATGCGCCTCGAGAAGCGTGTGATAGGGCTGCAAATGCCGCGCATCCAGGTACACGTCTGGACTGCAATGCACCAGCAAATCGGCACGCTCGAGCGCATCTAATAAACTGGGTTCTTCAAACGTCAACGCCCTGGTGGTCACGCCCGCAGGCACGGCTCGAGCCAGTTTTTCGGCGGCGGGACGGTCTGGCGCGGCAAAGGTCATGGTTTTAAACCCCGTTCGGGCGAGTTGGGTGGCGGCAAAAGCCACCGCCCCGCCCCCCAACACCACGCAATGCCCGCCCACCCCACGGTAACGCACCGTCTCGAGGGTGCTGACCAGCGAATCCTCGAGCGTGTTCGTGCCGAGGCTGCCGCTCGAGACGATGACCGCATCGATTGCACCAGCCCGTTCGGCACTGTGGGTTTTGCGTTCGACGAGTGCATTTAATTCTGTGCTTGGGCTACCAACCACAATCGCGCCCAGAAAACCCAGAGGCTCGAGTCCCGCAATCACCCGCTCGAGTTTGCTGTGGTTTGGCACTTCGAGCGGTAAGAAACGCTGCTCGAGTTGATAGAGTTTGTGAATGGTCGCGGTGGCATCCGAACCCAGAAACGCCACGGGTTTGAGGGTTTGGAGTTTCATGCCGCCTCGAGCAATGCTTGGGTTTGGGTCATGGCTTTAGCCTAACAACCAGAATCTCGAGTGTCCAATTTTGAACGAACGACTCGAGATTCTGGTTTTGAAAATTTGAAACTTGAAGCTCGAGTTACGGCACTTCACAATATTTTGAGCTTCACAAATCCGAAATCTGAACTTCATTGCTAGAATTGTGCATGATCGGTTTGCGTCCCAATGCCAGCAACCTCTTCCTCGAGCGTCCGCGCTTAGCAAGAATGCTGCCCGAGGAGGCGGGGTATGTGATCTGGCTCGAAGCGCCTTACGGCTACGGCAAGAGCGTGCTGACCAGCCAATGGGCGAGCAAACTCGAGGAAGATGGTTGGCGTGTGGTCTGGATTGCGCTGCTGGGCGAGGACCCGCGTCCAGTCTTGGCTCGGGCGCTCGAGCTGCCCGCCAATGCCCCTTGGAGTGTGGTGCTCGAGCATCTGTGGTCGAGTCCAACATTGGTGATCTTGGAGGACTTGGAGGGCGCTGAACGCCTGACTCCACTTTTAAAGGGCACGCAGGGTTTGGTGCTGATCTCGAGTCGCGGCAAGCTCTCCGAACCCGAAATTCCGCGTTTGATGGCGCATGGACGCCTGATACATTTGACCAGCAATCAACTGGCGTTTACCAGAGCCGAGGCGTTCAATTTGTTTCAAGACGAAACCCAAGCGTCCACCGCCTGGGAAACCACGCAGGGTTGGTCGTTGCCACTGCATCTGGCGGCATTAACGGGTGAAGTTCCAGAACGCCGAGCCTTGATCGAGGGAATGTGTGAGAGCCTTGTCACTGAAGTCTGGGAGGAGGCACTGTTGCTCTCGAGTTTGAATGTTTTACCGCTCGAGGCGGCGAACCTTCACACCAAAGCCCTTGCAGCATCGGGTTTCGCCCAAACCCTCGAGACGGGTTTCAGGTTGCACCCTTTGGCGGCAGAGACCGTGCTCGAGTTTCATCAAGCTGAAGTCAAACGTGTGCTGACCCGTGAGGCGCAGCGCTTGCCAATTTTGACTCGAGGCTTGGCATTTGAGACTTTGGGGTTGGACGCCAGCTTGCTCGAGATTTTTGAGCAACCAAACGAACTGGCGCGTCAAGACCCGAACGCCGTGGTGCGTTGGGATGAACGCCTGCAAGCATTCTCGAGCAGCATTGAACGTTCAATTTGCGTTGGCGATTCGCTGTGCTTGATTGGACGAAAGATTGAGGGAATTGCCAGATTGCTTTCCGTGGTGCAACTGCCCGACGCCAGCCCAAGTCAGTGCTTGAAAGCTTACCGTGAAGCCTTATGGCACAACTCCGACAGCAACTTGGATCGTGCCAAAGAACTCGAGTTGCTCGCCAGACCGCTGCTCGGGCAGGTCACGCCAGAACAAGCCACCGCGTTCTTAAATTACAGTGCCAGAATTGACTTTATGGGCAATGATTTTCTGGCAGCCGAAGCCAAAATCCGGCGTGCGCTCGAGTTGATTCCCAAGGACGCGCCAAAAGCGCGGCGCTCGAATTTGTTGCAAAATCTGGCGGTCTTTCGCTGGTATCGGCTGGGCGATCTCGAGGGGCAGAGCCGCACGCTTGAGGAGTTGCTGGGCGCGAACGGCGACGGCATTCCCGCGCTTCAGGCGGGTGCGATGTACTGGAATTTGGGTTACAACGCCCTGTTGCACAACGACAAAAAACGGGCGCTCGAGCATTTTCAAAAAACCTGCGAGTTCGAGGCGGTCAGACCACTCATTGCCTTGAAAGCCAGGGCGTTCGGGGCAATGTTGAAGCACGACTGGAGAGCATTGCCAGCGATTTTGGCACGGATTCATTTGTGGGAAGACCCCGTGACCGAAGACATTGTGCTGGCACACTGGGCAAAAGAATTGATTGACCTTGGCAAACCCCAAGAAGCCCTCGAGCGTTTGAGCGGCGAGCGGGTGTTGTGCCAACTGATGAGAGCCTTGGCACTCTTCAAACTCGAGCAACCCGAGGCGCTGGCAACCGTGCCGCCGCAACCAGACAGCGTTGACGAACGCGAGGTTGCTTTGCACTGGTACGCCGTGCATTACCGCATCACCCAGGACCCTGGCAGCCTCGAGAAACTGATTGGTTTGACACTCTCGGGTGAACGAATTCTACCAGCGCTCGTGCCGCTCTTTGAGCTTCCCAAAATCCGTCCAGAACTTTCCAAAGCCTACCCGCTCGAGGTGGTTTTGCTATCGGGCTGGAAAGACGCGGTCAAATTGCGCCTGCCCGAAATTCCCAAGCTTGAGGTTGAATTGCTTGGACGGTACCGCGTGAAGCACTTGGGGCAAGAAATTTCGCTGACATTGCGCCCCAAAGAAAGCCTGGCGCTGCTGGTCACCCGCGCCAGCCGTGACGAAATCGGTGACGCACTCTGGACTGACCTCGAGCCGAACAGTGTGCGCAACAACTTGCACGTCACTTTCAACGCGCTTCGCAAAAGCCTCGAGCCTTGGGGCGTGCCAACATTTTTGACCGAGGACGGGTTGACCAATGTGCGCGTGGACGTTTGGGAACTCGAGCAGGCACTCGAGCGTGATGATGCCGAAACCGTAATGCGTTTGTATCGTGGCAAATTCGCGCCAGGAATGGACATCAACCGCATCAACGAAACGAGGGATCACCTTCACATGCGGGTCGTCAATTGTCTCGAGCATCACGCCAAAAACGCCAGTCCTGCGCAAAGTGAAATCTACTGCGAGCGCATCCTCGAACTCGAGCCACTGATGGAGGGTGCCATTGGTTTGTTGCTCGAGATTCTGGTGAACTCTGGACGCAAGCCCACCGCCAAAAAACGCCTCAAAGACTTTCAGCAACGCTACCGTCTCGAGTTTGGATTTGACGCCATGCTCGAGTTGCAAACGGTCTTGGATTAGGCTCGAGACAGACTTGAAGAATCCGTCTCGAGCCTGAAACAGAATTTTAAGGCGTGAAGACAAAATGCCCAGAGGCTTCGGTGATTGTGCCCGTATTGCTGAAAATGGTGGTGATCGTGCTGTTGCCCGTGCCACCCGACTTCAGCAGCGTGCCAGCGTTGCTGAAGGTGATGCGCCCTTGATCCTGTAGGATTCCAGAATCGTTGACAAATTCGAGCGTTGCACCCGCCAAGTTTCGCAGGGTGCTACCAACGCTGCCCGAGTAAAAATTATCGCTGATCTTGAGCAATCCCGTATTCTCGAGCGTGCCGTCCAGGTATTTGTAATTCCCGCCTGAGAACAGCATTGTACCGTCGTTGACCAGTTTTCCAGCGCCAGTCATCCGACCAACCTGGAAGTCAAAACCAGTGCCGCTAAAATTCAGGTGCGTCACGTCGCCCGTCAACACTTGCAGGTTGGCACTGATGGCTCGAATGCTGCCCGTGGCAACACCAGACAAGGTGCCTTTGAGTGTGACCGTACTTGTGAACTCGAGCACCGCTCCAGCCTGGGCATTGTACGTGCCGCCGATCACGGTACCACCTTCAATTCGCAAGGTGCCAACTTTTGCCTCGAGCGTGCCCATGTAGGTCAGCGTGCCAAGCTCGAGGGCGGTGACCCCAGAACCGCCCGTTTTGAAGACCGAACCGCCATTCAAAAGGTTGATCGCGCCCGTGTTGGGTCGGAAGTTGGCTGCATCGTTTAAAAGCTCAATCGTGCCAGCATTCTTGAAGAGGTTGCCAGCATTGCCCGAGAACAGCGTGTCGCTGATCTTGATGATGCCCAGATTTTCGAGTGTGCCGTCCAGGTATTTGTAATTACCGCTCGAAAAGAGCATCATGCCGTCGTTGACCAGTTTGCCAGATCCGAAGATACGACCGACTTGGAAATCAAAACCTGGTCCAGTAAAATTCAGGTGGGTGGTTTCGAGATTTGGAATGTTGAGGTTGCCGTTCAGAAAACGCACGCTGCCCAAGGAAGCGCCAGACAGTGTACCCCTCAGTGTCACCGCTCCCGTAAACTCGAGAATCCCTGAAACCGTTGCGTTGTACGTGCCGCCAATTACAACACCATCTTGAATTCGCAAAATACCGTTTCGTGACTCGAGCGTGCCTGTGTTGGTCAGTGTGGACCGTTGCAGCGCGGTGATTCCCGCCCCGCCCGTTTTGACCAGCAAACCACTGTTCTCGAGGCTGATGCGCCCAGTGTTTTCCAGCAGGGAACTGTCGCCCGCAAACTCGAGCGTGCCAAAATTTTTGAGCTGTGCGGTGTTGCTGCCACTGTAAAGGTAATCACTGACCTTGATTGTGCCCGCATTCTCGAGCGTGCCGTCCAGGTACTTGTAATTGCCAACGGCAAGATTCATCAGGCTGTTCGCGTCATTGACCAGTTTGCCAGGACCAACAATCCGTCCAACAGCAAAATTTAGACCGGTGCCGCCAAATTTCAAGTGTGCCTCCTGACCACTTGGCACGTTGATGTTTCCATTCAAAACCTCGAGCGTGCCTTCGGGTGATCCTGTCAGTGTGCCCTTGTAAGTCAGGTCGCTCGAGAAACGCAAAGTTTGACCGGCGCTGACCTTGTAAAGACCAGAGTCGAGTGTGCCGCGTTCAATCCGCAACGTGCCGCTGCGTGACTCGAGCGTGCCCGTGTTGAGCAGGTTGCTGTCGAGACGAGCGATATCGTTACCGCCAGTTTTGACGATCAAACCAGAATTTTGTAACGCAATGTATCCAGTGTTGGGAACAATGGCGGTGTCGCCCAGTATCTCGAGCGTGCCCGTGTTCTTGAAAACACTGCCAACCGCACCCGAGTACAGCACGTCCGACATTTTGATCGTGCCAACATTGCTCAGCGTCCCGTCGAGGTACTTGTAATTGCCGCCCGAGAACAGCATCAGGTTGTCGTTTTGCAGTGTTCCAAGTCCGGCAAGATGACCGACGCGGAAGTCAAAGCCAGTCCCGCCAAAGTTGACGTGTGTGGTTTCGCTGTTGTTCACGTTCAGGTTGGCGTTGATGACCGCGACCGCACCGCTTGGATTGCCCGAAAGTGTGCCTTTCAAAGTCAGGGTGTTGTTCAGTTGCAGCGTTGCGCCGAGGGTTGCGGTGTACGTGCCCGTGTCGAGCGTGCCACGGTCAATGCGCAGTGTCCCAACTCGAGCCTCGAGCGTGCCTGTGTTGACCAGATCGGTGTCGAGAGTTGAAATGCCCATACCACCAGTTTTGACAATCAAACCTGAATTTTGAAGATTGATATATCCAGTGTTGGGAACAAGGGCAGTGTCGGAAACAAACTCGAGCGTACCCATATTCTTCAAGACGCTGCCATTCGCACCCGAATAGAGATTGTCCGAGATTTTGATCGTGCCTGCATTCTCGAGCTTGCCCGCCAGATACTTGTAATTTCCAGCCACCAAACTCAATTCGCCGTTGTTGACAAAGCTGCCAGTGCCACCGAGCGTGCCGTTGGTCCAGGTGGTCTGACCGCTCAAGCTCACTGTGCCGCTCGAGTTCAGGTTTCCCCCCTCGAGTTTAAAGCCATTGGTGATGGCACCCGCCACAACGTTGATTGTACCCGCGACAAAACTGACGTTTCCGACGTTACGGATACTATGAACGCTGGGGTTGGAATTGGTCTGCAAACGCAATTGGCTGGCGGACTGAATCAGGATCACGTCCGAATCGAGGGTCGGCAACTTGTCCTCAGACCAGTTTTTGGGGTCTTCCCAACGGATGTCGTCGCCGCCGCCGTCCCAGTACGCGCCGTTCAATTCACCGACCAGCACCTTGGCTTTGCCGACAATGCTGTCGTCCGCGCTGAGGGTGGCCTTGATCTCGCATTCTTGCTCCTTGCTGGGTGCGGTATAGGTGGCAACATTACCCTCCACGCTCAAGTGACCGCACGAGGTGCTCCAACTGACCAAATCGCTATTTGTGCCCGTGACGAATGCGCCAAACTTTTTTTGCTGTCCGTAGCGCACGAAAGTCACCGGCGGACCAACCAGAATGCCGAGCTTGTCGGGATCGATGCCGTAGGCATAATTGGCAAAACTTGGGTCGTTGGTCAATGTCACATCGTAAACGCAACCATCAAAAACGCTGGGCGTGGTGATCCCTTTCGCCAGACAGATTTGCTCCGCCCACGCCCGTTTGGCGGGGTCAAGATCGTCAAGGCTGACCACATTGGGTGGAAATTGGAAGTTCCAGCGCTCTGGCACTTGCGAAAACAGCGACCCGGGCGAGTACAATGGCACACGCCACGAGCTTCGGTACTCGAGGTACAGGTCTTTGGGAACTGGGTTGGTCAGCACCGCCCCGCCGCGAATCCGCAAGTCACTGCTGGGGTCATCGTTGCCGTCACCGAGCAACCCCTCGAGCTGGCTGCTGCGTTCGGCAACCGTGTACACCTCGAGCGAACCGAGAAAGGTCCCGAGGCTGGCGGTCACCATGCTGCCGTCAGGGTGAACGATACTGACCCTGCCCGCCTCTGCGATCACGATCATGCCGCCGGCAAGTTGTTGGTTGAAGATGTTGCCGCTTTGCTTTTGCCCATTGATCCAGATGTCGGGTTGTCCTGAAGGACTCGAGTAGACTTCGAACACATCGCCGTTACCGCGCACCGCCACGGCGTCGTTGACCGAGACGCTGCCGCCGTAAGGGATAAACCTCGAGTGGACTTCAAAATCGTCCTGGCTTGATTTGGTCAGGATGTAATCGCCCACGCCCTGAAAGTCGTAATAACGCCCGTCGAGGGTGATCAAATGCGGGTCGCCGTGGCTGCCACCTTTTTTGGGTTTCTTGGGTTTGGTCGGGTCTGGGTCGGGGTCTTTTTCCTTCCAACACTCGAGCGTGACCGCCACCGAACTGGGTGCGTCGGTGATGGCTTTGCCGCCCGTGTCCTTGAAGGCGAGTGCGGCATTGCCGCTGTACGTTCCGGCGGTGTCTGGGCAGGTCGCAATCAGACCGACGGCACCGCGCGTTCCAGCGTTCAGCGTGGCACTTGCGCCGCTGCGAATACCGACGATGCCGCCGCCGAGAGCCGTGTAATTGACATCCTGGCTGCCGCCGTTGGCGATGGTGAACGAACCCAAGGCTTTCTCTTTGACTTTGGCACGCAGTTTAACGGGGCTGGGCGCTCAGGTCGCTGCAACTGATTTTAAAATCGCCAACGAAATTGGGGGATTCCACGACGTTGTACATGTAATTGTAAGCGATCAACTTGATGGTTACGGTTTTGCTCAAGGACAGCGCGGCTTTTTGGCACATGTCCGCCGTGACGGTAAACGAACCCGTCAGAATGCGTTCGTTTTGCACGCTCAGGTTGCCCAGCTTGATGTGCGTGATGTTGCCGCCCAGCGCCGAATCACCGGTTTTTAACCACAGTTCGGCACGGTGGGGCCAGGTGGTGTGGACATCCAGTGGCAGGGCAATCAGGTCAGTGATCGGTTGAAGCCATTGCACGTTTCGGGCGATGGTGGCACGAACCTCAACAGTTTGGCTGGCTTTGACGGTTACCGGGTTGGCGCTCGGGCTGGTGATCGATTCCGCGATCAGGTTGCGGTACGGCTCGAGGATGTTGAGTTGCGGCAGTGCCAGCAAGGGTGGTGGTGGGGTTTCGGGGAGTGGAATTTTGAAGAGTTTCAAGATCAGGGTTTTCAATCTGGGGTAGGTGGCGCTCAAGGTCGCGGCGACGTAGGTGTTCGCGCCAGATTGATTCTTTTCGTTGAACAAGACCCATTCGGTGTTGGACCAGACCGTTTGGGTTTCCGGTCCGGCTTTGGCGGTCAGCAAATCGATATAAAGGTCGTCAGCAATGCTTTCAATCTTTTCACCGATCAGGGGCAACGAGCCAAACCAGTCTTTGATCGTGCCAATCAATTCGCCGCCAATCTGAAAGCCCGCCACGAGGTTGTAATACGCCCCCATCTTAAAATTGATGCTCATCGGTTTTTCAAAGGTTGATTTCTCGAGGTAAATGCTTTTGGTGTTGTTGGAATTGCTGCACTCTTGCCACGTGCTGCACAAGGGTTTCCAGCCGTCAACTGGGGTGTACGTGCCGCCAGTCCAGTACGAGCGGCTGAAATCCAATTTGAAACCCGCCCGAAGCGAGTTACCGGCGGTCAACGCACCGCCGACCTCCAGGGACGGATAAAACTTTAGTCCAGGCTCGAGAAACGCCGACAGCAAGCCCGCCAGCGGAAAACGCCGCGACCAGACCTTGGCGGGTTTGCATTTGACGCTGGCAAAAGCGCCCTGTTCAAATTTCACTTCGGGGTTGACTTTCAAGACCAGATCGACGCCCGCCTTGAAGTAAAACTTTTGCACTGCTCCAGATTTCATCTCGAGAATCGCATCCCAAATTGGGTTGATGCCAACCTCGAAGGGGGATTGGACGAACCGACAAATTGCACGCCCGCCGAGGCTGTGCAGTCCCAGAGTCCCTCGTTGGCACTGCCAGCCGCCTGACGGTTTTGGGCTTTTTGCTTGATCTGTCCTTTGAATTGACGGAGCGTGCCTTGTCGCCCTAGTTTGGCGCTGTCAATCTTGAAGCTGTACTCGTCAAAAACTTCGGTCAAGCTCGGCAACTCGAGTTGTACCAGCACAAAATTGCCTCGAGTTTGGCTTTTGATGACACGACCCGCAATTTCAGCCCCGCCAGCACCGACCAGCAGTTTATCGTCGCTCGGTGCTGCGCCGCGCAAGACGACGCCATAACGAAAAGCGCCGCCCACGTTCTCATAGAGGGCGGCAATTTCGCCCTCGGCAAAACCGCCAATCATGGTTTGCGTGCCAAAACTGGTTTCATCTGGCTTGAACCCTTTCAAGTCAACGTTGGAGGGCACATTCGGAAATGGAAAAACCACTTGCGCATCGCTCAGGGTTTCGACCCCAGGTTTGAGTTTGGCGGTCGAGATGATGACCGGATCAGAAAACACCGTCGGCTGATTGCGAATTCTGGCGGTGATCACCCCCGTCCCGATTGTTCCCGCCGCCTGCACCGTCACCATCCCCGGCTTGCTGGGGTCACTGGTGATCTACACCTGTGCGGGGTCAGAGTTCAGCCATTCAATGTCCGTGATCTCGAGTTTTGAGTCGTCCGCGCCGTAGGCTGCGGCACTCAAAACCTGGCTTTTGCCCCCAGGCTCGAGGAGCAGCGCTGCGGGCGAAACCTGAAGCGCCACTGGCACAACCGGCGGTGGCGGCTGCTGCCCACAACCCGCCAAAATCAGCATCAGCGCGAGCACTTTCAAAATCCGTCCCAGCCAAAGCTCGAGCATCCCAGTCATAAAAACCCCCTTATTGGTTATCTCCTCATTTTGGGTTTTTGAGCTTAATCTGAACTTAATCCGTGTGACACAAATCAGAAGCCATTTTTGACGCCAGCCGTCAGACGAAACTGTAAAATGATGGCGGAGTATTTCCCATGATCGGTTTGCGTCCCAAAGCCAATGCCCTCTACCTCGAGCGACACCGTTTGCTCGAGCAACTGCCCGATGCTGGCGGTTATGTGGTCTGGCTGCAAGCGCCGTATGGGTACGGCAAGAGCGTGCTGACCAGCCAGTGGGCGAGCAGCCTCGAGGCGAGCGGTTGGCGCGTGGTCTGGCTGTCGGTGCAGGGTGAAGACCCACGTGGTTTGAGCGCCCGAGCGCTCGGGCTGCCAGAACAAACCCTCTGGAGCGGTGTGCTCGAGGTCTTGTGGTCTGAGCCGACGCTGCTGATTCTCGAGGATTTGGAGGGAGCCGAGAACATCTCGCCACTCTTGAGAAACGTCGCTGGTCTGGTCTTGCTGGCATCGCGCGGCAAACTCTCGCAGCCCGAATTACCGCGCCTGATGAGCGCAGGGCAATTGATTCACCTGTTCGCGCCCGACCTGGCATTCACGCTCCAAGAATCCAAACAGCTTTTTGACAACGATACCCGCGCCCAAAGTGCCTGGGAGCAATCTCGAGGCT
This sequence comes from Deinococcales bacterium, assembly GCA_025352125.1. Classification (GTDB taxonomy): domain Bacteria; phylum Deinococcota; class Deinococci; order Deinococcales; family JAAFIG01; genus JANXTZ01. The sequence goes on along the minus strand of JANXTZ010000044.1, from coordinate 18,968 downwards.
GGTCGTTGCCGCTGCATCTCATGGCACTGACTGGCTCGAGTTTGAGCGGTGAACTGCCCGAACGCGAGAGTTTGATTGAAGGTTTGCGAGAGAGCCTCAATCTGGAACAGTGGCAGGAGTTGGCGCTGCTGGCGGCGCTGCCATACCTGCCCAAAGCTTTTGCCAACGCCCAAACCCACGAATTGGCGCGATTGGGGTTTGTGCAAATCCTCGAGCCAGGCTTCAAACTTCACCCGCTCGCCGCCGAAAGTTTGCTCGAGTATCACCTGCAAACCGTGCGTCAAAGCGTTTTAAACGCCCAAGAACGGCTCTCCAAGGAATTGCTGGCGGAGGCATTCGGCACGACCAGACAACTGATTGAACTTGAGGTGCTGCTTGAGGACAAAGACCTGATGCTCGAGCCGCTGCGCTTTCAACGGCTCGATGCGCTGCTGCCCAACCCCCGCAGCCCAGGGCGCTGGATCAATCTGGCGCACAGTTTTCAGAATCAAGCCGATTATGGTCGCACTCACGACGCCTACGACGCCGCGATAGCCCACAGTGACGCGACCCCAAATCAGCGCCTTGCCGCCTGCGCTTTTGCGCTCATGCTGATCGGCAACTTGGAAACCCAAGCTCGAGGGGAGACGCTGCTTGCCGTGGCACAGGAGATGATTCCGCTGGCTGACCCACTTCAGGTCGCAAACTATTACCTGAACGCCACCAATTATTTTGTCAACGCCCTGGCGTGGGACCGTGCCGAAGACCACCTGCAACACGCCCTGAAACTCATACCGCTCGAGCATGAAAAACGCGATTTCACCGAACGCCTGGCTCGAGGACACCGCGCGACCATCGCCTGGGAACGGTACGGTGACGTTCAAAGCTCAATTCAAAACCACAAACAAAATCTGGAGGCACCCAATTTAGCCGCATCTCGAGTCGCTTACAACCACAACGCGCTGGCATTCTGGATGATGCTGACCGGAAATTTTGCGGCGACGCTCGAGCACTGCCAAAAAACCGAAAGTTACCACCAAGTCCGCCCAGAACTGGCGCTCGAGGCTCGAGCCGAACGCGCCTACCTGGAACACGACCCGCAACCTTTCGCGCACATCACCAGCGTTCTGTCCGACACCACCAATTGGAACGGCGAGTGGACGCTGGTGCTCTGGTCACGCACCCTTCGCGAAAACGGCAATCCAAACGCGGCTTTCAAAATTCTCGAGCACAAACACAGCCCCGTGATCGATTGCGAACGCGCTCTGGTGCTGCTGGCGTTGAACAAGACCAAAAAAGCTCTGGAGAGCATTCCCAGCGAACCGGACAGCGGACTCAAACGCTTTGACCAGATTTACCGAATTTCTACGCGGTACCAGATCAAACCCGAGGCACACGACCTCGAGCAACTCTTAAATTTGACCTCGGAGCGAGAACGGGTTTTGCCGCTCCTGATGCCGCTCGAGAAATTGCCGCGTCGGCGCCCCGAACTCAGTTTGCCGTACAACTTGCGCGAGGTACTATTTTCGGGTTGGCGCGAGGCGGTTCAAGCCAGACATCACGAAATTCCGCCGCTCGAGTTGTCGGTGCTCGGCAAGATGCGCGTCAAGGTTTTGGGGCAAGAGGTCACACTCTCGCAACGCCCCAGGGAAATCTTGCTGCTCTTGCTGCTCAAAACGCCCAGGACATCCAAGTGTTATACACGGGGAAACTCGCGTCAAACGTGGACATTCCGGCGGTGGTGGAAGCTCGAGAGCACCTGCATGAAAGCGTGATCACCAGCCTGGAGAATGCCGCCGAAAATGCCGCGCCCGAACAAGCCGTAATTTATTTGGAGCGAATCATGGAACTCGAGCCACTGATGGAGAGCGCCATGAATTTGCTGCTCGAGAATTTACTGAAACTTGGGCGTAAGCAAAGCGCGGCAAAACGCTTGAGAGCCTTTTTAACACGACATCAAAACGAAATGGGTTTTGAAGCCAACCTCGAGTTGCAACAAGTCCTTACTTGAAATCTGCGCCAAGCTGGAAATCTTTGGCGTACAAACCCATCTCTGGAAAGTCAGGCACGTGGTCGTTGTACAGCCAAGACTCGAGAAACACCTTCACTTTTTCGCCCGCCAGTTCGTTTACGATGTTGACAAAATCTTGGTTGAAAGCATTCGAGAATTTGTAACGTTCGAGGTAGGTACGAAGGATTTTGTAGAAGAGTTCATCACCCGTTTTGAGCCTTAAAGCGTGTACTGCCATCGCACCACGAAAATAAACACCAGCATTTAAAACATAATCATTGGCTTCAAATTTTCCTGGAGGTGTGACCTTGGAGCGAATATACAATGGTCCATCGGACGGATAGCCACCCGTCAACTCTTGCCAGGTTTTGCGTGTGAAATACACACGGGTAAAAGAAAGTTTCTCAAGCGCCGAAATGAAAACCGCAAGGTATGGTGTTATTTTGATTTGATCCAAAATCTGTTGACGTTTGATCGCAGATAAACTCGAGCCAAACAAACCATCCAAGATTAAAGTGGCTGTTTCAAGCGTAAAGTCTAAAATGCGATAGGTATCTTGCAACAACTCGAGCATTTCCGCCTTGGTGCTCTTGTAAGTCCATTGTCCGTTGACCACATGTCGATATTCGCTTTGGAATTGCTCTGACAAATAATTTGCGGCTTGAGTGTCGTTCACGTACAAATAACCAAAATACTGGGCAAAACCTTCGTGCAAAAAAGTCTGGGCATGATTTTGATATGTGACCAACGCGCCAAACCATTGATGCGCCATTTCATGGGTCAGGACTTCTGTCTCATCGATTGGGTCTTCTTGCTCATCCGCATTGTAATACTTTGGCTCGAGTGAAACCAACGATTGCGTCTCGAGTCCACCACTTCCAAAAGTGTTGGTGGTCAGCACCCCAAAATCCTCGAATGGATATGCGCCCAAACGATCTGTTAAATACTTCATGATTGTTGGAGCTTTGGCAATGATGCCCTTAAACATGCTCGAGGTGGAGTACGAAAAGAAATTGCGGTAATGCACACCATCAATCGTGCCGGCATCGTCGTATTGAAAATCTCCCACCGCAAAAACAAGCATGTAAGTCGTGGTTGGCGTGGCAATGCGAAATGTGCTGGTGACGGTCTGGTCAGGATTCTCGAGTTTTGAAATCAACTTTCCGTTTGCGGCGACAGTTTCCTCTTTTGGCGCGGTGATCTGCAAGGTAAACGTGGCTTTGTCGGCGGGGTAATCGTTAACGGGTGTCCACGCCATCGTCATGCTGGGTTGGGACAAAACGCTCAAACCATCAATACCAACAGTATTCCAGGTGTTGCCAATCGTGTTTGCATTGACCTTTGATCCTGGTTGACCTTCAAAAACCACGTTGACTTTGAATTTCTTGTTTTTGACAATCGCTTGATCTGGCACGATCAACAACTCTGGGTCATCGTGCTCAAAACGTGCTGGTTTGCCATTAACGGTTACAGCTTTGACTTCCATCGAACCAAAGTCCAGATTGAAACTGCGGAGGTCTTGGGTTGCCATCGCCGTCATGGTGGTCGAACCTGATTCGGAAAGGTGATAATCCCTGATCCTGAGTTTAATGTCGTAATCCATCGCGTCGTAACCACCGTTTCCCATCCAGGGGTAAAACGGGTCGTTCAGGCTGCTCGAGCCTGCGGTTTGAGCCATGCCAAAAGTGTTGAACATAAAAAAGACAAGTGCGAAAACTCGAGCAGCAAAACGCATGTGGGTCATAGAGTCTCTCCTGAGAGGATCATAACTCGGGTTGCACGTTTTTGCTTGTGATAACTGAAGCTCGAGGATTGAATAGCATGAATTCAATCCTCGAGCCGTGTGATGTGGTTTTAAACCTTAAAGAACTCTTCAACATTCAAGATAAACGCCACCGCCCCGCCCACAGGCACTTCGACGGGTTGCGCCAAAAACGGTTCGGGTTGTTCGGCAACGGGCACGCCTGGGGTGATAAATCGGGTTCTCGAGCGGCATTTGTCCTGCACGATTTGTTTTGCTGTCTCGAGGTCGGTTTCACTGACGCCCAGGAGCAGGGTGGTGTTGCCCTCGCGCAGAAACCCGCCGGTGCTGGCGAGTTTGGTGACGGTGAGGCGTTTTTGCGTGAACTCTTTGACCAGTGCCGCCGCGTCCGCATCTTGAACGATCACAACCATGAGTTTCATGATGCAAAGTCTAGCAAATCTTTGGCAAATCTGAACTCGAGAAGTGTGAGGGTGAATCAAAATACAATTCTGCTATTTACAGAAACCAACCCAAACAAGTATACTGAAATACTAGCTCTCGAGCCTCCAGCAAGACTCGAGATTGACCCTTCCCAAGCCGCTCGAGCTGCAAAGATTTGAGGTTACTGTGCTGAAAATCGAATCGGAATTCACACCAAAAGGCGATCAACCAACCGCGATCAAACAGCTTGTCGAGGGACTCGAGGATGGTTACAGGTATCAAACGTTGCTTGGTGCAACTGGTACTGGCAAAACGTATAGCGTTGCCCAAATTATCGAACAAACCCAACGACCCGCCTTGATCATCGCGCCAAATAAAATCTTGACCGCACAATTGGCTGGCGAGTTCCGCGATTTTTTCCCGTCTGCCGCCGTCGAATTTTTTGTCAGCTATTACGATTACTACCAGCCCGAAGCGTATGTCCCTGGCAAAGATTTGTTCATCGAAAAAGACGCCGCCATCAACCAGGAAATCGAGCGTTTGCGGCACTCGACCACCCGCAGCTTGCTGACCCGCAACGATGTGATCGTGGTCGCCAGCGTATCGTGCATTTACGGTCTGGGCAATCCCGAAGAGTACCGCAAACTGAATCTGTTCCTCGAGACTGGCAAACCCATCGGGCGCGATGAAATTCTCGAAAGATTAATCACAATTCAGTACGAACGCAACGACATCGAACTTTTTCCAGGGCGCTTCAGGGCAAAAGGCGACGTGCTCGAGATTTGGCCATCTTACGACGAGAAACCGATGCGCCTCGAGTTGTGGGGCAACGATCTGGAACGCATCACGACTTTTGATTTCTTGACGGGCGAGGTGCTCGAGGAACTTAAAAGCACCATCATTTATCCCGCCAAGCATTACGTGATGGAGGCGGGAAGTTTGCAGCCCGCGATTGAAGGCATCGAGGCAGAACTCAAGGAAAGACTCGAGTATTTTAACGACACGGGCAAACTTTTAGAGGCGCAGCGCATCAAGGAACGCACGTTGTACGACCTCGAGATGCTCAAAGTCTTGGGCTATTGTTCGGGCATCGAGAATTACTCGAGGCACATCGACGGGCGTCCACCAGGGTCCAGACCGTACACGCTCTTGGATTACTTTCCCGATAATTTTATCACCTTTCTGGACGAGAGCCACATCTCGCACAGCCAGATTGGCGGCATGTACAAGGGCGATTACAACCGCAAGAAAACCCTTGCCGATTACGGCTTCAGGTTGCCGAGCTGCATGGACAACCGTCCGTTGCAACATGCAGAATTTTACGATCTGGTCGGGCAGGTGATTTACGTGTCCGCAACCCCAGGCGAGTACGAGCGTGGCATCTCGAGCCAGATTGTCGATCAGGTGATTCGACCCACAGGCTTGATTGACCCAAGGGTCGAGGTGCGCCCGACAAAAGGACAGGTCGAGGATTTGCTGGGCTTGATTCGTGCCAGGGCAGAGGTGGACGAACGGGTGTTGATTACCACCCTGACCAAGCGCATGAGCGAGGATTTGACCGAATACCTGGTGGGTCACGGCATCAAGGCGCGGTACTTGCACAGTGAAATTGACACGGTTGAGCGCCAGGAAATCATTCGGGATTTGCGACTCGGGCATTTTGATGCGCTGGTCGGGATTAACCTCTTGCGCGAGGGTCTGGATTTGCCCGAGGTCAGTTTGGTGACGATTTTGGACGCCGACAAACCAGGCTTTTTGCGTTCCGAACGAAGCCTGATTCAAACCATCGGGCGTGCGGCACGAAACCTGAACGGCACAGTCATTCTGTACGGCGATTCGATCACGCCAGCCATGCAGTATGCCATCTCAGAAACCAACCGTCGGCGCGAGTTGCAGACCGCTTACAACCAAGCCAACGGCATCACGCCAGCCACCATCAGCAAGAGCATCCGCAAGGTCATTCGCGGCGAGGAACAAGCCCCAGAACTCGAGCCAACCAGCGAATTTGCAACGCGCGATGAGATTCTGGCGCGAATCACCGACCTGGAGCTTGACATGTGGCAGGCGAGTGAGGACATGGATTTCGAGAAAGCCGCGACCATGCGCGATGAGATCAGGAAGCTCGAGGCGAAATTGGCGGGCAAGGAAGTCAAAACCGCGAGTATTCCAGGCGGGAAAGGAAAAAGTCGTTCTCGAGGAAGAAAGTAAATTTTCGCTGGGGACCGTTTTCGAGTCGATCATTCGGGAACAAAAGCGGTGGTTTTTCCTGTTTTTCCCACTTCGAGCCTGCTATTCTGAGGGCAATCTGTGATTCAAGCCTTGAATAGCACCCCATGACCAGAAGTTTATCCATGCCAAATCTCGAGTTTGGAGCGCTGCAAAAAGCGTTCGAACGTGCGTTGCGTGAGGGCAGCAGCAGCCTGACTTGGGAACAGTTGGAAGTTGGCGCTCGGCTCGCCAAACTCGAGGTCGGCGCTCAACTCGAAGGATTCTTGGAAACGTTCAAAACGCTCCATCCGCGTCTTCAGAGCGGTCTGGAGCGTTTTGAAGCCACGCGGACTTGGGTCTCGCATCTGATTTTGGCATTGTTACTCGCCTGGCACGCCCAAAACGACTGCGAACCTCGAGCCGATTGGGAGGCGCGTCCGTTCTCGGTGCGTGAATCCAGTCATTCAGAAAGTGGCTTGACCACGGCTCGAGCCATTGATTTGTGTGGTTCGGGTGATTCGAGATTGCGTGGTTTGCGGTCATGTGTGCTCTGGGCGCAATTTTTGAGCTGAGAGCACTCGAAAGACTGTGATTGATCTCCATTTTGTATTCTTTTGGTTCATGTCAAATGTTGTTATGGTCTGCATCATGTCAACCTCCAGGGAGCACCACAAATGATTCAAACCGACCAGACAAGCCATTGGGATTTACCTCGCATCATTCAGGGCGGTATGGGCGCTGCCGTTTCCAACTGGAAACTGGCTCAGGCGGTTTCGAGCGGCGGACAGCTTGGCGTGATTTCTGGCACGGCGCTGGACACGATCATCGTGCGGCGTTTGCAGGATGGCGACGTTGACGGCAGCACGCGGCGGGCGCTCGAGCATTTCCCGTACCCAGATTTGGCACGGTATGCGCTCGAGACGTATTACAAACCAGGCGGACGGGCGACCAACGAGCCGTACAAGCGTTTGGCGTTGCAGGTTGGGCTGGGCAGCAGAAACGCTCAAATCATGATGGTGGTTGGCGGTTTTGTTGAGGTTTTCCTGGCAAAAGAGGGTCACAACGCTCCCGTCGGCATGAACCTGTTGACCAAAATTCAAACACACACGCTGGGTACACTTTACGGCGCGATGTTGGCTGGAGTCGATTGTATTTTGATGGGCGCGGGAATTCCAAAAGACATTCCTGGCGTGCTCGACAAATTTGCCCTCGGCGAAAGTGCATCACTAAAATTGGACGTGACGGGCGCAACCGAAACTTTTTCCATGACGCTCGAGCCTGCGCAATTTGGCACGCCGATGCCACTCAAACGCCCGAAATTCTTGCCGATCATCGCCTCGAATCTGTTGGCGACCATGTTGACCCGCAAATCCAACGGTTCGATTGAAGGTTTTATCGTTGAAGGTCCAACCGCCGGCGGTCACAACGCCCCGCCGCGCGGTCAAACCACGTTTGACGAACGCGGTCAACCAATTTACGGCGAACGTGACGTGGTCGATCTGTCGGCACTGAAAGCCATCGGCTTGCCGTTCTGGTTGGCGGGAGGCACCGGAACACCAGATGCGTTGCGACACGCACTCGAGCACGGTGCGGCGGGCATTCAGGTCGGGACCCTGTTTGCTTACAGCCGCGAATCTGGTTTGACCCCAGAAATCAAAAAAACCGCGCTGTCTGGCGTGCAAAACGGCAGCATCGGCATTTTTACCGATCCGCTGGCTTCACCGACAGGGTTCCCGTTCAAAGTCGTCGAAATTCCTGGAACGCTCTCCGAGCAAAGCGTTTACCAGGCGCGGGGGCGCGTCTGCGATTTGGCGTACCTGCGCGAAATGTATCAAACCGATCAGGGCAAACTTGGTTTTCGTTGCGCCTCCGAACCCTTTGATGCGTTCCTCGCCAAGGGCGGAAAACTCGAGGACACCAAAGGACGCAAGTGTTTGTGCAATTCCCTGATGGCGGATGTCGGCATGGCTCAAGTGCAACGCAACGGCGTTGTTGAACAGGCGCTGGTCACCAGTGGCGACGACCTCTTAAAACTCGGACGGTTTATTGAGCGTTACTCGAGCGATTACACGGCAAGCCAGGTGATTTCGTACCTGCTGGCACAGGCTTGATTTGGTCCATATCGAATCTCGAGGTTGTCTGAAGAGTCAAATCAGTTTGGCTCTTTTTTGCGCTGCAATCCACTCGGGTTTTGAAATTCAATGGCTCTGTTGCGCTTGCTCGAGTTGAGGGTTTTCTTTAAACTGAATTCAGTGACCAAACTTCATTTGCAAAGTTTAAGGTTTAATGATTCAAGATGGCGTGACGACCTTCACCCATTTCGGGTGCCTGCGGCGCAACACGTTAAAAAGCATGGTTTAACGTTTCAGACGCCGATCACTTTTTTTGTCGGCGAGAACGGCTCTGGCAAGACCACGATTCTCGAGGCACTGGCGGCGCGTTATCCGAGAATCGGATCGTATTCGCCGTACAACAAACGCCTTGGCACAGAGTTGTCGTTCGAGGACGTGCCGCTGGCTTGGAACGCCGAATTGACCTGCTCGAGCAACGCCAGCACCGAAGGTTTTTTCTTGCGGGCATCCACACTGGGTTCATTGATCGGCGATCTTGACCGTGAAGCCAAACCCGCCCCTCGAGCCTCGGAACGTTCATTGGCACGCCGTTCGCACGGCGAGGGCTTGCTGGGTTTGTTGAACACGCATTTTGAATCAAGGGGCATGTACTTTCTGGACGAACCCGAAACCGCGCTGTCGTTCAACGCCACGCTTGGACTGGTGGGTTTGTTGGCAACTTTGGGCAAGAATGGCTCGCAAGTCATTGCCGCGACGCACTCGCCGATTGTGCTGTCCATGCCTGGGGCAACGATTCTCGAGTTTGGCGAGTTTGGCATCCGTGAGGTTGCCAGGGACGATCTTGACCTGTTGCGCGACTGGAAAAGTTTCTTGGATCGTCCTGAGGTCTGGTTGCGACATGTGATCAAAGAATAAAAACCTGGCGTCAGACTTTGGGTGAAACAAATTGCAGACTGATAAAGTGTTGTTTCAATGAAGAAGCGAAAAGGGATTGATTGATGCGTTTTGGTTGTCTGGTTTTGCTGTTGCTGACGCTTCAAAGCAATGTTTTTGCCCAAAAGACTTTGATTGTCGCCATCAAACCATTGACGCCGTTCATCATGCGCACAGGCTCGGGTTTTGAAGGCTACAGCATTGATTTGTGGACGGCAATTGCCAGCAAGAACGGCTGGAGCACCCAGTACAAGTATCTCAAAACCGTCAAAGAGGTCTTGAATGCCGTGGCAAACAAGCAAGCCGACGTTGGCATTGCGGGCATCAGCATCACCAAAGAGCGCGAACGAATGGTCGATTTCAGTTTACCGATGTTTAACTCTGGGCTTCAGGTGCTGGTTCCAATGCGTCAAATCTTTAATCCCATGACCGCATTTCGCAATTTTTTCTCGCCGCAACTGGGCTTTGTTGCCCTGATGATTCTGTTGAGCATCGTGCTTGCAGGTCATGTGATGTGGCTCGTGATGCGTCACCGTCCCGATTACCCCAAAGGCTACATCAAAGGGGTCACCGAGGGCATCTGGTGGGCTGCCATGAGTTTTCCGCAAAATGACCTGGGCGAGAAAAATCCCAGCTCCGTGATTGGACGGCTGGCAGGCATGTTTTGGATGGTGGTCAGCGTGGTGTTGCTGGCAAATTTTACCGCCAGCGTGACCGCCAACCTGACCGTGCAACAAATCCAAGGCGGCATTCGCGGCATCAACGACCTGCCTGGAAAACGGGTCCTGACCGTTGGCGGCACAACTTCCGAAACGTATCTGGCGCAAAATGCCGTGCGATTTCAAACCGTGCCAACCATCGAACAAGCCATTCTTAAACTCGAGCGAGGACTTGCAGATGCCGTTGTTTACGATGCCCCAGTCTTGCAATACCAAGCCAGCCATGCCAGCAACGGCACGTTGGCGGTGGTCGGTGATATTTTCAAACCCGAGTATTACGGCATTGCCATTCCGTTGGGCAGTCCAAACCGAAAAGCCATCAATGAAACCCTGACCGAAATGATCGGCGCTGGCGAGCTGACCCAAATTCAACAGCGTTGGTTTGGGACCAAGTAAACCCAATCTGGCAGTCGTGACTCGAGCCAGGTTCACAATCTCGAGAACCTGGGAGCGTCGGAAGCGCGTCAATGGATATGAACACCGCTGTGGTATCAAACACTGTCGTTTTTGTAGGACTCGAGCGCCGCATCCCAGAACAAGGCTGCGCAGGAACGTTTGCGGCTCGAGGGTTCCAGGTGAATTGGGCTGGCAAACTGAGGCAAAAACCTCGAGTCATTGGCATGACTCGAGGTTCGAGAGTAAAACCGCACTACATTTCCGCTGTTCCCAGCGATTCAACATGCTTTTTAAATTGCTCGAGAATCGCTTGCCAACCATTTTTTTGCAATTCCGAACTGTTTTGATCTTCGGCTTCAAAATCTTCGGTGATTTTGGTCTGCTCGCCACTGATTCGCTCGAATCTCACGACAACAGTTCGATCACCAATCGTGTAATCAATTTGTTCGAGTGGAACGACTTTGCTGTACGTGCCGGCAAAATCAAAACCCATGCTGGCATCTTTGGCTTGCATTCTGTACGAGAACGCGCCGCCAACCCGCAAGTCGTTGCTGGCGGTTGGGCATTCCCAATCTGGGGAGGCAAAATTCCACTGGGTGATGTGCTCGGGTTGGGTGAAGGCTTGCCAAGCCAGTTCGATTGGGGCATTGATGGTGCTCGAGACGGTCAAAATCGTGGACATGGTTCTCCTCAAAAATCTATGGAATACATTTTATTGAACGGCGCAGTTGAACATCCATTGAATGCCGTATTGGTCGGTAAGTGACCCAAAAACCGCGCCCCACATCATTTTCTCGAGCGGCATTCCAACCTTGCCACCCTGGGACAGCGCCGCAAAAAGCCGTTCAGTTTCCTCTAAAGTGTCAGGCTCGAGGTTGATGTGAACGTTGTTGCCTTTGGTCAACTTAAAGCCCATCGATTCTGGCGCGTCTGTGCCCATCAACACGTGACCGCCGACAATCGGCAGGGCAACGTTCATGACCAGGTTTTGGTCGGCTTCACTTAAGTCTGGTGCTCCGCTTGCCGCCATTCGGGTGATTGGGGACAGGAATTGGGTGCTGAAAACGCTTTTGTAAAACAAGAACGCCTCTTCGGTGTTGCCTGGAAAATTCAGGTAGGTGCTGGTTCTTGACATGTTGTGAACTCCTTGGGCAAATTATACCTGTTCGAGAACCGCAAATTCCCAGACCGGCTTTGAGGCTCGAGGTTCACTGGCTGGCACAATGGAGTTTGCCCCAGAGCTTTGTTGTGCGGGCAATAAAGATAACCAAAGTCCCAAGCAGTCCACGCAAAAACAAGATCAGCGTCTCGAGCACCGAATCATTAAGCCAATTTTAAGATTTGTCAAAGCGCCGGAATTTAAAGACTCGAGCAGTTGAGTTCGATGCCCACAACAGCTTCAACTCGAGATGACGGCGGTCTTTCGATAAAGTGTTCAAGCATACAATTCGCTCATTGTCTTGAGGCGTGCTCTCACATACTTTCAAAAGCCAACTTGCACAATCAAACCAGAGGAGAATTTATGTTGACCAGATTCATGTTGTTGCTGGGAATCGTACTCAGTATCGGTTGCAACACGGCGCTGAACGCTCGAGAAATCACAACCGATTTAAAACGTGGCGTCAATTTGACGGGCTGGTTTCAATTTGGTGACTTTCAAGAATCACGCTTTGGTGAGATTCAAATCTTGCACGACGCTGGCGCAGATTTTATTCGACTGCCAATTCAACCCACACTTTTTTACGACGGCACCTCGAGTTCCTGGCAGCTTTTAAAACGGACGTTGCTCGAGGCGCAGCGCGTCGGAATGCAGGTGATCGTGGACTTTCATCCAAGCCTCAACTCGCAACGGGACATGTTGAGCGGCGACCCGAAATTTCTGGAGTTGATTTCCAACATGGCAGTGTTTCTCAAAAATTACCCAACCGCGCTGCTCGAGTTGCAAAACGAACCGATCAGTCCCGTGGGGGACACCTGCAACCCCGCGTTTGACTGGAACACGATCCAGCAAGGTTTTTACCAGAAAGCCCGAGCCGCCAACAAAAACATCACACTTGTGCTGACCGGCTCGTGCTGGGGCGGGATTGATGGTTTGTTGAAAGTCAACCCGATTGCTGACAACAACCTGATTTACAGCCTGCATTTTTACGACCCGATGTTTTTCACGCACCAGGGTGCAACTTGGACGGCTGGGGATTTGGCGATTCTCAAAAACATTCCGTACCCACCAACCCCCCAAAACGTGGCTGCCGTGATTCCAAGCATGGTTTATCTGATGCCGACCAGCGCCATGAAATCCAGCATTCGTGCGGCGCTGCTCGAGTACGGGCAAAGTGGTTGGAACAAAGCCAAAATTCTGGCGCGGCTCGAGGTGGCAAAAGCCTGGGCGGTTAAAAACAATGCGCGTCTGCTGCTGGGCGAGTTTGGCGTGCTGCAAACCGAAGCGCCGCCGCAAGACCGCATTGCATTCATGAAAGACGTGCGCGAATCCGCCGAAAGTCTGGGCATGGCGCTTGCCGCCTGGGATTACGGTCCGACTTCTGGTTTTGGGTTTCACCGCAATTTGAAAACCGAAGCTGGCATGTTCGAGGCGATGGGTTTCACAGCCCCAGCCAATTCGATTGCCACGCCCGCAGACACTGCACCAAACTCGAGTTACCCAGTGAACCCAGTCTTGGGCGGCAAAACCATGATCGCCGATTTCACGGCAGGCTCTCAGAACGTCTTCGGCGTGCCAACAACCTACTGGGGTTACGGTCAACCCGCCCAACCAACCTTCACGCCTGCTGTGGATGGTGCTGCGCCCGTTGCAAACGGCGGACTCGAGTTTGAGTACAACATTCCGCTGGCAAACGATTACGGCGGGATCACAGCCGTGATTCCAGTCGCGGCACAGGGCACAATTGACGCTCGAGCCTTCACGCATTTGAGCCTCGAAGCCTCGGTGGTGGGCGGCGGTCAGGTTCGGGTTGGGCTTGCCAGCAGCAAACTTGATGATGGCGGCGACCATCCCGTGTACACGTTTGAAGCCAGCGACACACCAACCGTGTACACCATTCCGCTCGAGGTCTTCAAGCAAGCCAACTGGGGCAAGCCAGTCAAAGCAATCGATGTGATTGGGCAACTCGAGCGGCTGGAAATCACTGCCACCACGCAAGGCAAGCCTGGACGTTTACGCGTTGACAACATCGCATTTGCCAACTTGGTTGACGCCTCGAGTGTCTCCAATGTGCCGAACAACTTGCAACGCTTGTTGTTTGATTTCTCGAGCACTGGCAATGCAGGAAACCAGGGCGACACTTGGTCGGTGGGTTCGTACCAGCAAAACGCCAGCAGCCTCAGCACGGCAACCTCGAGTTTGGTGAGCAATGCGCTCGAGATACAATTCAAACTGCCAAGTCCGAACGATTGGGCGGGCGCTGTCGTCAACCTGAACTTCGCGCAAACCACCAATTTGCAAAACTTTAACGCCCTGCAAATCGACCTGTCCGCGAAAGGTGTGCAAACCGTGCGGCTCGAGTTTCCAAACACGCTGGACACGGGCAACGACAACCCGCAATTTATGTTGAATGTCACGCCAAACCAAAAAACCTACCGCATTCCAATCTCAGAATTTGCCCAAGCCGGTTGGGGCAAGCCCGTGGATTTGGCACTGGCGCTGCAAAACGCCAAAGGCATCGGGGTTTTTGTGGACACGGTGGGCAGCGCGGGAACGCTCAAAATTGACAATGTGATTCTCGAGCAGAAGCCTTAAAAGGGGGCAGAGGGCAACCAAGTACCTCCCGCCTTCATTTTAGATTTTCCGCTTCTTGCTCGTAAAATGGCACCTTCTTGATTCCAAGATGCACCTGACGGGCAGAATCGCTGTCGGGCTATTTGCGCTTCGCGTCAAACCCTGTGCAAGGTGCTGTAAATCACAGCTTTGTGATCTCTCGAGATGGAATAAATCAGCGTTGGAAAGCCGTCACCATCTATTCCATCCACCTGTTGTTCAAAGCCCATACCAATTCGCTGAGCAACCTTGACCGACGCCAAATTTTCTGGGTCAATCAGGCAAATCAGACGCGCTAAATCTAGGTGCTCAAAGGCGTATTCAACGATTGCCAGTGCCGCCTCGCTGGCAAAACCTTGACCCCAGAATTTCTTGCCCAGCAAATACGCGACTTCAACCTCTTGACGGTCTTCGATTGTCCAGGGCAGCAAACCGCAACGACCCATAAACTCACCAGTTGATTTGTTGACCGTCGCCCAAAGCCCCAACTCTGGAAACCTCGGATGCCCATTCAAAAACCACTCGAGTTCGGCTCTGGTTTGATCACAATCCAAGACGCCCTCGGGAAAGTACTGCCGAATTTCTTCGTCGCGGTACAGGGCAAACAAATCATCCAGGTCTTCGGGCACAAACCGTCTGAGCACCAATCGTTCAGTCTCGAGAATCATCTTGAACCCCCAAAAGTTTTACTCGAGGTCGTGCGGCATGTCAGGGAAATTTGAGAGCGGAAAGGTGTCCACGTTCGCACTGCGCTGCTGCGCGAGCACACCACCGTCCACCACAAGGCACTGCCCCGTGATGTACGCCGCATCGTCGGACGCCAGAAAGGTTGCCGCGCCCACCATGTCCTCGGCTGTGCCGTAGCGTCGCAGCGGCACAACTTTTTCGCGTTCCGCCAGATCATCACCCTTCAAGCCGTAGGTGTTGATTAGACCAGGCACAAGACAGTTGACCCGCACCCCGTAAAAACCAAGATCGAGCGCCAAGGATCGCGTGAACGCCTCAATGCCACCCTTGGATGCGTCATACGCCGTAAAACCACGGTGCGCCCTCGTTCCGCCACCGCTCGAGACATTCACGATCACACCCTTGCGCCGCCGCACCATGATGTTTGCCGCACGAAAAGAGCACAAGTACGCACTTTTGAGGTTAATACGCAAATACTTGTCCCACCATTCCTCGTCGGAGTTCAGAAAATGCCGTTGGTCGCTGGTCAAACCCGCGTTGTTCACGACAACATCCACATACCCGAATTGCTTTTCAGTCGCCTCAAACATCGCGTCAACATCGGTTTTGCTCGAGGCATCCCCGACAAAACCAAGCGCCGTACCTCCAGCCGCTTTGATTTCGTTCACCACAAGGTCAACCAATTCGGATTTGATGTCGTTCACGACGACCTTGCCACCCTCGAGCGCGTAACGGTTGACTATCGAGCGCCCGATGCCGTTACCCGCGCCAGTAATGAGGATGACTTTGTTTTTAAAACGTTGCTCCATGATGCTGCTCCTTAAATTTTGAACTCGAGGGTCAGATATTGATACGAAAAATGCGGGAATTGAATGTCACAAGGTTTGAAATTCACCGCCACTGACGGGTGAACACATTCTTGAAAATAAGACGCACCTGACAGGCATTTCCGCAGGTTCACTCCTACATTAACTCAAACGCTTCAACGATACAAAATAGAAGCTCGAGGTTTTTGCTAACTGCTATTTGCCATCTGCTTTTCACAACGTCAAAAACCACTGCTCTGGACTCGAGCCACCAACCAGTTTAAACCGCAATTTTTGCCCTGGTCGCAGTTGCGCCACAAGTCCCAAATCTCGAGGGTCAACCACCGCAGGTTTGGCGTAACCACCAATGCGCCCTCGGTCATTCAGGAGCAGAATCGGGTCACCGTCGATGGTGATTTGCACGCCACCCATCGGTGTGGCTTCGCTGGTCAATTCGCCACCAGGAACTTTGACCCCCTCGAGCCTGACGCCCATGCGGTCTGGGCTGCTGACCGTGAATTCGGCGCTGCACAAGGCTGCCAGCGCCTCGGGTGTGGCTTGCGGTCCCGCCTGTAATCGCACCGTCATGGTTTCTGGCAAACTCGAGAATGCCACGCTGTAACCCGCCCGATTTTTGCTCGACGGTCGCATCATGCCGAGCGTCTCCCCTGCCTGAAGCGCACGCCCGATACGTCCGACCAAATCGGTGCTTTTGGAATTCATAAAACTCGAGCTTTCAAACCCCCCAGGAACAGCCAGATAACCCCGAACGCCCGTTGCCGTGGGCACAAACTCGAGTTGCTCGCCTGCTTTGACCGCGAAACTCTCGAAGACTGGCGCGGTTTGACCGTTGAGTATCGGGCGCATTCCAAAACCTGCAAAACCCAGCACCACATCCTGCAACACCTTAAACGTTGCCCCTTTCAAGGTCATCTCGAGCACGGTTGTATTCGCTGTATTGCCAACCAAGGCGTTTGCGGCTTTTGAAGAGCGTTTGTCCATTGCGCCAGACCTTGCCATGCCGTAATGACCCGCCAGGGCGCGACCATTGTCCACAATCAAATCGAGCAAGCCAGATTTTTCAACTTTCAAAACAGGATGCTGAGGCATTATCGGCAACATCTCGAGCACACTGGCTTCGGGCGGCGTTTCACCAGTGCTGGGCACAAACCGCACGTTGTCACCAGGCTCGAGCAAAAACGGTTTTTCACGGTGCGGGTCGTACACCGCCGTCAATGCCGAACCCAGAATGTGCCAGCCGCCAGGCGTTGATAACGGATAAATTCCGGTTTGCCCAACCGCAATCGCCACGCTGTGCGCTGGAACTTTTTTGCGCGGCGTTTTGCGGCGCGGCAAGTGCAGCGCTGGATCAAGTTTTCCCAGAAACGGATACCCAGGCGTGAAACCCACCGTGTACGTCTGATACATGACGCTCGAGTGTTTCTCGATGACTTGCGCGACAGTCAAGCCCGTTTCAGATGCCACAAATTCCAAATCCTCACCGTCGTAGCGCACGGGAATTGCAACCTCCCGCCCGCTTGACGCCTTCGCCTCGAGATTGAGTGCGTGTTTTCTGACCCAATTTTTTGCAGTGTCTCGAGTCAGCAGATTCGCATCAAATTCGACATACAAGTTGATGTACCCAGGGTAAAGATCGGTGATGCCCTCGAGTAAATTTGAGCGCAGTCGTTCCGCCAGCGCGTGCATTCTGGCATTTGCAACCAAGTCAAGGCTGCTCGAGAATGGAACGTAAAAACCGGACAGTTGTCGCACGTTCAAAGTCCTGCATTTGAAATGGTAATACCCTCAGCCTCGAGCGCCGCACGAACTTCTCTGGCAATCTCGGGTGCGTGCGGATTGTCCCCGTGAATGCACAAGGTTTGCGGCGCAAGCTCAAACCAACCGCCATCAATCGCCTCGACACGGTGAAATTTCACCATTTGCACCGCTCGTCTCGCCGCCTCTTTCGGGTCGTGAATGCTCGAGCCAGCCATTGAGCGCGGTGCGAGCCGACCGTCTTTCAAGTACGCCCGCTCCGGAAAAGCCTCGATCAACATCTTTACGTTCAACTTTTGCGCCTCAGACTCGAGGAACGTTCCAGGCAACACCATCAGCGGTAAATTCGGGTCGAAATCCTTTGTCGCTCGAGCCAGCGCCTCGGCGGTGGGCGCGTGAACCCAAGCCCTGGTTGAAAGCGCTCCGTGGGCTTTGACATGGCTTAACTTGATGCTCGCCAGCCTCGCAAACCCTGCCAACGCCGACACCTGATAAACCGTATCCGCATAGACCTGCTCTGGTGTCGCCTCGAGAATCCGCCGCCCAAAACCCACCAAATCCTGATAGCCAGGATGCGCCCCCACAGCGACATTCTTTTGCTTGGCAAGCTCGAGCGTGGCTTGCATGGTTAAGGGATCACCCGCGTGAAACCCACACGCCACATTGACCGTGCTGATAAATTCAAACAACTCCTCGTCACGTCCCATGCGAAAAGCACCAAAAGATTCGCCAGCATCGGCGTTCAGATCAATTTTCATGACTTATACTAACCCCATGATTCTTGAAGTTGCCATGCTGAACATCAAACCAAACCTCGAGACGGAATTTGAAGCCGCGTTTCGTCAAGCCTCCAAAATTATCTCGAGCATGAATGGTTACATTGAGCATGAACTGCAAAAATGCCTCGAGCAACCAGACAAATACTTGCTGCTGGTGAAATGGGAAACACTCGAAGATCACACTGTTGGGTTTAGAGGATCAGCCCAATACCAGGAATGGCAGGCTTTGCTGCATCATTTTTACGACCCGTTTCCAACCGTGGAGCATTTTGAGAAAGTTGTGCTGTAAGACTCTTAGCGCGGTGTAGGTTCACAAGCCCAGCCATTTTTGTTTCGGTCTAAAGCAGGGCGATATGCCTTGTGACCTTTGGGAACACCTTTAGGATAAACCTTGTTCAGGGCTTTGCAATTTGGAAAATAGTTGGGTTGTCCTTTTTTCGGTACAGCAAACGCAACTGTGCTGATTACAAAAACAAAAACCAAGAGTATCTTCATAATTCTACCGGTAGTTGTTGTGCATCATACTGACCCCATTTGTTTTCGCACAAAAACTTGCACCCGCAGTAAATCCAGAACACTCCAAACTCGAGTTGCTAAACCAATCGCCATTGCAGGAGTCCGATCCTCAAATAACCGCTTCCCAAC
>JANXTZ010000028.1 GCA_025352125.1 Deinococcales bacterium | reverse complement strand
GAGGCTTTGGAGGCGACAGTGCGTGGTTGGAATCGAGCGCCAACACGGTTCGTGTGGGGCGGGAAGCGAAAGTTACGTCGGGAACGAGCGAAAGCGCGGCGGTTAGCTGGGTCTGGTGCGATGGTTGATTCAAAACGCTTTTAACCTTATAAGCACAGCAAGTGACCCACTCAAGCGGCATCAAGATAACCAGAAACAAACTCGAGGCAAGTTGTGAGGTGACGCTCGAGCCAAGTGGTGAAGCGCCTTTCAATTTGGCTTTGGCAAGGTTCGCGGCAATCCCGTAACACAGGGTTGCACCGAGCATGGCACCAACACTGAGAGCGGTTTGAAGTCCTGGCTCGAGCGGCGACCAACCCACCAAAACGATCACGCCGACCACGCCCAGAATCAAGCCGATTCCTTTGGCGAGATTGAAGATTTCTTTAAAAAAAATTGCACCAATCAGTGCGCCCCAGAGTGGACTGGTGGCGTTCAAAATGGCGGCGAGCGAGGCTGAAAGGTGCAATTCGGCAAAAGCGATCAGCGCATAAGGGATGCCGCCATTGAGCACACCCGCAACCATGTACCATTGCCAGCGTTCTTTAAGCTCGAGTTTGGTTTTTGTCAGCAATACGAAAATAAGCAGCGCAATTCCAGCAATTAAAGTCCGAAATTCTGCCGTCCAGATAGCGCCCAGCACGGGGGCAATAATCCGAAAGAAAATAAAACTTGCACCCCAAATGGCAGCAAGCAAGAACAAGCGTTGAAGATCAACGACACGCATGATAAAACCTCGAGTTCAGAACAGGGCGACTTGATTGGGTTTTTTGAGTGGTTGTTGCAGTTTGACGCCTTCATGCTCGAGCAACCACTTCTTGCGCTCCAATCCTCCTGCGTAACCCGTGAGTGTTCCCGAAGCACCGATCACGCGGTGGCAGGGCAGCACAATGGAGATTGGGTTTAAACCGTTGGTCATGCCGACGGCTCGAGAGGCGGTTGGTTGCCCGAGTTTGGCTGCCATTGCGCCGTAAGAACGGGTCTCGCCTGCCCGAATTTGTCGCAACTCGAGCCAGACTTTTTGTTGAAATGCTGTGCCGCCTGTCGAAACTGAAATGTCGTCCACGGCGCTCAAATCGCCTGCAAAATAAGACTCGAGTTTGCGGCTGTAACCGAACGGATTTTTGGTTTGCTCGAGTTGATAACTTCCAAAACGTTTCTCGAGGAGTTGCTTCATGCGGGCTTCATTGCCTTCAAAATCCACGAAGCACAAGAATTGATTCTCAACCACCAGAACCACTTGTCCAATTGGGGTTTGAATCGTGTCAAACAAGAGTTTCATGCTGCCCTCAATTCTTTGCCGAGCCGCGTTTTGCGGTACTCGAGCGGTGGAGTTCCCACAATGCGCTTAAAATTGGCGTTGAATGTGCTCAAAGATTGAAAGCCAACCTCGAGCGCAATCTCGCTGATGCTCGCGCTGGAATTCTCAAGGCGCTTGCAGGCATTTTGCACCCGAATGCGATTCAGCATCTCGAGCGGCGTGATGCCACGGTGCGTTTTGAAGAGTTTGTACAACCTACTCACGCTGACGTTTGCGGCGTTCGCCATGTCGGTCACGTCCTGGAACGTGTTCGGATCGTCAAGCGCATTTTGGGTTAAAGCCTTGACGATGCGTTGTTCAATCTCGAGGTTTGAGATTCCGTCGGGGCGGCAGAGTTTGCAGGCTCTAAAACCGGCGTGTTTTGCCTCGAGTGGTGTGTTAAAAAACTGTACGTTTTCGGGTTTTGGCTTGCGCGGCGGGCGGCACGATGGACGGCAGTAAATGCCGGTGGTTCTGACTGCCACTGTAAACAGATCATCAAGGCTCGAGTTGCCTGAGAACATGGTTTGTAGCATTTGTGCTCGAGATAAGTTCATGCGTGTATTTTGAAGCTTTTTGAGCTGGAATGCTACCTGGATTTTGTTGGGTTATTCGGAGTCAAACTGGACGAGTCGAAGTTTGTTTCTCGGGTTGACAATTAATGACTGTTCAGTTATTATTTCTTTGTGGCAAGAACCACCACCATCACCAACGAACAAATCCTGACCGCCGCCCGCGAAGTCTTTCTCGAGCAAGGCGTGGGTGCAACCGCAATGGATGTCGCCAGTCGTGCTGGCATCTCGAGCGGCAGCATTTTCAAGCGCTACCCAACCAAGGAGGCGTTGTTCTTTGCCGCCATGTCCGAATCTCCCAAACCAATCTGGAACGCAGAACTCGAGGCAGCCATCGGTCACGGCGACCCTCGAGCCGATTTGTTATTGATTGCGCAGCGCATTGTGGCGTTCACTGGCGAGGTTTTGCCCCGCTTGGTGTTGGTACTTTCAATGAAGCAGACGCAAGAGCTGCCCATCCCGCCACGAATCGAAAATGATTTTTTGGCATTGGTTGCCTATCTTGGGCGTGAGATGGCACTCGGTCGAATGGCTCGAGGTGATCCAACCATTCCAGCGTTTACGCTGCTGCATACGTGCACTGGTTTTACCATGAGTCTGGGGGGTAAGTCTCCAACAGGCTTATTTAATGCAAATACTTTTCTTGAAGATTTTATTGCCGTATTCTGGCGCGGTCTTGATCCACGAACAAAATCCACGAAAACGGAGGTTTAATTTTTTTACTCCAATTAATAACTGACTGGTTAATCTTTAATAAACTTGTGTTCAAAACCACTCGAAGCCCACCTTATGGAGGTTCCATGATTCGCCCAACAACAGCCCTTCTCAGCGCCACCAGTATTGCCGTGTTTGGCATGTTCGCACTCGCCCAGAACGGCAAGCAGTACGTGCCAACCTATTACGTTGATGTCCAACCGATCCTCGAGAAGCACTGTGTCTCCTGCCATGTTGCGGGTGGAATTGCGCCGTTCGCCCTGGACAACCCAACCAGCGCCGTGAAATGGGCAGAGCGCATTGGCGAGGTCACCAAAAGCGAATACATGCCGCCGTTCCCGCCCGGCAAAGATTCACAAAAATTCTTGAACGAACGCAGGCTGGGCAGTGCCAGCAAGAAAATACTCCAGGATTGGGCAGCCGCCAAAGCGCCACTGGGCAAAGCGCCGCGCAAGTAAAACAAGAAATGAGGCAAAACATGAAACAGCAACTCTGGCGTTGGACGCGAGGCATCACGGTACTGGGCTTGAGCGTTTTTGGCGTGGTGATGCTGGCTCGAGCCACAGAAAATTCCAGTCTCGAGACGGCGCAAGTCGGGCATGAATCACACGCCCGAGGGCATTTTGCCCCAGAGAATCTGGCGGATGTTCCGTGGACGCTCGCACCCGTACATGCCGAGGGCGTTGAGGAAACCATCGAAATGACAAGCTCCGAAACGCCGTACACACCAGACGGTTCTAAATCCTTGGACGTGTACCATTGCTTTGTTTTAAAGCCAAATTTTAAACGCGACGTGATGGTGACGGGCGTGGAAATTACACCAGGCAACCGCCGCATCATGCACCATGCGATTTTGTACAAGATCGAACCAAATCAAGCGCCCGATGTGCTCGCCAAAGACCAAGCCACGGGCGGCAAAGGCTGGGATTGTTTCGGTGGTCCAAGCCTGCAAAGTGACAACCCGCAAACCGCCACGGCGGGCGCCAACTGGTTGAGCATTTGGGTTCCTGGAGCGGCAAGTGGTCACTTCCCGGACGGCATTGGCAACCCCATGCCCAAAGGTTCGTTGATTGTCATGGAAGTGCATTACAACCTGAGTAACGAAACTGGGTCTGACCGCTCGAGAATCAAACTGAGCATCGCACCAGAGAATGCAAAATTAACGCCGATCAAATCGCAATTGCGGTTCGCACCCGTCGAATTGTCCTGCCCCGACGACCTGAAAAACATGGCTTGCACCCGAGAGAACACCGTGCGCGAAAACGTGGCTCGAGCCGGAATTCTGGCGGGACAGTTTTTACCCAATGGACTCTTGCAAGCTTGCGGGCAGACACCAGCGCAGTATCAAAAACCCGTGGGAGATGCCAGCAATCTTGTTGCCAGTTGCGACCAGGCAACCCCCAACGACATGACCCTGTACTCAATCGGTGGGCACATGCACCTGCTGGCAAAGAGCATCAAGATTGAACTGAACCCTGGGACAGGCAGCGCGAAGACCTTGTTGCACATTCCAAAATGGGATTTTCACTGGCAGGGCAATTACTGGTTCAAAGCCCCGCTCGAGATCAAACGCGGCGATGTGATTCGGACCACCTGCGTGTTTGACAACTCGGTTGCCAACCAACCAGAAATCGCTGGCAAAAAAGGCGACCCGAAATACGTGATGTGGGCGGAAGCCACCACCGACGAGATGTGCCTGGCTATTTTGATGGGCAACGTCAAAACAAACTAAAATACCATTCAGCGCAAGCATTCCTCGAGTCACAAAGATTCGAGGAATATTCTTGAAAATTGATATTCTTGAGCATCAAGGAGCACCATGACCCAAAATATGACGCTCGAGACTGTGGACGTGACTTCAGCCGCGTTCAAAGTCAATCCATTTTCAACCTACAAACGCTGGCGAGACAGCAAACCTGTCGTGCCGTTCAAAGCCATGTTCGGGCAACGCGCCTGGTTGATCACCCGTTACGACGATGTGAATGAGGCACTAAAAGACGAACGCCTGGTCAAAAACAAACGCAATAGCCAGGACCCCAACAAACCAACCCGAGACATTCCCCTGCCAGGATTTGTCAAAATCTTGCAAACCAACATGCTGGATACCGACGTTCCAGACCACACACGTCTGCGGGCTTTGGTACATCAGGCGTTCATGCCGCGCTTGATCGCCAAGATGCAAACTCGAGTTGAGGCGTTGGCGCACAACCTGATCGACCAGGCGCAAGCAAAAGGCGAAATGGATTTGATGGCGGATTATGCCCTGCCGATTCCGCTGATCGTCATTGCCGATATGTTCGGCGTCAAAGACCGTGACCGCAACAATTTTCGCAAATGGTCACACGCGCTTCTCAACATCAACAGCCCGATGGATGGCATCCGAGCATTGCCAAGCACGTACTTGCTGGTCAATTACCTGAGACGGTTGTTCCAAGATCACCGCCTCAACCCTCAAGACGACCTGAGCAGCGCTTTGCTGGCGGCACAAAATGAAGGCTCGAGCCTGTCGAACGATGAATTGATTGGCATGGCGGGATTGCTGCTTTCCGCAGGTCATGAAACCACCACGGGTTTGATTGGCAATGGCGTGCTGGCATTGCTCGAGCATCCAGAGCAACTGATGCGTCTGAAGACCGAACCCAGCCTGATGAAAAGCGCCGTTGAAGAACTGACGCGTTTCACGCCCCCTGTTTTGGTCGCAACCCAACGTTACGCCTGCGAAGACCTCGAGATTGCGGGGCAGTTTGTACCCAGGGGTGAAATGGTGTACGCAGGTTTGGGGTCTGCGAACCATGACGAGCACCAGTTCGAGCAGCCCGAAACCTTGATGCTGGACCGAGCCAACAACAAACATCTCGGTTTTGGTACGGGAATGCACTACTGCGTTGGTGCGCCGCTGGCACGACTCGAGGCGGGTATTGCCTTCAGGGTCTTGTTTGAGCGATTGCCAAACTTGCGGCTTGCGGTGAAACCTGAAACCTTGCGTTGGAATACGGGATTGGTCACACGCAACATCAGGTCGCTGCCTGTAAAGTTCTGAATCGAGGCTCGAGAAAAGTTTGCTGGCGGCGTAAGCTCGAGCAAGTCCTTTCGGGTAAGTTTTTGAGATCAAGAAACTCGTAAGACGCGCCAAGCACGTCATTGACTGGCAAATTCATAGAGCCACTCAAAATTTGTGTCTGAAATAAAATCACAATCCAATGGTTCGCCACCTTGAGCCATCAAAAAAGCTGGAAAGGATTTCCCTTCCAGCCAAGTGTTTCTCGAGCTTTTAAATCAAGCCAAGTTCTTTGACCGCATCGCGCTCTTCAATCAATTCGGCGGCGGTGGCATCCATTTTGGTGCGGCTGAAGGCATCAATCTCGAGTCCCTGCACAATGCTGTACTCACCGTTTTTGCAGGTGACTGGAAAGCTGTACATCAGCCCTGTCGGAATGCCGTAACTGCCGTCGCTCGGGATGCCCATGCTAACCCAGTCACCGTCTTTTGTACCGAGTGCCCAGTCGCGCATGTGGTCTATCGCGGCGTTTGCGGCGCTGGCGGCGCTGGACAAACCCCTGGCTTCAATGATTGCTGCGCCGCGTTTGGCGACGGTGGGAATAAATGTTCCCTCGAGCCAAGCCTGATCGTTGATGCTGGTTGCGGCACTGACGCCCTCAACCTCGGCGTGGAACAAATCTGGATATTGGGTGCTCGAGTGGTTGCCCCAGATTGTCATTTTGGACAGGCTGGCGATTGGCTTGCTCGTTTTGGCTGCCAGTTGCGACAGGGCGCGGTTGTGGTCGAGGCGCGTCATGGCACTAAATTGCTTGTTGTCCAGTTTTGGCGCGTTGTTCATGGCAATCAACGCATTGGTGTTCGCGGGGTTGCCGACCACCAGCACTTTGACATCTCGAGCGGCGTGCTCGGATAACGCCTGCCCTTGGGGACGGAAAATCCCACCGTTTGCCGCCAGCAAATCGCCGCGTTCCATGCCTTGCTTGCGCGGCATCGAACCAACCAGCAGCGCGTAATTGACATCTTTAAACGCCACACTGGCATCATCGGTTTGCACCACGCCAGCCAGCAGCGGAAATGCGCAGTCTTCAAGCTCCATGACCACACCATTCAAGGCTTTTAACGCTGGGGTGATCTCGAGCAAGTGCAGGATCACGGGTTGATCCGCGCCGAGCATTGCACCACTGGCAATGCGAAACAACAAACTGTAACCAATTTGACCGGCAGCGCCAGTCACAGCAACACGAACTGGGGTTTTCATGAATCCTCCAATAACACCCGAGCACTGTCTGCGCTCGAGGACATGTCAAACCCAGCCATGATAGTCCTGCATGACTGGGTGCGACAAGCGTTACATTGAGGGTTTTAAGGGTGAACCTTCTAGATCCCAAAACGCACCTTCGGGCGGGATCGCTGTGTTCAGCTTTGCACACAACGATTTTTACCATCTGAGCCTGGTATCTCGAGCTTCTTGTTACGCCCTGAGTTAACGGTTGACTCCTTCCATATTTGGGTAACGATCCCCAACCGCCACACCTTTGGGCGCAATCTGCTCGAGTTCCGCCAGGTCGTTTGCGTCAAGTTGCACGTTCAAAGCCGCAATATTTTCCTCGAGATACGCAAGACGTTTTGTGCCTGGAATCGGCACGATGTTGTCACCTTGGCTGTACAACCAAGCCAGCGCCAGTTGTCCTGGCGTGCATCTCTTCTGTTCTGCCAGCGCTTGCACCTTGCTGACCAACTCGAGGTTCTTGTTAAAACTCTCGCCCTGAAAACGTGGGCTGTGACGGCGGTAATCGTCCTGGGCAAAATCTTCAACGCTCTTGATCTGACCCGTCAAGAAACCGCGCCCGAGCGGGCTGTACGGCACAAAACCAATGCCAAGCTCGCGGCAGACGGGCAAAATCTCGTCTTCGGGTTCTCGAGACCACAGGCTGTACTCGGTTTGCAACGCACTGATCGGATGCACCGCCTGCGCCCGACGAATCGTGGCAGGTGCGGCTTCAGACAGCCCCAGGTATTTCACCAAACCGTCTTTGACCAGTTGTGCCATCGCGCCAACGGTTTCTTCGATTGGCACACTCGGGTCAACGCGGTGCTGATAGTACAAGTCAATATGACCCACCTCGAGCCGTTTCAAGGAAGCCTCGCACGCCGCCCGAACGTATTCGGGTTTGCCGTTCACACCCAAGAACGCGCCCGTTTGCGGGTCGCGCACGTTGCCAAACTTGGTGGCAATCACCACCTGATCGCGCTTGCCTTTGATCGCTTTGGCAATCAATTCCTCGTTTCGCCCCACGCCGTACATGTCGGCGGTGTCCAGAAAGTTTAAGCCCTGCTCGAGTGCAAAATGGATCACGCCAATCGATTCGTTGTCGTCAAAAGCGCCGTAAAAGTCGCTCATGCCCATGCAGCCCAAACCCATTTTGGACACGTTCAAACCCTGATTGCCAAGCGAAACCTGTTTCATAGAGAACCTCCAACGCCTCTCGAGTTTGACTTCGAGTCTGGAATAACTTGCGTGTTCTTGCGGTAAATTTTGATTTTGCCATCAATCGCCTCTAAATTGGTTTGCAACTCGAGAATCCTTTGATGCACAGCTTTTTGGTGCTCCTCGAGCAACGCCAAACGCTCAGGTATCGCGCCCTCGCCTTGCGCGAAAAGTTCGGCGAAGCGTTTCATACCCTGAATCGGCATTCCAGTGGCGCGTAAGCGCAACAAGGTGTTCACCGCGCCAAGGTCACGTTCCGTATATCGTCGTTGTCCGTTGGCGTCTCGAGCGATTGGCGGCAGCAGACCAATGCGTTCGTAATAACGCAAGGTGTGCACGCTGACGTTGCTGTGGGTTGCGGCTTGTTGAATGCTGAGGGTGGGAGCGCTCACAGGTGAAAGCTTAAACCTTCGAGTGCGCTCGAAGTCAAATCAAAAGAAATCCTCGAGTCGGTTGTTTTAACTTCGGCTCGAGGATTGAGGTGATTTTCTTTGGTGCTCAAGACTGACCTTTGGCATCAGGCGCTTTAACACGCATCGCTCAAGCGCAATCAAATATGGGCAAGGAAGCTGAGCACTCTTTGCATCAGCAGCATTGCGGCATCATGGTTGTAAGAAGGCAGCGAGCGGTCAGCAAACAGGTGTTGATTGCCAGGATACAAAAAGAGTTCGGCTTGGGCAAAAGCGCCTACCTGTTCAACCAAAGCTCGAGCGGCATCAAGGTCGCCCTCATCAGCAAAAAATGGGTCGGCATCCATGCCATGTATTTGTACTGGAACACCGTGAGTCCAGCCATTTCCAAACTCCGAAACGGGTAGGCACGCCTCGAAGAGCAGTGCGCCGCGTGCTCCGGCTCGAGTTTGTACAAGCTTCTGTGCTGGCATGACCCCAAGCGAGAAGCCCGCATAGACCAACCCATTGGGCAAGGTGTCGGCTGACTGCACACCTTTGTCCAGCAGGTTTCCAAAACCGACTTGACGGGCATAGGACACGCCAGCTTCGATAGTGTCAAAAGTGTGACCTTCAAAAAGGTCTGGCGTATGCACCTCATGTCCAGCCCGACGAAGTTCGTCTGCGAACTCGAGAAAGCCAGTCGTTTGACCTTGTGCGTGGTGAAACATTAAAACTTCAGCCATGATGTCCTCCGATTGTGGTCAATGAACGATTCTGCTCGGTTGGGTGTGACGCATGTCTATTCGCAAAATAGTTCTATTTTTACGCCAACACCATAATAATGAGTCTGTCAATATATGGCTCAAGGAGTGATTTGAATTTCTTTAATGCTCGAGACTGACTTTTGGCATCAAGCGCTTCAAGCCGCTCGGCAGCCACCAGTTCCATTCACCAGCCAGTTGCAGCACGGCTGGCACAAGAATAAGGCGCACCAATGTCGCGTCGAGCGCCACGGCGACCGCCAAGCCCAAGCCAATGGTTTTGTTGGCGACCACATCCCCTTGAATAAATGCAGAAAAAACGACCAGCATAATCAGTGCGGCGCTGGTGATCACACCTGCGGTGCGCTCGAGCGCACTTTTCACGCTGTCGGTGTTGTTCATGCCGCTTAAGTGCGCCTCTTGCACCCTGGAAAGTAAGAAAATTTCATAATCCATGCTGAGTCCGAACGTCACGGCGAACATCAGCAAGGGCAAGCTCGAGTCGATAGCGCCAACGTCGGTGGGAACGTTGAAGAAGCTGGCAAGGAAACCTTTTTGAAAGACCAGGGTGATGATGCCGTAACTTGCACCGACGGTCAGGGTATTCATGATGATGCTTTTTAGGGGAATCAAAAGGCTTCGGAAGGCGATAGCCATTAAAATAAACGTGGCAATAAACACGGTGGCGATGGATATTGGCATGGCGTTGATCATGGAGTTGGTAAATTCTTGAGCGCCAACGGGTGAACCGCCGAGCAAGTGCTTTTCAAATCCAGCGCCCGCAATCGTGGTGCGAATTCGTGCAATCCACCCTGGGATTTCGGCTGGGTGAACCGCATTTTTTGGGATCACGCTCATGTGCAGGTATTGGCGGTCACTCGAGATGCTGCGTTTGGTCAGGGTGTCCAAAGCGCCAAAACCGTTGCCACTGCCGCTGTTGTCTGAACGCCCGACCAAGAACGGCGAGATCACCACGCGCACGTCGGGCATGGCAACAAGCGCTTTGTCGAGGGTTCGCCAATTTCGTCTGGCGGTGCTGTCAAAACCGCCTGGTTTGCCCAGATCGAGGATAATCTCAAACGAGTCCATCGCGCCGCCAAGCTCGAGGGGTTGAATCAGTGCCAGCCCCTTGCGGGATTCGACCTGGCTCGAGAGTCCGAACGCGCCGGTGTAACCGAGCTGCATTTGCAGGGCTGGCGAACCCAGCAGCAGGAGAAAGCCGATAATCAGGATGCTCGAGAGCCACGGGCGGTGCATGACGCGTCCCGCCCAGGCGTGCCAGAAAGTGTTGTTTTGGTTGCTCGAGGTGAATTTGAATTGCAATTTGCGCGGACTGTTGACGCGGTCGCCCAAGAGCGCCAGCATGGCGGGAACGGCAGTGATGCTCGAGAGAACCGTCAGAATGACCACGATCACACCTGCCACACCCATGCTTCGAACGAACAGCAAGTCTGGAACGAGCAAGGCTGCCATCGCTATTGCCACGGTCAATCCCGAGAATGCCACGGCGCGTCCGGCGGTCAGGCTGGTGTTGGCGGCGGCGCGGCGCGGGTCGCGCCCGTTGGAGAGTTCCTCGCGGAATCGGTTGACCAGCAGCAGCGCGTAATCGATGCCAGCGCCCAAACCAAGCATGGTGACGACACTTTGCGCGAAGCTCGAGACATCAAAAAAATGGGTCACGACGAACACGGCTGCCATCGCAATGGTGATCGAAACCATGCCGACAATGAGTGGAATGCCTGCGGCGACCAGAGCGCCAAACGCCAGCACCAGAATAATGGCGATCAGTGGCAGTGCCGAAAATTCGCTACGTTTGGTGTCAGATTCGCTCAGGTTCAAAAAATCTTGGGTCACGGCGGTTGCGCCGGTCACGTAAAATTTGGTGTCTGGAATGTTGCTGGCTTTCACGGTGTTACGGATGTTTTCAAGGACGGGTTCGGGTTTTTTGAGGCGCGTCTCGAGGATCGTGGCGGTGATGGTCTTGCCATCAAATTCGGCGTCTTGGCTGCGAAGTTTAAGTGGACTGTCATCATAATAACGTGTGACGCTCGAGACGCCGTCCAGTTTACCCAGTCGGGTCGTCAAGGTTTTGTACTGGCTTTTGAAGTTCGGGTCGTCGCTCGAGAGGCTGCTTTCGGAAACCAGAATGGTGCGGTCAATTTGACGCTGATCGAATTTGGTTTCAAAGAGCTTGTTGACCATTTGGGCTTCGCTGTTTTTGGCGTTGCTGGCGCTGCCGACGAGTCGCTTTGGGGCGAGCGCGGCGAATGGTGCAGAAACCAGCAAGAGCACAGCCCAAAAAATCAGCACCCAGGCTGGGCGTTTGGATACCAGGTCAGCAATCAATCTGAACATAAAGAACCTCGAGAGCGCTGCTGGGGAGACTCAGGCGCTGAACCCCATCATAGCTTGTGCTTTTAATTGCAAGCGTGACAACTGACCCGAGAAAACCTAAACCATCTCGAGATGGTGTGTTTGCAACTCTGCCACAAATGCCAGTGCCTTTGCCCTCGCAACAGCCGCGTTTTCAAGCTCATGAGGCTCCAGCGTCACACTGTACACCTCGAGTGAATTGTCCAGTGCCACCGCCGCCACTTTGGAGCCGCAAATCTTGCCCAAACTGAGGGTCAAATCAAGTTCGGCTTGCTCAAAGATTTCAATAAAAGCTTTTACGCCAACTTTGTCGGGCAGGTTTTTTGGCAGCTCGAGTTTCATTTTGGTTTTTGAGGAGTCAGAATCAGGTTTGGTTTGTTGGTCGGAATGACCACCTGTTCGCCTTTTTTGATGAACCCCAGATTTCTGGCGGCAAACTCGAGGTACACAGGATCGGTTTTGGCTTCGTTAAAACGTGTTTTAAAACCGTTGACTTCACTTTGCAGTTTGACCACACGGACTTTTTCGCTGTTGATGTTGGCGTTCATCTCGATTTGCCTGAACAGGGTCAAGCCCAAAAGTGCACTGATTTGCAATAAACCCAGGGCAATAACCAAGGTCAGGATTCCGTACAGAACGGTTTCCCTTGAAGGCAATTGAAATTTCTTGCTTCCCCGAATCACTTCTGAAGACCTTAGCATAAAAATCGTTGTGTGTGACAACTTATAAGACCAAAGCAACATTATTTTATGTTAAAAACAAAATAAATATCAATAATACGTAAAAAACCTTAAATGTGATGACTTGAGGCTTCAAGCACGGCATCCTCGGCAAACAGTGCGGTGCTCAAGTACCTCGCGCCGGTATCGCAGGCAATCGTCACCACGCGTTTCCCTGCGCCCAGGGTTTTTGCCACCTTGAGCGCGGTGTAAATCATGCCGCCACCGCTCATGCCGACAAACAAACCCTCCCGTTTGGCAAGCTGCCGTGCCAACGGAAACGCGTCCTCCTCGAGCACCGTTTTGATCTCGTCCAGCAAATCGCGGTTGAGGTTTTTGGGAATAAAACCAGGTCCCATGCCCTGAAAGCCGTGCTCCCCCCTTGTTCCGCCGGAGAGCACATTCGAGCGTTTTGGTTCAACGGCAATCACTTTTATTTTTGGGTCTTGTTCTTTCAAATACTGCCCGACGCCGCTGATCGTGCCGCCAGTGCCACTACCGTACACGAATGCGTCAATCTTGCCGTTCATTTGCCGCCAGATTTCTGGACCAGTGGTTTGGTAATGAATTCGCGGATTTGCAGGATTCTCGAATTGATTCGGCATCCACGCGCCCGTCGCGTCCCGAATGCGCTCTGCCTCTTCAATTGCCGCAAGCATCCTGCGCTCTGGGTCGGTCAGCACCAACTCTGCACCGTAAGCCCGCAGGGTGCGTTGGCGCTCGATGGACATTTGCGCGGGCAGCGTCAAAATCAATTTGTAGCCCCTTGCCGCCGCCACCTGCGCCAAACCGATGCCCGTGTTGCCCGAGGTCGGTTCGACGATGGTGCCGCCAGGTTTCAAAACACCTCGCTCCTCGGCGTCAAGAATCATGCTGAGCGCCGTGCGGTCTTTGATGCTGCCGCCAGGGTTTTGCCCCTCGAGCTTGACCCAGACCTGTGCCATGTCAGGATTGGTCACCCGCTCGAGTTTGAGGATTGGAGTGTTGCCAATGAACCCGTCGATCATGTCTCGAGGTTAAGGCTCGAGGTGGGTTTTTGATGTGTCGGGCGTAACTTGGTTTTTCAGAGGCGTTCTGAAATCACGAACCGCTCGAACCAAATTCCGATTTGCTCCCCGTGCTCCTCAGACCAGCGTGACCAAACATCTTTGATCCAACGTTCCAACAATTCTGAACGCTCGAGCGGAGTTTTGCAATTTGCCACATCCGTGACGTTCAAACTCGAGGCGAACGCGGGCGGGGTCAGCCAGTGGAATCTCGAGTGTTTTTCAGTGCTTTTGATTCGTCCTGGGCGTTGCCGCAGCCACAAGGCTTGTTCTGGTTTAAAACCGCGCTCGAGTATGCCGTAAAGCACCATTGCATGAATGGCGACTGAATTGATGGTTTGATCCGACGGTGTGCCAGGGTGTTGCACCGCGTAAGCATCCACGATCAGGTTGTTGAATGTTGAGGGTGCAAGGGGTCGGTCAGGGTCATTGAGCGAATTGAAGATTGCCCAACATCCTGCCGATGAGGTCATGTAACGGTGGATTGCGCCGTTTTCAATTTTTGGCAGTACCGCTTGGCAGCCAGGGCATGTCTCGAGCGTGGTCATAAAATTCAATTTATGGGAAACCTTGGGTCAAGTCCAATGCTTGAACTGGTCACTTGACAATATTACTAAGTGCGCTTATTATCTATCAACAGAATCAAACTTAGTTTTCAAACCCAAAGCCATTCTTTCAGCACTGCTCGAGCCACCTCGAGCCAGGAGGATTTTATGTGGAGCACCCAAGCCAGCAGCATCTCGAGCGCCAGCCCTGAAACCATTTTTGCCCTCTACGCCGACTTCCCAAACTGGAAACGCTGGGACACCCACCTGATCGCCACAACCCTGCAAGGCGCGTTTGAGGCGGGCAGCACCGGAACCTTGCATCCCGTTGGCGCTCCCGCCCCAATGCCGTTCACCCTGCTTGAAGTCACACCAAACCAAGGATTTACCGACAGCACCCAACTGCCAGGCGCAAGTGTGGTCTTCACCCACACACTCGAGCCAACTTTTGAGGGCACACGCATCACCCACCACTGCGAAATTGTTGGCGAGGCGTGGGAAAAATACGTTGAAACTCTGGGTGCAGGTATTGCCAAACGCCTGCCAAGCACGGTTGACAACCTGGCAAAACTTGCCGCCGAACAATAAAACAGTTTTAGCTCGAGTAGAATTGTGTTTATGTCAGCCAAATCAGACCGAAAATTACTGGAGCAAGGCTGGATTGAAGAATGGCGAATGCGTTATCGGGAAGCGCTCAACTCGAGCGTTACTGAAGATTTCCAACCTTTTGAACCAAGCCATTCATATTTCCGAGAAGATTATGTGCTGAATTGCCCGTGTTGCTCAACAAAAGTTCAAATTTTAGATCAAACGCATTTACTTGAACTTCAACGAAAATGGTTTGTAGTAAGTAACGTAATGAATAAAATGTATCAAAATAAATATCCGTATTATCTTGATTTATGCTTAAAATATATTGAGAACATTCAATTTCATGAAAATCGTATTGGGGAAAATTGGGGAAAACGACAACTCCCAACTTTTGTAATGTGGGCTTGTGACGCGTGTGTCTTGAATGGAAAGAGTGAAATTGCTAACTTTGAAAATGTCTTCATTATCAATCGTAGCGAGGGAAAAGCACCGTATTTCTATTTTGATTACGAGATCAATTGTCAAACCTGTCGAAAAGATTTTACCTACACAAAAGGGCAGCAACGTTGGGCATACGAAACCTTTGTTATTTCTGCTAATTCAACTTTACAAGATTGTCCAGAATGCCGCCGCATAAAGCATCAATTAAAAAATCTTCAAGAACTTGTTCACCTTTCCAGAACTGCTCCCGAACCTTTCGAGCACTTACGCAAAGCCAGTCAACTCATGCTCGAGTACAACGATCCTCGCAGCCTCGAGTTTTTACGACGCGCCAAAAACAAAGCTCCAAACCTCGAGCAAAAACAAATTCTCGAACGACAAATCGCTGAATTGTTGGTGCAATAATCGCGTTCGTTTTCAAGAGACCTCATCTCGCTCGAGTCAGGTAGCATCTGTCATGCCACTTCAAACCGAATTTTCCGAACCCAACGACAACCCAGGCTTTTTGCTCTGGCGTGTCACCAACGCCTGGCAACGCCAAATTCGGGCAGCGCTCGAGCCTCTGGATTTGACCCACGTGCAATTTGTGCTGCTGGCAAGCCTGGCGTGGCTTTCAAAGCAAGACAAAGGCATTGCGCAAGTGTTGCTGGCGCAGCACGCCAACACCGATGTCATGATGACCTCACAGGTGGTCAGAACCTTAGAGTCCAAGGGTTATCTGATGCGCCAGACCGACCCGATGGACGCTCGAGCCAAACTGTTAACCATCACTCCGACAGGTCTGGCTTTGGTGAACATCGCCATCAAAGCCGTTGAAGCGGTCGACAAGAGCTTCTTTTCCAAGCTCGAGCGACCTCGGGAATTTGCACTGACTTTACAAACGCTTTTGGAGGAATAATGCGTTACTGGATTGGCGTCGCCTCTCACGATCATGTTCTGAACGGCGTTAAGGGCGGATTTTGTCAACTCGGACACGGCAAAAAACCCGCGCTCGAGAAAATGCAGGCAAAGGACTGGATTATTTACTATTCGCCGCGTCAAGAACTTGCACCAGACAGCCAAACGCTGCAAGCTTTCACCGCCATCGGAGAAATTCTAGCCCACCCAACCTACCAAGCCGACCTGGGCGACTTTAAACCCTGGCGACGCGATGTGAGGTTTCTCGAGGTTGCACAAATTGTGCCAATTCGACCTTTGATTGCCAAGCTCGAGTTCATCGAAAACCCCGCACGTTGGGGTTATCCGTTTTTGCGTGGACACCTCGAGATTGGGCGCAGCGATTTTGAATTGATTGCCAAATTGTTTGAAATTTTCACTTAAACCCCGAAGAACCAGGACCCGAAATGTCAGGGTTCTTCATCTTGTATAAGGTTCACAAATGCCCTAAAAAACCCTTACCGCAGAGAATACTTTTGTCGAATCTAGCCTCATTACTTTTGGCTTCAAATGAGAACACCATTGTATTTTTGAAATTTTCCAAGCGCAAAAGCCCTATCACAGACGCTAAAATGTGCAATATTCACACAAAATCTATCCTGGAAGAGTATTGTTATTCTGAGGTTCAAGCCAACTTCTTCAAGACGTTCCGTTGCTTGACCCTTACGTTAGGGTATACTTCAGACTCAAAATGTTTAATCAGAAATAATGTGTAAAAACCAAAATTCGGATTGGGGAATTTGCGTTTTGGAATGTCTTGTCAAAGAGGCACATCGACCTGATTGAATCTCGCAATGCGTGTTCAAGCCCTGGTTTGAAAACGTGTTTTAAGAAAACGAAGGAGGCACTCTTGAATCTCGTTCCAATAGGTCGGTTCTCTCAACTCACAGGACTCTCTGTTCGCGCCTTGCGCCTGTACGACGCAGAGGGTTTGCTGCAACCCAACACCGTAGACAACGAAACTGGTTATCGGTATTACGACTTAAAGCAAATTCCAACCGCCGAGCGCATTCGCAGTTTGCGCGAGGTGGACATGCCGCTCGATGACATTCGCGTGGTTTTGCACGAATCCAAAAAAGCCAAAGCCAGCATGGAAAAACACCGTGGTCGCCTGATCGAACGCGCAACCACCTTCAAAACCATGATTGACCGTCTCGATAAAATCATGCACGACGCTTAAAACTTTAGTTTCAGTCAGGGAAATCCCGATTTTATCATCGGGATTTTTTGATTCAAAACCAAAGCCTTGATTGAGACCTGCGCTGAACATGCATTGGGTTGTTTCACACAAGGCTTTCAGTAATCGCAGGCTATAGTAATCATGTGAAATCTCGAGTTTTCTTCTCTTTTTTATGCGCCGTGCTCGCGCCCATTGTGCTCGGTTTTGGCAATGTCCTGGCAGCGCCCACCAAGATTGTCTTCTGGCATTACCTGGGTCAGGAGACAGGCTCGAGCGTTCTGGATCAATTTGCGGTGGATTTCAATAAATCCCAGAACAAATACCAGATCGACCCGCAATACATTGGCGATTTCAAAACCATTCAAATCAAAGTCACGGCGGCGCTTCGCGCGGGTGGACTGCCAGGCATGGCAATGGTGGACAATGCTTTTTTTAGCACCCTTGCGCTGACCAAACCCAGCGTCCTCGAGAACATGAATGATCAAATTGCAAGCCTTCCCAAAGGCACAACTCAAGATTTTTTTCCAACCTTTTGGGACAACGGCAATGTTTCTGGCGCGAGGTTGGGTTTACCGTGGGCATCCAGCACCTTGTTGCTGTTTTACAACGCCGATGCCTTCAGAGCCAAAGGTTTAACCCCACCCAAAACCTGGGACGAATTTGCGACAGCAGCCAAAGCCTTGACCAACCGCACAAGCAAGGGTGCGATCTTCTTCACCGATGCCTGGATTTTTGGTTCGATGGTCTCGAGCCGAGGTGGTAACCTGCTCGGTTCGGACAACCTGCCCACTTTTGACGAGGCGACCACGATCAGCACCCTGCAATTTATCAAAGACTTGACGCCCAAATACGCGATCATTCGCACCTTTGGGCAAGCCAATTTTGCCGTGATTGACTTTTTGCGCACCAAAGCTTTCATGGTGGTCGTGCCAACCAGTGCCTACCCGTTCCTGCCCTCGAGCGCCCCGTTTCAAGTCGGCGCGGTTGCGCTTCCAGGCAAGACCATTGCCGGAGAAACCCAATTGGTGACGTTCAAAGGCAATCCGCCAGAGCAGAACAAGGGCGCGTTTGAATTCTGGCAATACCTGACCAAACCCGACAACATTGTCAAATTCGACAAGCAAAGTTATTACCTGCCCGTTCGCAAAAGCGCCGTCAAGCTGCTGGGCGATTTTGCCAGCAATCCAGTCATGAAAGCCGGACTCGAGGCGCTGGACCGCAGTTACAACCTGCCGCACTTGGTTGACTTTCAAGATTGGCGGGCGATTCTCGAGGGACAACTCGAGCGCTGTTTGATTGGTGGGGCGGATGCAAAAGCCTCGATGCTCGAGGCGCAACGGTTGAGTGTCAAAAAATAGATTATGGGTTCAATTCGTAAACTTCGGGTTTGAAACCAACCAGTTTGATAAATTCGGTCAATTCTTGCGACGTCAACACGCGATTTTTACCGCTTGCCGCGACAAAAAACGCTTCCATGACGTTCGTGCCAAAGTTGCGACCGTTCAATTTTGGTGTGGTCGCAATCAGGCGTTTTGCGCCCGCCGCTTTCAAAGCCTCGACATCGCTGGCGGTAATGGTGTTGGTCAATATCGTTTTGCCTGTTAACTTCTCGGGGCGGTAACGGTTGATGTACAAGAAATCCCCCGCAATCACATCCGCCCATTCATAATGCTTGACTCGAGCGTCGCGTTCGATCTTGTCTTGTTTTTCGCCCGTCGGATAAAACCATTTGAACGGTAACTGTGTAATCACGGGCAGCAAAATCTGCGCGAAGGTTCGGAGTGTGACAATCGAACGAATTGGAATCGGCAAACCCAAACCAAAGATGAGGTCACCGTACAACACGTTCGCGCCAGCCTCGGAGAGCGCCTCTGCCATGCCAAAACGATCCACCGCCGAAACCATCAGGGTTTTGCGTCCGTTCCAACCAATCAGTGGCTCGAGTTGCCGAATCGCTTCACGCTCGAGCGTGTGCTTCAAGCCGCCACCGTCAAGAACAGGCGTAATTTTGGCATTGGCAACCAGCGCTTTGATATCCTTAAAACTGTAGGTTTTATCGCCAGCGACAATGTTTAAGTCCGTGCCGCCCAAACCGAACGCCGCCACCTTGCCGTCGAGTTCGCGGAAGAGTTCCGCCATTTTTTCCATGCTGCCGTCCGTGCCGATGCGCTCGAGCAGGAAACTTTGATCCAGCACGTCGTACTGGGCGCTGGCGTTGCGTTTGCTTGATCCGAGTGAAACGCTGACGATTCTTTTGGGTTCTGCCATTTGACGCATCATACGCGGAAAAGCTCGAGCGCAACCAATCCGACTCCATCCTCGAGTATCCCAACCTTCACTCCAGCAAATTCAGATTTCTCGATCACGACCCTTCAAGCCCCCGTCACCCCCACCAGCACAAACCTGGGTGTTCCAAGCGTTAGCGCCGTCACCCCATCTGCGTCACAAGCCGTTCAAACCTTCCAGTCGCGTAGCAACCCAAGCTCGAGTCGCCATTACCAATGCCTTAATCTCAAGCGTCAACCCCCTAACGTTTGGTGTGACCACGACAAACCTTTCACCCTCATCTATTTTGGAATTCAAACTTACCTCGAGAAACCTTTTCAGAATCTCGGGGTTCTTTCTGCTGGTTTTTCAGATTTTTTTCGCTCGAGATCATTTCGCGTTTTGTAAAACCCTTGCCACCTCGAGCACCCTGGTTAAACTTGCATTCGCGTACTTGGAAGCTTCGTAACGTTGAATTTGTTGCGGTTTCATCTTCAATCTTGCCGCTAAATCTGCTTGCGTAAATCCTCTTGCGACCCGAGCTTGAATCAATTTCTCGGCAATGTCTTCAAAAGCCCCAAGTTCAACTTGGGTTTGTCCATTTTGCAATTCGTCAAAAGCGTTTAATTGATTGGTTAAAACCTCGATTTCACTTTGCACCGCGTCCCTTTGAATTTGCACCTCGAGTTTTGAAATGTCTTGTTGCACAATGTATGAAAGGGTTATTTTGAAACGCTCGAGGTTGGCTTTGGTTAGGTTGTACTGCCGTTGATTCTCGATCATGGTGTGACCCCCAGGCTGTTTAAGTTCAGTCGAATGATACCTTTGGCTTCTTGGTTTTTACTGACTTGAAAAAACTCGAGAAACGTGAGTCCGCCTGGTTCTGCGGGTAAATTTGCAGGAAAGCATTCGCAACTAAATTTTTGTTTCATGCTGGCTCGAGCGTTCGTGAAATCCAGTAGTGTTGGCTCGAGTTGTTTTAATTTTGCAAAGTCGGTGGTGTCGTAGCAAACGTCAATGTCGCCTGGTTTGTCTTTACTGGTGGTGAAACTTCCGTCGATCCAAGCGGTTTGGCAGCCACAGGTGTGAAGGCTGGTCAGGGCGGCGCGGAGTCCGCCGATATGATGGCGCGGTGGGTATTCCAGGCGAAATGTTGGGTCAAAGCAGTCCAAGTGCAAGCATGTTTGCATGGGGGAAGGTTGCCGTTTTGGTCGAAGTCTGGGAGCGTTGACACAACATTATCGTTGTAAGAATGATTTGTCAATTCTGAGCGCAACCAACCCCAAGCTCGAGTACCGCCATCACCAACGCCGTGACCGAACCCTCGAGCGTTAGCACTCCATCTTTCGGCGTGACGACCACCAACCTTTCACCCTCGGGCACCCCAACCCAAACCACAACCTCGGGTTTCACCGCATTAAGTGCTCCAGTTTCCATTGTGCTGCCAGCTTTGAATTCGGTGACTGCCTCGAGTGTTCCTGGGAATATACCGAGTGCTGCGGGGGTGACATTGCCTGGAGGCTCGAGTGTATCAACAACCCATCCTCGAGTACAGAGATCACTATCGCCTCCGAACCCTGAAATTCTTAAATCCAATACCATAGAAGTGTAAAAATAAAGACTGAAATTACTGTAAGATAAACGATTCAAGATTTGGTATGTGCCCTGATTAACGTGTGGCTTAGTCTGAGCGCAAATGATTTTCCCTAGACGCGGTGCTCGAGAAACTGATTCCGCATGTTGACACGATTAAACTGGTGAATGACCATTTTGAATTCTCAGATTTGCTTGGGATCGCTTACAAGTCTATCACTAAATAGTATAAATGATATAATTGATAAAAACGCTTGACAAATTTGCGAACATGATTTAATCTTTAAAAGTACATTAGCGGCAACGGGAAGCGATGAGATTTACCCTGCAATTCGGGCACCTCGGGTAAATGGAGCGAGTGGTGCGACCGACCCAAGCTTAAAATCAAACTCATTCAGACTGAATGTCACCGGTTTTATGCACCCGTCTACCCTTTTGTCCAGAAAGGGTAGTGACATGAAAAATATTCAATTGTTGGTCGTTTCTATTGGTTTGGCATGGTTACTGACAGCCTGTCCCACGATGACTGTTCCATCCTCGCAAGACCCTGCATTGAGCAAGGAATTTCAGATTTCAGTCTTTCCCAAAGAATTGAACCTGGAAGCCAACTCGAGTGTTGGCATTACGGTCAAACTCGAAGATTCTGGTCAAGCACACCCAGCGATTCTTGTCTACGTGGACAACCTTCCCGCCGGAGTCCAAGCTCAACCCGTGACCATCGCCGAAAATGCCGATCAGGCGCAACTCGAGTTGCGAATATCAAAATCTTACAAATCTTACAGCGCCTCTTTTGCAACCGTGTCGGCTGCCACAAGCTTTGCCAAGGGCGAGACGCGTTTGCAGCTATTGAGGACACCAATTGATGTTGGGCACGACAAAAGCAATATTTTGGCGTCGTTTTTAAATCAAGCTGCGACCAACGCGAATTTGACCGATTACCAGGCGCAAATTGGTTACGCCAATTTCAAAGGCAGTTTATGTCAAATCATGAGCAGCGACCACAGGCGCAACGTTGAAGTTTGCCTGACGGCACCTTATGAAACGGGACGCCATTACAAACTCGTGGATGCCGTACATTTTGGTACTCCAGGGACTGCCCTGCTGACCTATTTTGAACAACTCGACCATGCGGGCGACAGCACGACCAATGCCGCAGGCATGTTTTGGGACACGAGTGACGGGATTCTGACGCTGAGCCAAGCCTCGGGTACCCTGTTGGAGTTCCAAGTGCAGGGCGCCCTGATGACACCGGCAAAGAACTTTGAACACAACAGCGCTTTTGGAAATTTCACGCTCGAGCTGGTTGGGCACATCGAGGACATCAACAATTTTTGAGCCTGGCAAGGTGAATCGACTTGCCAGATAAAAGTGAAATCTTGGGACAACACAGGGTTGAACACGAACGGCTCCCTTAAAGTTCAAAAGTTGCATTTTATACAAATATGTAAGAATTTATAAAGAGTTGTTGGGCTATTGTTTTAAAAGACCCATCAAGGAGGTCCAAGCCCATGGCTTCGCAAATTGAAAGCTTGATGTTTTTAGATACCAGTGGTTGGTCAAAAACCTTTCCCCTACACCTCGATTCCAGTCAAACCCTGATTCTGGTGTTTGGTGCCTCCAATTACTTGGATTGTCCAGAACCGATAGAAGAACTGGTGCAAGCCTTTCCCAAATCGCAGGTTTTGGGTTGTTCAACCTCGGGTGAAATTCACGGTGCCTCCTTGTTTGACCACAGCCTGTCCGTGGCAATAATTCGTTTTCAAAAGACCCATCTCAAAAACATCAGCCTCTCCCTGGACGCCAACAATGGTTTGAACGCATTCAAGGTGGGTCAGTTGATTGCCCAAAAGTTAACGCTCGAGCCTGAAAGTGGGCTTCGAGGCATTCTCTTGTTTTCTGACGGATTGCTGGTCAATGGTACTGAACTGATCGCGGGGTTAAATTCTATTCTGCCCCCATCGGTGGTTATTTCTGGCGGTTTAGCCGGAGATGGCACAGCCTTTAAACGAACCTGGACGATTGATTCTGGCTTACCCAAATCGGGAATGGTATCGGCGGTGGGTCTGTACGGCGATGACCTGAACATGAATCATGGTTGCCAGGGCGGCTGGGATATCTTTGGACCTGAGCGTGAAGTCACCCGTTCGCAGGGAAACGTGTTGTTCGAGCTGGACGGCAAACCGGCACTCGAGCTGTACAAAAAATATCTGGGAAATCAGGCAGACGGGCTTCCGGCATCAGCCTTGCACTTCCCACTGTCGCTCAGGACAAAAGACGGCGAAAGTGTGGTCAGAACGATTCTGGCAGTCGATGAAGACCAGCAGAGCATGACCTTTGCCGGTGACATTCCCTTCAGGTCGATGGTGCAATTGATGAAAGCCAATTTTGGTCGTTTGATTGAAGGGGCAAGCTCGGCGGCGATGGAAGTTCAATCTCAGTTTTTAACCAAAGATTTGGTGTCACAAACCATGCTGTGCATCGCCATCAGTTGTGTCGGACGCCGCCTGGTGCTGGGCGAATACATTGAAGACGAACTGGAAGCCACGTTGGAGGCTTTACCGTTTGGGGCACAGCAGGTTGGGTTTTATTCTTACGGCGAAATATCACCAC
The DNA here is from genome assembly GCA_025352125.1 of Deinococcales bacterium. Lineage (GTDB taxonomy): Bacteria > Deinococcota > Deinococci > Deinococcales > JAAFIG01 > JANXTZ01. Next base: position 240,608 of record JANXTZ010000028.1, on the reverse strand, counting down.
ATGCCAGTGGGCATTGTGATTTTCACAATCAAACCATGACCTTAACCACGCTTTTTGAAAGTTGAGCTGAACATGCACAGGGTCTTAGAACGCCAGCTTCACAAAATGGGTTTAAACCAAACAACGACGCCAGATGAGAAGAGCTGGAACGCGCTGTTGACTCGAGTCAATCAAACCTACCAAGACCATGACCGTGACCGTGAGTTGCTCGAGCGGTCTTTAGCCATCTCGTCAATGGAGTTGCGTGAGCTGCTGACCAGACTTCAGCATGAGGCTTCGCACGATGCCTTGACTGGTTTGATCAACCGTCCGCTGTTGCTCGAACGGTTGCGTCAGGTGATTGCCCTGCGCGAGCGCCGTCCAGAGCGGCATTTTGCCCTGTTGTTTATCGATCTAGACCGCTTTAAGTCAGTCAACGATTCTCTGGGTCACGCTGTCGGTGATGCCTTGCTGATCGAACTGAGCAAGCGAATGCTCGAGGGCGTCCGTGCCTCGGACACCGTGGCGCGTCTGGGCGGTGACGAATTCACGATCTTGCTCGACGAGGTTCAGGACCTTAGCGACGCCATGTTGGTTGCCGACCGACTGCAAAAATCCTTGCTGCAATCGGTCTGGATCGGTGACCTCGAGATTCACATCTCTGCAAGCATTGGTATTGTGACCAGCAACATGGATTACCTCGAGGCGCAGGATGTGCTGCGCGATGCGGACATCGCCATGTATCACGCCAAATCGGCTGGACGGGCGCAAAATGTGGTCTTTGATCTGAACATGCGTCAAACCATTCTGACCCGCAATGAACTCGAGACTGATTTGCGGCTCGCCATTGCCCATCAGGAATTGTTTGTCTGCTACCAACCGATTGTCTCGGCAACCGACAATTGCATTGTTGGTTTTGAGGCACTGGTTCGCTGGCAGCATCCGACCAAGGGTTTGATCGCGCCGCTCGAGTTTATTGGGGTGGCAGAAGAGATTGGCATGATCGCCGAGATTGATTTGTGGGTGATGGAGACGGCGGCGCGTCAAGTCAATTTGTGGCAAACCCAATTTCCAGAGCTTGGTCGTTTGTCGCTGAACGTCAATTTCTCGAGCAAAGATTTTAACCAGCCCAACCTGCACGAACGCATCAAACAAACCTTGAAAGCCTGCCGTTTTAACCCCAAGCAAATGCGTCTGGAAATCACCGAAAGTATTTTGATTCAAATTGCGCCGCACGTCATGAACAATTTTGAACGGCTTCGGGCAACCGGAATTCAGTTGCACATTGATGACTTTGGCACCGGCTATTCGTCGCTCAGTTACCTGCAACAAATGCCTATCGATGCGCTCAAAATTGACCGGTCTTTTATTCAAAAACTCCATGCCCTCGAGAGTGCCGAATTGGTCAAAACCATGATCGCCATGGCGCAAGCCTTGCAGTTGAAGGTCATTGCCGAAGGTGTCGAAACCATAGATCAACTCAATCAATTGCGTTCGCTGGGCTGCGGTTTTGTGCAGGGTTATTATCTGGCAAAACCCTTGAAAACCCTGGATACCGAAAACCTGATTCGCCAAACCGTCAACGGCGAAAACAGCCACTTGCAAGCCTGCAAACCTTCTTTTGCCTAAAGTAAAAATCTCGAGCATCCACCGAAATCAATAACCCGAGCGGATGCTGTGTTCTGGTTTCAGTCACATCTCAATACTCTCTTCCTCACCCGAGCCAAACAATTCATCTGGCTCGGGTGAGGGAAATGGCTTTTTGAAAAGACGACACGAATTCTGGGGAACAGTCTCAAGGTAATTGACTGTTCCCCAGAATTTATGATGAAACACGGCGTTTGGAGGGTATTTTAATTTGTTTGCACTCCCCAGGTGCGACTGGCAACAATCTGGTTTCTGTTTTGTTTGGCGGCATACAGCGCCATGTCTGAACTCTGCATCAAATCTTGCATGGAGGTTTGGTCACTCGGAATCATGGTCTGAATCCCAATGCTTAAGGTCACAATGTCAAACCTTTCCAAGCCTTGGTGTGGAAGGCACAACTGGGCGATTTGCTTTTGGATTCGTTCGGCAACCCGCATTGCGCCGATGGCATTGGTTTCGGGCAGCACCACCACAAATTCTTCGCCGCCGTAACGGGCGACAAAATCGTTGGGACGCGGTGCGGATTCGGCAATCGCTTTGGCGACAACTTGCAGGCAGTGATCGCCCTGCAAGTGACCGTAACGGTCGTTGTATTTTTTGAAAAAATCGACATCGCACATCAGCAGGCTCAAACTTTCTTGGGATTTGTGGTGTTGTTGCCACATGCGGTGCAGGTAATCATCGAAGGCGCTGCGGTTGTAAATTCCGGTCAAGCCGTCCAGCAGCAACGAGCGTTTGAGTTCCAGATTGGCTTGTTCGATTTGCTCCGTCCGAATTCTGACCTGTTGCTCGAGCCGCTCGGAGTATTGTTTTAAGGCTTGGGTTTTGACCACGCGGTGAATGCCTTGAGCCACCAGGTACGCAAGGCGTTCGCCGTCGTAACCCCACTGGTCTGGATGGTTTAACATCATGTAACCATAATGTTCTTCGTGGATGCACAAGGGGTAGACGTTGCAAGTGCCCTCGGATAGAAGCTCGAGCATCGATTCGGGCAACAGTGAAAGCGTTTTGAAGGTTCGTCCCATGTCTGGATTGCTGCTCGATTTTTGAATCCAGACTCGAGCGTTTGTTGACGGACGCAGTCCAAATTCTTCGTACAATGCCACCATGTAATTGTTCAAACCAAGTCCGTTCAGGTTGGTTTGCAAGTCTTGCATCAGTGTCTCGAGCGTCTCGTGACCACTGAGAGACATGGCAATTTGATTGTTGTTGGTCGTGTGGACTTGGCGTTCGGCTTTGACGAGCCTGGTGGCGGTCTGCATGGTTTTGACCAGCACGCCGCCAATCCTGCTGCTTGTGGCATCAAATTTAGCCAGGTTTTCGGGTGATAATTCCAGTGCGGCTTGCCGCCGCCAGGTTTGCAAAATGCTGTACCAGACCTCAAGTTCCTGGTTTTGTCTCAGGTCGGATTCAAAATGGTTTTTCATCTGGCGCACAAAAGCAAGGTCGCTTTGATTCAAGCTCGAGACCAATTGTTGGTACAAATCGCGTTCTCGAAGCGGTAGTTCTGCAAATTTTGGCAGCAAGAAATCTTGCTCCTGAAGGCTGAGCGCCGCACCGCAAGATTCGCGCACCACCAGCGCACTGTTGCCGGTCAAATCGGTCTCGTGGGGAAGTCCGTGAACGATGTTGTACAAAATTCTGGCTGCCGCCACGCCCTGTTCAAACAGTGGTTGTCGTACCGTGGTCAAGAGTGGCAGGGTGTACTGACTCTCAGAAACGTCATCGAATCCGGTCACGGCAATGTCTTCGGGAACCCGAATCCCCTGCTCGCCCAGGGTTTTGATGACGGCTTGAGCCATGTCGTCATTGGCGCAGATCACGCAGTCAAGACTGTTTGGATGAAGCCCTAAAAACCCGAGGAACACTTTTTGTGCCGTGTGGGCTTCAAAATTTCCGGTCAGCACGAAATCTTCTGGCAGGCTCAGACCATGTTCTGCCAGGCTGTTGCGAACGGTCAACTCACGTTCTTGAGATTGCGGGTTGTTCAAGCGACCTCGAACAAAGCAAAAGCGTTTCAAACCGAGGTCGAGAATCAGGTGTTCCATCAATTCGCGCATTCCGTGTTTGGTGTCGGTCAAGATCGATGGAATTTGCGGCAGTTTCCGACCAAAACTGACCACGGGCAAGGGTTGAAAACCCTGAAGAAACTCGAGCAGTTGAGGGTCTGAACAATTGTTGCCGACGGTTCCCGCCAGAAACAAAATGCCGGCATGGTTCTTTGGATTGATCAGCGAATAAATCTCGCTGGCATTGGAATGCGCCCTGCTTTGAAAATTGAGTTCTTGCCCGTAGAAAAGGGTTTGGGACCAACCAACCGTTCGCAAAAAATCTTTGACCCCAGCCAGAACTGCCGATTGGTATGTGCCGTTGCGATCAACGATGACCGCCAGATTTTGAGGAGCCGATTGGGTTTTCATGGATTTTTACCCTCTTTAAATGTACTTTGTGGTTACAGCTCGAGCTTCGTGCCGCCAGAATCAAAATCAATTCATGGTGACGTGACCGTAAGGTGGACGGTTGTAAACCCCCAGCAGGTCATCGCGCCGAATCCGTACCAGGTCGCGCAAGAACTTGAGGCTGTCAGACACGGGATTGACCTTGGAGCCTGGCGCGTCGTACCAGCGCACGGGAACTTCAGCAACTTTTAAATTAAATTTGCGAGCCAGATACAGCAACTCGAGGTCAAACGAGAAACCCGAAACCTGTTGCTTGGAGAACAACTCGAGCGCGGCTTGACGGCTGAACAGCTTGAAACCGCACTGCGTGTCCTTGACCTGTACCCCACTGACGACGCGCACCACGGTGCGCAGGATGCCCGAGACGAGGTGACGCAAGCGACTTTTGTTCTCTTCGACTGCACCCTCGGCAGCCCTCGAGCCGATGGCGATGGCGTGACCGCGCCCGAGTTCTGCCATCAAACGGGCGACCTCTTCGATGGGGGTGCTGTTGTCGGCGTCGGCGAACAGGATCATCTCGCCTTTGGCTGCCAGAACGCCGCGCTTGACCGCGCCGCCCTTGCCGGTGTTGGCGTGACGCAGCACCCGCAGGTTTTGCCAGCCCAGGCTCTCGGCAAGGGCGACGGTTTCGTCGCGGCTGCCGTCATCGGAGACGATCAATTCCCAGTTCAGCGTCAGGCTCGAGACTGAAACCGCCATGGCGGCGAGGGTCGGCAGGATGCGCTGGGCTTCGTTGTAGGCGGGGATGACGATGGAGAGGACGGGTTTTTGGCTTGGGTGGGTGTTCCATGCTTGAAAGTCGAGGTATGACATCTTGATCTCCTTGGGTTAAACCTATTTGCTCGAGAATTTGAAGGCTGCGAAACCGAGGGCGGACAGTAAAATGCTCATGGCAATGACTTGGACTTGAATCACTTCAAGCACCGAGTGGTGAAACGCAACAATCAAAACAATCTGTAAAATTGCGGCGGCAAAAACCAGCCAACTGATGGACTTCTTTCCGGTCGCCAGGGCGTGGCTGACCATGACATTGCCCGTGGCATACAGACCGCTCGCCAGGGCGTACCAGGGCAGCCAAGCTGCGCCGCTTTGGTAGGCGCTGCCAAACAGCACCTGAACCACCAGTGGACTGCAAAGGCTGCAAACCAGCACCATGCCAAGGCTCAGACCCGCAACGGCAATCACCCCAAAGTGCAGCAACGACGCGTGTTCTTGCGCGGCTTGATGGCGTTTGGCGACCATTGGGAACAGGGTTGCCGTGACCGCCCACGAGGCAAAAAAGATCACCCGTCCGATCATGGCGATGGCGGCGTATTGCCCCGCAATATTGGCGGGCAGCAGCGCCCGCACCAACAGAATGTCGCTGTTGTTGATCAGTGCCTGTGCCAACATTCCGAGCATGGCAGACAGGGCAAAACGTCGTAACTCGAGGGTCTGGGTTTGGTCGGTTTGAATGGTGTTTTGAAGCTGGGGTTTGCCGAGTTGCCACCAGGCGAAGGTCAGCGCGACCAGCAACGACCCCAGCAAGCCGAACACGGCGGCGCTCAAACCTGGGATCAATACCCATAAGCCGAGCGTGATGACGATTTTGCTGCCGTGCTCGAGGATCAGGTTGAGGCTGAGCAGGCTACCGCTCTTGGCTTGTTGTTGACCGCGCAGCGCCCCCAACAGGGCGTAGCCGGGCATCAATGCTGCCAGTGCCAGCAGCCAGAGGCTGGGCAGTTGAAAGGTGTTGGCGGCAAGTTGACCCAGAATGCCAAGGAACACAGCGGCAATCAAACCCCATTGCAGCGCGAGGCGATGACTGGCGCTGGCATGAGCGATCTGGCTGTCTCGAGCCGCCAGTTGCTGCATGGCGCTGGGGAGCAAACTGATGACCAGGAAAACGGCGGTGAAGCTTGCATACGTGCCGTACAGGGCTGGCTCGAGCACCCGTCCGAGGATCAGGTTGTTGGCGTAGTTGAGTCCGTTGACCAGCAGCATGGCGACAAAAAGCGTGCTGATGCTGCGGATTGGGTGGGTTGTCAGGGATGCTCGAGCGGTCATGTATTTAATATAAAACATATTTTTGACAAAAGATGTTTTTTTATCACATGTATCAATTTATACATTTTGAGACACTTGAGCCTCAATCTCAATGCAAAGAAATTCTGTACTCAACTCGAGTTCGGGTTCTTGAGGCTCAGGCGATACCAAACAAATTGATTTTACGAAGCAACTCTGCGGGGCTGAACGGCTTGACCAGATACTCGTCCGCCCCAACCTGTCTGCCCATCTCGAGGTCTGCCTGTTGTCCCCTGGCGGTCAGCAACATGATTTTGGTGGCGGCGAGTTCGGGATCGGTCTTGACGATCCGGCACACGTCGTAACCGTCAAGTTGACCGGGCATCATCACATCCAGAACCACAATCTGGGGTCGCAGTTCTTGAATCATCGGCAAGGCTTCATCGCCGCTGGCGGCTTCAATCAACCCAAATGGCGAACGCAACAGGGTCAGGCGCACCAACTTGCGCAAATCGGCGTTGTCGTCAACAATCAAAATGGTATTTAACATCTTGATCCTCGAGTCATTTAAGCCTTCACCGCCAGCCTGGGAAACCACAGAATCACTTCAGTCCCCTCACCGAATTGGCTTTGAATTTCGACCTGTCCGCCGTGGCGCTCAATGATTTCCTTGACCAGATTGAGTCCCAGACCCGTGCCAGGAATGTTTCCAGAATCATCCGCTCGGTAAAAACGCTCGAAGACACGTGACAACTGCTCATTCGTCAGTCCCAAACCGTGATCGCGCACCGAAATGCCCAGTTGAAACGGACTTGGGAGGTCGTCCAAAGCTTGAGGCTCGAGGATGCTGAGCTTGATCGCGCCGCCATTGGGCGAGTACTTGAAAGCGTTGGAAATCACATTGCCCAGCGCCTGTTGAAATTTTGCCCCGTCAACCGCCATGCTCGGCAAATCTGAGGGCAAGTCAATCTCGAGTCGCTGGCGTTGGTCTGCCGGACTGAAGGCGGTGGCGGTCGCCTCGATCAGGGGCGCAATGGGTTGCGCCATAATCTTGAAGTCCTTGCCCGTCCGAGCCTCGATTCGTGCCAGGTCGAGCAGTTCGTTGAGCAGATTGACCAGACGGTTTGCCTGACGGTGAATGGTCTCGATCAGGTCTTTGCGCGTTGCCTCATCAAAATCTTGCATCATCAGCAACTCGGCAAAACCGTAAATGCTCGCCATTGGGGTGCGCAACTCGTGGGCGGCGGTCGCCAGGAACTCGGATTTCATGCGGCTGACCTCTGTCTCGTGCGTGACATCGCGCAGGTACATCACGCGTCCGATGGTCACGTCCTGGTTTCGCATGACCCGCAAGGTACGTTTCAAGACCCTCAAATTTGGACGGATCAGGGTCAGGGTATCGGTCTGTGATTCGCTGGCGTCAAGGCTACTCAAGAATGGCAAGTTTGGATCACTCAAATACTCGAGCACCGAATTGATCTCGTGCTCGTCGCTGATCATGTACTCGTTGTTGCCGATCACCAGGTTGCGCTCGAGTCCGGTCATGGAAAGAAAAGCGGGGTTGACATCGATGGCTTTGCCGTTCGCATCAAAAATCAAAAAACCGTCCGGCGAGACGTTGAACACCGAATCGAGTTGGCTGGTGCGTTCCTTCAAGCGTTCCTCGGCGGCTTTGCGTTCGGTGATGTCACGGATAAAACTGGCAAAGGTTGGCGGGTCGTCCCCGAGTTGAACAATCGAGAATTCAATCGGAAATTCCTTGCCGCCCACCCGTGCCGCCGTCATCTCGAGCCTCTCGCCCGAGACCAGCGTTTGACCATCCCGAATCAGCCCCGCAATTCGGTGATCGTAACTGGCACGCAGTTGCTCGGGAAAGATGACTTCCGAGAGTTTGCGTCCCAACACCAGGTGAAAGGGAATGTCAAAAATTTGTTCCGCCGCAGGGTTGAATTCGGTGATCTGATTGAACCCATCGACGGCAATGATGGCGTCCAGTGCCGCACTGGTGATCGCCAGGTTGCGGGCTTTGCTCTCGCGCAGCGCCACGGCAACCTTCTCGAGTTCGACGCGGGTGGCATCGACCAGGGTGATGTCGGTTTCACCCCTTGAAATTTGTGACCCTTCTTCGCGCTTGACCTCGCGTGGTTCGCGCTGCGCCCAAGAAAACACGAACAACACCAGACCGATCAAGATTGACGCGACGATCAACAGCCCAGTCTTCAGGCGATTCAGGTTTCTGGCGTTTGTTGCCGAAAAATTTTGATACGCAACCAGGGCTTCTCGAGTGACCTCTTTTAGCGTTGCTCGACCCGAGTCAGTCTGCAATGCGTCAGGCGTCAACCGTCGCACTTGACCGAGCGCCCTCTCGAACTTCGGGGCATCAATTTTCAAATCGGTCAATGTTTCGCCAGTTGATTGCAACGCCGTGAGCGCCCGCTCGAGTTTGGGCTGTGCGTTGTTCGCCGAGATCAAATCTTCTAAACGCACCGATTCTTGCAAGATTTGCTGGGTTTTCTCGAGCAAAATATCATTTGAAGGCTGCAAAAACACCAGCAACACGGCAAAAAAAAGCCCTGAAAAAAAGATGGCTATTGAAATCATAAATATTTTTGTAAATTTTGGTGGATATGACAATGTATTTTTTCCTTGTACGTCAAGATTTTAGGGTTTAATGGTCAACCAAATTAACCTATAAATATTCCTGAGGCAAACAAAAAAGCAACCGCAATCAATGCCAAACCAAACAAAACTTTGAACAAATGGTAAAACCAGAGGTTTAATTTTAGGGCAAGCACCATGAAGATTGGAAACAAAACAGAAGTATAACGCAACAAACTGCCTGTACCGCTCAAAACTGGAATCAGGACGCCGAGCAAAACCCAGACCCCGTAAGCGACGCCCAGGTATCGCAGCGCCATCAAACCCGTAATGACCGCCAGCAGCAAGGCGCTCAAATCCACAGGCACATTCCAGGCGCTCTGCCAGTGACCCGCCATCACCGGAGCGATGTCTCGAGAGACGGCTTCCAGAGGATTCCAACCCATCCGTCCGAAGGTGCTCTGCACCGTCCAGAAGGCGATGGGGTCAGAAAAGTGACGCTCGAGAAACAACATGTGCGAGACCAGACCGAGCGGCACGAGCGACAACCACAATACAGTGCCGACGCGGGTCTTTTTTGGGTTTTGAAACATATCGACCAGGAATTGAATCAGCAATGGCACAAGCAGGGTCGCGCCGTTGATGCGGGTGCTCGAGGCGAGCAGACCGATCAAACCCGCCCACGCCCACTGTCTGGTTCGGGCAAAATAAAAGGCGCTGACGGTCAAGAACAGGAACAGGCTTTCGGTGTAAATTGCCCCGTAAAACAACGCGCTCGGGAAAAATGCCAGCAACCAGATTGAGCGGTTTGCAACCACCACATCAAATTCGTGAACGCAAAGTTTGTGCAGCACGATCAGTGCCGCCAGAAAAAAACCGAAACTGAGCACCATGCCGCAGACCAGCAAATCTGGAATCAGCAAATGCAGCAGTGCCATCAGCGTCGGGTACAACGGAAAAAATGCCACACTCGAAGCCTGCCCGAGCGTCCAGGTGTAACCCTGACGGGCAATCTCGAGGTAAAAATTGCTGTCCCACTGCGTGAAGACCTCAAGCCAGTGGCGTTTGGGGTTCAGGTGCAGGCTGACGAGCGTGACCAAAGCGATCAGCAGGCGGCTGGCGAGCCAGGCAAGCACGGGAACGCGCCAGGAGGCGGATTGACCCAGCTTGAAGGCAGGTTTGGAATGGCTGGCGGTCATGGTGTTGCCCCGATCAAATGCTTGATGCCTTGACTGGTGCTGACATCCAGAACGCTGAATTGCGCGGCACTCTTGGAGGTGGTCACGCCGACGTAACCCTCGAGTGAATGAAGTTTGAGATGCTGCGCCAGAAGTTGACCATCGAGCCAAACGCTGTACGTATCGTGTTGCAACTCGATTTGAATTTGATGCGGGGTCATGCCAGCCAATGGCACATTTGCCGCGCCCTGACCGACAAACTCGCCATCAGTGGGGAAATAACCCCAAAAAAGGCGTTTGCCCGTCTCGTCAAACCGCACCATCTGGGCGTTGGTCAGGGTAAAGTCGTTGCTTGCATTGAAGATCAGTCCAGCGCCGTTCCCCTGGGTGTGGCGCAGTCGCAGGCGCAGTCGTTTGGGCGCAAAACTTTGGGGGTTGAACATCAGGCTGCGGTCATAACCTTGCGGGTATTGCTGGCGAATCAGTGCCGATTCGATCTGCCACGCACCACCCACCGTCGTCCAGAGGCTCGAGTCACCGGCAACCACGTTTGTTTGGGTGTTGCTTGGCTCGAGTTGAAGGTTGTCAAAACGGCTTTTACGGGTTGCCATCAACCCTGGCAAGCCGCCACGGTAACGCAGGGGTTGCTGTTTTAAGACGGTTGTGCCGTTCAGTGAAACACTGTAATCAAACGCGTCAACACTGACGGACAGCTTGTACTGGCTTGTCGTTGACCGAATCTTGACCTCATCTTGCAACTGCCAGAGTCCTGTCTGATCAAAAAACCCACAACGCACCATCAAACTCTGCCCAATCTGCTCGAGTTGTACGGCTTGTGCCGCCGCGAGGCGCTCGGGAAACTGGGCATTGAAGATCAAACCCATTTTTGCCTTTGGTTGAATCTCGAGTCTGGTCTGGAGGCGATACGGCTGGGTTGGGGCGTTGATCGGGGCAAGGCTGAGGTTGTTGGGGGCTTGTGCCTCGAGCCAGCCGTCTTTGATGACCCAGTTGCCACGCAGGGTGTGCCAGTCGAGTTCTGGGCGTTCAAACGGCTCGAAAAGGGCAATGTTTTGGCTGTGACGGCTGCTGGGTGGAGCCGTCAGTGCCTCAATTCCAAAATTCAGCAGGATCAGGGTGATGAGGGTCAGAAAGTAATTCATGGTTTCTAAAATTCATCATGTCACCAAGATTAAATTTGCGGTGTGCAAAAATCACACAAGTTTCAGATTTATCAGTTTATTCTTTTTTTAGATATTTTCAGTTTTAAGTTTTCGCAAGCCCATTACGCCATCTCGACCGCCACACCCAAAGGAGTTTTACCCATGCAACACAACACCAAACCCATCGCCGCCGTTTTGCTGACCAGTCTGGCACTGAGCCTGATTTCATGCAACACCAACACAACCAGCGCCCCAACACCAATACCAGCAGCAACGTTTAATTACCAAAACACCCAAAACGTGCAACTCGAGGTCAGCGCCTCGGTTCAGGGCAGCGCCGTGGCAAACGCACCAGTTTCGGTGTTTCAAAGCTTCAATCCCGACGGCACGATTCAAGAAAACAGCCTGCTTCAAAAAGGAATCACCGACAAAAATGGTCTTTACCGCGCTCCTCTGGTGCTGCCCGCCGACCTGACCAGCCTTGTGGTCAAAGTCAATTACATCGGCATCATCAGTGAACCCATCCGTGTCGAGATCAAAAATGGCAGCGCCAAAGCCAGATTCGATGACCAGAGCGCCCAGGCTTTGAATGTCGTGACCCCAAACACCCCCACACCAACCCGAACCAGCACCAGAAGCATCAATTACACCTACCAATACCTGAACGGCTTTGGCAACTGGAACAGCCTGGGCAAACCCAGCAGCCTGCTCAGCAACTCGAGCAAGGTCACGACATCAATGCTGGCGACTATCAACGCCACCTTGCCAGAGGGTCAACCCGTCCCGACCCACCCCGTTCATCAGCATTACATCACGCCGGATTCAAGCGCCAACCTGGTCTTGAACCAATCGGGCGAAATTTTCCTGACCTTTGTTCACGAGGGCGCGGGCTACCTGAACAGCGTGGGCTATTACATTTACGACGCCGCAAACCCACCCAGTTCGGTCAGCGACATCAGCAGCCGCATGGTCGTGGCGTACCCCAACTTTTCCTACCAGAACAGCGGCGGCGCGATGCAGAGCGGCAACCGTCTGCAACTCAAATACTACAACCCAAGCAACAACACCTGGAGCAACACGTTTCCGGCAGGCACGGGCGTCGGCTGGTTTCTGGCAGCCAACGGCTGGCGCGGCTCGAGCACCGGCGTAGTTGAGCGCAGTTACGAGCAAACCGTTTTTTCCGATCCGGTTTTAAATTATCAGACTTACAAGTCCCAAGGCATGACCGTGGCAAAAAGCGCCCAGACGGTCTTGTTGCTCGACCCCACCAATCAAACCCTGGTGCTGGGCATGGAAGACATTTTGCGACACCACGCCAGCGACCAGGACTTTAACGACGCCGTCATGTTGGTCGATGTCACACCCTTCAGCGCAATTCAGACCAGCGGCATTGTGACCCGCGATCCGGTCGATCCTGCCACCACCCACACGGCTTCAATCAAACCCGTCGATGACCCACAAGCCCAAGATTCTGACGCAGACGGTGTGACCGACCCGTTCGATGCCTTCCCGAACGACCCAACCAAAGCCTTTGTCAGCAGCTTTCCAGCCGTCGGCGATTACGGAACGCTGGTGTTTGAAGACCTGTGGCCCAAACTTGGCGATTACGACTTCAATGACGCAGTCTTCGATTACAACATCAGACAGATCACCAATGCCAGCAACCAAGTGGTCGAGATTCAAGCCGAATATGTCGTCAAAGCCTTGGGTGGCGGTTTTCACAGCGGTTTTGGCTTCTCGACCCAGTTGACTCCAAGCCAGGTCGCCAGCGTCAGTTACAGTTGGGAAAAAGATGGCGTGGTGCAAACTGGAGCGCCACCGGTGCGTTACACCAGCGACCGACTGGCGAACGGACTCGAGGCGAATCAGTCCAAAGCCGTGGTGATCATGTTTGACGACGGCTACGATCTGCTGACACCCTCCCTGACCAGCCGCCCGTATTACGCCAACGTTGTCGCAAGCGAACCTCAACACGCCCCAGGTCGGGTCACGGTCAGCCTGAAACTGACCCAACCCGTCAGTGCAAGCGCTGTTGGCACAGCCCCGTTCAATCCATTCTTGATTGCCAACGGTTTGTACTGGGGTCGTGCGCTCGAGATTCACCTGCCAGGCATGGCACCCACCAACAAGGTTGATCTGGGCTTGTTCAACACCTTTCAAGACACCTCAAACGTTTCGACTGGGCGTTATTACCTGGACAGCAACGACCGTCCCTGGGCGATGAACATGCCGACCAAATTTACTTACCTGAACGAAGTGCTCGACCAGCCAGGCGGATCGGTCAGCTTGGGGCTGGATTTGCGCGATGCCTACCTGCAATTTAACGGTTGGGTCTCGAGCAGCGGCGTGTCCGGCAAGGATTGGTTCCGTGACCTGCCCAATTACCGCGACACCTCCAAATTGTATCCAGCCCAGTAAAGCCCGAGTGGATTTTACTTTCTCAACCATTCACGCCAGCTTTCACCAATGCTTTAAGGAGATTTTTGAATCATGCAAAGCCTTTTCAAACCCATCGTCGTTTCCCTGCTCGTCAGCCTGGCGTTGAGCCTGATGTCCTGCAACACCACTGGCGGTATCACGCCGGAACCGACGCCCACTCCCGCACCGATGCCCACGCCCGCACCGACACCTGCACCCACGCCCGCACCGACTTTCACCTACCAAACCACCCAAAATGTTCAACTCGAGATCACCACATTTGCCCAGGGCAGCGCCGTCAAAAATGCCACCATTTCGGTCTTTCAGGGTTTTAACCCCGACGGCAGCCTCAACGAAGACGGTTTGCTGCAAACGGGTGCCACGGACAGCAATGGCGTTTACCAGGCAGCCCTGACCCTGCCAATAGACTTGACCAGCGTCGCCGTTCGGGTCGATTACATCGGAATTTTGAGCGAACCCATCAAGGTGGACATCAAAAACGGCAACGCCAGAGCACGTTTTGACGACACCAACGCCCAAGTCTTGAACGTCGTGACCCCAAGCAGCCCTTTGCCCACCAGAGCCAGCACCAGAAGCGTCAATTACACCTACCAATACCTGAACGGTTTTGGCAATTGGAACAGCCTGGGCAAACCCAACACCTTGCTGGGCAACTCGAGCAAAGTGACCTCAGACATGCTCATAGCGCTCAATGCCACCCTGCCAGAACGTCAACCCGTTCCGACCCACCCTGTTCACCAGCATTACATCGCTCGAGATGCGGGTGCGAATTTGGTCTTGAAGCAGGCGGGCGAGGTCTTCCTGACCTTTGTTCACGAGGGTGCGGGCTACTTGAACGCCGTTGGATATTACACCTATCCCGCCAACAATCCACCCAGCTCGGTGAATGAAATCAGTCAACGCATGGTCGTGGCGTACCCCAATTTTTCCTATCAGAACGGTGGCGGCGCGATGCAGAGCGGCAACCGACTGCAACTCAAATATTTTGATGCCAGCAACAACACCTGGAGCAACACCTTTCCGGCGGGCACGGGCGTTGGTTGGTTTCTGGCGTCCAACGGCTGGCGCGGCTCGAGTGTCGGCGTAGTTGAGCGCAGTTACGAGCAAACCGTTTTCTCCGATCCAGTTTTAAACTACCAGACCTATCACTCGCAGGGCATGACCGTGGAGCAAAGTGCGCAGACGGTGCTGTTGATCGACCCCGTCAATCAAACCCTGGTCTTGGGCATGGAAGATATTTTGCGTCACCACGCCAGCGATCAGGACTTTAACGATGCAGTCATGCTGGTCGATGTCACACCTTTTACGGCTGTGCAAACCAGCGGAATCGTCAAGCGCGACCCCATTGACCCGACCATCACCTTTTCGGCATCGATTGGACCCGTCGATGATCCAAAAGCCCAGGATTCGGACAAAGACGGCGTGACCGACCCATTTGATGCCTTTCCGAACGACCCAACCAAAGCCTTCGTCAGCAGTTTTCCGTCGGTGGACGATTACGGAACGCTGGTGTTTGAAGACCTGTGGCCCAAACTTGGTGATTACGACTTCAACGACGATGTTTTTGATTACAAGATCAAACAAATCACCAATGCCAGCAATCAAGTGGTCGAGATTCAAGCGGAGTACGTGGTGCAGGCGCTGGGTGGCGGTTTCCACAGCGGTTTTGGTTTCTCGACCCAGTTGACCCCCAGCCAGGTCGCCAGCGTCAGTTACAGTTGGGAAAAAGATGGCGTGGTGCAAGCGGGAGCGCCACCGGTGCGTTACACCAGCGACCGACTGGCGAACGGACTCGAGGCGGGACAGACCAAAGCCGTGGTGATCATGTTCGATGATGCCTACGATCTTTTGACACCGTCGCTCGAGACTCGCCCTTATTACTCAAACGTCGTGGCAAGTGAACCCCGTCACATTCCAGGTCGGGTCACGGTCAGTCTGAAACTGGCACAGCCCCTCAGCGTCAGTGCACTTGGAGCAGCACCCTACAACCCATTTTTGATCACCAACGGTCTGTACTGGGGTCGCCAGACCGAGGTTCACTTGCCTGGAATGCCACCGACCGACAAAGCCGATCTGGGCTTGTTCAATACCTTTCAGGACACCTCAAACATTTCGACTGGGCGTTACTACCTGGACAGCAACGACCGTCCCTGGGCGATGAACTTGCCGACCAAATTTACTTACCTGAACGAAGTGCTCGACCAGCCAGGCGGTTCGGTCAGTCTGGGCGTCAACATCCGCGATGCCTACCTTCAATTCAACGGTTGGGTCTCGAGCAAGGGCGTCTCGAGCAAAGATTGGTTTCGTGACCTGCCCAATTACCGCGACACCTCCAAGCTCTACCCAGTGCAATAAGTCCACCGAGGCTCGAGTTGACCCAACATGAGACGCCAAAGCGATTAAACTAAAAACCGCGTTCATGACAGATTCACCCTCTCAAAAATTTAGTCCGCTCGAGCATCGCCAAGGACTGCTGTGGTTGGCAGCAGCCCTTGGCTTGGTGCTTGTCTTTCACGGGGCGCTGCTGTTTTCCCAGAGTTTTGTTCGCACCTACGATGCCCTGATTCATATTTTTTTTGGGGCGCATTACGCCAGCAGTTGGTTTGACCCCTGGGAGCCGCGCTGGTACACCGGTTTTTTGACGGTCAGTTACCCGCCGTTGTCGCACCAACTGATCGCCGTGTTGTCGTTTCTGGTCGGTTTAAAACCGGCATTCGCCCTGGTGCAGTTGTTCGCGCTCCTCAATCTGACCGTCGGCATGTACCGATTCTCGAGCTTGCTGACCTCGCCCCGCGCCGCAGGCATGGCGGCGCTCTTTCTGGGCATCTCGAGTTCGCTGGTCGAGACGGTGCATGTCTTCGGGCAGTTGCCAACCACCTTGTCGCTGTCATTTTTGCTGAACGGTTTGGTGTTCGCGGTGCGCTATGTGCGAACTGGTCACAAAGCCGAATTGCTGAAAGCAGTCAGTTTTGTTGCCGCCACCACCGCCGCGCACCATGTCACCACGCTGTTCGGAACGGTGTTCTTTGCGATTCCAGTCTTGCTGGTCAGCGTCCTGGAGGCTTTTCGTTGCCCGCGTCCGCTCGAGCCGCACGGGGAAGATTTTAGGTCAAAGGTGCGCCGCCGCTTCTACCGCATTTTACCTCGAGTTTACCGCTCTATCTTGTTTGGTGGACTGACCGGCGTGGCGCTCTTGCTGGTGGTGTTTCCGTTCTGGATTTGGAACCGCAGCGACCCGATCACCCAGGTCAGCATTCCCCACGCCAGCCGCGACAATTTTCTGGTCAACACCGCCGCTGGTTTGATGTTCTTTGTCATCCCCTGGCTTTCGACGGTTGCGTTCTTGCCGTTTGCCATCTACAAGGGTCTGGGCAGTTGGCGTTTTCCCGTGGCGCTCAGTTTGCTGATCTTGTTTGTGCTCGGCACGGGCGGCACGACCCCAATTCCCAAATTGTTGCTGCGCGGCAGCTTTGACATTCTGACCCTGGACCGTTTCACCTTCTGGGCAACCATGCTGATGATCCCTTTTGTTGGCATGGCGTTTGAGAGTTTGTTGTACGGACGCGCTCGAGAATACCTCGAGGCGAATCTGGGGCAGCGCATTCGGATTGTGTTGCTGGGCGGTCTGTGTCTGAGCCTGATCGTGATTGCGATAGCGGTTTCCAGTCTGACCCGCGCCCGCAAATTTCAACCCGAACCGATAGCGGTTGAGCCAATCGTCAATTTTCTCGAGAAAGACGAGCACTGGCGTTACCGTTATTTGACCCTGGGCTTCGGCGATCAGATGGCGTGGCTCTCGGCGAACACCAGGGCGCTGACGCCAGACGGCAATTACCACTCGGCACGGCGCTTGATCGAACTGACCACCACGCCGGTCGAGCGTCTGGACGGTGCAAAGTACACCAGTCTGGCGGGCATCGGCAGCCTGCATCAATTTGTGACCGTGCCCGAAAAGTACAACCTGAAATTTATTTTTTCCAACGATGCGTTTTACGACCCGCTCCTGTTTTTCTCGGGCTGGCATCGTCTGAGCCGCCTGGAAAACGGCATCGTCGTCTGGGAGCGCGAGGACATTCCGCCCCTGCCGGAACGATTGCCGCGCAAGACCATGCCACTCTATCAACGCCTGATGTGGGGAACATTGCCACCCCTCGCCATGCTGATGGCGTTCTTTTCACTTGCCGTGCCCGTTCGCGCCTCAAAAATCAGACGCTTTCAACTTTCTAAACTGGGGCGCAAATTGTTGCGCCTGTTGCGTGAAGATGCCCTCGAGCCTCAGGCGGCTGGGGTTTGGCAACCCTGGCGCGGCTGGTCAAGACCGCTCGAGACGTTGCTCGACTTTCGCCGCAAGCCCTTGTGGCTGCGCGGTGTGCGGGTTGGGGCGCTGGCAGTTGCGGCTTTGTTGCTGGGCTTGGGCTTGTGGCGTGTCACGCACCCGATACTGACCCCAGAACGGACCGTCCTGGCATACTGGGACCATGTCGATTTCAAACGCTTCAAAGCTGCTTTCAGCGAACTTTTACCGCTCGAGGGACTGACCTTCCCGCGTTACCTGCTCGACCTTTCCGTGCAGGGAGGCTTGCGCAGCGGTTACGCCAAACTTGACCGAATCGAACCCAGCGTGATTGCCAGGGATGCAACACACGCCCTGGTGCGCACCAAACTGAGCTGGGAAACCAGTTTGAAAAGCCTGAGTGAAACGGTGACGCAGGAACTCGAGTTAACCAGGGACGGTTGGAAAATTGAAATTCGACCGCTGCAACTCGTGCGCCCCAGAGACCGCTTTGCAGAAGAAAGCAGCGTCTCGTATTACCATGCGCCGCGCCGTCTGACCACCGATGTCTCGGCGGCGGGCGATGTGCTCGACCGTCCTCAGTTGACGCTGGCAAAAAGCCGTCTGGTCTCGAGTTTGATGCGGGTGCAGTTGCCCGGAAAGTATTCGACCGACCCGCCACGCTTTGTACAACAACGGATTTACAGCGTGGTCGGTGAACTCTGGAACATTGATGCCCGCCCCGCCGACGTGACCGTGACGGCAGTGCTGCGCGACAAGTTTGGCAAGGAGTTGCAACGCAACAACGCGGGACTCGAGATGCTGCACAAGCTTCTGCCGGGTGAGCGTTCGGCGTTTCGGATCGATTTTGATGCGACCAACGCGCCCGTCGATGTTGCTCGAGTCCGCGATTTTGAGGTTTTTGCCAAAGCCGTGGTGACCCAGCGCAACCTTGACAGACCTTTGGCGGTCTGGGCTGCCCAGCGCGGCAATCTGCTGGATTTAACGCTCGTCAACGTCGGAACGGTCGAGAGCCAGGTTCCGCAGGTGCTGGTCAGTTATTACGATGCTGCGGGCATCGCCTGGCTCGAGACCGATTTTGGTTTGGAAAGCGTTCCCCCGCGCCAAAGGCGCAGCACCCTGGTCAACTCTGGTTTGCCGTTTGGCTACCGACTCGAGCGCACGCAGCGCAGCGCCACCAGCGCCAGTGTCGTGTTTGACTCCAACCGCGTCAAGCCTCCGCCGACCTTCAGCACAGCGCTCGTCAGTACAGCGGTTACCCTGTCCAGAGCCAAAGGTTTGCGTTTTGCGGTGCAGGCTCAGGCATTCGAGAGCGAACCATGAAATGGTTGGCAAGTTGGAAGGCGCTGTTGGCGGCTTTGGTTTTGGCGCTGTCGCTACTCGGCTGGTTTTTCTTCAAACCCAGTGCCAAGACCGCAGCCGTGTTTTCCCGTCAACCCAAACTCGAGATCACCCAGCGAGCCGATACGCTGGAATTCAATTTGACCGATCCCAAAGGTCTGAAATTGAACGTGCCTTGGCGGGTCAGCCTGTTCACGCCCGCAGGACTGGTGATCGCCCAGGGATTGACCAAGCCAAACGCCAAGCTGGTGCTGGCGTACCGTCGCGCCGGACTGACGCCGTATCTGGTCAGTGCGGGACAATTTCATTTTCAGGGCAAACTCAACCGTCAGCCTGGTGCGCCGATCACCCCGCTTCAACTCGAGGTCGGTGCTCGGGCGGCGCGGGTGGACACCCAGCGTCCGCCCGCACTCGTGATTCACCCGCTCGATGCACAGGGCAACGTCAGCCTTGCCCCCGTCACATTGCGGCTCGAGCGTCCAGACGACAGCCGTTCGGTGCAGAGTATTGCGGTTAAGCACCTGCTGGCTTGGGCTTGGCTCAGCACGGGCAGCCGCACTGGCACGTTGCGGGTCAGCGCCGGCAGCCTGGCGGCTCGAGGCGAGCGCGGTGAGGTCGATGTCATGCCTGGGGTGGTTGCCAGTGCCGACATCAAGCTCGAGCAATCCAAGATCACGTTAAACCCTCGAGATGTCTGGAAAATTCATTTTGCCAACGCCACCGACGCGTTCGGCAACGCGGCGCTCAATGGCAGTGCCACCGAGTTTGGGCTTGAACTTTTCAACAGCCGCCTGACCTTGTTTGGAACCCGAGCCACGGTGCGCGGGACATCGGATTTGACGGTTGGCGCACTTGAAGTTGGCAATTACCGTCTGAACGCCCGTGCGGACAGCCTACAGCGCAGCACACAGGCATTGCAGGCGGTTGCGGCAGTCAGTCTGAAGGGTTTGCCCGTGCGCTTTTCGTCCAAACCCAAGCCGCAAATGTTTGTCGGACCATTGATTGACGCCCAGGGCGCTCTGCTCGATGACGGCACACCGATTCAACTCGATTTTCGCAGCGACACCGCCTCGCTCTACACCATCGGTCTGGTCAGCACCAACGGCAGGCTCGGGTATGTTTTTCCGCCGTTGCCCAAAAGCTTGAAGTTCGTGCTGGTCAGTGTGGCTGGACTCAGTTCGCGGCTCGAGTTGGGAAAACCTTGAGCAAGTCCAACCCAAGCCCATCACGTTTTTCCCTGAAGTCCCTGATCTGGTTTGGATTTGTGATTCTTGGTGGGTTGGGGTTTTATTTCGGTTTGCCGATCATTGGCGACGGCTTTGCCAGGGTTCAACGTGCCACCCGAATCGATTCCGCCCTCAATCTGATTCAGGCGCGTCAGGCGGGGGCGGGCGTGTTGACCTGGTTGCCCGATGATCCCGTTCCCAGGCAGCTCGAACCCTTCAGGCGCGATCAGGTCAGCAGCGAATATTTGCTGGCATTCGACGAGTTGACCTATGCCCACGCCAGCGGCGACACCACGGGGTTGCGCTCGTATTTTCAAGGTCCGGCGCTCGAGGACGCAAACCTTGCCATGACGGCTCAGAAAACCAATTTGGCAAGCTGGGATCATCATCTGCGCCTGCGTTTTTACGCCCCGGACGGCGCGACCCTCGCCTTCACCGACACCTACTGGACAGCCCAAGCCATTGACCGCGGCTTGCAGATGCTCGACCCGCGCATCGAACAACGCACGATGGATGTGGTTTTCAAACTCGACGACGGCAACTGGCGGGTACATCACTGGCGGGTGCTGCAAAGTCAAATCTTGCCAGACACCCACCAACCGGTCGCGGGTCTGGCGTTCTTGCTCTCGCAGGTGCGCGGCGTCAATTACGTCGGACGTTCACACCCGTTTGGGCAATTCTGGACAAACTTTGATGTCAGCGAAATGCGCTCGAGTTTACGTTTGGCGAGGGAATTAAAATTCAACACCATCCGCATTTTTATCCCGTTTCCGACGCCCGACGCGGTTTACACACATCTGCCCGAGGTCTTGAAGGCGGCGGCAAAAAACAACCTTCAGGTCATCGTGACGCTGCTCGATACGTACACCCAGTACAAGCTCGAGGATTTGCCAGGCGCATTTGCGGCAATCTCGAGGTTGATTCCGATCTTGCGCCAGCCTGCGGTCTTGGCGCTGGACCTGAAGAACGAAGCCGAACGCGATGCAAAATCGGCTGGCTGGGATCACATTCGGGTCTTTCTGGGATTTTTTGCCCAGTGGTTGCGCCTTCAGACCGGTTTGCCGATCACGGCGGGTTTGAGCGACCCAGACCCAGACCTCAGCCGACAGCTTGATTTCACCACCGTGCACCATTATGCCGCTCCCAGTGCGCTGGCGGTTCGCCTTTCAAATGCCCTGAAACTTGGGAAACCCGTGTTGCTCGAGGAATTTGGTTTTCACAGCCAACTCGACAAGCTGCCCGACCCGCATTCGGAGAACGATCAGGCGCGGTATTACGCCGCCGTGCTCGAGGTGCTGAAAGCCCAAAAGTCGGGTTTTATGGTCTGGAACTTGCACGATTTCCCAAAGGGTGCGATGCCTGCCAATCGGGAGGTCGAACGGTTCCTGGGCGTCCTGCGCGACGATGGGACGCTCAAACCCGCCGCTCGGGTCTTGCAGGGCGAGCAAGCCCCAGGTTTGAGCCTTCAGGACATTGTTGCCAAAATCACTGCCCTGTCGTTGCGTTATGTGTTGTGGCTCGGTTCTGGCGTGCTGGTGGTTTGGTTGGTTTGGCGCAGGCTTGTGCGCCAAAAACGGGTAAAGCCAAATTGAATGACGCCAATTTTTAGGGTGTAAGGCTCGAGGATCGTGCTTGTCCAGAAGGCTCGAGCCTTGAAGATTTTATCGTTATTGCTTATTTTTGTTTGCTTGACGCAAAAATGACTGTTTGAATGCCGTTGAAATCTGACGGACGTTCAAGTCAATAGATTCAATAGTTTCAAATGTGCAATTTTCACACGATGATTCAAAAATTGTGTTTATACTCTTTTTAGACCAGGCAAGGTCAGAGCAATCAAGGTCAAAAGGAGATCACCATGAAATTTATTCCCGTTATTCTGGCAGGTGGCAGTGGCGACCGGTTCTGGCCACTCTCAAGAAACGCCAAACCCAAACAATTCTTGACCCTCGAGAACACCGGACGCAGCCTGCTGCAAGCCACCTCAGACCGCCTCGAAGCCCTGTGCGAACCCGACAACATTCATGTGGTCTGCGGTCAAACCCACCGTGCCCTGGTGCTCGACCAACTGCCCAACATGCCTTTAGAGCACTTGCTGGTCGAACCCTGCGCCAAGGACACCGCCGCCGCCGTGCTGTTCGCGGTCTTGCGGGTCGCCCAGACCCACGGCAGCGACGCGATTGTCGGCATCTTCCCGAGCGATCACCGCATCGGCAACAACACCGCCTTTCAACAAAAAGTCCAGACTGCCATTCAAGCCGCCCACGACCAGGATGTCATCGTGACCCTGGGGATTCAACCCAGCCACGCCGCCACGGGTTACGGTTACATTCAAGCCGGAAGCCAGCTCGAGCAGTACAACGATGTCTGGAGGGCGCAACGTTTTGTCGAGAAGCCAAACCTGAGCACCGCGCAAAGTTACCTCGAGCGTGGCGACTATTTCTGGAACGCCGGCATGTTCGTGTTTCGGGCTTCAGTCATGCTGGAAGCGTTCGCAGAGCACGCCCCAGATATTCTCGAGAGCATGGCACTGATTACCACCCGCCAGGGTCTGAATGACGCCTACGGCTGGGTGCGCAAGACCTCAGTCGATTACGCGATTCTCGAGCCTGCCCAGAATGTGCTGGTGATTCCGTCCGAGTTTGACTGGGACGATCTTGGAGATTGGAACGCGCTGGCGAGGTTGCACTCAAATCAAAGCGATAACGTCGCCATCGGTCAGCATTTGAATGTCGATTCGACCCGAACGATGGTCTACAACAACAACCAGAGCGGTTTGCTGGTCACACTTGGTCTGGAAGACGTTTTGATTGTTCGTGACGGCGATGTGACCCTGGTTGCCCGCAAAGACCGAAGCCAGGATATCAAGATGCTGGTGGCTCAGATCAAAGCCGACCCGCAATGGCGTCAGTACACCTGAGGTTTTATTGATCCAGACGGCTTTATCAACCACGTTTATCAACCATGCAGCCCTTGACAGAAGTTCCTCGAGACCCTCAAAGTAGATGAAATGAATCATTCAGCAGATCAAACAGTCGGATCATTGGAACGCGACGCGGTCATCACCACCAGGGAAGCCGCCGATTTGCTAGGTGTGTCGCTTCGCACCGTACAACAATGGGTCGAGCAGGGCGCACTGCAAGCCTACCGCACCGTCGGAGGACACCGCCGCGTGGTGCGGACATCCGTGGACCGTTTGCTCAGCCAACGCCGTACCGAAGTCGAAGGGCGCACCTTCAGGGTTTTTATTGCCGAGGACGACCCAGATTTGGTCAAGCTCTATCAAATGGTGATTACCAGTTGGAAGTTGCCGCTCGAGATCAGCATTGCCAACGACGGTTTTCGCGCCCTGATGGAGATTGGCACTTTAAAACCAGATTTCTTGATTCTTGACCTCAGCATTCCAGGCATGGACGGTTTCGCCCTGATTCGCACCCTGCGCAGTATGCCCGACCTCGAGAACACCGATATCGTCACCGTCAGCGGCATGACCCCAGAGGACATTGAAGCCAAGGGCGGCTTGCCCGAAAGCGTGTTGTTGTTGCCCAAACCGATACCGTTTGATCAACTGCGCGAGCGCATCGAAGCCAAACTCAATTTTATTCAACCCAAGGGACGATAAACCCCAACTGCGCTTTCAAAATCAGTGCCAGTCAGACAACCGTACACGTACCGGTTCGGGCTTTTATTGAAATTTTAAGACCTTGAATCTCGAGTGCCCCACCCAAACCATTCAGAAGCTCGCCACCCACCCTCAACCGCCACCGTTTTAAAAGGAGAAATTTATGCTGCCCGATATTTATACGATTTGTGCATTCGGTCTGGAACTCGAGGAACGGGGCATCGAACCCGTCGGTCACACGCGGCGTTTGGTCAACCTGGTCGAATCCATCGGAACGATGCTTGGTTTAAACGACGATTCTCTGGAAGCTTTGTCTCAAGCCGCCTACCTTCACGACATTGGTAAACTGGTGATTCCCGAAAAAATTCTGACCAAACCAGGCAAGCTTGACTTCAACGAGTGGGAAATCGTGAAAACCCACTCGCACTGGAGTTACACGCTGGCAAAGGCAATTCCGGGCATCAGCGATACCGCCCTCAAAGCCATCTTGCACCATCACGAGCGCTTTGACGGCACGGGATATCCTGGCAACCTTGCGGGGCAAGCCATTCCAATCGAAGCCAGAATTCTAAACATCTGCGACGTTTACGACGTTCTGCTCTCGCAACGCTCGTACTCTCGAGCCTGGGGCATCCATTCGACGCTCGAGGAATTGCAACGGCACAGCGGCACGCAATTTGATCCGCAGATTGTCGAGGCGTTTTTAGAGCGGGCGCTGGGCACGCAAACCCGCAATTGGTCGGTCTTGAGTCAAACCCCCCAAGTCGAACGCGAGTCTCAGCGCATCAACTGAGCCTTGTGCCAGAAGTTGCGGGTCAATTCGTGACAGAAATAAGCCCTCAAAAACGAAAAAACACTGAACACGCCCTAGATTTTGAACACTCAGTTCAATTGAAGCAAATTTTGACCCAACTGACGCAACTCCATGGGCACTTCACCCAGTTCGACCAAGAACTTTTGATTCACCCGTTGCAGCTCGCGTTTTGCCGCCACCTCACCCTCGAGCCTTAACGTAACGGTGACGAGGTACTCCGAAAGGGCTGGATTGTACGGTTCAATGTCCAGCAACCGAACCGCCAACGACAAGCACTTCTGATCCTCACCCGCCTCAAACCATTGCTGAAGCGTCTCCAAACCAATTTTCACCACGTTCCAAGCCAAAGCTTCGCGCTCCTCACTCGCCCATTGGCTGTTCGCCTCGGGCAAAAATGCCCCCGTGTAGGCATTCAGTACATCCAGAACATCAGCATAATGGTGCCCACTGAGCAGATACTGAAAGTGTAAAAAATCACACTGCAATTCGGATTGACATTTCACACTGTACATTTTGCGCTTGGGATCAAAGGCAATCGTCAAGCTCGGGACGGCTTGGGTCAGCAGTTGTTTGGCTTTGTGAAAATAATTGATGGCTTGTTCGGGATCGCTGTCCGGAAACAAACCCACCAGAATATCGGATTTGGTTCGATTCGGTTTTTTCAACAAAAACGCCAGAATCTCGACAGTACGCGTCATGCGCAAGCTGACCGCCCTGCCGTTGACGCGCAATTGAGACTTGCCAAGCGTCACCAATTCGAGCACCTGCACGCTCGAGTCCATGATGGCGGGCAGCAAAATGTTTTGCCAGACTGGTAGCTCGGTCAACCAGGTTTTCAAATCGGGCAGCAACGCCAGTTCTATCGCCGCAAACGCATCATCGGCGGTACTGGTCACATCCACCGCCGTTTGCAAAGATTGCTTTGCCCGCTCGAGCCATCCCGCGCGTCTGGCTGCCTCGGCATGGTTCAACCAACAGGCAAGCGTCTCTCGGGGTAAATTCATGTCCGCAAAGGCTGTGGCGGCAGATTCGAGCAGTGGCATGGCTTCCAGGGGTCTGGAATGCAGCAGGTAATAGCCTTGCCGCCAGTTCCAGGTGGCATGGTCTCTGGGGCTTCTGGCAATACTTTTGGCTCGAACCAGCAAAATTCTTGCCTGCTCGAGTTTGTTTTGCATGACCATGACGGTGGCGGCATTGATTTCGGCGTAAAACGCCAGTTCGGGTTCTTCGGCGGCTCGAGCCAGTTTGGCGGCACTCAAAAAAAGTTCTTCTGAATCCGACCAGGCTTCGGTGGCACGGAACAACAGCGCTTGGTTGTACTGCACCTCTCCTCGCAAGGCTGGGTGGGCAGGAAGGTGCTGTTCAAGAAAATCGAAATCCATTTTGGCATCTGAGAACGCGCCAAGATAAACCTGGCATCTGGCTCGCTGTAAACGAATTCTCAATTCTCGACTTAGAACAACAAGCCCCTCGAGTCCTGCGGAAAAATAATGTACCGCTCGTTGGTATTGACGTTGAAATAAAAAAAACATGCCCAGACTTTGAACTGCCGCCGCACGCAGACATTGCAAATCAGGTTCGCGCTGAATGATGTCCCACGAGGCATTTAATGCCATCAATGCGAATTGTGATTGACTCAGTGAAAAATAGACCATCCCTTTTTCACGCCAGTACAAGGCTTCATCAAACGAAGTTTGAAAAGACAGATGTTCCAACGCGTTCAGTGTCAAAAGCGCATCTTGAAAACTTCCTTGTGAACGCTGAACAGTGGCTAATTCGATTCGGGCTTCAATGCAACCCCGTTGCACAGCTCGAGTCAACAAATCTTGTGCCTCGAGATGCCGCTCTAAATTGATGAGTGCCCAGCCAGCGAAGCGATCTTCCTGCGCTGAGGGTCTATCGATACTTTGGTACAACAGCCACGCAGCGGTTTCATCACCAGCCAGTAAATGTTTCAAAATAGGATGCACGTTTTTCACCCCCACCGAGTTGTTCAGTGTACATCTCATCAGCCTGTCAGTACCACAAATTTATTCTCTACGGGCAAGTCACCAAGGAGAATAGTCATGAAAAAATTCGTTCAGGTTTTTTTGGTTCTGGTCGCCCTTTTTGGCACGCTCTCGATTGCCCATGCCGATCCAATCGGTTGTGGTAGTGGTGGTGGCAGCATTACACCACATCCATAAGCACCAACCCGTCCAGTTTCGTTTCTGACTGGCTCGTGTTCCGATGACCGATGCCCTTTGAGTGTTCAATGCCAAAAATCCTTTGTTTGTGAATCATCAAAGAGAATGGTCATGAAAAAATTTGTTCAGGTTTTTTGGTTCTGATCGCCCTTTTTGGCACGCATTCAATTGCCCATGCCGATCCATATTCGACTGGTCTTGGCAGTGGTGGCGCAAGTGCACGCCCCTGACCCCGCCAAGACATAAAAATTTTCTGTTCAACTCGAGTTTCAAATGGACAGTCTGGACTCAATTTATTGAGTCCAGACTGTTGTTCATTGTCTGTTCAGCGCTCAAAATTTATGCTTCTTTTTGCAATTTGTTTGGGGAATGGTTAAAGAGCAATGACTTTGAGTTGCCATGGTTATTTTTTGGTTGGTGTCTGCAAAAAACCAGGGCAAGGTTGTACCGATGACAAATGTTGCAGCACGCCGATAAACCCCATCAAGACACGATTTTTTCATTAAAGGTTCATACTGATCGTTTAGGTTTTGACAGAAGTGACGGTGAAATTAAAGAAATGACCGAATAAAAAGTGATTCAATAAGGTGGGTTTTCGCTCGAGAATTGGTTTGAAGTCGTGATTGATGCCAATTGACACAAGTAAGTTTGATCACAAAGTTTACCTTAAATTATTTAACCCAATCGGATTGCAATTTTGAAAGATCACTTTTTGATCCTTTTAAAATAATGCGCTCCTTACAAACGATTGGATTTCTGGGAAATGATGATGCTGTTGATTTGTCATAAAGTGTTAAGTCTTTTTAAACTATGCTGGTTGTCACCATAAGGTTTGCACCTTTGTTCTGAAAGCCGAACATTTTTTGATTCACGGGTTTTGTGAAAGGTTTTAACAAATAAAATGATGCCTAAAAATCCATTCCGTTCCCTAAAACCAGAATTACGTGTGGCTTTGGTGTACGGGGCATTTGCAATTTTATGGTTTTTGTTCTCTCACCGAATTTTATTGGGTATTTTTGGACAAAATGCACTCGAGCGACTGGACATCTTCATCGATATTGCCTTTGCCTTGATCGGCTCAACCTTGATTTACACCTTGATGCTTCAATCGCGCCAAACCCAGGACCAGATGGCATCGCGTGAACTCGAGCATCTGAACGAATTTCAACGGTTTTTTGCTGGAACGATTGAATACGCCATCTTTAGTTTGGATGCGTGTGGTTTGGTACGCACCTGGGATGCCGAAGCCGCCCGAATGCACGGTTTGACGGGCAATCAAATCTTAAACAAACCTGTGGCTGATTGCTTTGTCCATCAGGAAGCTTGGCATCCCGAACAATTGTTCAAACAAGCCCAGTTGTCGGGTCGGGCAGCCCATTTGGGTTGGTTGACCCGTCAGGATGGGTTTCGTTACTGGGGTGAGGTGATCTTTGAGAGAATCAAGTTGGCTGATGGGCAGATAACGTATTTGGTCGTGACCCGCAACCTGAGCGGCAGTCGCGGGAATGAACGTTTTAAAAGCATGATCGAATCCATGAGCGAGGGTCTGATTGTGATTGACAAAGATTGGCGTTTTGTCTTTATCAACTCCAACGGTGCAAAACTTTTGGAACGCGACACGTCCAATTTGATTGGTAAAAATATTTGGCAAGAATTCCCTGCGGCGCTGGACAGTGACTTTGGACGGGCTTGTCAACAGGCAATGGAGCAAAACATCAGCTCGATCATTGCTGATCCCTCATCGACATCGGCGCGTTGGCTCGAGAATCGAATTTACCCGAGTCCAGATGGAATACTGATTTTTTATTCGGATGTGACCGAAAAGCGTCAGGTGCAGGAGGCAATTCGGATCAGTGAACAACGTCTGCGAATGGTGTTGCTGGCAGGTCAGCAACACTTTTTTGAAATTGATTTGCGCGTCGGCACAGTCACAACCGACGTGGACCAGGTTTCTGGTTTGGCTGCCAGCGTTCAAAAAACAAGTGTTCGGCAGTCACTCGAAGATTGGCAGAATCAAATTCATCCAGATGACCGTGCACACGTTCTAGAGGAACTGGACGCTTTCGTTTCTGGCGACAAAGCCGAATACTGGGTCGAATACCGTTGGAAGATGGCGGACGACACTTGGCGCTGGAAACTTTCGCAGGGTGCGATTCTCGAGCCTGATGAGGTGGGTCGGTCTGCAAGGATGCTGGGAACGCAGATTGATATTCAGTCGTTCAAATCCATTGAACAGGCGTTAAAAACCAGCAATCAACGTTATTTGAAACTGATGGAGGCGTCTCCAGTCGCCGTTTTTGAGACCAACAGCAAGGGCGAGATTGTTTATGTCAACGAACGTTGGCAAGAGATTACGGGTTACAGCCGACTTCTTGCGGTGAACAACGATTGGAGCAGAAACCTACTGCATCCAGAAGACCGAGAAGGATTCAATGCCGCCTGGGGTAAAACCTTGACCGAACAAAAACTGTTCTCGCACGAGTACCGTTTTCAACACGACGATGGCACGGTGCGTTGGGTTTACGGGCTGGCAGAACCACTAAGGGATGCTGAGGGCACGGTCACCGGCTATCTTGGGTCAATTGTGGACCTGACCCAAAGCAAGCAAGACAGCTTGAAGCTCGAGCAGAGCGAGAAAATGTTCAGGTTGATCTCTGAGAACTCGAGCGACATGATTTCACTTACCAATCTTCAAGGGGTCAAGCAATACGTTTCGCCTGCGGTCAATCAGATACTCGGTTACAGCGTTGAAGAATTTTTAACCTTATCTCCGTCCGACTGGAAGCTCGACCATGACCCGCAAAGATCGCGCGAAACCCAAAGGCGATTGCTTTGCGGTGAAAGCACCCTGGAAACAGACCGTTACCGCGCCCGTCGAAAAGATGGGGCAATCATCTGGCTCGAAGTTTCGGCTCGGATGGTCATGAATCCAATCACGAACCAGATGGACGAAATTCAAACCTCGACTCGAGACATCACCAACAAAATCCAAGCCCAGCAGGCACTGGAAGCCAGTGAACAGTTGTACCGCACGATCACCGAAAATTCGCATGATGTGACCTTGATTGTTGATTTGGATTCAGTAATTCAATATGTTTCACCGGCAGTCAAAACAATTCTTGGTTTTGATCCAGCAAAAATAAAACAGACCCAAGCCATCAGTTACATTCATTCCGATGATCTCGAGCCGTACCTTGCGGACCGTCAAATGGCCATTAAGAATGGTCAAGATGTTTTTCGTTCAAAAGCCCGAACGCGTTGTAACAATGGTGATTACATCTGGACCGAATCGGTCGTCAAGATTATTCGTGATACGGCTGGCAATGTCAAAGAACTTCAAATCACGTTGCGTGACATCAATGAACAAGTGATTGCACAAGAAAAACTTCAGACCAGTGAACGACTGTACCGTGCGATTACCGAAAATTCTTACGATGTCACATTTATTACCAATTTTGATGCCATCATTTTGTATGTCTCGCCGTCAATCAAGGCACTTTCTGGTTTTGAACCAGAGGAGATGGTGCGGACGCCGATCATGGATTACTTTCATCCAGAAGACTTGCAACAGCATCTGAAAAGTCGCCGAGAAGCCTTTGAAAAGGGTTTGGACGTTTTTCGTTCTGAAAGCCGTTTGCGTCGCAAAGATGGTCGGTATATCTGGGTCGAATCGATCTTAAAAATCAAACGCGATCAACACGGTCAGGTTCAAGAATTACAAGTGACCTCACGTGACATGACTGAACGGGTTATTGCCCAAGAAAAATTGGAATCCAGTGAACAGCTTTACCGTACCATTACCGAAAATGCACATGAAGTCATTATGATTACTGCAATCGATGGCAAAATTCGTTACGTGTCTCCATCGGCAACAGCAATTTTCGGCTATAACAAAATTGAAATTGACAGGGTTTTGGGTGTTGATTTTATTCATTCCGAAGATTTGCAGGCTTACCTTGCCGTTCGTCAGCAAGCCGTTGACAACCAGCAAGAGTATTTTACGACAAATTTTAGAGTTCGCCATCAGAACGGGCATTATATTTGGGTTGAATCAACCTCTAAATTGATTCGAGACAACAAAACTGGAGCATTAATTGAGATTCAAGCAACGGTGCGTGATATTGGTGAACGCGTTGTTGCCCTGAAAAAACTCGAGGAGAGCGAACGTTTGTACCGTACCATCACCGAGAATGCCCAGGACGTGATTGTGATCTCGAATGCCGATGGTAAAGTTCAGTTTTTGTCGCCGTCTGCAAAATCGGTTTTGGGTTATGACGACATCGAATTCGATGAATTTTCCAATTTTGCTACCATGCACCCTGAAGATAAAGATGAATATCTTAAAATTCGTCGGGAAACAATTGAAAACCATAAAGAAGATTTCAAATCAACTTATCGTGTACGTCAAAAAAATGGAAATTATGTCTGGATTGAGTCCAGAGCAAAATTGATTCGAGATAGAGATACAGGAGCAATAATAGAGCTTCAATCTACCCTTCGTGATATTAGTGAACGGGTTGTTGCCCTGAAAAAACTCGAGGAAAGCGAACGCTTGTACCGCACCATCACCGAAAACGCCCAGGATGTCATTGTCGTTTCGACCACCGACAGGAAAATTCGTTACGTTTCACCGTCGGCAAGCTCTGTTTTGGGCTACAGTCCTGATGAAATAGGTACGGTCTTGAGTCTTAATGCCACCCATCCCGATGACCAGGCTTCTTACACGGCAATTCGTCAAGATGCCATTGAAAAACACAAATCCCATTTTAGCGCGACCATTCGATTGCGGCATCAGAACGGCGATTATGTTTGGATCGAGACACTCTCCAAATTAATTTATGACCCGCAAACCAAAGAGTTGCGTGAGATTCAGTCAACGATGCGCGATGTGACAAGCCGCAAAATCGCCCAGGAAGCTTTGGAAAAACTGAACGCCGAACTCGAGGAACGCGTTCAGGAACGCACAAAACGCTTATTTGAGGTCAACCTGGAACTCGAGTCGTTCACCTCGAGCGTCTCGCACGACCTGCGAAGCCCGTTGAATGTGATTCAGGGTTTTGGACGGGCTTTTTTGGAAGATTACAGCGACACCACACCGACCGCAGGACAAGATTTTGTCAACCGCATCGTGGGCGCGGCGGGGCGCATGGATGTTTTGATCACCGATTTGTTGCAGTACAGCCGCCTGAGCAAAGCCGAAATCATTCTGACCCCAATCGCGCTCGCGCCACTGCTGCTCGATCTGGTTCACGAATTTGAGATTGAGAGCCAACGGTACAACGCCACCATTTCGCTCAAAGGGAATTTCCCAGTGGTGCTGGCAAGGGAAACCATCCTGCGCCAAATCTTAATCAATTTGGTCGGCAACAGCCTCAAATTCTCTCGGAGCGATGTCAGTCCAGAGATCACCATTTGGGCTGAGATTGAGCAAACATCCAAGACAGTCAAAATTCATGTTCAAGACAACGGCATTGGCATCGAGACTCGAGACTTGGAACGCATCTTTCAACCCTTCGAGCGGCTGCACGGGGTCAGCGAATACCCAGGCAGCGGTATCGGTCTGGCTTTTGTTAAACGTGGAATAGAGCGTATGGGTGGGCAAATTGTTGTAACATCGAGCCTAGGTAAAGGCAGCCATTTTTGGTTGTCACTGAATCAACCCAGGGAGACATCATGAGCAAAATATTGATTGTGGAAGACTCGCCAGACGACCTTTTTCTTTTAAGACGGGCATTTATCAAGCTCGAGCTTGACCATCTTTTGGAGGTTGTGACCGACGGAGACGCCGCAATTGATTATTTTCAGAATCCCAATAACATTCGTCCGCGACTGGTGCTGCTTGACCTGAAGCTTCAAAAACGTTCGGGTTTCGAGGTCTTGGCTTGGATTCGACAACACCCAGAATTAAAGCACGTGCCCGTCGTGATCTTCAGCTCGAGCACCGAACCCAAGGATTTGCAACGCGCCTACGAATTGGGCGCGAACGGTTATCTGGAAAAACCCAGCCAGCCCGAGGACATGCAAGCCATCACCCAAGCCTCGAGCGATTTTTGGCTCAAATGGAATCACATCCCGTAAATCAATCACCCGCCAAGCTTCAAGCCCCCATTCCCGATTCGGTGACTCCTTGCCAAACATTCTGCTTGTAGATGACAACCTGGACGATCTTTTCATGATCAGGCGAACGTTGCGCCAATCGTTTGAAGATCTCTCAACCATTGAAGCCTCGAGCGCGGCATTGCTCGAGGATGCCATTGCGCGGGGTGGTTTTGATCTGGTCATCACCGATTATCATCTTGGATTCACCACCGGCATTGATGTTCTAAACCGCATCAAAACGCTTTACCCCGATTGCCCGGTGGTCATGTTCAGCTTGACCGGCAGCGAGGAGATTGCGGTTCAAGCCATGAAATCTGGCATGGAAGATTACATTCTGAAAACCCCAAAACACCTGGCACAACTTGCCACCACAGTCACTCGAGCACTGGCTCACAAGGGCGAGCGCAAAACCCTTGAGACGACCCAGGTGGCACTGCAAGAGAGCGAGTGGCGTTACCGTTCAATGTTTTACTCCAATCATGCGTTAATGCTTTTTATCGATCCTGTCACCATGGACGTTGTCGATGCCAACCCTGCCGCCTGCGCATTTTACGGCTACTCGCTCGAGGAATTCACTCAGCTCAAACTCTCCGATATTCATACCCTGTCCGCCAAAGCCTTGGAGTTGGATGTTCAGAATGCTTTTACTGGCGAACGCGACTTTTTCCCAACCCAACATCGCCTCAGAAACCAAGAAATCCGAAATGTCGAAATTTACAGCGGACCGATCACCGTGGATGGTCGCGCCCTGCTGTACTCGATTGTTCATGATGTGACCGAACGCTACCGGGCACAAGCCCAATTAAAACTTCAAGCCGTCGTCCTCGAGTCTGCCGCGAACGCCATTGTGATTGCCGACAAAAATGGTCTGATCGAGTGGGCGAATTCAGCCTTCACCCTCCTGACTGGCTACAGCCTTGAAGAGACCAAAAATCAGCACCTCAATTTTTTGCGCTCACACGAATCTGAAACCCTCTACGATCAGTTGTGGACCACCGTTCAGGGCGGTCAAGTCTGGCACGGGCGACTGATCAACCAGCGCAAGGATGGCAGCCAATACTGTGAAGAGATGACCATCACGCCAGTCAAAGACGACATGAACGCAACATTGCATTTTATTGCGATCAAACAAGACGTGACCGAAGCCGAAGAGCACCAACGCGAACTGGAATTGATTCAAAACATTGCCTGGCGTTTGCGCGAAACCGATGACATTCAACAACTGACCGACCATCTGCTGTTTGAGGTGCTGCACAACCTCAAGACCGACTCGGGCAGCATCGTGCTGTTTGACCCTGAAAACAACAAGTTGATGGTCTCGAGTTCGCTGGGCTGGCTGGCGCAACTGCCCAAAGTTTCAGACCGTCCAGGACCGAGCGTGGCGACCACAGCCATGCAATCCAAAACCAGTCAGCTCATCCCAGACCTTTACAACAACTCAAAAATTCTCGAGGCGTCCCGAGAATTGATTCCCAAAAACTGGGCTGGTGCGACCATTCCAATCCAGGCGGGCGGGGAAATGCTGGGGGTCTTGAACGTCGCGGTGCCCCATCCTCGAGTGGTCTCGAGCCGTGAGGTCACGATGCTTGAACGGGCGATAGAATTGGCAGCCAACACCATCAGACGGCTCGGCTTGCGCAAACAGGTCGAAGATCAGGTTGGGCAACTCTCATTGCTGCGCGACATTGACCTGGCAATCACCAACAGCCTTGACCTCGAGAGTGTGCTGGCGTACTTCTTAAAAGAATGCGTGACCCAGTTGGGCGTGGACGCCGCAACCGTGGTCTTGTACCGTCCTTTAAGCAATCAACTCGAGTACGTCGCGTCCAATGGTTTTAGACACGACCCGCAAGGCACCACTTTTCAGATTGGTGAGGGTCGCCCGGGACTGGTGGCGCTCGACCGCAAAATCACGCAGGTCAACGACCTCAACAATCGCAGCCAAGAGACCCAAAGCCAGCCGCACTGGGCGGTTGAGCACTTTGTCTCGTGCTGGTCGATTCCGCTCTGGTCGAGTCACGGTTTGCAGGGCATCCTGGAATTGTTCAGCCGCACCACAACAGATTTTGGCAGCAACTGGGAAACCTTTTTGCAAGCCCTGTCCGTTCAAGCCGCCATCGCCATCGAAAACTCGAGGCTCTACACCGACCTGCAAGCCGCGAGCCAGGAACTCGAGTACGCCTACGACGCCACCATCGAAGCCTTGTCGGCAGCCATTGACCTGCGCGATCACGAAACCGAGGGTCACAGCCAAAGGGTGACCTTGTTGACGGTCGAAATGGCAAAAGAACTGGGTTTGGACGCAAACGCAACCCTGCAAATGCGTCGCGGCGCGTTGCTGCACGACATTGGTAAATTGGGCATTTCGGACGGTGTGCTCTTAAAACCTGGCAAGCTCGACAACGCAGAATGGCAACTGATGAAACGACACCCCGTGCTGGCACACGAATGGCTTTCAAAAATTCCGTTCTTGCGCCCCGCGCTCGAGATTCCTTACGCCCATCACGAACGCTTTGACGGCACCGGTTATCCGCTCGGACTCAAAGCCCAGGAGATACCGCTCTCTGCCCGGGTTTTTGCCATTGTTGACGTGTACGACGCCCTGATCTCCGACCGACCTTACCGCAAAGCCTGGACATCAGAAAAAACCTTAAATTACCTGATCGAGTTTGCTGGCACGCATTTTGACCCCGAGATGATTCAAGTCTTTTTGCGCATCATGCGCGACTCGAGGATTCAAGCCCAGCTTGAAAACACCGTTTGAGCGCGAATTGGGTTTTGTTTTTCAAAAAGCCTCGCCAAATTCTTATCTGAAGAATTTGGCGAGGCTCGAGCTTACTTGCACTTTATTTTTTTAGAATCCCAGATCAAATTGGTTGAACATCACCGACAACGGTCTGACATCGTCTTTGGCAAAGTCGCTGCCAGCACCATTAAACGACTTGACCCGCAATGCCAGGATGTTGCGACCACGAATCGGCGTTAGGGTCAACTGATGCTTCTGGTTTTCGCCCGCGTGCAAACCCGACCAAACCTCGAGCGGCTGGTTGTTCAAGAAAACCGTGATCTCCTGCCCCTCGATTGGGTTGAACACGTCCAGATTGAGTTGCACAGGCTTGGTGCTCGAGCGCCAGAAACCGACGCTGGTCTCTTGCCCAAGTGCCCAGCGCACACCGTTGGTTTCAATGTCAGCAAAACCCTTCAATTCGAGCCGTTCGGTACGAGCCGTCAAGGATTTCGTTCCAGGGTTTGGCTCGAGCAGCTTGGCGGCGGCGGCAGGCAAGGCGCAATTGTTGGCGGCAGTGACCTTCAAAGCTTTGCCCTCGGCGTACAAACGCACGCGTTGCGGGATGTCTCCGTCCAGCGCCAGTGGAATTTTCAGGCGGTAATTTTTGCCGATCAAACCCAGGCGCGAGGTCATGGTTTTGCGGCTCGTCGCGCCAATCACTTCAAAACGCAATTTCTCGAGCTTGGGGCTGGCCAGATCAACCACCAGGGTGTTGGTCGGGTTGCTGCTGGCACCCAAGACAAACTCCTGATAGCCGCCACCTGCGACGGGTTTTAAAGCCGCATCCTTGCAACCGTCCTGGATCAGACCACCCAGGGTGAGCGCCCAGTCCTGGGGCAGTGCCGACTGATCGACATCGAGCAAGAACGCCTCCCACAGTTGCCAGATCACCACTTTGGGCGCTGAGGTCTGGTAACTCGGGTCGCGCAAATAATCTTCCATCGGCAACCACGGACCGCGCCCAACCTGCGCCGCATTGATGACATTGGTGGACAGGTCAAACGGCAAGCCGTACTCGAATGGCCACTGCCGCCCGCCCTTGGAAGCCGAAGACCCGACCAGCACCACCTTGGCATCGTTGCCGCCGAGCAACCCCGCCTTGCCGCCAGACAGTCGCTCGAGTTCGTAAGGGATGAAGACTTCGGGCTTGAACTTTGCCTGTTCCGCTGCGGGCAGTCGCCGCAAGAGGCTGGATTCTTGATAGGTTTCGGGCGGCATGGCGCGAAGCTTGAAACTGGCTTTCGGCAGGTCGTTCATGTTTACAGATTTCCGCACCACATCCGCCACGGCTTTGGCGGCAATCAACGCGCCCCGACTCGAGAAGTGATGATCGAGCCTCTGATACACGGGGTACTGGCTTTCCTCCTTGGCTTTTTTGCCGTTGACCAGTGGGGTCAGCAAATCCACGGCGTTCACACCCTGGCTGCGCAGCGCCTCGAGCGCCCGCGCGTAACGGCTGCGCATGGTGTCGGTCAATGGAAATTCGCTCGGCAGTTCGCTCTCGTAAACGTGCAGTTTTGCAGGCACGAGCGCCACCACCAATTGAATGCCTTTTTGTTTGAACATGGCGCTGGCTGCGCCGATCAGGTTTATTTTCTCGGTCATGTCACTCAAAGTTTCATTCTGGTACGCACCGTATTCGGCGACATGAAACAACCAACCGTTTTTGCCCATCGCCACGCCGGTTTCCTGAAATTGCCCAAATGTTCCAGCCAGTGCCAGACCGCCAAAGAGCAACCCGACCAGCCAACCAGAGCGCCGCATCAGCGTGCCTCCGTGGTGTTGCGCACCCAGGTCGTGCGCAAGTTTTTGGCGTTCCCAACGACGATCACGCTGTACGCCACGTTAGGCTCGAGTTGGGTTTCGGGCAGTGGCAGGCTTTGCGTGCCAGTGTTGACGGCAAGTTTGATCTTGACCGGATTGACCGCCATCATGTCGTAATGCTCGGGTTGCAGCCTGTTCCAGACGGCAAGCTTGCCGTCGCTGGTCTTGATTGCCACATCAACTTTGGAGAGGTTGTACGCCGAAAGGCGCGATTGGGTCAAGCTCGAGGCGCTGCGATCCGCATTGATCCACCAGTGCCCAGCCAGCAACGCCACCGTGTAAAACCCGCCCGCCTCGAGCGTCAGTTTGGTCTTGGTTGCGCCGCTGACCAGGACGTGACTGCCCTGTTTGAAGATTCGGTACGCGCCGGCTTGGGCGGGTTTGAGTTGTTCTGCCAACGGTGCGTCATCGATGGCGGCAGAACTTGCGTTTGGCGTCGCGTTGATGAAACGCACGAACGCCGAATCTGCTGGAGGGGCGGGAGTGTAGAGGGGTGGCGCTGCCAGTGCCGTGCCGCTCAAAAATGCCAGTAACCATAATTTTTTCATGTTTTTCCCCTTGGTTTGTTGCTGTGCCGCTCGAGATGGTTGATTTACTTGGATTGATGTATTGCCACGGTACTTGGGTTTAAATTTGGTAAATCAGCGTCGATGGGTTGGTACAAAAAGCGTTCGTTGAATTCCCAGATCAAAATCTTGGGCGGCGTATTTTTAAAAGCTGGGTCGTTCAAGTAGGCGCTCATGCGGCGCTCAAAGCCCGAACCTTCCTTGGCAAGGTTGAGAACTGTTGTGCCCAGAGATTCTTGCAGCGCCCCGTGAAAATTGCCGCGCAGACAGTACGAAGTCCCAACCAGTACAACCTCGGTGCTGGGTGCGCCCAGCAAGCCCTGATTGGCTGCCTCCAGGCTTTTGGTCTGTTCTGTTGCCTCGATGTCGCTGGCGGGTCGCCACGGGCTTTGGAGGGCGTCCAGGCTCATCAGGTGAATCAGATCGCCGCTGCGTTCTTGGCGGCTGGCTTTGCTGGTCTTGAAACTGGCGCTGGGAAGATCAATGCCCAGCTTGCGAACCGTCTGTGCCAGCGCCCGCGCCGCAACTCGAGCGCCCGCCATGTTCCAGTGGGTGTCGGTGCGGTAATAGACCTGTTGTTTTTTCGCGGCTGCGCCGAGTGCCGTCTCGAGGTGAACCACGCTGACCCCGCCCCGCTCGAGGGTATTGGTAAATCCCGCATAACCTGCCTGCATGTCACTGGACAATGTTGTGCCCAGCAGATGTTCGGGATAAATGCGGGCTTTGCTCGGGCTGACCGCCAACACCAGTTTGACACCTCTGGCTTGCAGGGCAATCGACAGGCGAATGACTGCCGCCGCTCGGGTCTGCCAGGCGGCGGTCGCATTGACGGGTTGCTGGACATCCTGGGTCAGATACAGCCAGCCGTCCCGCCCGAGTTGAACGACATCGTCGCTGCTTCCCAGAAACCGGTAACGCAGGGCATCAACGGTTTGGATCAGGCTCTGACGAATCGGCAGGGCGTCGGCAAACCTCGAGTTGAAATCTTGAGGCGTGCCCGCAGCCATGCCGCGCAGGGTCAAACCACCCAGCACAAGCCCGACGGTCAAGGTCAAACCAAAACCGACGGCGAAAAGACGGTTGAAACCCGAGCCTTGAGCCTCGATGGTGGAGGGCATTGTCTTGGGTGCAAGTTCGGGACTCGAGAGGAATGGAAATTGAGAAACAGGATTTGAATAAGACATGACAACCTCCTAGAAACGAAAATACAAGAATGGTGAGGCGCTGCGTGCCGCGACGACCGCCAGCGCCAGCCAGAACACGGGCAGCAACAGACTGCGGCTGAGAGTAGCAATACGAAACTCGAGTTTGTGCCACTGCGGCGCGATGTAACAGAGCGCCAGACCAACGCCGAGGGCGGTCAAACGCTCAAACGTGACCGCCAGCGCGGCATTGTGCGTCAGTTCCCAACCGCGCAGACCAAACGCCGCCGCGAACTTCTCGAGCGCCTGCCCTGCGTCGCTCGAGATGAAAAAGAATCGCCCTAAAATCACGACCGCCATCATTTTGGGCAGCGCATACCAAGCTGGTGGCGCAGGGCGTTTAAAGCGATCTTTCAAGAAACGCTCGAGCATCAAAAACCCGCCGTTCCAAGCGCCCCAGAGTACAAACGTCCAGTTTGCCCCGTGCCACAAACCACCGATCAGCATGGTTGCCAGCAGATTTAGGTAGGTGCGGGTGTCGCCAGCACGGTTGCCGCCAAGCGAAAAATAGACGTAGCGTTTTAAAAAACTCGAGAGTGACAGGTGCCAGCGTGTCCAGAATTCGGTGATGCTGAGGGCGGTGTACGGATGGTTGAAATTTTCGGGCAATCTGATGCCGAGCATGGCTGCCACACCAATTGCCATGTCGCTGTAACCGCTGAAGTCGTAGTACAACTGCACCGTGTACGCCAGTCCACCAAGCCAGACGTTGGCGGCAGAGCTTGGCTCACTCGAGGCGAAACAGCCCTGCACCAACGGTGAGAGCGTGTCGGCGATCAAGAGTTTTTTGCAAAACCCGACCATAAAACGCATTGCCCCCGTGCCAAATCCTTGAAGGCTGACCTGCGGTGCCAAGAGTTGCGGTGCAATTTGCGCTTGGCGCAACAACGGACCATTCAGTAAGGACGCGAAAAACGCGAAGCTGGCGGCAAAGCGCAGCGGGTCGCTCGAGGCTGTGACTTCTTTTCTCGAGACATCGACCAGGTAGGCGACGGCGTTAAAAACATAAAAACTCAAGCCCACGGGCAGCAACCCTTGAAGGCTGGCGTTTAATGGCGCGAGCTGAAAAAGGTTAAAAAGTCCGTTCAGCGTCTCGAGACCAAATTGGGCGTACTTGAAATACGCCAGGGCAGCCAGGTTCAGCACCACGCCCACTGTCAGCAAGCCGCGTCTCGCGCTTGGGCTGGTGGCACTCGAGATCAGACGACCAAAAGTGTAGGCGCTGGCGGTCACAGCAATCAAGAGCGCCAGAAACCACGGATTCCAAAGCCCGTAAAAGACCCAACTGCACAGCAATAGTGGCACAACCCGCAGGCGGGCTGGGGTCAGGAAGTACAACGCCAGACTGACTGGCAAGAACAGCAGCAGAAAGCTGTAGACGGTAAAACTCATGGCTGAGTTCCCGAAATTATTTTGAAGTCTCGAGCGGTGGTCGTTTCCATGACCAAATTTTAGCACGTGATTTTCGCACAAAGAGTAAAAAACATACTTCTATCAAATATATCAGATTTAAACTCGAGATATGGCAGCGCAATCTGAATTGAGGCTGTGCCACAAACGAAAATATTCTGGTTGCACTTGAAGCCCTCACCCGCCGCTACGCGCCACCTCTCCCGTTCTTGACCATAAAATGCACCTAACGGGCATGGTTGCCAAGCGGGAGAGGGTTAAAATTTGGCTCGAGGCGCAAAAAATTCACCTGCCTCAATCCGAAACATGCGCCTGACAAACGGACTGATTCGAACATGATCGCTTCTCGAGGAAAACCGAAGGGTCAGGGATGAGGGTGGCAGAAGTATTGGCTTCTGATGTCCAGCCAAAGAAACCACATTTACACGATCAATCAAAAAGCTCGCGCAACCCCCAAAACATCAGGAGTTCCTCGAGCCTGTTGACCTTGTGTTTTGCGCCTCAAACCCTGAACAATCCCTGCGCCTCTTTCAGAATGCCAGCCACCACCCCAGCGTTCAACGCCTCGCTGTAAAGCCGCAAAACGGGTTCGGTTCCCGAAGCCCTGAACAAGACCCAGGCGTTGTCATCGAGTGAGAGTTTCACGCCGTCTTTGCTCGAGCGGCTCTGAATTTTGTGACCCGCGAATTCTTTTAATCCCTCGAGTTTGCAATCCAGGTCTGCCTTGCTGATCGGTTGGGTCAATTTTAAGTCCACACGGTCATAGGCGTGAAGCGTGTTCGACTCGCGCTCGAGATCGGCAAAAATCTCGCCCAAACCTTTACCGCTTGCCGCCACCGCCTCGAGCAACAGCAGTGAATTTAATAAACCGTCACGTTCTGGAATGTGTCCCTGCACGCCCAGACCACCGGATTCCTCGCCGCCCATCAAGACATTTCCCTCGAGCATCGCGTCGGTGATGTACTTGAAACCAATCGGCGTCTCGAGCACTTCAAGCCCCCGAATGGCTGCCATGCGGTCAATCATCTGGGTGGTCGAGACGGTTTTCACGACCCGTCCACGCAAACCTTTGCGGTACAGATGGTCAAGCAGCACACAAAAAATCTGGTGGCTGCTAAAATAGCCACCGCCAGGCAGCACCGCCCCAACGCGGTCGGCGTCGCCGTCGGTGACGGTTGCCACACTGAGGCTCGGCTCAGATTGCATGAGCCGCATCAGCACGTCCAGGTTTTGGACAATCGGTTCTGGGTTGACGCCGTAGAACATCGGGTCGGCGACGCCGCGCACGTTTGTCACCTTCAATTTCAGATTGGCAAATTGTACAAAACGCTCGAGATAACCCGCACCCGCACCGCCCATGGCGTCATGAAACAGTGTGCCCGTAAAACCGCGCAACACGTCCAGGTCAAGCAATTTGGCAATGTCTGTAAAGTATGCCGCGTCAGGCTCGAGGTTTTGAATGCGGTGAAGCGCGGCGTCAAACTCTGGGGTCGGTTCGAGTCGCTCGAGTTCGGCTTCGATGGCTTGGACGATGGCTGGTGTGGCGCTGCCGCCGTAATCGCCCTTGATTTTGTAACCGTTGTAACCCGCCGGATTGTGCGAGGCGGTGATCATCACGCCGCCGCCAGCCTTCAAGTGTTTGACCGCGTGGGACAGCACGGGCGTCGGCACAAAACTGTTGGTCAAAAACACTTCAAGCCCGTTGGCTGCCATGACCCGAGCGGCGGTTTCGGCAAACATTCGACCCGCAAAACGGGTGTCGTAACCGATGACGACTCGAGGGTTGCCCTGTTTTTTGAGAGATTGCTTTTTTAAATACTGGGCATGGGCTTGTGCCACCAGTGCCACGTTGGCGGTGGTGAAGTCCTGGGCGATCAAGGCTCGCCAGCCGTCCGTTCCAAATTTGATCACATTCATGGTTGATTCCTTTGGGTTTGAAATGTCGCCTTCAAGCCTTCATCAAAAGCTTGCCCGTGAACATCGGTTGACGTGGGGCTTGGGCGGGTTGTTTGACGGAATTGAATGCGGGTTTGGCGCGGTCGACGCTCTCGTCGGCGAAGACTATCGCCATCGAAGTCACCACACCCGTCAACTCGAGGATCAAACGCACGGTGTCGGAGACGCCCGTGATGCAAAACTCTTGGTTGGCGTCGCGGAATCGGTCCTGGGCGCTTTGCAGGGCGGCAATGCCCGAGTGGTCGATGAAACTGACCTTGCTGAGGTCGATAAACGTGGCTTGGTCGGTGCTCAAGTTGTCCTGAAATTGATTGACGCGGTGTGCATCGAACCGTCCCTCGAGGTTGAGAAGGTGTTGGTTGTTGTGAAGGGTTTGAACTGGGAACATGATGTCCTCCTTAAAGGATTGAATGATGGCGGTCTGGCTCGAGTTTCTGCCGATGTTGAAGACTTTTTACCTGAGTGTCACGGTTGAATTTCGCACGTGTGCCGCCACCCGAGCCGGTGTTGCAAGCCCGAGCCTTTGAAACAGGTGAACGAAATTGCTGGCGACATCAGAAATTTGAATGTCGGTTGCGGCTCGGTAGTTGGCAATTCCCAAATCGTGGGCGCGTCCGGCTGGCTCGAGCACCCGCCACAGTGCCTGTGCCAGGCTCTCGGCGTTGTCTGGCTCGAAGAATTCTGCCTGATAGCCCTCGTCCTTGATCAAATCTGCCAGATCGCCAATTTGTGGCATCACGGCGGCGCGGGCGTACTCGCCGGCTTGGTGCAGAACGCCGCTCGAGCCGGTGGTGCTTTTGTAGGGAAAGGCGACCACGCTGCATTGCTCAAAAATCTCTGCGACCTGTTCCTCTGGAACGTAACCCGTGAAGGTGATGTTGGGAACGCGTTTGTAGGTTTGACGGGTGCGCTCGAGGTATCCGGCAGCATTTGGCGAGTCGCTGCCCGCAATCACCAGTTGAATCTGAGGGTCGTAACCCAGCAAAATCTGATGGGCTTCGATCAGGCTATCAATGGTTTTGTAGGTTCCAAATTTTCCAAAAGTCATGACTGTTCGGGTGTTTGGCAGTGGTTTTGGAACCCGAATCGAGAATGCGCCGTGCGGTGAGTGAAAGACGTTTTTGGCGGCGTATTTCCCTTCAAGAATTTTGACGTACCTGGGCATGGTCGTGCCGACCATGCTGCTGCCCAACAGCGCTTTGGTGAACAGCCAACCCGCCGCTCGGGTGATGGTTTCCATGACTGGGTTGTGACCAAAACCGGCTTGTTTGAAATCCACGGTTTCCATGATGTTGTGCAGCAGCGAAATACTGGGTGTTCCCAGCACCCGGGAAACCATTGGCGCGAGCAGACCGAGTGCCGCCGGAATTTTTTGGTCGCCAAAGGACGCGAATTGCAGATTGTAAAGCACGTTGCTGGCACGGCATTGGCGCAGCGCGGCTTGAATTTTAAACAGGCTGAGCGGGTCGTTGAAACGCCAGACGCGTTT
Organism: Deinococcales bacterium; assembly: GCA_025352125.1. Classification (GTDB taxonomy): domain Bacteria; phylum Deinococcota; class Deinococci; order Deinococcales; family JAAFIG01; genus JANXTZ01. The sequence goes on along the minus strand of JANXTZ010000028.1, from coordinate 196,330 downwards.
CACCTCGAGTTTTGGATGGTGAATGCTTTCTGGCAGGTTGGTGGTGTCTGCCAGAACCGTGACCTTGGCGACCTGTGGCAAGTCGAGCAGGGCTTTGACCAGGTGCTCGCCGTATTCGGTCAACGAGCCTCGACTGGGTGGGAAGGCGCTGACCACGCAAAGATGAAGGGCTTTTGTTGATTGATTTCGGGGGCTGTTGGTTTTCATGCCCAAACTATAGCATACGATTCTTACAAAAATCTTAAAAAGTTAACTTGTATCAAATCTATCAAATAAAGACTCGGGATGTATCCTCAGAATTCCGAACACACGCTGGAAAACTTTCCCAATCTGGCATTTCACATTCGGGCATCAAACCCGAAATGGCTTGAACAGGTCAACGCTCGAGCATTGTTCCCAGGGTGGACAAACACTGTCATGACGAAAACATGTCACCTTATGGCAAATGTTTGGATAAGAAACACGTTTGATTGGAGCCTGTCATGCCTTATTCAATTGTGGTGAACGGTCTGGACAACGCTTACATCCGCGAGTTGGGCTGCAAATGCGAGCGTTGCCAGCGTCAAACTCGAGCCGCCAACACTTCGGTTTCGATTCTGGAGACGCTGCCGAACGGCACGGTGAAAGGTCATTTGCTGGTTGATGCGGGTGCGGGTATCCGCGAGAGTCTGATGTCGCACGCGGTACTTCGTCACAATTTTGTCCTGGACGGCGTGCTGTTGACCCACTGGCACGTTGACCACACCTGCGAGTTGACGCATCTGGCGGTCACGCTGGCACGGTCACGCGCCCGAGAGGGCAAAACCCTTGCGCCAATTCCAGTTTGGTGTCGTTATGGCAGTGAACGGTGGTTACAAAAAAACTTGCCCGAGAAAGCACCGCTAGAATTTCGATCTTTTGGGCATCTCGAGCCGAGTGGCGTGCTGCTCGAGGCGGTGCCGGTGGGTTGGGCTGGAATGTGGGTCACGCCCGTCACGATCTCGCACTCTTCAGCCGATATTTCACCCAGTGGTGGCAATGAAGATTTTCCAAGTTGCTGTGGTTATCTGCTCGAGTTTTTAAACGGGGTGCGGGTGGCACTCCTGTGGGACATGGATGTTAACAACACCTGGCTCGAGCATCCGAACGCGCAAAACCTCGAGACGTTGGAGCGTCTGCGCGGCGTGGATCATTTGTTCATTGACAGCAACACCTGGCTGTACGACCAGAACAAACTTGGGCGACCCGCCAGCCATCTCTCAAATGCCATCGTGCGCCGTTTTGCCAGAATCCTCGAGCCGAAACAGACTTGGTTGATGCACCTCAGCGGGCATGAAGACCAGCCAGGAAGTGGCTTTGGCTGGGATGATGCCACCTGGCGGCGCAACGCCAAAAATGCCTGGAGCGAAGCGGCTTTGAGTGGAAGTGTTGATGTTCCAACGATTGGGCAATCAATTGCGCTCGAGCCAGAACGCGAGCTTACAGCCAACGGCGTTTTCTGAATTGCGCCAGCAACCACCAGACCACGACCAGGCACAAGATCAGCACCAGCGGAAACGCCCACGGACTGTTCATGCCTGGGATCGAGACGTTCATGCCAAACACGCCCGTAATCCAGGTGGGCACCGCCACCAAAATAGTTGCCACCGTCAAAACCCGCACGACCACATTCAAATTGTTGCTGATGATCGACGCGAACGCACCCATCATGGTCGAAAGAATGTTCAATTCGACATCCGTCATCTCGAGCGCCTGAATCATTTCCGTGTGAATATCCTCGAGCAGATCGGCTTGGCTTTCGTTCAACGCCAGAATGTTGTTGCGCCGAATGCGCTCGAGCATGGTCGCATTTGCCCGCAGCGCGGTGCGAAAGTAAACAAGACTCTTTTCTATCCGCATCAATTGCAGCAACTCACGGTTCTGGGTGCTGCTCTCGAGGTGATTCTCGAGCGCCTCGACCGTGCGGTTGATGCTGCGCAGATTTTGCAAGTAACGCTGCGCGACCCGCAAGAGCAGGTGCAGGGTAAAATCGGTTCGCTCGAGGCTGTCAGCGGCGGGCAATCGCCCGAATCGAAGGTCAGACATGACCGTGTGCCGATGCTCGCAAACCGTGATGACATTGTTTGGGGCGAGGATGATCGCCAGAGGTACGGTGTCGTAAGGCACGCCAGCGCCCTCACCGAGCCAGTGGGCAGCTTGCACGACAATCAGCGTAAACCCGTCCGATTGTTCAAAACGCGGGTGCTCGTCTGGATCGAGCGCATAGGTCAAAAATTCGGTTGGCACGCCGTACTCGAGGCGTAGAATCTCGAGTTCGGGTTCGCTGGGTTTGATCGCGTCGATCCAACTGGTGTTTGATGGGCTGGCATCGGCATCTGTCAGCGCGGTGAGGCGCAGCATTTGGGTGCCGGTGGTTTGGTAGCGGTGCAACATTCCAAAATTAAATTACCACTCTTTTACTGGCACTGTTTGTTTGCTGGCAGACTCGAGTCACATGGCTTTCAGTCTCGCGCTTGTCTGTGGTCATCACCTGACACCGCCATGAAATCGCACTGTCATGATGACTGCCATCGGGTTCTTGGCGGCAGTTTGACACTCGAGTTTTTGGGATGGGTACGGATCACATTATGGGGGAACAATCATGAAACGTTTTGCGACTGTTTTGGTTCTCGGTGCGCTCGGTTTGAGCGCCACGATTCTCGCGCAGGGTCCCGTCAAGCTCAGTTTTTACTCGAGCGGCGATGTCAACGTCAAGAACCTTTGGGAACAAAATTTGTTGCCAATGTACCAGAAGAAAAACCCGAACGTGCAATTTGACCTGATCTTCTCGCAGTCCGGCACGGGCAACCAGGCGACGCTTGACCGCATGGCAGCCGCCAAAAAAGCGGGGGCAGCCTCGGGCATCGATCTGCTCGAGGGTCCAGTCTTGGAGGCGGGCGAGGCGGGCTTGCTGGTTGCGGTGAAAAGCAAAGACATTTCAAGACTCAGCCGCGTCGAAGCCAACGTTCTGGCTCGAGCCAAGGGTTTTGGCGTGCCGTATCGCGGCTCGAGTGTGGTGCTGGCGTACAACGCCAGCAAAGTGTCCAAACCACCCAAGACGCTCGAGGCGCTGCTCGAGTGGATTCAAAAGAACCCTGGGCAATTCACCTACAACACCCCCGACACCGGCGGGAGCGGCAATGCCTTTGTGACTCGGGTTCTAAAATTGGGGCTTGAAACCAAAGACGCGACCACGTTCGAGTCGGGTTACGAACCTGCGCTCATCAACCAGTGGGACAAGGGTTTTGAAACTTTAAAGAAGCTCGCGCCAAACTTGTACAACGGCGGTCAATATTCCAAGAACAACGCCGAGACGATTCAATTGCTTGCCAAGGGCGCGATCAACATGGGTCCAGTCTGGTCAGACCAGGGGCTGTCGGCGCTCAAGCAAGGCATTCTGCCCGAAAACATCAAGCTGGTGCAGATCAATCCGCCGTTCAGCGGTGGCAGCTCGTACCTGGGCGTCGCGGCAGACAGCCCAAACAAACTCGAGGCGCTGAAATTTTTGAACTGGGTGCTGGGCGAGGAAGCCCAAGCCGTGATCGTGGACAAGATGAACGGCTATCCAGGCGTCAAAATCGCCGCCATGCCTGCGGACGTGCGCAAGAAATTTGGCACCATCGCCAAGAGCTTCAGCTTTGGTTTCTCGAGCAAGTTCGGTGCGGACATGAACCGACTGTGGTACGAAAAAATCGCTGGCACTCCGCAACCTCAACGTTAAGCAACCACAGCGTTAAACCGTGAATCCTGCCTCCTCTTCCTCCTCTCCAGCCGCCCGAACATTCGGGCGGTCAGTTCGTTCTTGGCGCGAACATGTGCTCGGTTTGCTGCTGGTCTTGCCGCCAATTTTCGTTTTGATTCTGCTGGTCTTGTACCCCGCGCTCGAGGCGCTGCGGTTCTCGCTGGGATTTGTGCCAGCCGACAATCCCGCCTATGCCAGCGGTCTTGATCTGGTGAACAGCGACACGGGGTCGCTCGAGGTCTTCAAAAAACTTTTTGCCAGCTCGTTCTTCTCGAGCAATTTGGCATTGACCTTGCGGGTGTCATTTGTTTCGGTGGCGCTGCTGGTCTTGGTCAGTTACCCACTGGCGCTGTTCGCCCGTTTTGGGCGCGGCAGGCTGGCGGGGGTCGCTCGGGTCCTGTACCTGCTGCCGATGTTCGTTCCCGTGGTGATCGCCACCTATGCGCTGATCACTTTTTTTGGCGACAACGGCTGGCTCGAGGCGATTCTTGGCACGGTCGGCATTCCGTACCATTCGGTGATTCGTCAAGAGGCTGGCATTGTGCTCGGTCACGTCTGGGTCGGCGTGCCGTTTGCGGTGCTCATGCTCTCGAGCGGACTGGACGGCATCTCGAATGAATGTCTCGAGGCGGCTCGAGATCAGGGCGCGAACGCCTGGGTGGTGTTCTGGCGCATTCTTTTGCCCTTAAACATTGTGCCCTTGTTGATCGTCATGACTTTCTCGTTCATTGGCGTGTTCGGCAGTTACACTGTCCCGTACATGCTCGGACCGAGCGCCCCGCAAATGTTGGGGGTCAGCATGGCGCTCAATTTTGGAGCGTTTCGTCAACCGCAACAAGCCGTGGCGATGGCGGTGGTCAGTTTTGTTTTCTGCGCCTTTGCGGGTGCGCTCTACGTCTGGTCCACCACCCGAGGGCGAAAATCATGAAACTGACCTGGTTTCTCGAGCATCCCGCGCTAAGGCGTGCGGTGATGTTGTCTTTTGTGCTGGCGTTTGGTGCGTTCCTGATTATGCCGCTTATCACATTGCTGCTCTGGGCATTTGCGGACCGCTGGTTTTTCCCCAACCTCGTGCCGCAGGTTTGGGGTTTCAAATGGTGGGGCTGGATTCTCGAGAACACCGACATCACCAAAGCCGCAAAGTGGAGCTTTATGATCGCGCCGACCGTGACGCTGCTTTCGGCGGTCATCTGTTTGCCTGCCGCCTATGCGTTTGCCCGTTTTGAATTCCCGTTCAAACGATTTTTGTACGTGGCGCTGCTCGCCTCGAACGCCTTCCCAAAACTTGGGCTGTACATTGCCATCGCCGCCTTGTTCTTTCAGTTCCGATTGATCGGCACGTTCTGGGGCGTGGTGCTGGTGCAACTCATCAACACCCTCGTCACCATGACCTGGATTCCCGCCGCAGGTTTCTCGAGCGTCCCACGTGAACTCGAGGAGGCGGCACGGGATTTGGGCGCGAGTCCCTTGCGGGTGTTCTTTGCGGTCACGCTGCCGATAGCCATGCCTGGCGTGATTGTCGCCATGATTCTGGTGTTCCTGGGTTCGCTCGACGAGGCGCAAGCCACACTGTTGATTGGTGCGCCAAACATCATCACCATGCCCGTGCAAATGTACACGCTGGTCGGCAATTACCCCGAACCCGTCGGCGCAATCTTCAGTATTTTGCTGACCATTCCATCGCTTGTTTTATTGGTGCTGGCACGGAAATTCTTGGTTTCTGGCTATCTGGCGGCGGGGTTCAAATGAGTCAAATCAACTTTATCGATGTGTCCAAATTCTATGCTGGCAAGCCCGCCGTGGACAAGCTGAACCTCGAGATCAAGAGCGGCGAATTTGTCAGTTTGCTCGGACCTTCGGGTTGCGGCAAGACCACCAGTTTAAGAATGCTGGCGGGCTTTCTCGAGCCTGATGCGGGTGACATTCAACTGGCAGGAAAAAGTGTTCTCGGTTTGGGCGCAGAGGTCAGACCCACGGCGATGGTCTTTCAGCGCTACACACTCTTTCCGCACATGAACATTTTTCACAACGTCGCGTTTGGACTCAAACTTCGCAAACTCGAGGCGCAAAAAATCCGTGATCGGGTCGCCAGGATACTCGAGTTGGTGGGTTTGCCAGATTTTGAAAAACGCTATCCCGCGCAACTCTCGGGCGGACAGCAACAACGCATTGCCCTCGCCAGGGCGTTGGTGGTCGAACCGCAGGTGCTTCTCTTGGACGAACCGCTCTCGAGCCTGGATGCGCGGTTGCGCGTGAACCTGCGCGAGGAAATCAAGGCGATTCAGCGCCAGCTCGGCATCACCACCGTTTTTGTCACCCACGACCAGGAGGAGGCGCTGGCGGTGTCCGACCGAATTGCCGTGATGAACGAGGGCGTCTTGCAGCAATACGCCGCGCCCGATGAACTCTACGCCAGACCCGCAACCTTGTTTGCGGCACAATTTATTGGCAGCATGAACCTGATCTCGGGGCGCATTGCGGGTGGCTGGCTCGAGGCTGGCGCGTTTCGCATTCCAGTTCCAAACCTCGAGGCTCAAAGCATCACGCTGGCGGTGCGTCCAGAAGACCTCGAGTTTGCAATTGCTCATCAACTCGCTTTGGATAACGTCAGCGCCAAACTCGAGGGCGTGACCGAATTGGGGCATTACCGCTCTTTGCGGGTCAAAACGGGTCAATCGAATCTAACCGTTTTTGCCGCTCGAGGGGCAACGCCTGAAGCTGCCAGCGATGCGCGGTTGTGGTTGCGTCGGGCGCTCGTCTACGCTGGCGACAAACTTTTGACCGAACTGATTGCCGAACCGCACGGCAAAATTGAGGTTATTTAATGCCACTTCCGCCAGCCCTTGAAGCCAGCCTCGAGACTCGAGGCTATTTGAGAATCGCCCACCGTGGCGCACCCAGTTTTGGCATTGACAATTCAGATCGTGCCATTCTGGCGGCGCTCGAGCATCAACCCGATTTGGTCGAGATTGACGTGCATTACACCAGCGACGGACAGTTGATTCTCTGGCATGATGACAAACTCGAGAATGAAAACCAGCAGCTCGAGATTGCCAAAACCAGTCTTGAGCGACTGCAAAAAATTCGTTTGCCAGACGGCTCGAGACTCGTGACGCTCGAGGAAGCCATGAACATGGTCCGTGGACACTGCGGTTTGTTGGTTGACCTGAAAGCCGACGGTTTGGCACAAGCAATTGTTGATTGCACGCACAAAACCGAACTCGAGACGGTGGTCGTCTGCGGCGGTTATTTTGAAACCCTACAAAAAATAAAATTGCTCGAGCCGCGCATTGGCGTGTCTTACACTCCAGAATTTATTCCGTTTGGTCTGAATCCCAAAGTCAAAGCCGATTTCTTGGACGCGCTGACGGTCTACTGGCGAACCGTCACGCCAGGGTTTTTGAAAGCCTCGAAAGCCCGTGGCATTCGGGTGATCGCCTGGACGGTGGACGAACCCGTGCAAATGCGAAAACTGATCAAGATGGGAATTTCTGGCATCACCACCAACCATATTGAGATGCTCTCGAGCCTTGAGCCTCAACGAACGTAAATCGGGTTTGAAAGCAGCAGCGTGTTCTGCCACTCGCGCCCAACGCCGTCTTGTCGTTGTGCGTCTTTTGCAAAAACCTCGAGTCGGTAGTAACCAGCTTGCGGATTTTGGTCACCAAACTCGAGTTTGATTTCGGTTTCACTGGCGGCAATGTCTTGGTGCGCATGATAAAACCCGTTTTTCATGACAATCACCCGGGCTGGAAATTGAAGTTTTGAGATTCGAGCCTCGAGCGTCACGGTTTGGTTCACCTCGAGTTCCTCGCCCATGCCCGCCGTACTCGCGCCCGATGTCGCCCAAAAATTCAGCGTTGGTCCAAGGGTGACATAAGCGCAGCCAGCCCTGACACCCTTCAGAATCGCCTCAGACCGCAGGGCGCTCGAGTTGACGACCGTGAAGACCTGCCCAAGCCTGTGACGACCTTTCACGGCATCGTGCGAGTCCGTTCCCGCCACGCCCGTAATTCGGTGTCCAGCCCGCAACAAGCCGTCCCAGAGCGTCAGCATGGCGGTGTTGCTCGAGCCTTCAAGGTGATGGTAAATCTCGATGGCATCGCACAGATTCCAGTCAAATTCGTGATAGCGCCAGCCCAGATCGAGCGCAAACGGATGGTTGACGCAGACCAAGCCACCCTGATCTCTGACCGCTCGAGCCGCGTCGTTGATGCTCCAGGTTTCAAACTCGTCCACGAACGGATTGATCCAGTCTTGCAAACCATGAAAATTGGCGTGACCACGATGACCCGTCATCTCAAGGCTGGTGATGACGCAGAGTTTTTCGTCTGAAAGCGAATGCAGTTCTGCCCAAGCCGCCGTGGTGAAATGATCGGTCAACGCCAGAAAATCCAGCCCGTAACGCCGCGCCGCCGCCACCAGTTCAGCCGTACTCGAGTGACCATCTGAGTGATGCGTGTGCGAGTGCAACTCGCCGCGATACCAACCTGGCGCGTCATTGCCATTTTCAGTGGCAAAAAAAGGCTCGGATTTTAGACCATCTTCAAGACTGGCTTCAACCGTAAGGGTGTAATCGACGGTGTAGGCGGTGCGCTCGAGGTCAAGAAATGCAATCCAATTTCCAGCTTCGATCTCGCCTGCAATTGCCCCCAAAGTACCGAAACCTTCACCGAACTCCAAAACCTCCTCGATCAAACCCACCGCTCCAGGCAGCATCCTCGAGCCGCGATAACCGTTGGGTCCAAAGACGGAAAGGTACAATTGACAGATTCCAGGTTTTTCGTAACGCAAACTGACGCGCAATTGTTTGATGCCCTCGGGAACATTGAAGCTGTGACGCAGGTAGGCGGCAGTGGTTTCGGGCGAAACCGTTCCAGTGATCTCGAGTAAATTGGGCATGAGGCAATTCTTTTATGGTTTCGTCTGCGTCCTGTCAGCCAAATCAGAAACGCACAGGGGAGCGACTCCCTGTGCGTCAAAAAAAGAGGAACTCCCAAGTGGTTTATTGAGGCGTGCCAACACCCGCCGCCAACGTCAGTGGTTTCTCGAGTTTCAACCAGATCATTTCGTTGGCATCTTTGACATCTTTGCCGCGTCCACCCGTGCCAGGGTAATTGTTGTCGTTTGCCACCAAGATCGTGTTTGCATCCAACACCAGCACATCTTCGATGGTCACATACGGAAATTTGAACGTGCCGTTCACGCTCGAGGGCGCAAGGTTGCTGGCGTCGCTGATGTTCATCAGGTCAACGACCAATTCTTTTTGCACCATTCCAGCCGCGTCTTTTTTGGAAAGGTCAATCTTGTAGACGCGCTTGAATTTGGCGGTGTCGCCAGAGCCTTGATCGCGCTCGAGCACCAGGTATTCGTTGTCGTTGATGACCGTCAGGTCGCCGATGGAATAGCTTGGGTCCTCGAGCTTGTAAAGACCGATCACGCCCATGAATTTCTCGGTCGCCAGATCAAACTCGTGAATTCGCAGTGTGCCTGGCGTGTCACCCAAGACCGTTCCCTCGAGCATCGGATAGAGTTTGGTTTTGCTGGGGTTGATCGCCATGCCCTCAAAGCCCCTGGAGGCATTCAGGTTGGCAGTCGTGGCAGCGCCTGGATTTGGGCTGCTGGCGAGCACGCTGGGGTTGTTCGGCGAACGCACCTGGTCTTTGCTGGCATCTTTACCAGCGCCAAAATCTGGGGTTGGAATCGGAGCCTCGAGCATCTTGCCCGTGGCATCAATGTGCAGCAAGAACGGACCAAATTCTTCGCCCAGCCAGATGGTGCCGTCTTTGGCAACCACGAACGATTCAATATCAAAATCGCTGCCGGTCAGCAAACGTTCACTGCTGGCTTCGTTGACGATCAGGAACGGAATTTTCTTGTCGGGATCACGGAGCTGAATAAATGTACCAACCTTGACATCGCCCGTGCCACCGCTCGAGGTTTTGGCGGTTGGGGTGATCTGGTAAATTCGCAACAAGAAATCTGGACTGTTGTACTTTGCGCCGTACCCGTTGTCGGGCATCATCCAGTACGAGCCTTTGCTGGGACCAAACTGAATGGCGCTGAAGCCCTGCACGGGTTGACCTGTAAACCGTGGTTGCTCGAGTTTCGCGCCTGTGCCCGTAAATTGCCCCGAGGGAACAGTGCCATTAAAAGTGTCGGCGGGCAGCATGGCAAAACCAACAAGTTCGGTTTTGACCGTGCCTTGCGCCAACGCCAGACTTAAACCAATTGCACCAAAAGCCAACAAGCGTGATTTCATGATTGAATCCTCCGAGGTTTGAATCTACGGCTCGAGTGTCTGGGTTTTGCAATTCACAAAAGGCTGACAAAACCACCTGACGAAATCTTGAAACTCGAGTCGCATCATTGGTTCATGGCAAATTATGGTGCAAGCTATTTACGCGAGGCGACCCGTTTGTTCCTGTCCAACTCGAGCTTCAAAACCCCAGCCGAGGCGGTGGAGGCTGGCATACGCAGCGTTTCAGAGTGGTGCGATTGCCTCAACCGCGTTCGGGTGGCGTATGGTTTAAACGAGGGTGCAAGTCGGCAAACAGGGGATGTCGCCTTTGGCGAATCTGAAATGGCAGCCTAAAAACCGACTTCAGGTGAAATCCAGATGAATCACCGTTTCATGACCTGGGCTTTGTAAGGTTCGGGCGTGAAAAACAAAAAGATCGTTTTCGTCTCGAGCGCCCTGAGCATCGCCGCGCTCGCCTCCGCTGTCCTCGTGACCCACGCCCAACCTGCTGGCGCCGTGGTTGGTGGGAATTCCATCAAGCACGTCTTGCTGATCAGCGTGGACGGAATGCACGCGGCTGACCTTGCCACGCTCCTCAAATCCAAACCCGACGCCAGCCTCGCCGCCCTCGCCAGCACGGGTCTGACCTACACCAAAGCCTCGAGCGCCATGCCCTCGGATTCGTTTCCTGGCTTGCTGGCACTGGTCACGGGCGGCACGCCAAAAAGCACGGGCGTGTACTACGACAACAGCTATGACCGCAACCTGTCCGCGCCAGGTTCTAAATGCGAAACCAAAGGCACGGAAGTGGTGCTCGATGAGAGCCTCGATGTCAACCCCGATCTGGTCGTGACCAGCATCGACCCGAACAAGCTGCCTCGAGACGGCAGCAAAAATTGTGCGCCCGTCTACCCGAGCCAGTTCGTGCGGGTCAACACGATTTTTGAGGTGGCAAAAGCCGCAGGTTTGACCACCGCCTGGTCAGACAAGCACCCCGCCTACGACCTGGTCAACGGACCGAGCGGCAAGGGCGTGGACGACCTTTACACGCCAGAAATCAACAGCGCGGATGGCACAACGGGCAGCGTGACCAAAACCGAGGCTTACGACGACACCAAGGTTCAGGCGGTCATCAATCAGGTCAACGGTTTAAGCTCGAGCGGCGCGAGTGCCACCGTGCCAGCCATCTTTGGCATGAACTTTCAGGCACTCAGCGTCGGGCAAAAACTGAAGGATAATGGTTACAGCGATGCCCAGGGCACAATGAGCGCGGGTTTGCAAGATGCGATGCTGCACACCGACGCCAGCATCGGCAAGATCGTCGCCGCCTTGAAAGCCGCCAAGTTGCTCGAGAGTACCGTCATTATTGTGACCGCCAAGCACGGACAATCGCCGATTGATCCCAGCAAGCGCAAGCTCGTGGTGGAGGACACGATTCCAAATCTGGTCGAGGGCGTAGAGAAGGGACTGCTCGCCAAAGCCACCCAGGATGATGTCAGCCTGTTGTGGCTCACCGATGCCAGCAAGACGGCTGCCGTGGTCGCAAGCTTAAATAAAAACAAGGATGCGGCGGGCATCGACAAGATCATCTCGGGCGCGGCACTGAAAAAAATGTTTGCCGATCCGAGCAGCGATTCTCGAGTGCCAAACATTATCGTGCTGCCCAAAGAGGGCGTGATTTACGCGGGGGCGAAAGCCAGCAAAATTGCCGAACACGGCGGGTTTTCGATGAACGATACCAACGTGGCGATGGTCGTTTCAAACCCAGGTTTGAAAGCCGCAACCTCGGATGCGAACGTCACGACCACCCAAGTCGCCCCGAGCATTCTCAAGGCCTTGGGCTTGGACCCGGAGCAACTGGGTGCGGTCAAGCTCGAGAAGACCAAGGTGCTGCCTGGTTTGTTCTAAACAATTGTTCTCGAGCGCCAGAGGTTGGAAGTTTTCCGCCCCTGGCGTTCTTGTTTTTGCGAACTGTCACGCGCCTGTCAGCCAGTGGTCAGTCATCGACCGATGACAAAACCGCATTAGGGTTCAGACCGGTCTCTTTCAGCTTCAAAACCGCTCGAGAATCAATTGGGGGTTGTATGCGCGTCACACGGAAACGGATTGTTTCTCGAGTCGGTCGTCCTCTATCTAGCGTCAAGCTTGTTCGTGCGGGCATGGTGGTCTTTGCGTTTGCTGGAATGGCAGTGATCGCGCAGCAGGTCGCCGTTCGGTTGGTGGGGCGTCAGGTGGACGGCTCGGTGCTCTTATCCACCAATCAGAGCATCACACCGGCTGGCAGACAAGTCGAGTTCGATGGGCGCGCCAACGCGATGGCGCTCTCGCCAGACCTGAAAACCGCCGCAATTCTGAACGGCAACGCCCAAGCCATTGTGTTGATCGATCTCGAGGCGGGCAAGGTCAGACAGGTTTTTGACAAGGTTGGTGGCAGCGCCTCTTATGATGGCATTCTTTACTCGAGCGACGGCAAAAAACTTTACGCCTCGCAAACGGGGCGAATCGTGATTGCTGGGGTGCAAGCCGATGGCACGCTGGCGCTCGAGAAACTGATCGAAGTGCCGCGCACCACCGCCTACTTTCCTGGCACAAGCCCCAGCAGTTACCCTGGCGGACTGGCACTCTCCGAAGATGGCAACACGCTCTACGTGGCACTCTCGAGGAACAATGCGCTGGGGCTGCTCGATCTGAACTCGAGTCGCTGGACGGCACAGATTCCAGTGGGCAACGCACCGCACGCCGTGATTGTTGATGGGAACACAGCCTATGTCAGCAACCAGGGCGGACGACCCGCCAAAGTTGGTGACAGCACCGTCAACTCGAGCGGCACGAACATCGTGGCGGACAAGACCTCGGGTTTTGCCAACACGGGTACGGTCTCGGTGGTCAACCTCGAGACGCTGCGCGAAACACGCACCATCAAGGTTGGTCATCAACCCACCGCGATGCTGCTCGATGGTCAACGCCTGTTTGTGACGAACACCAACAGCGACACGGTCTCGCTGCTCAACACCGACTCTGGGAAACTCGAGCGCACAATTGCGGTCAAACCCTTTGCTGGCGCGAAACTCGGCAGCAGCCCGAACGGACTGGCGCTGATTGGCAAGAATCGCCTCGCCGTCTCGCTGGGGCGCAACAATGCCGTTGCCATTTACAGCCTGCCGACCAGTCCAAACGAGGCGGTGCTGTTTGAGGGTCTTGTGCCCGTCGGTTTTTATCCAACATCTGTCGCCACCGACGGCACGCATTTGTTGGCACTCAACGGTCGCGGGGTTGGTGCGCTCGGACCAGACCGTGTGGGTGGACCCGACCCAGCCACCAACAAGAAAGCCAAAAGCGTCTATTCGGTCGTCTCGAGCCTTTCGATCATTGACAACCCGAATCCGGAGCAACTGCAAGCCTACACCGCGCAAGTCCTGAAAAACAACGCCTGGAACGCGATTCCAGGCAACAAGCGCGGTGACTCGAGCGCCGCGCCCGTCGCCATCCCAAACCTTCTTGGCGAGCCGAGCGTTTTCAAGCACGTGTTTTACATCATCAAAGAAAACCGCACCTACGACCAACTGTTGGGCGACGTGAAGGAGGGCAATGGCGACCCAAATATTGTGCAGTTTGGGCAAGCCGTCACGCCAAACCTTCACGCGCTGGTCAAGCGCTTTGGTCTACTCGATAACCACTATGCCAGCGGTACAAACTCCGCCGACGGACACCAGTGGAGCACCCAAGCTTTTGTGGACGATTACGTCGAAAAATCCTACGGGGGTTTCACCCGCAGCTATCCGTTCAACGGCGGCGATGCCCTCGCCTACGCCTCGAGCGGCTTTATCTGGGACAATGCGATCAAAGCCAAAAAGAGCGTACGGGTTTACGGCGAGTACGTTTCAGGCTTGCGGGTTTACGGCGAATCTGTCGGAGGTGCGAAAGTCGAAGGGCGCGAAATGGGTCCCTGGCTCGACTCGAGCTTCTTTGGTGGTGGCGTGACCGAGGCGGGAGTCTGGAGCAACTTTTATGATGACGCCCTGATTTTGGGCGGCAAAAAAACGGGTCAGATGCACATCGCAAAACTCGAGGCGCACTCGGACGTGCCGAGCCTGGAGAAGATCATCAACAAAGAGTACCCGCCGTACCATCAAGTGATCTCGGATCAGTACCGCTTTGAGGTCTGGTTGAAAGAATTTAACCAATACGTCAAAGATGGCAACCTGCCCGATTTCAACATCATGGCATTGACCAGCGACCACACCAACGGCACGGCGCCAACCTACCCAACACCCAAAGCCATGGTTGCCGACAACGATCTGGCGCTTGGACGTGTGGTTGAAGCGATCAGCAAGAGTCCCTACTGGAAAGACACGGTCATTTTTGTGATCGAAGATGATGTGCAAAACGGGGTGGATCACGTCAACGGACACCGTGGACCCGCCAACATCATCTCGGCATACAGCAAATCTGGCACGTTCAGCCAGTACATGACCCAAATCGATTTTATCGCCGCAATGGAACGCATTCTCGGGCTGCCCCCGATGAACCAGATGGACATGGCGGTGGACCCGACGCACCTGAATGCGCTGTTCTCGAGTAGCCCAAACCTCGAGCCGTTCACCGCGCTCGAAGCCACCACCCCCATCAATGAACTGAACCCCAAACCCGTCGCCGCGACCACCTTGCAGGGCGCGTGGTCGCGGGCAAGTGAGCGCATGGATTTCTGGAGCGGTCCTGACCGCGCCGACCCCGCCTTGTTGAACCGCGCAGTCTGGTACGCCACCAAGGGCTTTGACGCGCCCTATCCAGGCGATCCAAAGGTGTTCCATCCCAGCGACGTTCACGCCTACCTCAAATCCATCGGGCAAGACATCAGCTTTACCGAAAGCGCCGACATCATGCTGGGGGCTGGCTCGAGGCGCGTGCCGATTTTGGGTGGTGAAGCCGCATTGAAACGCGTCATCAAGAACCTCGATACAAATCCCTCGGGCATCAACCTCGAGAACCGCTGAAACCCAGACCGTGGCCCGTCGGGGAGTTGCGCGACACGCTGTTTTGGGCTAAGGAGGGCATCATGGGCAACAGTCGTCGTCAAGTGGTGCAAAGCCTGCTGGTGGGCGGTGTTGGTGTTGCCGCTGGGCAAACCTCGAGCCTCGCACGGCAAACCAAACCAGCCGATGTCACGGTTGGAGGGGTTGAGGTTTTCAAAAAAGAATTCGATTCGATTTCATTTGTCTACGAGGGCGTCAATTCGCTGGCGGTTCGGATTCCCGCGCCGCGTGAAGTCAACGAACGGATGCTCGAGCTGGACAAAAAGATTTTCCTGACCGCCTTCACGTTGACCTGTATGCACCAGGGCTGCGAGACCAACGCCCTCAATTCCGATCATGTGCTGGTCTGCCCCTGTCACGACAGCATCTACGACGCGGACGGCACGGTGATCCAGGGTCCGACCAAAAAATCCCTGCAAGCCCTGAAGCTCGAGCTACGAGACGGCAAGCTTCATGCCGTTGGCAGGGTGAGCACCTGAAATCATTTGCGGCTTCTATTTCGGCACACTGCACTGTTCCAGGAGAAAAAACATGAAAACACTGAAAAATCCGCGAATCTTGAGCATCTTGGCTGGTGTGGCGCTGGCGACGGTGGGCGTTGGTTTTGCGACCAATTCGTTCTTTTTTGGTCTGGTCGGACCGCAACCCGACGGCACGGGCATCACGCCCAACAGGTGGACATTGACGCCCGCAGGGTTGCAACTCGAGGTTGGGGATCGCCCGATGGCATTGCTGCCCTCGCCCGATGGACGGTTTATCGCCGTGACCAACGGCGGTCAGGGCGTGCAGGGCTTGGCGCTGCTGGACACCTACAGCAACAAGGTCGTGCAAAAAATTCCGTACCCCGAACCCGAGGCGCTGTTTTACGGTTTGGCTTGGAGCAAGGATGGCAAGACGCTCTATGCCTCGGCGGGCGGCAACAACAAGATCAGGGTTTATGGCTTTGACGGCAAGATATTGACCGAGGGTACACCACTGATTCTGGGCGACCTCTCGAGTCCAATTTTTCCAGCCGGTCTGGCGCTATCACAGGACGGCAAAACCCTGTACGCGGCGCTCAATTACGGCAACGCGATTGCCGCCATCGACACCACGCGCCGCAATGGGTTGAGCGTGCGGTATCTCAAATTTGGTGAAGCCTCGGGCGATACTAGCAAAATCACGCTGCCGTATGCGCTGCAACTTTCAAAGGACGACAAGACGCTGTACGTTTCGCACACCAACCAAAAAGCCCTCAGCGTCATTAACACTGAAAAACTCGAGTTGCAAAAGCAGATTGCTGTCGGCGATCAACCCTCTGGCATGACGCTCTCGGCGGACGGCAAAACCCTGTATGTGGCAAACGCCAACTCGGATTCGGTCAGCATTGTCGATACCGCCAGCAACGCGGTCAAAAGTGAAATCAAAGTTCAACCGTTTGACGGCGCACCCTTCGGCTCGATCCCCAACGCCTTGGCGCTCTCAAAAGACGGCAAGACGTTGTACGTGACCAACGGCGGCAACAACGACCTGGCGGTGGTCGATCTGGGCAGCAACACCGTGCGCGGTCTGATTCCCACGGCATGGTATCCCAGCGCGGTCACAACCTCCAAGGACGGAAAGTTCTTGTACGTCGCCAATCTCAAGGGACTGGGCGCGGGACCAAATCCGCGCGGTCCTATCGACGGCGTGAATCAGGAGGGCGAGCAGTACATCGCGGGTCTGGCTCGAGGGACGGTCAGCGTGCTCGAGACGCCAGACGTCAAAACCCTGGCGGCGTACACGGCACAGGTCGTGAAAAACAATGGTTTTGACGAAACCCGTCAGGCGCTGACGCAAGGCTCGAGCAGCACCAAAGCCCAAGCAATTCCCCGTCGGCTGGGCGATCCGAGCGTCTTCAAGCATGTCATTTACGTGATAAAAGAAAACCGCACCTACGACCAGGTGCTCGGCGATTTGAAGGTCGGCAACGGCGACCCAAGCCTGACGCTGTACGGTCAGGATGTCACGCCAAACCATCACGCCCTGGCGCTCGAGTTTGGTTTGTTCGACAACTTTTACTGCGATGCCGAGGTGTCCGCCGACGGTCACGACTGGGCGATGGCAGCCGTCGCGGGCGATTACACCCAGCGCTTCTGGCCAGCGGATTATTCAGATCGCAACCGAGGCTACGACTGGGAGGGCGCAAGCACCGCCGCCAACCCAAGCAACGGCTTTCTGTTCGATTTTGCCAAACGCGCGGGTATCTCTTACCGTTCTTACGGTGAGTTCTGGGATTATGCCTCGAAACTGCCGAACCTGATTCCAACCCCTGCGCAGCCCAACCTCAAAGACCATTTCTCGCCGACCTACCTGGGTTTCGAGATGAGTTACAGCGACCAGGACCGCTTCAAAAACTGGAAAGCCGAATTCGACGATTTTGTCAAAAACAAAAACCTGCCGCAACTCGAGATCATTTCCCTGCCCCGAGATCACACCGCCGGTTCGGAGAAGGGTTTGCCCACGCCCAAAGCGATGGTTGCCGACAACGATTTGGCGTTCGGCAAGATTGTCGAAGCCGTCAGCAACAGCCCGTACTGGAAAGACACCGTGATCTTGTCGCTCGAGGATGACGCCCAGAGTGGACCCGACCATGTGGACGCCCACCGCACGGTTGCCTTTGCGATCAGTGCCTACAGCAAACGCGGTGCGCTCGACCACACCCAATACTCGCAAGTGTCGATGCTGCGCACCCTCGAGTTGATTTTGGGAATGCCGCCGATGACGCAATTTGATGCCGCCGCCACCCCGATGATCGCGGCGTTTCAGGACATGCCAAACCTTGCACCGTACAAGGCAATCACACCAAAGCAGAAGCTCGAGGAATTGAATACGGTCCTGTCATACAAAGCCAAAGAGTCCTCGCATTACAATTTTTCCAGACCAGACCGCGTGAACAGCGCAATCCTCAACGACATTTTGTGGCATTCCGCCAAAGGTGCGAACACAGCGATACCAAAACCAGTCTCGAGCCGCCGCGTCAATCAATTTGCGTCTTGGGCACACTCGAGGTATGAGCGCTTTGACACGAAATACCTTCCGCAGAGCCAACTGGCGGCAAAAAAGACCATTCAAAACCTCGAGCGCAATGCTGGCTTGAGCAATGCGTTGTCTGTGGATCAGGCGCGTTAAATCAAACATTGAGCAAGTTTTGGCAGTACAGAAACGGGTGATGAATGAACAGTCTCAAAAGCAAGGGTCTTCTCTCGAGCGCGGTGCTCATTGGTACATTGACGTTTGGCGCAGTCGCGGCGGGGGCGGGTTTTGTGTTCTTCGGCAAGGTTGGACCGCAAGCCGACGGCACGGGCATCACGCCAAACAATTGGGTTCTCTCTCCCGCAGGTTTGCAACTCGAGGTTGGGGATCGCCCGATGGGTGTGGCGCTCAGTCCGGACGGGCATTATTTGGCGGTGGTGAATTGCGGTCAGGGTGTGCAAGGGTTGACATTGGTTGACACTTATACCCGCCGCGTCACCCAGACCATCCCGTATCCAGCCCCAGAAGCCTTGTATGTCGGTGTGACCTGGAGCGCGGACGGCAAGAATTTGTACGCCTCGGCGGGCGGCAACAACAAAATCCGCAGCTACAGCTTTGATGCGGGCAGGCTGACCGAAAATTCCAGCATCGTCCTTGGCGACTCGAGCACCCCGATCTTTCCATCTGGCTTGGCGGCTTCCCAGGACGGCAAAACCTTGTTCGTGGCGAACAACCTGGGCAACACCGTCGCCGCGATTGACCTCGCCTCGAGCCGCACCCAAACGAATTTGAAAACCATCAAATTCGGCAGTGCCGCCAGTGCCAGCGACATCGGGCAGATGCCGTACATGCTACAACTCGCACAAGACGGAAAATCCTTGTACGTGGCGCTCGAGAATGCCAAAGCCGTGGCGGTGGTGGATACCGCAAGCCTCAAAGAAGTCGCTCGAGTCGAGGTCGGGGCGCATCCAAGTGCGATGGCGCTCTCACCCGATGGCAAGAGTTTGTTCGTGGCGAACACCAACGCGAACACCGTCAGCGTTGTTGATACCGCCAGCAACAAAGTCAGCGTGACCCTCAACCTCGAGCCATATGCAGGTGCGCCAGCAGGTTCGATGCCAACCGCATTGACCGTAGCGTCCGACAACAAAACGCTTTACGTGGCAATGGCTGGCGAGAATGCCCTGGCAGTGGTGGACATCTCGAGCGGCAAGGTGACGGGACGCATTCCGACGGCATGGTTTCCGAGTGCGGTTGTCATGTCCAAAGACGGCACGTTCTTGTACACCGCCAACATGAAGGGACTGGGCGCAGGACCAAACCCGCAAGGACCCGTTCCAGACAAGCGCAACCCGAGCGAGCAATACATTGCGGCGATGGCTCGAGGGACGATCTCGGTGATTCC
Organism: Deinococcales bacterium; assembly: GCA_025352125.1. Taxonomy (GTDB): domain Bacteria; phylum Deinococcota; class Deinococci; order Deinococcales; family JAAFIG01; genus JANXTZ01. The sequence continues at coordinate 176,897 of JANXTZ010000028.1, read as the reverse complement.
AACGCCTGACGCGAAAATGCTCGAGATGTACACTGCAACAGTTGTCAAAAACGACGGACTCGAGAACACCAAAGGCGTGCTGGCTCGAGCCGCCAGTTCGACGCCGCACGCCATTCCGCTACGGGCAGGCGACCCCAGTCCGATCAAGCACGTGATTTATGTGATCAAGGAAAATCGTACTTACGACCAACTCTACGGCAGCTTGACCGAGGGCAACGGCGAACCCAGCCTCGAGTTGTTCGGGCAGGACGTGACCCCAAACCAACACGCCCTGGCGCTCGAATTTGGTTTGTTCGACAACTTTTACGCCGATGCCGAGGTCAGCGCCGACGGTCACAACTGGACGATGGGCGCGATTGCCACGCAGTACACCCAGCGAAACTGGGTGGCGAATTACTCGCCGCGCGGGCGCGATTACGATTTCGAGATGGGTTCGACTGCCAGCGCCCCAGCCGGCGGATACCTGTTCGACCATGCCAAACGCGCCGGACTCGATTACCGTTCTTACGGCGAGTTCAACGATTTCGCCAGCGCCGCCCCCAACGTCAAACCCACATTGTTTGCTACCGCGCTCGAGGGTCGAATGTCACCGATTTTCCCAGGCTACAGCATGGCAATCAGCGATCAAGTGCGCTTTGATGCCTGGAAACAAGAATTCGACGGTTACGTGATCAGTGGCAAGCTGCCTCAACTCTCGGTGGTGCGTCTGCCCAGGGATCACACCAACGGCACTCGGGTCGGCTCGCCCGTGCCAGCCTCGTATGTCGCCGACAATGACCTTGCGCTCGGTAAACTGGTCGAAGCCGTCAGCAACAGCGTGTACTGGAAAGACACCGCCATTTTTGTGCTCGAGGATGACGCTCAAAACGGCGCAGATCACGTGGACGCGCACCGGATGCCCGCGCTCGCCATAAGCGCCTACAGCAGGCGCAATGTCCGCGACCACACAATGTACTCGACCACTTCGATGTTGCGCACAATGGAATTGATCCTGGGCTTGTCACCGATGACCCAGTTTGATGCCGCCGCCACGCCGATGATCGCCGCCTTTCAAGACACGCCAAACCTTGCGCCGTACAAGTCGGTCGTGCCAAAACAACCGCTCGACACCATGAACACCATCCTTTCGTACAAAGCCAAACTCTCGAACGGCTTGAACTTGGCACGAGCCGATGCGGTGGATGAACGCGTATTCAACGACATCATCTGGCACGCCGTCAAAGGCGAGAACACCCCGATGCCAGCCCTCAAGCTGAGCACTCGAGCCAATCCGCTCAACCTCGAGGCGCAACGCGCCTACCGCCATTGGAAGAACTTTGAGATGTCCAAGCCGAGTGCTGCGGTGCAGACCGTGGTGAACAACCTCTCCAAATCGCTCGGACAGAGCGACCCGTATTCGGGTGACAGCGCGACCCGTTAAAACCAGGTTCTCGAGATGCCGAACCAATCTGGCATCTCGGGGCTTTTGAGGAGCTGAAATGAAAGAGAAAAGATTTGTCGTGTCTGGTTTAATTGTACTTGCCTTGAGCAGCATATTGATCGCCCACGATTCTCGAGCGACTGCCCTCCAAAGCGCCCCAGATCGCACGGGATGGGCTTCAACCCTGACTTTTGGCATCATTCCCGCCGAAGCCAGCCTTGAGTCCAGAAAACGCTTTCAGCCCCTCATTGACCACCTCGAGCAAAAACTAGGCTTGAAGATCAAGCCTTACTTTGGACCCGATTACGTGGCGGTGATTGTCGGCATGGCATCACAAAAACTCGATTTTGCCTACATGGGACCGCTGGCGTATGTGCAAGCGGCACGGCGCGGTGGGGCGGTGGCGTTCGCCAAGGAGAATACGATCAAAACGGGGCTTGGCTACCATTCGTTAATCGTCTCGAGGGCGGACAGCGGCATCAAAACCCTGAGCGACGCCAAGGGGAAAAGTTTCGCGTTTGTTGATCCCGAAAGCGCCTCCGGCTACCTGCTGCCCTGGCTGCATTTGGTGCGCGACCTGAAGATCAAACCCGAAACATACTTTAAAAACATTTCGTTTGGCGGTTCGCACGAAGCCAACATCGAAAGCGTGATCGAGGGCGAAGTACAAGTTGCCGCCACCAACGACCGCGAAATTGACGTGGCGATTCGTGACGGCGAGATCAAGAACATCAAGGCGCTTAACATTCTCTGGACTTCCCAGACCATCCCCACTTTTCCGCTGGCGTACCGCAGAGACCTGCCGCCAAGTTTACAAAAGGCGCTGCGCGAAGCGGTGCTGTCGTTCGACAACAAAAAAGCTCTTGAGCGCATCGGCTTGAAAAGCTTTGCGCCAGCCACCGATGCCGAGTACGACCCGATCAGAAAACTCGAGGAAGCCAAAGAATCTTTGAAATAGTGTGACGCTGATTGCTCGAGTTCGCGTTTTGTCGGCAGCTTGCGTGGAATTCAAGGCTCAAGGTGAGGTTGTCGCCATGCGTTTGATCAACCAATCTTTCGAGCCTGAACGCATCCAGTCGGCTTGAAATGATCCTGAAACCTCAACCAGTGCGCCAGCGGGCGTCTTTACTTTTTGATGATACGAACCCACCTGAACTGCCAGATTGCCGTACACCAAAGTCCCGATTGGGGTCGTGTCGTTCTCGAGAATTTGATATCCCGAAAAACTCGAGTAGAGGCTTTCAATCCCCTCCCGACCACGGGTTGGGGTTTGATGCTCGTGTTGAATTTCGCCGTCTGGATCAAACAGACCCGCGATTGCCTTGGCGTCTAGGGCATGAACCAGTTCATCGAACTGGCGCAACCGGGCTTCGACCTGCGTTTGATCGGCACTGTTCGTTTGGGTCGTTGCTCCCCCTCCAAAACTTGAGAGTCCCAACACAATCCCCATGACCAGGTGAACATAAAACCGTCGCAACATGTTCTCACTCCTTTGATGGCTTTTGAGAACTTTAGGATGTAATGGAGTATAAAGTGATACAAGTTCGTGACAGTCCAGTCAGGCTCGAGATCAAGTTTGAAAGACAGCCCCGAGTCATGAAAGCCACCTGTTGACATAGGAGTTTACCCATGAGTGAATGGTTTTTGTTCCTCGCCGCTTTTCTCGCCAGCGCCGTCGAAATGGTTGAAGCCCTGACCATCGTGCTGGCGGTCGGTCTGACTCGAGGTTGGCGTTCGGCTTTGACTGGCACCGCCGCCGCGCTGGCAGCCCTGATCGTGATTGTGGCGGTCTTTGGTCCAAGCCTGGCGCTCATTCCGCTTGAGACGCTGCGTCTGATCGTCGGCGGGCTGCTGCTGGTTTTTGGGGTGCAGTGGTGGCGCAAAGCCATCCTCAGAGCCAGCGGTTTCAAGGCACTCCACGATGAAGACGCGACGTTCGCCTTGGAAACCCAAGCCGCCCAAAAACAAGCCGTCAATGCTCGAGGCGGTCTTGACTGGTACGGCTTTACCCTGAGCTTCAAAAGCGTGCTTCTCGAGGGGCTTGAGGTGGCATTTATTGTTGTGACCTTCGGTGCGAGCGCCAAGCGGCTCGACCTTGCCGCGCTCGGGGCAGCCAGCGCCCTGCTGGTCGTGCTGATTGCGGGTTTGATTTTGCACAAACCGCTCAGCCGAGTCCCAGAGAACACCCTAAAATTCGCGGTTGGCTTGATGCTCTCGAGCTTTGGCACGTTCTGGGCTGCCGAGGGTGCGGGGGCGCACCTGCCTGGTGCGGATGCCTCGATCATTGGAATTTTGCTGGTCTATTCGCTGGCTTCGATTGTTTACGTGTATGTCTTGCGCCGTGAGAAACTTGCCCGCACCACCCTGGGCGGGGTCAAGGCATGAACCATATTATCAGCTTCTTGCGCTTTTGGTACGATTTTATTGTCGGTGACGACTGGACCGTCGCGGCGGCGGTGGTGGTCGCCCTGAGTTTAACTGGTTTGCTGGCAAAGCTCGAGGGTTCTTGGTTGATTCTGCCAGGGGTCGTGCTCGGCTTTCTTGGAGTCAGCCTGTGGCGCGTTGTACGTCGAAATTAAGGGTTGAAATTTCAGCTTTTTCTACCAACTCCAAGGTATTCAAAACCTGCCGCCAGCATGTCCCGAGGCTCGAGCGCATTGCGTCCATCCAAGATCAATTTGCGTTGCATCAGACGACCCAGGTCTTTCCAATTTGCGTTGCGGTACTCGTCCCATTCCGTCACCAGAATCGCAGCATCAACGCCCGTCAAACACGCATTCAGGTCACTCGTGAAGTCTATTCCTTCGGGCTTTGACGGTGTTGGGTCATGGGCTGTGACAATCGCACCTCTGGCTTGCAATTCGAGTGCAATATCAACTCCAAGCGATTCTCGAAGGTCATCGGTATTGGGTTTGAAGGTCAAACCCAGCACCGCAATGCGTTTTCCTCGAAACCCGCCAAGGCGCCGCTCGAGTTGTTGCAAGACCCGAAAACGTTGTTCGCTGTTGACCTCGATCACGGCTCGCAGCAATCGAAATTCGTAACCGCCGCGCAGGGCAATTTGGGATAAGGCTCGGGTGTCTTTGGGAAAACACGAACCGCCGTAACCCAAGCCTGCCCGCAAAAAATCACCACCAATGCGTTTGTCCTGCTCGAGTACAGCCTTGATTTCAGACACGTCCGCTCCAGTTGCCGCGCAAACATTGGCAATCTCGTTGATAAAACTGATTTTCATGGCAAGAAACGCATTCGCGGCGTACTTGGCAAGCTCCGCGCTTTCAGGGCTGACCTCGAGCATTGGGATGGGTTGAGTCGGGCGGAATTGTGCGAGGGTTTCAGGAACAGACGCGTGTTGCAAGGGCGCATACAGTTGATGCAACAATTTTAGTGCCCACGGTTCGCTTGTACCGAGCACAATTCGATCTGGAAACAGCGCATCGCGCAGTGCCCGACCTTGACGCAGAAATTCTGGGTTGCTCGCAACGGCAAATAGGGCATTGGGTGCTCGAGAGTTCAAGAAAGCCCTGATTTCGGCGTTCGTGCCAACAGGTACGGTTGATTTCACCACAATCAGCTTTGGGGTTTGGTCAAGAAGCGGGGCTACGTCCTCGAGTGCCGCAAAGATTTGACTTAAATCAGCGCCCTGCGCGGGCGTCGGTGGCGTGCCAACCGCCAGCATGATGATGCTCGAGGTTTTGAGGGCTTTGGTAAGGTTTGCGGCGATACAAATGTTTTTTTGACAATCTTGAAAGGCACTCTGCAAATCAGGCTCGAGAAATGGGATTTGACCAGATTGCAAGGCTTCCAAGCGTTCAATGTTGCGTTCAATCAAATGTACGCGGTGTCCCGCCAATGCCAAAGCAACAGTGCTCGAAAGCCCAACGTACCCAGCGCCAACCATCGTGATCTCGAGCCGTGTCATGTGCTCGAGTCAACCGCTTTTGTGTCATGGATTTGCAATAGACGACGCAATTGTGTTTGATCCTCGAGCGCCGATTCCCGCCCGACCAGTCGCAAATGAAAGCCAAATGGCTCGTCCTGCCAGAAAAATTCTTCCCACTGCTGCCGGTAAGCATACGGTGAGGTTTGGCGCAAGAAACTTTGGGTTGTGAAATAATTTTTTCGTTTTGGAATCAGGCTGAAGCGGTCAGGCAAATGCAGAGCCATTTTTTCGAGAACACCAAAGCCCGAGCTTGCGGACTGGGCATCGAAATGTGGTTGCAAACACTCGGTCTTGATTTTTCGGTAACGGCGCTGCACCCGAGAACCCGTGTCGCGGAATGTGCCAATTTGCAAAATGGTTTTGAGTGAGGTTGGAATTTTGCTGCGAGACAACGTTTTATCCCACCAATTTACACCGATGTCTGGTGTGAAATCCATCGTCTCGAGCGGGATTTTTTTCAGATCAAACAGCATGAAGTGAACGCTTGGAAAATACCGATACTGGTAGGTCCAACGCGGATGCCAGGTCGAGCCAAAACACGCAAGACCTAGAGCCTGCATGTTGTGAAGCACAGCCTCAATCCAGTTTGATCGAATCACATAAAAGTCTGGGTCGAGGATCAGCAAAAAACGGGTTTTCACAAGAGGTACTGCGCTGTTCAGTGCCGCCGCATGATGATAACTGCCCTTATCGGCTTGTAAGACTCGAGGGACGGCAGGCAAAACTTGAATCTCTGGCGATGGTTTGAAACTTGGGTCTGAATCGTTGTTGACCACAAAAAAATTACAATTTGAATCTGGGTTGAGGTGCTGTATCAACTCGAGGTTTTGCTCGATCCAGACGCTCGAGCCATATTTGACGCTGATGATGCTCAACATTGTCTCTCGAGTTTAACGGGTTTGTCGCGGCTGACAGGATGCTGACAAGAATTCTCGAAACTCATGTTGTGAAACCTGCCATCAGTTTGATCACGCCAAGCCGCAATCGCCCCGAGTTGCTGCTCCGAACGATCAAAAATGTTCAGTCTCAAAGCCTGAAAAACTGGCAACTGGTTGTTGTGGATGACGGTGACGGTACGGGCATCCAGGCGGCGCAAAGCCTGAATGACGCTCGAGTGCTGGCGGTTTCAAATTCTGGTTCTGGGCAGGTCGATGCGCGAAATCACGGGCTTGATCTGGCAAAGGCTGATCTCATTCACCTGCTTGACGACGATGATCGCTGGCTCGAGACCACACATCTCGAGAAAGTGATTGCGCAATTGGGTGATCAAAAAGGCTTGCTGTACCGAGGTGGCTGGCTGGTGTTTGAGGATCAACTCGAGACTGGCTGGAGTGAACACGAACGACTGGTGTTTGATCCTGTCACAACACCCGAGTCCTTGAGGCGCGACAATACCCTGCTGACCTCGGGTGTGGCGTACCCCAAAGTTTTGCATCAGGAACTTGGAATGTTCGACCCGCAGATGGGCAATTACTGGGACTGGGACTGGTGGCTGCGGGCGACCAGCAAGTACCCGTTGCTCAACTTGCCACAACCCACGGTGCTCATGAGTTGGCGCGGTTCAAACACCTCACGCGACCCGCTCGAGCCTGGACGGGTTGAATACCTGCAACGCTTGTGCGCAAAACATGGACTGGGAAAAATACAGTCCAAAAACCATGCCACGGTGCTTGAGCTTCCAGTGTTGGCTTGAGCGTCAAAACGAGAAAATGCTTGAATGGGCGAGTTTCGCAACCCTAAGCCGAGTATAAGATTTTTCCAAATCGGCTGTGGTACCCGAGCCAATTTGCCTGTATTTGGACTGACATCAATTTCGCAACTCGAGTTTTGGAATGCAGAATGCAATGTTCCAGGTTTCATCTGGTATAGACTTTGGTATGTTGACTTACGGGTTACAAATGCGCTCGGAACGCGCTAGAGCCAGCCACGAGCGGGCGTATCGCCTGGACATTTTGCTCGAGTGCGAGGCGATCTTGCGCGATTTGATCCATGACCGTAGCGTCACTGACAGTCAACGACAGGATTTTCAGGCTGAAATTGAAAGCTTGCGCTCAATCCCAGACCAAGACAAGCTGATGCGATTGCGGGTCATGCTTCGTCAACACTATTTGAGCTAAAACGCCTGTAAATTTTAAGTTCTCAAATCAGTCCTCAAGTATTTTCAATCTCAACCTGTCTAAAGTATCTGGCTCGAGTCCCAGACCATCTATGAGGTATCCCTCAAGGCTGCCGAACCGCGCCTCGAGATACCAGAGTGTCGCTTGGATGGTTGAGGCTTTTGAAGTCAGGAGTTTTGCATAAAACTCTTCGTTCATACCCTTCTTGACGGCTTCACGTAACAGTCGCTCGAGCATCGGTTGGGCGAGTTTCTCGGTCAGCGTGTAATCTTCAACAATCGCCCCCTGCGAAACTCCCGCATTTGCCAAGAGCAACGCCGCAACAAGACCCGTTCGATCTTTGCCAGCCGTACAATGAAATAACGTCACCGATTGGCTGGTCGCCAGCACCTTGAGCACCTCCCGAATCGCCGCCTGAGAGTGGTCGAGCGCCGCGATGTAAAGACCCTCGAGGGAGGACATGGTATCGCCATTTGGGTTTTGCAAAATTGTTTCAAACAATGAAATATTGATGTACCGAACGTTATCGAGGTTGCCAAACGGATTGGGTTCTTGCATCATCTCCTGCTTGGTGCGCAGATCGATCACGGTTTTCAAGCCGTATTCGAGGAGTCTGGCTTGCGAGGCTGGACTGAGTGCGTGCAGGCTGTCGGCACGCAAGAATTGACGGGTACGGGTTTGCCGACCAAAGCTGGTGCTCAACCCGCCCAGTTCTCGAACGTTAAAAGCACCCTCGAGACTGATTTGCCGCGTGGTGTGCTGATCTTGAATCAAACTCATGGTGCTTGTAGGCTAGAGCGTTTTTATCAGGTCGGCATCAGCTTTCACTTGGGTCCTTAAACAGCCGTCCTCAAATTTTATTTTGCCCGAATCAACAGACAATCAAATGACAATTGCCTGATAGCGTCCTGCCATGAACCAAAGCGCCTCAAGTCAGACACCCGCTTCGGTTGCGCCGCAAGGCTCGAGGTTGAAGCATCTTAAAGGTGAATGGCTCGAGGGTTTGCTGCTGCTCTCGCCCGCCGTGATCTTGCTTTTGAGTTTCATTGTTTACCCCACCATCTCTGGTGCGGTTTTATCGTTCCAGCGCGAAGACCCGTTTGGCAAGTCCAGAGAGTGGGCGGGGTTTGCCAATTACCTCGAGCTGGCTTCACGCCCAGAATTTCTCGCCAGCATGTTCACCACCCTCAAATTTACCTTGCTGGTCGCGCCGCTCGAGTTGCTGCTGGGTTTGATCGCGGCACTGCTGGTCTGGCGACCCTTTGCAGGTTCAAACTTTTTTCGCACCCTGTTTTTTCTGACCACGGCGGTTCCGACCTCGGTGGCGGCGGTGGCTTGGGGTTGGTTTTTGAATCCACTCTCGGGTTGGGCGAACTGGATTGTTCGCGCCCTGGGTTTGCCGGTGCAACCCTGGCTGACCGACCCGAGTTATGCCATCTGGACGCTGGGGGTGATTACCGCCTGGGCTGGTGTGGGCTTCGTCGCCATTTTGCTGACGGCGGGATTGCAGGGCATTCCCGAAGACCTGTACGAGGCGGCACGGCTCGACGGGGCAACGGCTTGGGTGCAATTTTGGAAAATCACCCTGCCGCTGCTTTCACCCACGCTTTTTCTGGTGGGCTTGCTGACCTTGTTTCGCAGCTTAACCGCATTTGGGCAGATTCATTTGCTGACCAAGGGCGGTCCCGCCGAGAGCACCTTTGTCTGGGTCTACCGCGTGTACCAAGACGCGTTTTTCAATTTTCGCTTCACCTACGCCGCCGCCGAGGGACTGACTTTGTTCCTGGCGTTGCTGCTACTGGCGGCACTGCAATTTCGATTTTTTGGACGGAAGGTGCATTACGAATGACCCAGAATCTCGAGCCAAATCAAACCATCAAACCATTCAATTTCAGTAAAAATTTTAAACAGATTCCATTTTACCTGTTGGTCAGTGCTTACGCCTTCGTGATTGTTTTGCCCCTGCTGACCCTGTTTTCCGCCAGCCTGCGCTCCGATGCCGACCTGTACGCGCCAACTTTTTTGCCGCCACATTTCACGCTCGAGCCGTACCGTTTGGCACTGACCAGTTACCCGCTCGGACATTATTTACTCAACAGTTTTTTGACCTCGAGCCTGATCACGCTTGGCGTGGTCATCACCTCGAGCACGGCAGGTTACGCGCTGGCAAGGGTGAAGTTGCCGTACCGCGAACTCATTTTTGGGGCAATTGTTGGTCTTTTGTTGGTGCCTGGCGAGATCACGTTTTTGCCGCTCTATTTGCACGTCAATTCGCTGGGGTGGTTGGACACCTACACCGCCCTGATCGTGCCGTTTATCGCCAGCCCGCTCGGGATTTTCTTGATGCGTCAATTCTTGAAAAGCCTGCCGCAAGATTTATTCGACGCCGCCAAAATTGATGGCGCGGGACATTTTCGGATTCTCTGGCACGTGGCGATCCCGCTCGCCAGTTCGGCACTCGGCGCACTGGCGGCACTGACCTTTCTGGGTGCCTGGAACATGTACCTGTGGCCACTGGTCACCACCCAATCCAAAGAGATGCAGACCGCCCAGATTGCAGTCAGCAACCTGGTGTCCGCAGAAGGGTCGCAGTGGAACGTCGTGGCGGCTGGAGCAATCCTGGTGCTGCTGCCGACCCTGCTGGCGTTTCTGGTGGCGCAAAAGGCTTTCGTGAGCGGCATTGCGCTGGGCGGCTTGAAAGGCTAATACCCAAAAACATGGCTTTTCGACCTCGAGATTCTGGGGTGTGGACGCATCGGGCTTGATGGCTCGAGACAGAGGAGGATGTATGAAGAAATTTTTAGTCGCAGGATCATTGGTGGCACTCTCAATGGCGCTGGCGCAACAAAACGCCAAGACCGAAATTCAATTCTGGCACTCGATGGGCGGTGTGCTCGGTGAACGGGTCGAGGGTCTGGTCAAGGAGTTCAACGACTCGCAAACCGTCACCACCGTCAAAAGCACCTACGTCGGCAGCTACGACGACGGCATCAACAAACTCTTGGCAGGTATACGTGCGGGCAAAGTTCCAAACTTAATTCAGGTCTATGACATCGGCTCACGGACGATGGTGGACAGCGGCGCGATTGAACCGCTCGAGAACATCGCCAAAGCCAACAATTTTGACATCGACCAATTCGTGCCGCAACCCCGCAATTACTACACCGTGGACGGCAAACTGAACGCCATGCCGTTCAATTCCTCCAACCCGCTCTTGTACATGAACACGGCAATGCTGGCAAAGGCGGGCATTCCGTACCGCAACTCCTGGCGGCTTTCCGATCTCGAGGCTGCCGCACGGAAACTGACCATCAAGGACGCGAGCGGCGCAACCCTGCGTTACGGCATCGCCATTCCGATTGACTCATGGTTCGTCGAGCAGTTCTCGTACAACTCCGGTGAGTATTTTTGCAACAACGAAAATGGACGCAAGGCTCGAGCCTCGGAGATGAACTTCACCAACCCTGCCGATGTCGCCTTTGTGGACTGGTGGGCGCGAATGGTCAAAGACGGCGTGATGGCAAACATTGGGCGCAGTGGCGACAATGCCCAAGCCGCCTTCGCCCAGGAGAAAGCCGCGATAGTCGCGCAATCGACCGCCTCGTTGACAGGCTTATTGAAACTGGTCGGCGGCAAGTTCGAGACGCGCACCGCGTTTTTTCCGTATTTGAAGGAGCGCAACGGCGTGGCGATTGGTGGCGCGAGTCTGTACGCCATGAAAGGTCAGAGCGCGGACGAACTCAAATCCACCTGGGGCTTTATCAGCTTCCTCTTGAAGCCAAACTCTCAAGCAAAATGGCATCTCGGCACGGGTTATTTTCCGGTCATCAAGGGCGTTGCCCAGTTGCCAAACGTGGTTCAGGCGCACGTGAAGCAACCAAACTTCGAGACTGCCCTGCGCCAACTCGAGACGACCAAGGTCAACAATTACTCGGCTGGTTGCTTGGCTGGTGCGTTCCCAGAGATTCGTCAGTACGTGGCTGGTGCGATTGAGGAAGCCATCAAAGGCAAACCCGCCGCCGAGGCGCTGCGCGATGCCAAGGTCAAAGCCGACGCGGCACTTGACCGTTACAACAGCGCCATCAAAAAGTAATTCTTAAGCTTTTAACGGAAAGCCAGAGCGTGTTGCCCTGGCTTTTTTTGATGCTCCAATGTTCACTCGAGATTGAAGAACATGAGCATTTGGGCAAACACTGCGCTGACATACTTTGCCATGACAAACGGCGCTTAATTTAAGTCCGACCAACACTTTGGTCGGAGGTGCGTTTTGATTCGTCTCGAACAGGTCAGTCACCAGTATGCCAACGGTACTTTGGCGCTTCAAAACCTCAACCTCGAGTTTGGCGGGCAGCACTTTACGGCGCTGATCGGACCGAGCGGTGCGGGCAAGAGCACACTGATGCGGGTTTTAAATGGTCTGGTGCGACCAAGCAACGGCAAGGTCTGGCTCGAGAACACCGAAATCACCAAAGCGAGCGATGCTGTCGTGCGGCTCGAGCGTCGCAAGATTGGCATGGTCTTTCAACAGTTCAATTTGATTCGGCGTCTCACGGCACTCGAGAATGTCTTGATCGGGCGTTTGGGTTTTATGGGCACCCTGCGCTCGAGTTTTAAAGCCTATTCCAGAGCCGACCGCGAGCTTGCCATGCGAATGCTCGAGCGGGTTGGCATGGCAGACCAGGCTTGGCAACGGGCGGACACCCTCTCAGGCGGGCAGCAGCAACGCGTGGGCATCGCCAGGGCGTTGGCGCAACAACCCAAATTAATCCTTGCCGACGAACCAATCTCGGCACTCGATCCAAAATCCAGCGAACAGGTCATGGAGTTGCTGCTCGAGATTCAACAACAAGATTCAATTGCGGTACTGGTCAACCTTCACCACCTCGATGCGGTGCGCGATTACGCCAAGCGCGTGGTGGGTTTGCGGGCTGGGCAGGTGGTCTTCGATGGTCGCGCCGATCAACTCGATGACGATGCGGCTCGAGCGCTATATTACGGTGAAAACGACACGGCTGAAACCGCCAGCGATGCCCTCAACCTCGAGCGTCCCGTGGTTTCCATGCCAATCTCAGTTCCAGGCTCGAGCGCCGTTATTACCAATCAATTCACCATCAATTCTTACACGCACGACCCAGCAGGACTCTCGAACTCGAGAAGCAAAAAGGAGTGGAAATGAAGAAAATTGTCGCACTTGGTCTTGGTACTTTGGCTATCGCCGCCCTCGGTTTGGGACTTCAGAACGTCGCCGCGCAAGACCGCACCGGCTGGCCAAACGAATTGGTCTACGCCACCGTGCCAACCGAAGCCAGCAAAGATGCAACCCAGCGTTACGCGCCCTTGGTCGCTTACCTCGAGAAAACCCTGGGTTTGAAAATCAAATTCCAAAACGGTGCGGATTACACGGCTGTCATCTTGGCGCAAAAAGCCAAGCAGGTTGACCTCGCAGATTACGGCGCAAACTCTTACCTCGATGCCGTCGAGCAGAGTGATGGCAATGTCGAGGCATTGGTGATCCCCAACAACATCAAGGGTGGGGCTTCGTACAAGAGCCTGATCATGACCAAAGCCGACAGCATGATCAAAACCATCAGCGATATTAAGGGCAAGACCTTCGCGTTCGTTGACCCAGAAAGCACCTCGGGCTACTTGATTCCGTTGGTGTATTTCTTGAAGGATTTGAAAGTCAAACCAGACGAGTATTTCAGCAAAGTGATCTTTGCGGGTTCGCACGAAAACTCGATCCTTTCAATCGCCGGCGGCAAAGTTGATGCGGGCGCGAGCAACGATCAAAGCCTGCAAACCGCCATCGACAAAGGTGTCATCAAAGCTAGCGATGTGCGTACCCTCTGGACATCCAAGCCGATTCCAAACGGACCAACCGCTGTTCGCAAAGACCTGCCAGCCAGCCTTCGCAAAGCTATCAAAGACGCCTTTTTGAACTTCAAAGACCCCAAAGCACTCGACGCCTTCAACATCAAAGGCTACATCAGCGTTGACGACAAAGACTTCGACCCAATCCGCGACGCTCGAGAGATCAAAAAGCAACTCAAGAAGTAAATCTTTTTTGAATCTTGAGGATGAAACCCTTTGAGATTCATCGCATCACTCGGGCACAGCAATTGGATGCGTATTGTGAATTGCTCGGGCAGAAGTTTTTCGGTCACACGGTTTTAGGTAACGCAGCGCTGTTGGGAGTATCGGGTCTGATGCTCCCAGGCGCTTTTCAAAAAGAAAAATTCAGAATTATTTTTAAGGAATCCATGACCAGCATTCAAACTGTCAACATCGAAGCGCCCGCCAAAGTCAAACGCCAACGGCTGCTCAGTACGTTCATGTGGCTTGGCATCGCGGCATTGATGGTCTGGGCATTTTTTGGCACGGAAATCAGCCTGGCTAAACTCTTGCAGGGTGTCGGCGAATCCTGGAAATTGCTGTTCGGTACAAGCGACAAACCCAACTCTGGATTTATCCCGCCCAACTTCTCGAGGTTTCCAGAATACCTCGAGCAAATTTTACTGACCGTCAAGATGGCAATGTGGGGAACGGCGCTGGCGATAGTGCCAGCGATTGGGCTTTCAATTCTTGGGGCGAAAAACACTAGCCCGCATCCTGTGGTTTATTTTATCACGCGCCGTGTGCTCGATTTGTTGCGTGCCGTGCCAGAATTCGTGCTGGCGCTGGTGTTTGTGGTCGCGGTTGGCTTGGGACCGTTTCCTGGCATTCTGGCGCTGGCGGTCTACACCACAGGCATTCTCGCCAAGCTTTTTTCTGAGGGCATCGAAACCGTTGATGCGGGACAGATCGAAGCCGTCCGGGCGGCGGGCGGAAACGCCTTTCAAGCTTTTACCCACGGCGTCTTCCCGCAAGTCTTGCCGCATGTTGCCTCCATGACCTTGTACCGTTTTGAATCCAACGTTCGCGCCGCCCAGGTGCTGGGTTTGGTGGGTGCGGGCGGCATCGGGTTTTTCTTAAACGAGGCGTTGCGCGGCTTCGATTTCCCAGCCGCAGGTGCAATCATTTCACTGATCATTGTTTCGGTGTTTTTCGTGGATTTTCTCTCGAGCAAGATTCGGGAGCGTTTGACATGACGCAAGCCGAAATCCTTTCAGTCTTGAACAATTCAAATGCCGAAGCAATCAAAACCTTCACTGATAGTCTGCTCGAGTCTGCTGAATTTCAGGGTTTGATCGTGCTCGAGAATCGCACGGGCTTGGCGATGCTGCCCGCCGTGGACAGCGCCCAGGGAACAACCTTTCATTTGGGTGAGGTACTTTTAAGCGTCGCCCGGGTGCAACTCGGGAAGTCTGAGGGCTTCAACGCTTGTCTCGGACGTGACCTCGAGCAGGCGCTGGCGGTTGCCATTCTGGATGCGGCGCTGACTGAAGGGATTCACACCGAACAGATTCTCGAGTTTGTGAACACCCAAAAAGTCTCGCTCGATTCGAGCGACCAGCTTTTGCTGGCTCAGGTTGAAAGCACCCGCGTGCAGATGGAGACGTTTTGATGGCTGTGCCAGTGCTGACCGAGCAAGAATCCCGTTCGCAGCAGACCTTCACGGCGTTGATGTGGGCGCTCTCAAGACCTGGCGAGATACAGCATTTTACGCCGCTCGAGACGGATGCAACTGGACTCGAGACAATAGCCCAAACCGTACTTGATCTCGAGACAAGCTTTTTCACACCCGACACGGTGTTGTGCTCCAAATTCAAAAAAACGGGCGCTCACTGCGAGGCAGCCGACAAAGCCGCGTATCAATTCTACCCAGCCATCTCGCTCGAGCAACTGTTCTTGCTGGAATCCGCGCCGATTGGCACACTGCTGAATCCCGACCAGAGCGCGACCTTGGTGATCGTCTGCGAATTCCTACCAGGACTAAAACTCGAGTTGACTGGAGCTGGCATTCAGGACAAAACCAGACTTGAAGTTGGCAATTTGCCGCTCGAGATTTTCAGACTCCGCAATCGTGTGGTCAGTTTTCCGCTCGGCTGGGATTTGCTGCTTGTGGCTCGAGACAACCGTGACTGCAAGCTTGTCGGCATTCCGCGCAGCACCAAACTCGAGATTCAGGGCGGCTTTTGATGGCGTATGTGGCGGCTCGGGGCGGCGAAGAGGCGATTCAAAATTCTGAGGGTTTGTACCGTATTCTGAACGGTGATCTGACGCGCCAGAACATTCGTGCCATCGAACGGCACATGCCGTATCTGGTGGACCGCGTCATGGGCGAGGGTTCGTTGTACGCCCCAGAACTGGCGGCGCTGGCGCTGGCGCAAACGGGCGGCGATTTGTACGAGGCGGTCTTGTTGCTGCGTGCCTACCGCAGCACGCAACCCAGATTGTTTTACGCCCTGCCGATCTCGAGCGAAACCACAATGGTTGTTCGGCGCATCAGCGCGGCGTTCAAAGACATTCCTGGCGGGCAGATTCTTGGACCGACGCTCGATTACAGTCACCGCGTTTTAAGACTCGAGGCATTGGAAACCGACAGCATCCAAGCACCAAAACTCGAGACAAAAAATGCCGCACCCTCGAGTTACCCAAAATTAACCGACTGGCAGCGCGAGGTTGGCTTGCTGGCTGGCGAACTCGAGCCTGCTGTTCAGACTTCTCGAGAGGTTGCCGCACTGCCCGACATCACCCGCGAGCCACCGATTTATCCCGCACCTCGGGCGCAACGCTTGCAGGCACTGGCACGGGCGGACACGGGCGGCATCTTGACGCTGGGCTATTCCAACATGCGCGGTTACGGCGGCATTCATCCGACCGTCAACGAGGTGCGACTGGCGTATGCCGAGGTGCAACTCGAGCATCCAATCACTGGCGCGGTGTTTAGCGCTGGGCGGGTTCGCGTCTCGAGTGCCGAGGTCGTGACCCCATTCTCGAGCGGCAAAACCCCGCCCGAACTGAGCCTGGGTTTTGCCGCGTGTCTGGGCTGGAACGAAACCAAATTGATTGCCGCCGCCATGCTCGATGTCGCCATGAGCCTGCAAGACCCGCACCCCGCCCACCAGGAGGAATTCGTGCTCTCGCACACCGAACCCGTCGAGGCATCTGGCTTTTGCATCCATTACAAACTGCCGCACTACGTGACCTTCTCGAGCGATTTGGACCGGGTGCGCAAAGCCCAGGCGGGCGGCTCGCTCGAGCTTGAATTGGAAGCGGTGGGCGTGTGAAACTTTCCGAACTTGCATTTGAGCGTCAAGATTATGCCTACGCATTTTTGGACGAATTTGCCAAACGCGAATTGCGCCGCAAAATTTTAAAAGCCATCGCCATTCCAGGCTATCAAGTGCCGTATGCCAGCCGCGAAGTGCCGATGGCTCGAGGTTGGGGAACGGGTGGTTTGCAGGTCAGCCTGGCATTGGTTGGCGTAAATGACACTGTCAAGGTGATCGACCAGGGTGATGACGACAGCGTGAACGCCGCCAATTTAAGGCGTTTTATCGCCCGCATGACTGGCGTCAAAACCACCACCGACACCCTGGCGGCGAGCCTGATTCAATCGCGCCACCGCATTCCCGAGGAGTTGTTGAACGAGCGTCAGGTCTTGGTCTTGCAAGTACCCATGCCCGAAATCTTATCCAGCATCGAACCCAGTTACGCCCGCGCCCGAGAGATGCACAGTGATGGCGATTACGCACTGTTGTGGCTCGGACTTTATGAAGATTTGGTCAAATACCGCGAGGTCAGTTACGGTGCGGATTATCCCGTGCTGGTCAATGGGCGTTACGTCATGGCTCCCAGCCCGATTCCACGGTTTGACACGCCAAAACTCCATCAGGCGGCGCACCTGACCCTGCTTTCGGCTGGGCGCGAAAAACGCCTTTACGCCGTGCCACCGTACACTGACGTGTATCCGCTCGAGTTTGAGGACGTGCCATTTCAGATCGAGGACCAGCGCGGTTGGCGGGATGCCAGCACGGGCGCGGCAGGCAAATTCATGTCCGAGATTCCGCAGGACGGCGGCGGCTCGAGTTACCAACTTTCGGACACGGGTTTAAAACAAAAACTCGAGCGGCAAATGGCGGGTGAAGAAATTGAAATTGGCGCAACCTATTTTGATGACGACACGAATTTTTACATCACAGGATTTTTGAAGGGCGCGTCATGAGCCTGCTCGAGATGACCCTGGACGCGCCGCGCCTGCTCGAGATGCAGCCGTTGTTGCGCGTCAACAACCTCTGCAAAAATTACGGCGGCATTCGCGCCCTTGAGAATGTCAGCCTCCACGTTTACCCTGGCGAGGTGCTGGGAATTGTCGGCGAATCTGGCAGCGGAAAAAGCACGGTCTTGCGCCTTTTAAACCTTGAAGAACCCGAGACCTCTGGCACGTATCAGCTCGAGATTCCTGAACTTTTGGGGCAGAATTTATTCGAGTTGAACCGCTTTCAAAAACGTGAAACCCGCGTGCATCACATTGGCATTGTCTACCAGAACCCGCACCTGGGTTTAAGGATGCACAAATCCTCGAGCGGCAACGTTGCCGAACGCCTGATTCTGGCGGGCGAGAAGCGTTTTGCCGAGCTGCGCCGCGCCGCCAGGGAATCCCTGCAAGCCAGCGAATTTCCAATTGCCAGAATGGACGAACCGCCGATTCACCTGTCTGGTGGAATGCAGCAACGGGTGCAACTCGCCAAAGCCATCGCCATGAAACCCAAACTGCTGCTGCTCGACGAACCCACCACGGGCTTGGATGTCAGCGTTCAGGCGCTCGTGCTCGACACCCTCAAACGTTTGCAATTTGAACTCGAGATGACCATGATTCTGGTCTCGCATGACCTGGGCGTGATTCGCACGCTCGCAGACCGTGTGATGGTCATGCGCGGCGGACGGGTCGTCGAATCTGGATTGACAGATCAGGTGCTCGAGGACCCGCAACACGCCTACACGCAGCAACTTGTTCACGCGAAGTTATGAGCGAATCGTTTCAGTTCCAAACTAAAACCATGAAAAATCTGAAGCTCGAGCATCAAAAAAACAACATTCCCATAGGGGCGCTGCTTCTTGACCATAAAACGCACCTTCGGGCATGGTCGCTTGCTGCGCCCTTGTCCCTACGGGGGAACGGTTGTGTCTTGTTCGCAATGTTTTGGGGTTCAAAATGACCAAGCTTTCCATCACCCCCACCATCCACACTGGCGCTCGAGTCAACGCGTCCGATCTTGGCGCGTGGACTGAAATCGGGGCGTTTTGCAGAATTGAGAACTCGAGTTTCGGTGATTACAGTTACATCGGTGAGCATTCGCAGGTGGATTTCTCGAGTGTCGGGAAGTTTTGTTCAATCGCAAGTTTTGTGCGCCTCAATCCTGGCAACCATCCGCTCGAGCGTGCCAGTTCGCATCATTTCACGTACCGTGCGGCAATGTTTGAACTCGGTCACGACGACGCCGAATTTTTTGAGTGGCGGCGTTCGCATTCGGTTTTGATTGGACACGATGTTTGGATTGGTCACAATGCCACCGTCATGGCGGGTGTGAGTCTTGGCAACGGCGCGGTGATTGGCGCGGGTGCAGTTGTGACCAAAGACGTTGCGGCGTATTCGATAGTGGCTGGGGTTCCTGCCAAAGTGATTCGACCACGTTTTACGAAACCTGTTGCTGAAAAACTCGAGGTGCTGGCTTGGTGGGACTGGTCGCATGAGACCATCAAAACCCGTCTTCCAGATTTTCGAGGCGATGTTGAAATGTTCCTCGAGAGATACGGTGCGCTGTGAAAATTGGTTTGATCGCGGATGTCCACGCCAACCTTCAGGCGCTTCAGGCGGTCTTGCATGACCTGCGTTGCGACGGCGTGGATTTTATTTTGTGCGCCGGCGACCTGGTGACTTACGGCGCAAACCCGCAAGAAACGATTGCGCTGCTTCGCGCACACGGCATCCCGAGTGTGCGCGGCAATTACGATCACGCGGTGGCGTTGGGGCACGAGACGGCTTCGAGAACACTTTCGTCTGAACGCACCGAACCCCTCAAACGCGCCGCGATTTGCTGGACCAGCAAACACCTCGAGCCTCGAGACAAATGGTTTTTGAATGGTTTGCCGTGGCGCATGGATTTTGTTTTTGACAGCTTGCACGTGGCGGTGCTTCATGCTGGCATCGAATATTTGGACGCCTGGTATGACAGCAAGGACCACGAGAAACTGACCTTGCTGGTCAGTCGCGTCGATGCCGACGTGCTGGTGCTCGGTCACACCCATGAGGCTTTCGCCTGTCAAATTTCTTCCAGAATCATTGTCAATCCTGGGGCGGTCGGACGCAGCATCGACGGCGACACCCGAGCCGCCTATGCCGTGCTCGATACCGAATCGCTCGAGGTTTGCCACCGTCGCATCGAGTACAACATTCACGATGCAATTTTTGCGATTCAGCAGAGTGGGATGCCGCTCGACATTGCGCGAATGGTCGGGCGCGGCGTGCGGCGGATTGAAGACTTGGACACCCTTGAACCCTTCAAGGTCTTGCCGCAAAGGATGCGAACATGATTTTAAAACTCGAGTCGTTCAGCAAAAACTTTTTCATTCATCACATCGGGCGCGATGTGCCAGCGTTTGGTGGCATCAATGCGACGCTTGAGGCGGGGAAATTGATGCTGGTTGCTGGCGCGAATGGTGTCGGGAAAAGCACCTTGTTGCGCTGCATTCACCGTTCCTATCTTCCCAGCGCGGGCAGCGCCTGGTTTGAATCGACCCAGGGTTTGATTGATCTGGCGCGGGCAAGCGACGAGGACATCGCCTGGCTCAGGCGGCGCGAGATTGGTTACGTCGCGCAGTTCTTGCGCCCTCGCCCTCGGGTCAGTGCGCTCGAGTTGGTGGCTGAACCCTTGTTTCATTTGGGCATGTCGCGCCCAAGGTCGCTCGAGCGTGCCGAGGAGATGCTCGACACGTTTGGACTCAAACCCGAACTCTGGCAGGCGTACCCAAGCACGTTTTCGGGCGGCGAACAGCAAAAAGTCAACCTCGCCCGCGCCCTGATTCGCCCACGGCGGTTGTTACTCTTGGACGAACCCACCGCCTCTTTGGACACCCAAGCCCGAGCCGCTTTAAAGACCAGACTCGAACATCTGAAAGCGGATGGCGTTGCCATGATCGGCGTGTTTCATCACCCAGAAGACATGGAGGGTTTGATCGATGCCACGCTCGAGATTCGCGGCACTGAACTTTTGGACCCGATCCTCGAGGAGCTTGAGTATGTGGCTTACTGATTTGAAACTTGTTTTGCCAGATCGCCTGATCGAACGCGGTTCGATTCGGCTCGAGGAGGGTCTGATTGCCGAAATCGTCCAGGGCAAACCGAGCCGCACAAGTTCGGGTGCTGTTCTTGACGGCAGGGGTTTGACCGCCATTCCAGGCATCGTGGACATTCACGGCGACATGCTCGAGCGCGAACTCGAACCGCGACCTGGCACGATGTTTCCCGCCAAACTGGCGGTCTTGGAACTGGACAAACGTCTTGCCGCATCTGGCATCACCACGGCATTTGCCGCCGTCGCGCTGTCCGACGGTCCAGGTTTGCGCAGTGAAGCTCGAGCCTTCGAGCTGATCCAAACCATTCACGAACTGCGCCCACAGCTTGGCATTGACATGCTGGTTCATGCCAGGTTTGAGGTCAGCACGGCAATCTCTGCGCCATTCTTGAAAACCCTGCTCGAGCAGGATTTGGTGCAGATGGTTTCCTTGATGGATCACACGCCAGGGCAGGGACAGTTTCGTGACCTCGAGACTTACGTCAATTACATGGTCAAATGGCTTGGAACCGACCGCGAGCGAGCCGAGAACACCGTCAAGGCAAGATTGCAAGAATCCCAGAACGCACCAGTGGCTTGGAATGTCGGGCATGAGATTTCAAAACTCTGTCTCGAGCGCGGTGTGGCGCTGGCAAGCCACGACGATGACACAAGCATAAAAGTAACCATGATGGATGGTTTTGGCGCGACCATCAGCGAATTTCCGGTCACGCTCGAGGCGGCGCAGGCTGCGAAAAGCAAGAACATGTTCGTGGCGATGGGCGCTCCGAACGCCCTGCGCGGGGCTTCACACTCGGGCAACCTTTCGGCGCTCGATGGCATTCGGGCGGGTGTGGTGGATGTGCTGGCAGCCGATTATTACCCCGCCGCGCTGTTGCAAAGCGTCTACAAAATAACCCGAGAAAACATCTTGCCGCTCGAGCACGCCATTGCACTGATTACGGCTAACGCCGCGCAATCGGCAAATCTTTTGGACCGAGGACGACTCGAGCCTGGTTTACGCGCCGATCTGGTCTTGGTTGAAGAATCCGAGCATCCTCGGGTTCGTGCCACGTTCAGGCAGGGTCATGCGGTGTACTCGGACGGTGTTGTGGGAATCCCCAGCTTTTCCAAGGTGCTTGTCGGTGCGGACTGAACTCGCAATTCAAACGTCGGCTCAAAATCTCGAACCGTACACCATTCGCCGCCTGGGTTTGAATGATCTCGAGATTCTGGCTGACCTGGAAACCCGAGCCAGCGATTACAGCGTTTTCATGACCGGCATTGCGCCCCGAGCAGACGATGTTCGCGCCCTGTTTGAAACACATCATTACGATCAGGTTTTTGTTTTTGGTGTCTTTGCCGAGCATGAACTTGTTGGTGTTTTACAAATTTTTAACCTTGAGGTTCACACAGATTTTTTGGGCTTACTCTTGATCGATCCAGTCCACCGACAGGCTGGTTTGGGGTCTGGCGTTTTTGAAACCTATAAAATCTGGGCAACAAGCCGTGGTGTGAAACAAATTTTTTTGACGGTACCGCTCGAGAATACCGTGTTTCAATTCTGGTTTGACCTTGGGTTTGAACCAACCTCGAGTGATCCCATTGCCGTGGGTTTTGGTGTCAAAACCCAGGTGATGCAGGAAATGCGACTCGAGCTTGTTGACCTGAGTTCAGGTCAACAGTAAAGACAAAATTTTCAGGTGAGCGTCTTCACAACAATGAATTTTGATGGTTGAGAAGACGCTTTTGAGCTGAATTGTAAATTGAACTGCCCTGAAACTTGACCTGTAACGCACAGGTCGGGCTGCTTGGCATGGAAAGTTTAAGATCTTAAACTCAAAGATTGTTTATCAGGCTTCAAAATTGCCTCAGTTTGGCATCAGTTAAGCCTTTTAGAATCATTTCATTCTTGTGTTAAAAAGAATTTACAGCTTGGTTCAAAACAACTTCCAAAAATATTCAGAAAACCCCTGTCAAAATTTATTGAGAATCAGAAAATTTTATGAAAAAATATTCTCAAAAACCTCAAGACAACTCGACGTTGTTCAATTGCCCGTTTGACCCTTACGGTGGGTTTACGACACCTGATTGGAGGTACAAGACCAAATCAAGTTCAGAATCTCGGGTTATATCGTTGGTTGTGCCTCAATTTGTTCACGGGTATTTTTGGAGAAAACCATGAAAACAGACACGTCAAAAACTGGGTTAAACATTCGCAACATGAGCCGTCGTCAAGCCATGCAGAGCCTTGGACTGCTGGGCGTTGGCGCAACACTTTCGGCTTGCGTGATTCCAGCGATGGCTGCCAAACCCGACATCGACGTTGATGTTTTGAATTTTGCCCTCAACCTCGAGTATCTGGAAGCCGAGTTTTACTTGCAAGCCGCATTTGGTCGCGGTTTGAGCACCGCCGATTCTGGTGGCGGTCCAGCCTCCACGGGCGGACGCAAACTGACTTACACGGGTCAACCCACCGATGATGCGGTCAAAGCCTACATCGAAGAGATCGCCATTGACGAAGAAAACCACGTTAAGTTTTTGCGCCAAGCCCTGGGATCATTTGCTGTGGCGCGTCCCAAGATTGATATTGGCGGCGTTGGTGGAGCGTTCGAGGCGGCTGCGAAGGCGGCTTCCAACAATGCACTGGCAGGTTTTGATCCGTATGCCAACTCGCTCTTCTTTTTGCACGGTGCGTTCATTTTCGAGGACGTTGGCGTGACCGCCTACAAGGGTGCTTCGCCGCTGCTCACCAATCCTGGGTTCCTCGAGGCTGCTGCCGGAATTCTGGCAGTCGAGGCGTACCACGCCGGCGAGATTCGCACATTGCTCTACAGCCAAAAAGATGTGGTTGCGGCGGCTGGTCTGAAGGTTTCACAGATCGTGCAAGCCATCTCGAACCTGCGTGGCAGCGTCGGCGGCGGCAAAGATCAGGGTATCTTGAACATGCCAGACAATGGCAAAGCCAACGTCGTGCCGACCGATGAGAATTCGATAGCCTTCAGCCGCAGCACCACCGAGGTTCTTGCCATCGTGTACCTGGGTGGCATGGGCAAGGGTGGGTTCTTCCCCAATGGTCTGAACGGCAACATCAAGTAGGTTTTCGGTCTGGTTTTTGGTGCTCGAGTGTCAAGCTCGAGCACTTGTTTTTTGAAAACGGTGTGGGTTCTCGAGCCAGAATCTGTCTGGCTCGAGAGGCAGAATCTGTCTGGCTCGAGAGGCAGAATCTGATTTTGTTGGTTGCGTGTTTTGTTGACTTTGCACGGTCGGTAAATCCTGTTCAGTCAAAATTCAGTTTCAAATCAATTTGAATTTAACCTGTACTGATAATTTTACTTTATAGGTTGCGTTGGTAAAACAACCATCTGGGTTGTGACGCGCAGCAAGATCAAATGAAGGAGCATGTATGGATTGGATTGTCGCAATTGTTGTCGGAGCCTTGATCGGTTGGATCGCCAGCATGGTCGCCAAAACAGATGGGCAGCAAGGCGCCCTGGCAAACATTCTTATTGGCATTGTTGGCGCATCGCTCGGACGTTGGCTGTTTGGTGGCGTGCTCAATATTGGCGGCGCGACCGTGGCAGGTTCATTCTCGGTGATCGGTATTTTCTGGGGCGTCCTCGGAGCACTCATTCTGATTTTCTTGCTCCGCTCCGTTCGGGCATTGCGCTAAATCACTTTCATTTTATCGGGTTTTATACTGGTGTTCACGATTCAACTGTTCACGATTTAACTTTGACACTGGTATTCACAATGAACACGGGGAAGACCTTTTGTTCCCGTGTTCTTTTTTGCTTCCTCGCCACCTAGCCAAGCATTTCGGAGGTCATTTATGTACACCGCAGAGGCAAGCGTTGTTGTTCAGGCAGATTCAAACGTCACCTGGGCGTATGTTTCCAATTTCCAAAATTTTGATAAATTCATGTCCAACGTCACCGAGATCAAGATGCTCGATGTTAACAACAGCGAGTGGCACATGTCGGGACCGCTCGGCATTCCGGTTTCCTGGAAAGCCATGACCACCGAAATGAACGTTCCCAGCCGTCTGGCGTGGAAATCGGTCGAGGGTTCACTCGAGACGGACGGCTTTATCAGTGTCAAACCCGAAGGGATGGGGTCCAAGGTCACGGTGCATGTCAATTACAACCCGCCGCTCGGGGCTATCGGTGAATTTTTTGCCACACTGTTCAAAGACCCACAAGCCATGCTCGAGCATGATCTGACGCAGCTCGATGCGCTGATTTCTTCTGGTGGAAATTTGGCTTCCGTCCCTGACACGGCAAATGCGGATCAAACCGTTGGCGGTATGGACGGTTACGCCAGGGTGGCGGAACGCGGCGAGAAAGTGGTGGCTGTCGGCGGCATTCCGACGCCGGGCGGAATGCTCGGTTACGGGGTGGCAATGGTTGAGGGCAGTTCCAAACTTGATCCAGATGTGGATTCGGCAAGTTCTGATCCAACAAACCTGATTGATTCAGACGACAACGACAAACGCAATCTCGCCGAGAAACTTCGCTAGGAAGAAGACTCGAGTCACAGTTTTAAAAGGAGATTAAAATGTTAGCCAACCCAAATCATTTGGAAAACGCCCGAGAGGGCTTGGTCATGCCGCGCATCAGTTGGTCTGGAATCTTGACGGGTGTGATTGCCGGACTGATCATTCAGATTGCCTTGGTGGTCCTTGGACTTGCCATTGGTTTTGTCTCGATTGAGAACCTGAACAACCTTGGAGCCATTGCGATCACGGCAGGCATCTGGATGGCCATTTCTTGGGCTATCGCCGCGTTCGTCGGTGGGTTGACCGCCGCCCGTGCCGCCGGATATTTGACACCCGCGCAGGGACGCTTCAATGGACTGATCACCGGAATGCTGATGCTGATAATCTCCACCCTTTTTATGGCAGGAGTGATCTCGAGTGCAGTCTCGAGTGCCACCGGAACGGTCAAGGACATTGCGGGTGCGGCGGCGGGTGCGGTCGGTCAGGCAGCCAATGCGACTGGTGGCGCGGTCGCCAGCAATGGCGGTCTGGCTGGAACGTTGCAATCGCTTGGTTTGGGCGACGCCTATCAAGCCGTGACATCGGGTCTGGATGACACCGAACTGAACCAGATCATTGCCGATGCCTCGCCTGAATTGAACCAGACCCAGGTTGCCGCGACGACCGGACTGATTCGCGGCATCATCAAAAACTCGAGCCGCGATCTTGGCACGGCGCTGCAAAACCCGAGCGATCTGCCAAATTTTGTTTCGACCCGCGTGACCGCCATCGGCAAGGCACTCTCTGGGAATCAATTTGTGACCCGTTTGCGTCAACGCGGCTTGAGTCAAGTTCAAGCCACAGAGGTTGAAACGGTGATTTCCAAACGCGTCAAAGAGTTAGCCGCCCAAGGTGAACAAGCCGCCAAGGCTGCCAGCGAACAAGCCCAACAGCTTGCCCGAGATGCCGCCAATACGGCTGGCAAGGCAGCCTGGGTCTGGTTGTTGCTTGCGGGCTTGGTGCTGGGTCTGGCGAGCTTTGGCGGCGGTTACGGCAACGATGCCAACACCGATGGTCGAATGGTCGATGAAACTGGTCGAATGGGTCACACCAGCAGCACCTAGAGCCATTTGAGTCACAACCCAACTCGAGACAGCAGAGATGTTTTTTCTGCTGTCTCTTTCATGTTCCATGAGCCACCAAACCCGTGCGTCTGTTGTTGCCATTGGTGGTCTTCAGCCCAACCTCAGCCCAGCGTCAAGCCAACCCAAATTTGGTTTGTCATATTGAAGCAGTCTCGCACAAAACATGACACATGCGAGCCACAGGAGGCTTTTTTATGGAACGAGTAACCGCTCTTTTTGAAGACCGCAGCCGCGCTCAGGCTGCCATTGAACGCCTGCGCAGTGCTGGCATCGCCGACTCCAAGCTCTCGATAGTTGGCGCTCACGGTGAGGAAACCACCAACGATGCCGGAGAGATGATGAACAAGGATGTGACCAGTGGAGCCACCAAAGGCTTGGCGGTCGGCGCAACCGCCGGCGTCATATTTGGTATTGCGGCAGCCCTGATTCCTGGCGTCGGACCATTTATCACCGCAGGGGTTCTGGCTTCGAGCCTGGGCGCAGTCGGTGGCGGCGCGGTGGCGGGTGCGGTTGTTGGCGGTGTCACCGGTACGCTGGCGGGTGCTTTCACCCAGGCGGGCTATGAAAAGGACGAGGCAGATTATTACGGTGCCGCCGTCGAAAAAGGTGGCTACATGGTTGCGGTTGACACCGTAGATGCCACCGAAGCCTCAAAAGTGCGCGAGATTTTGAACACCTCGAGCGCTCGGTACTACGAACGTGCCAGCAACACCATGATGGATAACAATTCAAGCACCACCGGAATGGGTCGCTAAACTTAAGCGTTTTTTAAAGAAAACCGTCACCATTGGTGGCGGTTTTTTGTTTCTCGAGGCAAATCACTGCCCGAGACCTGTTTTAAGCCCATCTGAAGTTGATCTTCAGCTTGCCGCCAGCTTTGAAATGTAGCCTTAATTAAATTCAGATGAGACACCGGAGGTTTTATGGTTTACCTGCAACTGGCGCGACAAGAATTTCTTGAGGGTACGACTTCCAATATACCTGCCGAAGCCGTCGAGAGTGGCGAGCGTCTGATCGAACAGTGGTGTGATTGCGTGGAATCACACCGCCGAGAATACTTTGACCTGACCGACAAACGCGGGGCGAATAAACTTTCTGGACGGTCTGGCAGAAGTGTTCTCAGCGTCAAGGAAGCCCGAGGGGCAAGGTGAGGTTTGCTTGTCGGCTGGGTTCACCGTCAGCTTGGCATCAGGATATGGGTTTAGAATACAATCCATGAAAGGTTTTTGTCTTCATGTCTGAGTTCAATATTCTGGTCGCCGACGATGATCCGGGGATTCGTCAATTTTTGCGGCGCGGTTTGCGACTCGAGGGTTACGACGTGATGGAAGCCGAGTCGGGCACGGTGGCAGTCAAAATGGCAAATGAGTCCAAACCCAATCTGGTGATTCTGGACTGGATGATGCCCGGGCTTGACGGTCCCGAAGCCTTACGCCAAATTCGGGCGTCGGGCGCGACCATGCCAATCATTTTCTTGACGGGTCGGGGCGGCTCGAGTGCCGATGGTTTGGCGCTCGGGGCAAACGCTTATCTTGAAAAACCAGTCTTGTTCTGGCAACTCGTTGAGCGGCTTCACATGCTGCTGCCCCCAAAAAAGCTGATGTCCAAAACGATTTGATTCAACTCGAGACCGTTTTTACCAACGGCAGG
This sequence comes from Deinococcales bacterium, assembly GCA_025352125.1. Taxonomy (GTDB): domain Bacteria; phylum Deinococcota; class Deinococci; order Deinococcales; family JAAFIG01; genus JANXTZ01. The sequence continues at coordinate 148,928 of JANXTZ010000028.1, read as the reverse complement.
CGAACAATCGCGGTGGTGGTCGCGCCCAGTTCGCTCTCCAACTCGACCGTGCCGCCGTGCTGTTCGGCGATCCAACGGGCAATCGGCAAGCCCAGTCCAGTGCCGCCCGTCTGTCTCGAGCGCGAGCTGTCGGTGCGAAAGAAGCGTTCAAACACCCGTTTCAGGTCTTCCTGACTGATGCCGTGACCCGAGTTCGAGATTCGGATTTCGGCATGGTTGTCCAAGTGCTTCAACTCGAGCAACACCCGTTCGCCCTCGGGGGAGTATTTCAGGGCGTTGTCGAGCAGAATCAGGATCAGTTGTTTGAGTTTGTCCGCATCGCCCAGAATGGTGCACGGCTCGAGTACGGAAGATTCCAGGCTGCGCCCAGATGCCAGGTGTTGCGCGTCGCGCAGGGTTTGAGCCAGGACGGGCATGAGTTCCAGGGGTTTGAGGTGCAAGCCGTCGCCCGCGTCGCCCCGAGCCAGCCCCAGCAGGTCGTTCGCCAGCCGTCCAAGTCGGGTGGCCTCGCGGGCGCTCTCGTGGATGGCATCCTGGCGCTCATTGGAGGTCATGTCTGGGAAACGCTCGATCACCTCGAGGTTGCCCTGAATCACGGCGAGCGGGGCGCGAAGCTCGTGGGCGGCATCTGCCAGAAAGCGGCGCTGACTCTCGACCAGCACACGAAGCTTTTCTTGGGTCTCGGCAATCACCAGCTCGTTACTGTGACGCTCGTTGACATCGCGGAAAAAGATGGTGATGCCGGCTTGAACTGGCACAACGCAAAGCTCGAATTGGGTCTCGAGCGCCTGAGAATAGGCTTCAAACTCGAGGGTGATCTGATCTTCAATCGCCTTGCGGTAGTTGTCTTCAAACAGCGAATCCTTTGCGTCTGGGAACAACTCCCAGAGGTTGCTTCCAAGCATCTGTTCTCTGGAAAACCGGCTTAAACCTGCGCCAGCCGTGTTGACATAGGTCACGACCCAGTCGAGATTGACCGCAATCAGCCCATCTTTGAGGCTTTCAAAAATGAGTTCGGTTTCGTGTTGCATCCTCATGCGCTCGAGTTCGGTGCGTTTGAGGTCGTCAATTCCCAACAGCGCCAGCACCACGCCGTTGGTTCGGTCCTCGAACGTGCGGAACGGACGGATCCGCAGCAGAAACCAGCAGTCGTCCTGGTCTTGCACGTCAACGTCGCTCGGCGTGTTTGACACCATGACGTCTGTCACCAACGCCTGCAAGTTGACCATCCGTAGCGGGTGCCGGACCTGCCAGATGGGTTGTCCGATATCGCTCGCCCGCAAGCCCAGGGTTTTTTCGGCTTGCGAGGTGAAGCGCCGCACCAGCAAATCCGCGCCGACGGTCACGATGCCCAGATCGACGCTCGACAGAAAATTCAGGTGGTCCTCGTTCAAGAGCCGCAAATCCATGTTGCGCTCGCCCAGCTCGTCGTTGATGGTTCGCATCTCCTCGTTGCTCGACTCGAGTTCCTCCTTGGCGGTCTGGAGTTCCTCGTTCAGGCTCTGCATCTCCTCGTTGGCGGACTGCGCCTCCTCGTTGGAGGACTGCAACTCCTCAAAACCGGCTTCGCCCTGCTCCTGAATGTATTGCAGGTACTCGCGCGTCTCGAGCAACTCGCGGTTGAGGTCGGTAATCTGTTGGGTCAATTCCTGATGCGCCACGGGGCTGGCTTTGCGGGTCTTGACCGCCGCCCTGGGCTTTGGCGTCACGGCGCCCGCGCCGTCTGGCGTCTCGAACAGGATCAGCAGGCAACCGGGTTGCCGAAGCGGCATCACCTCAAGGTTGACGGTCTGTGAGGTTCCCTCATAGACAAAATGTATGTTGTCGGTCCGCGCCGCCTGGTTCTCCTTTCTGACCCGTTCGATCAGTGATCTGAGTGGCAGCATCAAGCCCTCGCGTGCCATCCTGAGCAGTTGAAAACTCGCCTTGCCGCTCGGCAACTCGAGAAAATGACTGGTCACCCCACGAAACTGCACGATCTCGAGCTGCTCGTTGACCAAAACGCTCGCCGGTGCATAACGCGCCAGCATCAGGCGGTCCGCCTCGCTCTGCACGTCCGGTTTGGGCGTGGCACCCAGACGGACTTGTTCGGGCTGGCTCTTGGTCGCCGGACTGGTCACAAATGGCAGGACCGGTTTTGGAATTCGGATGCTGGCGGGCAGCTTGCTGTAGACCCTGGAGCGGCTGTCCAGGGGGGCGAACAGGTCGGTGTGACGCCCCACCGTTTCCGACGCCCCCAGGAGCAACACGCCCTCGGCTTTCAGGGCGTAATGAAAGGTTGGAATCACCCGCGCCTGCAAGATCGGCTCGAGGTAAATCAGCAGGTTGCGGCACGAGATCAAATCCAGGCGCGAGAATGGCGGGTCAACAAAAACGTTGTGATGCGCGAAGACCACCAGTTCGCGCACCAATTTGCTGATGCGGTACGTGCCGTTCTCCTCGGTAAAAAAACGCTTCAGGCGCTCGTCGGAAACATCGCTCATCAAACTCTTGGCAAAATAACCCGCCCTGGCTTTCTCGAGGTTGGCTTGGTTCAGATCGGTGGCAAAGACCTTCAATGGGATGCGCACCTTCTCCTTGGCGGCAAACTCGATGTACGCCATCGCCAGCGAGTACGCCTCCTGACCCGTCGAGCAACCGCTGACCCAGATGCGCACCTCCTGGTTGGTGGGTCGGTTTTTGACCAGGTTTGGAAAGACCTTTCGTTGCAAAAATTCAAATGCCTTCGAGTCACGAAAAAAACGCGTCACACCGATCAGCAAATCCTGGTACAGGACCTCGAGTTCTTTGGGGTGGGTGCTCAGGCGCTTGGCGTACATCGAGAGCGAGCTAAAATTGCCCAGCACCATGCGTCGGTCAATTCGCCGCCGGATGGTGGTCGAACGGTACAACGAAAAATCCACGCCCCTGGCATCGTGAAGCAGGCGCAGGATGTGCTTGAAACCCTCATCCTGGGGTTTGGGTTCAGCCTCCAGGCTGGAGACTGGAATTTTCTTGCGCTTTGGGTTGGGTTCGGATTGAAGCTCAGCGTCCGTCTCGATCAGGTAGGGTTTTCGTGACAGGCGCACCAGCTCGGCGGCAATCTCTTCCGGCGAGAGCACAAAATCGACCACGCCAGCCGCCACCGCATTGTGCGGCATCGAATCGAACTTCGCCGATTGATCCTGGGCGAAGGTGATCCCGCCCTCGGCTTTCAATGCCTCGAGTCCCAGGGTGCCGTCCGAGGCGGTTCCAGACAGGATCACCCCGATGGCGCGGTGTCCTCGGTCTTCGGCTAAGGAATTCAAGAAGTCATCGATGGGTCGGTGATAACCGTGTCCAGCCGTGCGCTTTGAGAGTCCCAGGACCCCCCCAACGATTGACAGGTTGGTGTTTTCCGGAATCACATAGACGCTGTTGGCTTTCACCCGCAAACCGCTCCTGATTTCCAGCACCGGCAAACTGGTGGTGCGCGACAGCAGTTCGGTCAAGACGCTCGCATGGTTCGGGTCAAGGTGCTGCACCAGCACAAACGCCATGCCGATGTCGGGTGGCAATGCCGCCAGCAACCTCGAGAACGCCTCCAGACCGCCTGCCGACGCGCCCACCCCCACGATGATCGGCAGGCTGTCGGGCTTGCCTGGTTGTGTTGGGTCCTGGGGAACGGTCTCGATTTTTGCCTGCCGGATTGCCCTGGTGCTCTTGGGCGGCTTGGGGTCGGACGAGGATTTTAACACGCGGGGTTTTTTCTTCATGCCTCACCTGTCAATGGCTTGTCTTCTGGGTGTCCAAGTTCTGGTGAATCATCTCGAGCAGGACATCGAACGAGATGGGTTTGACCAGAAAGCCGTTGGCTTTTAGCGTTCGCGCCCGAGCCTCGGGTTCGTCCCTGCCGGACAGCACAATGATTTTGGGGCACGGCTCGAAGGCACAGAGACGCTCCAAGGTTTCATAACCGTCCAGACCAGGCATCATCAAATCTAACATGACAAGGTCTGGACGGTAGCTTTGAACCACCTCGAGTCCCAACTCGCCATCCTGTGCCGTCTGAACTTCAAAACCAGCCAAACCCAGACCGCGCCGCATCAGGCTGCGCATCCCAGGTTCATCGTCAATCACCAACACACGGTATTTGATCCTCGAAGTGGGCATCATAAAAATTGTGTCCAAGTCACAATTTAGTCTGCACTGTTTCCTCGAGTCTAACAAGCGGTAAGGTCACAATAAACTTGATACAAATCTAATAATTTACAACCTTTAAGTGATTGCGTCCATGACCTGACAGTGCCTCTCGAACCACCCAAAGACACGAAAATCATCAACGCCCAACGTATTGGTTAAGGATTTACCCCCAGAATTAACGTCAGCCACAGCATCTCGAGCCAGACTATCCTTTCATGAACCGCTCGAGGTTAAAATGAGTCATGAACCCAGACCGTTTGGATTTCCTGAAAACCTTGCTGACCACCCCAGGACCGAGCGGTTTTGAATCTCGGGTGGCAAAAGTCTACGGCGATGAAGCCAGCAAGTTCGCGCAAGTCGAAAAAGACCATTATGGCAACGTGTACGCCAGCATCAACGCGGGTGCAAAGTTGCGCATCATGCTCTCGGGGCATCTGGACGAGATTGGTTTGATCGTGACGCACATCGACAAGGAAGGTTTTGTCTGGCTGTCCGCAATTGGTGGCTGGCAAGCCAGCATCTTGCTCGGGCAGCGCTTGCGTCTGCTGGCAAAAGACGGTGATCTGATCGGCGTGATCGGCACCAAACCCATCCACCTGATCGAAGCCGATGACCGCAACAAAGCCACCAAACTCGAGGATATCTGGCTCGATCTGGGGTTGAGCGCCGAGGAAACCAAACAAAAAGTGCGCATCGGCGATGTGGCGGTGATCGAACAACCCGTGGTCGAATTTGGCAACGGACGCATCGCCTCCAAAGCCTTGGACAACCGCATCGGCGCGTTTGTGGTGCTCGAGGTGCTGCGGGGTTTAAAAGAAAAAGGTTGCCCGCACCATGTCATTACGGTCGGCAGCACCCAGGAAGAAATTGGTTTGCACGGCGCGAGAATGGCGGCGTTCAAACTCGAGCCTCACGCGGCTATCGCCGTGGATGTGACCTTTGAAACCTCGCAACCAGGCTCGAACGTCAAAAAAACGGGGGAGAGTGCCTTTGGTTCTGGGGCAAATTTAACGATCTCGCCCATGACCAACCCCGTCATGAACAACGGCATTCAAGAGATTGCCCAAAAAGAGAATCTGGCACTGACCACGGCTTCCAGCGCCAACTGGAGCGGAACCGATGCCGACGAGATCATTCTGGCTCGAGCTGGCATTCCGACGGCGGTGCTCAGCGTTCCGGTGCGGCACATGCACTCGCCGTCCGAGATGGCGGACACGGCGGACATTCAGGCGGTGATTGACCTGATGGTGGCATACATCATGGGTCTGCCCGAAGATGCCAGTTTTCAGCGTTGAGCACAGAATTTTGCCGATTTGAAGGCACCCAACCTCGAGAATGAGGCTTCAAGTCTGAACCCGAGTTTAAAAATCCTCGAGAATGCTTGCCCCATGTCAGTTACCCAAAAGGGGACAGATGTGAATGCGGGATTTTCACTTGCTTTCTGTCCAGACGCCCATATACTCCTGCAATGCTTCGAATCGTCCTGACCATCCTTGCCATCACTGCACTGTTCGGTGCTGCACTGGCAAAAACCTACGTGGTTCAATCAGGTGACACCCTGTACGCGGTTGCCAAATCAAACGGCATCAGCCTGGCGCAACTGATGGTTTTGAACAAAGGCATTGCCACCAATCTCAAGCCAGGACAGCGTTTAAACCTGCCCGACAATGCACGCCCAACCACAACAATCAGCAAAACCCGCAAAGTTCAACAAAACACCTCGAGTCGAATTGTCAGCTCGAGCGTCGTTCAAGCCGCCTACCGAAACCTGGGAGCACGTTACGTTTGGGGCGCGAGTCGTCCTGGCGCGTTTGACTGCTCGGGATTCACGATGTACGTCATGCGCCAATTTGGTGTCAGTCTACCGCACTCCTCGAGCGCCCAATTTCGCATGGGACGCAGCGTTTCACGCGGCAACCTGCAAGCCGGCGACTTGGTGTTTTTCAGCAGCGGCACTCGGGGCGTGGTGGGTCACGTTGGCGTGTACATTGGCAACGGACGCATGATTCACGCCAGCACCCCAAGCACGGGCGTGATCGTCTCGAGCATCAACGAATCGTATTTCGTTGCCCGTTACCTCGGAGCGCGACGCGTCAAATAAAAACTTTAGAATCTTGAGGCTCGAGCTGAAAATGCTCGAGCTTTTTAATTCAAACTCGAGCGTTCCAATGCTTTCTGGAAAGCTTTCGCCGCAAACTCGAGTTCTGGCATTGTCGTATCTCGCCCCAAACTAAACCGAATGCTGGCTCGAGCCTCATCGGGGCTGCGTCCGAGCGCAATCAGAACATGGCTCGGCTCGAGCGTCCCAGCGCTGCACGCGCTGCCCGAACTGGCGGCAACCCCTTCAAGGTCAAGGTTCATCAATAAGGCTTCGCCGTCAACTCCGCCAGCGGTCACGTTGACATGGCGCGGACTGCGATTGACTGGATGTCCGTTCAAACTGACATTCGCATTCTCGAGCAGCATGGTTTGGAAGGCATTGCGTAAACCCTCGAGCCGCACAGATTCTGCGGGTTGAAGCTTCACCGCTTTTTCGGCGGCAAAAGCCATGCCAACCGTTCCAGGAACATTGTGCGTTCCGCCGCGCAAACCGCTTTCTTGATGCCCGCCGTACAGCAATGGCGGTATCTCGAGTCCACGCCGCACGAACAACGCGCCGACGCCTTTTGGACCGTAAAACTTGTGTGCCGAAATCGTCAGCAGATCACAACCCAACTCGAGCACGTTCAACGGCACGTAACCCAGACTTTGCACGGCATCGACATGAAAAATAATTCCTTTCGCGCGACAAATCTCAGCCATTGCCCGTACATCTTGCAAACTGCCAATCTCGTTGTTGACGTGCATCACACTGACCAAAGTCGTTTCTGGTTTTAACGCCTCGAGCACCTGTCCAGGGTCAATCACGCCAAATTCGTCAGGCTTTAAATACCTGACCTCACAACGGTTTGCAAGCTCGAGCGCCCGTGCTGGCGCAAGCACCGCACTGTGCTCAATGGCACTGGTGACAATCTGTCCACCTTTCGCCAAACCCAAACCAAACATCACTTGATTGTTGGCTTCAGTGCCGCCAGAGGTAAAAATCAATTCTCGACTGGAGCAACCCAGCGCACGCCCCAAACGCTCTCGGGCTTCCTCGAGTGCCTTCTTGGCGATGCTACCCTCACGGTGAACGCTCGAGGCGTTGCCCTGCAAAAACTGGTATGGGCGCATGATCTCTTCAATTTCGGGATCGAGCGGTGTGGTTGCAGCATAATCGAGGTAAACGCGCATAAAATTTAAGACTCAGATTCTAAACGCGGTGACGAATCTGTCGGCATACAATCCCAATCATTTTTTGGAATTTTTGCCGCAGCACGATCTCGAGCCTCAAGTAAACGTTCTCCCATGTTTTTAAACTTTTTTGGTAAGCGTATGGATTTTAATGCTTGAGTTTCAATGGTCATGGTTTCAGTTGAGTCAAAATGAAATTTCGCCACATTGTGATCAGTCGCTCGAGACCATCGGTAAGGGTTGGGCTGCCGCCACATGGTCTCGCATTTGAATCACGGCATTGCCGAACTCGGCTTCTTTCATCAGGTCTAAAAGACTGGTGTTGCCCAGAACATCCCGAATCGCGCCGTCCACCCGCCGCCAAAGGCTTTCTGTGCCGCAGGCGGAGATGTGCGAGCAACTGCCAGGGTCTTCAATGCAACTGACGGGCGCAAGGCTGCCCTCGAGCGCCTCCACGACTTGCAGCGCACTGATCTCTTCGGGTGCCCGAGAGAGTTTGTAACCACCGAACGCCCCGCGCACGCTGCGGATAAAACCGGCGCGGCGCAGATTGGCGGCGATCTGCTCGAGGTAATGCTGGCTGATATCTTGCTTTTCGGCAACGTGCTTTAACGCCATCGCCTCGCCGCCTGCGGCGGCAATTTCGACCAGGGCGCGTAAACCGTATTGGGCTTTGGTTGAAATCCACATCTCTAAGAACCTCCACGACCAACTGAGAATGGTTCTCAATTTAATCCCGTAAAAACCTGCCGTCAAGTACGGGATTCACCTTTTCTCGAGATTTCGTGTTGATTCACCTGCAAATTTTCAGGGTGTAATCGTGAGTGTTGCCGAGTTGGAAAGATTGTTTTTCAGGGTGATCCAAAGTTGTTGCGTGGCTGGAACAACGCTGGCAAAATAATCTTGGTTGGCGACCAAAGCCGTACCGTTCAGGTTTAAGCTGCTGGGGCTGATCGCCTTGGTGTAATTGTTCAAAACGATGCTCAGTCCTAGCAAACTTTGACCGGCTGGCACTTGCCAATTCAGACCAACCGCAGCAGTTCCTGTTAGGTCAGCTTCCCAGGTGCTGTAAACGTGATTGAACCCCACAGGCGCGTAATTCTCGAGGCTCGCATCCGCAGTTTGAAACCGAGGTCGTGGCACGTGCCGTAACACTGTGACTCGAGTTTTCACGCAGCAAGTTTTGCGCCGTGTGGGTTTTACCAATTCCAGCTTCTCCCCACAAACCAAGCGCCATGCCAGGTCGTTTGATGACCAGTCCGTTCAGGCGTTTGCTGGTTTGCTCGAGCGAAGCCACGTGGTTGAAGTCTAGCAGTGTTGGATGGTATCTGTGGTTTTCTACGTTGTGACCCAAAGTTGTCATTTTGAGCGTCACTCGAGCGCTGCCAAAGAAAAGAGCATGTTCATGACATGCTCTTTTTTAAAAATTGAGACGGGGTTTAACTGTGCTTGCGAAACGGCAAATATTTCGGATGCCAGAATCGGCTGCGGGCGAACGCCTCGAGCGCCGCCAAATCCAAACCCCGAATGCGGTACTCGGCAGCCACACCGTCTTGAAGGGCTTTTTGCATGACCCGAGAGGCGACCTTGATGCTGACCTCGCGCAAGCCCGCAATCCTCGGGTAGACGCGCCCCGCATCCAGCGAACTTTGCGGGGTTTCTTCTGCGAGCGTGTACGCCGCCTCGAGCACCATGCTGTCGGTAATCTCTCTGGCTCGAGCCAGCACCGCGCCGAAGCCCAAGCCTGGGAAGATGAAGGCGTTGTTGCCTTGCCCGATTGGGTATGTCTTGCCGTTCAAGATTACGTCTTCAAACGGGCTGCCCGTGGCGACAATTGCCGCCCCGTTCGTCCAGCGCAGGGCGTCTTCGGGCAGGACTTCGGTGTTGGCGGTCGGGTTTGAAAGCGGGAAAACAATTGGACGTGCCGTATTCTCGAGCATCGCTTTGACCACCGGTTCGGTGAACACCCCACCTTGCCCTGAAAGCCCCAGCAAGACCGTCGCTTTCGCATTTTGGATACTCTCGAGCAAACTTGGCGCTGCACCCGCCACCGTCCATCCTGCAACACGCTTGAGGGACTGGCGGTAACCGTGCTTGTACGCTTCCATGCTGCGGTCCTCGAGCAACAAGCCTTTGGAATCCAAGACCAGCACCCGTTCATGGGCTTGCGTGGCACTCAAGCCCGCCCGCATCATGCCCTGACGGATTGCCCACGCCACACCAATGCCGCCAGCGCCCGCCCCGTGAATCACCACGGTTTGATCCTCGAGACGGTCGTTTTTCAGTTTTAAACCGTTCAACACCCCCGCCAGCGTGACCGCGCCCGTACCTTGAATGTCGTCGTTGAAACTTGGCACGAGTTTTCGGTAACGCTCGAGCACGCGGAAGGCGGTGTCTTTGGAAAAGTCCTCCCATTGAATGATGGCTTTGGGGTAACGGGCGGTCACGGATTCGACAAAGGTGTCAATGAATTTGTCGTAAGCCTCGCCCGTCAACCGCTTGTGCCTGACCCCCAGATAGAGCGGGTCGTTGATTAAATCCTGACGGTCGGTGCCGACATCCAGACCGACGGGCAGGGTCTTGTCGGGTCCAACGCCGCCAGCCACCGTGTAAATCGAGAGTTTCCCAATGCTGATTGCCATGCCGCCAAAACCCTGGTCGCCAATCCCCAGAATCGCACTCGAGTCGGTGGCGACAATCATGCGCACATCCTCGAGTGGCACGTTGGAAAGCGCCTGATCCGAATGCTCTAGGTTGTCGGTGGAGATGCTCAAGCCTCGGGGGAAACGGTAAATGTGCGAAAAGAATTTGACCGCATCGCCAACGGTGGGCGTGTAGAGAATCGGCAGCATCTCCTCGAGATGATCCTCGACCAATGCAAAAAAGAGAACCTCGTTGCGGTCTTGCAAATTGCGCAGGTAAATATGTTTTTCCAGGCTGTTGTTTTGCAAACGGTATCGCTGATACGAACGCTCTTTTTGCTCTTCAACCGTGCTGACGTGCGGCGGCAGCAACCCATCAAGCTCGAGCAGTTCGCGCTCCGTTCGGGTGAACGCCGTGGATTTGTTCATGAGTGGCAGGCGCAACAATGGAAAGCCCGTGACCGCCACCTCGAGAAATCTCTCGCCGTGTTCGTCGCGCAGAACGTCGTAATACTTGGAAACCCGTGCCATAAAAACCTCGAGCTTTCTTCCCGAGGTTGGCTCGAGAATTGAACGTTTGTTTGGAAGATGAGCATAACAAACTCGGGGTGGTTTATGCCAAACCGTGCCGACTAAGTTCTGGCTAAGTGCCACTTGCGATACTCGAGGCGAGAAGGAAACAAAAGGAGTTTGACCATGAAAAACACGATCAGCCCGAAGCAAAAGACCATCATCTGGGTATCAGTCGCACTCGTCTTGGCGGCATCCGCAGTCTCGAATGCGCTCGAGAAAAATCAACACCAAACCAATCTGGGGTACGTCAATCAACCCAGCTCGAGTAACTTGCAAATGCCGAACAACTCGAGCAACTGGCAAATGCCAAACAACTCGGGAAACAACTTTAACAACAATTCGGACACCATCGGTTCAAACCCCGAAAATCAAGACAACATGCCCTCATACTCGAGCGGCGGTTTTGCTGGAAATCAAGGCGCGGTCATGGGTTCAAACCCGAGCAATTCCGACATGGGTTCGAGCGCCATCACCGAGGGTTACTGGGATCGCCAAGAGATTCAAGACGGCGTTGCGCACGACCAGAGCAACCAGATGCTCGACCAAACCACCGTGCAAAATCAGGACACGGGTGAAACCTTTCAAGTCGAATCTGGCAGCAGCAATTACTACCAATCACCAAGTGCCGACGCGGCAATGGGAGGCTCTGGCATTGTTGGAGTGGACGCTGGCGGGGTTGCCCCAAGCGATGGCACGCAGCTTTCGGTGGTCACGGGCAGTGATGCTGGAAGCTCGAGCAGCAGTTCAAGCTCGAGTGGCGGCGAGTAAAACAAACCAAACGGCTCAAGCCTCGAGTTGCTCGAGCGCAATCAACATCTCGAGCACCGTTTGAAACCGAGATTCTGGTACGCGCTGCATGGCTTTTTGCAAGATTTGATTCAAGCCCGTGTGCTCCGACCAGATGGTGGGCGGTTTACCGCGCCCCGCCAACCAGGCGAAAGCATCCGAAAATGGCAGTTGCCCGACGCTCATCTCGTAAATGATCGCGCCAATGCTGTACACGTCGCTGCGCACATCGTGGCGCGTGCCCTTGAATTGTTCGGGAGCCATGTAATTGGGTGTGCCGAGCCGAGCACCGACGTGGGTGATGCTCTCGAGCGTCAAATCTTTGGCGCAACCAAAATCGATCACCCGCACCCGATCCCAGTCCTCGAGCAGAATATTGCCAGGTTTTAAATCCAGGTGAATCACCCCGCGAGAGTGCGCGTGGTTGATGGCTGCCAGCACACCCCTGGCGATGTGCAAGACGCGTGGCAAATCTATTTTTCGGTCCTCCTCGAGATGAAAGTAAAGGGTGCGACCTTCGACCCATTCGCGCACCACCATGCCAGGCTCGAGGTACAAAAGTTTGGGAATGTTCGGGTGATCCAGTTTCGCCATGACCTCGCCCTCGCGCTCGAACCGCTCGAGCACCTCGGGGTTTTTGCGACTCATGTCTTTCAGGCGTTTGATCAACACCTGCTGATCGCGCCAAAAACCACGTTCGATGACCACGTGCGGGGTCATGGCAAGTTGCTCGAGCACCTTGGGTTTGTGGTCAATGACGGGAGTTTTGCTGCGAATCATCTTGACTTTCCTAGAATGAAGTAACTGGACTCAAAGTGTACGCTTTTTTGGCTTGCCAATTGACAGGCTTCATTTCATTTTCAGCAACACAAAGCTCAATGTGTGTTCAGAATATTTCAAACACCGATCAAAAATCCTGCTCGAGAATCTCTCGAAGCAGGATTAATTTGGCTTAAAACTTCCACTTGCCCGAGCGGAGTATTTTAGACTTCGCTAAAAATACCAAACCATGCAATGGCGACCATACAAACCGCAAACAGCAGGTACATGCCCACCAGGTTCATGACGTAATTGATGCCTTTTTCGTCTTTTTCCTGGGTTTCGACTCCCTCGGTTTCGACGCGCATCACATCATGATTCTCTAAATCTTGAGCGGATTGACTCATGCCTCACCTCCTGCTGCCGCAACTGGCGCGGCTTTTGATGCGGGCTTGGCAGCGCCTTTGGCTTTCTTGACGGGCGCGGCGAGCGGCGGCAGGCTTTCGATGTAACGGCTGAAATCCTCGAGCGACTGGGTGAATTCGGTATCGGCGGTCACACCCAAGTACAGTTCGGCAACGCGTCCGGCATCGTCAATGGTTTTGCGGTTGGTGAGACGCGTGACGTGCTGGCTGAGGCGTTCGTTGATGATGAAATTGCCCTCGTTGAAGTGGCAGTCGCCCAGTGGACAACCGAGCACGAACACGCCTTGGGCGTTGTTTTCAAACGCCACCGTGACCCATTCGGTTTTGACAAAACCGCTGCACGGAATCTTGATGGTCTTGATGTGCTCGTAACCTTTAACCGTGCCGTCTTCGTGAATGATGTCGTTGCGCCCGAGGCTCCACTCGCAGACAAAACCAATGATTTTGGGTTTGCCATTGCTCGAGAGGTGCTTGTTTTCGGTGCTGAGTTTGTCAGTGCTTACTGTTGCTTGTGTCATGAAAGGAGTGCCACCACCTTGTCTTTAATCATGTCCTCGCCAGCAAGTGGCAAGTTAATCGCATGAAAGGGGCAAGCGCCAACGCAAATGCCGCACTCGGCGCATTTGTCGTCATTGACCACAGCCAGCTCTTTGTTTCGAGGATTTGGATTCGCACCCTCGACCATCACGATGGCGTCAAACGGGCAGTCGATGGCGCAAAGTTGGCAACCCGTGCAATTCTCTGGGGTCACAAATGCCACGTTGACGTAACGGTGCTTTTTGCGCGGCAACCACGGCACAATGAATAAAATCCCGAAAATCAAGAGCAACACTGCCAGCACGCCAGCGCCGCCCAAGTTTGGCAAGGCAAGAACGGGCAGGAGATAGAAAACATCGTACACAATGCTCGAGCTTCCATCCGAAGCCAGCGGCACACCGGCGGCAAGGGTTTTCTCGATTGGCAAAATGCCTGCCGCCAGCACCACCGCACCAACGGTCAAAAGTGTCACGAACATTGGGGGCCAAATCTTCGGACGGTGAAGGCGCAGGTAATGCACCCACAAGAAAAAGAAAATCAAAACCGCAGGTCCGACGTGCAAGAAAAACATGCGGGCGAGGGTCAGGTTGTTTGGCTCGTTGCCCGCCAGCAGCGCTTTTGCCATGAACGAACCCAAACCGCCAACGATGCCGTCCAGGCTTTGCAGGGCTTGAACAATCGCCGTGGTGATAATCAGGGCGCGTTGATCCCAGACCAGCAAATAACCTGTCATGCCGACAAGCCCAGTCAACAGCAACAAGACCACGCCAGACACCCAGGGCACGTCGCGGAAGCCTCTGTAACGGTCGGTGAAGTAATTGCGAAGCATGTGCAAAATCGCCATCAAGATCATGCCATCGCCAGAGTAACGGTGCAAACCACGAATGATGCCACCAAAGGGCACAACCGCCGTCAAGTAATTGACGCTCGAGAAGGCATCGGAGGTGGTGGGCTTGTAGTAAAACCACAAGAAAATACCGGTCGGCACCAGCAAAATCCACAGCACGTTGGTCATGCCGCCCAGATAATAAAACGGGTTGAACTCTTCTGGAATCACACGGTTGATGAAGCGATCCACTGCGACCACGCCACGGTGAATGCCGTCGAGAACCTTGTCAAAACCCTTGTCCCTGGCGGTGGGCGCTTGGTCTGGGTCGTAGCGGTCCAAACTCGGAGAAGCCATTTACGCCCCCTTTCTTCTGCCCGGGCGGGCAATCGTGCTGGCTCGAGTGTCGGACACCAACGCGGCAGCCAGAGCAGTGAGAAGCACGGTAATGCCCATGTAGGCAAAGCCACGGTTCATGGGCATGGTCGGGTCGCTCGAGCGCAGGGCGGCGGGCAAGAAGTTGGCGGCGATGTCCTCGATGCTGCGCAAAAGAGCAACGCCTGGGATGGGCGCGTCTGGGTTGGCATGGGCGAATGCGCCCAGCGTCAGAACGATAAACACCATTCCGAGTCCGACCAAGGCGAGTGCGATGAATCCTTTGATGGTTTGGTTCACTTGCTTGTCTCCTTTGGCGCTTCTGCTTTTGGTGTCGGTAAAACCGCATCTTTGTCATGACCAAGCAAGCGTTCAAACAGGTGGTTCTTGACTTTCACATTGCCGTTTTTACGCTCTGTGCCGTACATGATAAAACCCATGACTGACAGCAAGAACACCAAAATAAGCAGGTAAAACATGACCGAGAACAAACCTACCGTGGTTGGCAATTTAAAAAACGCCATCAGTGCCGCATAACCCCTCGAGAACACCGAGATCGCAGCAAAAAACGTGATACCTGTGAACAACCACATGCTGCCTTTCATTGCGTCCTCCTCATCATTTCTCGAGATTCTAATTTAGGCTTTGTCGGCGGCAACGGCTACGGTTTGGGCTTTGGCAGCCTCGAGTGCCCGTTGTTCACGACGGTTTCTGGCGCGTTGCACCAGATGCCAGATCGCACCGCCGCCGAGCATGATCATGCTGACCAGGTACACGTAAGGCGGGTCGCGGTGAATGTCGGCGATGGAGAGGATGATCAGGATGCTGAAGCCCAACCAGGCGACCAGCCCATAAATGCCGACCAGCGTCCAGAATGGACGCTTCCAGGGGTTGCGCTCAGGGCTGTAATCGAAGAACACAACAATGAAGGCGATCAGTGGAATCAGCACGGTTTGAAGCGTGGCGCTGGCGGGCTTCCAGAGTTTCATCATCTGATACAAGCCCAGGAAGTACCAGTCCGAAAGGATTGGGTTTGGCGTGACGCTGTAATTGGCGGGCGAACCTGTTTCAACCGGCACAAAAATCGAGATGGCGACCAGAATAATCAAGAACGCCACCACCGAATACCAGGGCAAGTTGATGCGCGGCACACGACCCGCGCCGCCGACACCCTTGTCGCCCTTACCCTTGCGAGCAAAGTAAGCCTCGACCAGAATGATGGTCAAAATGCTGAGCATAAAGTGGGCGCTGTAAAAACGGGTCAGCGTGGCAGGACCAATTGAAAGCCCTGAGAGCATGTAATTTGCCATGATGTGACCGATTTGGGCGACGCCCAAGGTGGCTTTCAGAATATCTGGCACCAGTGGCAACGCGGCGATGGTCGGAATGTCCTGAAAGTTATCGACAAAGGTTGGGAAGGTCGCAAAGACCTTGGTTGCCCAGAGGGCGCGTTGGTTCCAGATCAGCAAATAACCCGTCAGACCCGAGAACATTGACAGGATCAAGCCAATCACGGTCAGGATGTACGAAAGTTGATTGTAGGATTTGAATTCACCACGAAAGTACATGCGGTAAATGCGCATGGTGAGCGCCACAATCAGGGCATCAGCGCCGTACTTGTGCAATTGACGCGTCAAATAAATGACCCAACCCGATTGACCCTCGAGAATATTTTTGACCGAAAGCCAAGATTGATAAATTGGTCCAGTGGCGTCGGGGACATAATAAAACATCAGAACAGTGCCGGTGACAATGGTGATGTACCAGAACATGAGCGCCATACCGCCCAACATGAACCACGGATCGGTTTTGACTTTATCCCTGGAGTTCTCGTCGAATAGGTCCAGATTTTTGGCGCTTTTGGTCCACCAAATTGCAATTTTTTGTCCGACGCTCGGACCGGCTTTTTTGGTTGCTGCTGCGCTTGGAATGGTCGGTGCTGCCATTGGTGTCCCCCTTCAAATCTGAGTGTCTTGTGTTATGAATCCCTAAGTTTAACCGTAACCCTTAATAATGACATTGCCACTTTCGAGCACAAACCTGAATGGGAACGGGGTGCGCGGCGCTGGACCGGAAACCACATGACCCACGCGCATGATGCCAGCCACGTCTTGAACCTCGAGCGGGTTGTAAACGCTCAGGTGGCAGGGGCAACTGAACAGTGGGTGTCCCTTGGGACCAGTTTCACCGCAGTAGTTAAAGCCCGTGCAAACCTCGTCGCCGGTGTGATACTGAAAAATGCAGCCCAGGTGGGCGCAGATTCTCGAGACGATCACCATCGAGTATTTTTCACCCTTGTGATCGGCTTCGCCGTAACCCTCGCGCAGGTCACCGCCAATGTTGCCAATTTTTGTGGGGTCGAGCACTTCAACTTTGGGAACGCGCAAAATATAACCAGGAATGTCGGTTTGTTGCGTGCCCTTGCTCGAGTATTCTGGGGTGATCTGGGTGAAGACAAATTCTTTGACATCCCACTCTTTGGGAAATTCGTCGAGCGAGGCGGCGACAAGGTCTTTGTTTTGTGGGATTTCGGCGGTGGGAATGGACAATGGTTTGAGGTTGGGCTTTAAAAAGCTCAACAGCGCCGAACCCACACCTCCCAAAACTGCCAAAATTGGAATGGCGGTGATGCCTTTGAGAATGGTACGACGGTCGATCATGGCTTGGCTCCTTCGGGTGGTTTGACGCTGGCAATCGGTGGATCAACACTGTAAGTATATGAGCGCAGATATGCCACCACATGATTGATCTCACCATCGCTCAACCGATCAACCCATTGTGGCATTGCTGAGCCATAAATACCATTCTTGAGGGCACTGCGCAATTTGGTTTCTGAACGGTTGAACAAACGGCGCGGTTCGTGAAAATTGGCTGGTGGCGGTTGCAACATTGCCCCCGAGTGACCCTTGCCCCAACCGTCTGCGCCGTGGCACATGTTGCAATTGCCAAAAATACCTTGACCATTTTTTTGCTTGGATTTGTCAGCAATACTGCTGGGGTCAAGCTTGACGGGTACGGTTTCTTTCCAGTTCGGCTCGAGCTTGACGTACAGCGCTATCGCCAAACTCCACAAGGCTTCTTTGTCCAAGGTGACAGGTTGTTGAACTGGCACTGGCTTGCGTTCGGGTTTGCCCGTCGCGGGGTCTTTGGATTCGACAAAAGCGTTCATGGTGACATCAACAGGGCTTGGCTCGTTTTTTAAACCGTCTTGCAATTTCAAGAACGCCTGAAATGGGCTGTCATCCAGGGTCGGCATCATGGCGGGCGTGATCTTGTTTTTCAAGACGTCGAACAACAAATTGCCCAGAACCAGATTTGGATTGCCCACAGGCAGAAGTTTGACATCCTCGCCCTCGATCCATTTGCCTGCATAAGAGCCGTTCTCGGCAAGTTCGCGTCCGTTCAGGTAATCGGTCTTTTGACCGTCCTCATTGGTGCGCTCGAGCGGATTGACCTTGTACTGTTCAGGGTATTTTGGATAATTCCATTTGTAAGCCACCTCGGCGGCGGTCACGTTCGCCGCGCCCGGAAGCTTAATGTCACCCTTCAAGGAAACATCGCCGCCAATCTTGCTCGAGTCGGCTTTGATGCTACACGCTCCAAACAACAGTGCCAGCGTGATCGAAGTGCCAATTGCTAAAAGTTGCCTCATTAAAACCCCTGAGCTGGAATCCAGGAAATTCCGAGGGCAATAAAAATAACAAACAAGAACACCGCAATTGCCGAGGCAGGAACGTTGCGTTCACCCACCCGAATCCCAGCGATTTCGTGGGTGTGGTCGCCGTGAATGTCCTGGAAATTGCTGGCGACTTCAGTTTCGGTTTCCAAGCTGGGCGTTTCGAGACTCATTGATTCCTCCGATGCGAGCGAGACGCTCGAGAATACTGTTTTGGCTTACTTGCGGTCTGGTTCAGGGCGTTCGGTGCTTGGAGCGCGACCATAGAGAAAATCGTTGTCCGCTTCGATCAGGTTAAATTTGACGCGCTCGCTATTGTTGAACTGCCCGTCCAGATACGCCCAAAGTGCGGATAAGATCAGCAGCGAAAAGATCACGCCCACCGCAATCAGAACAACCCAAGTGCCCTTGTAATCCAAACCAACTGCAGGGACGTGATCTGCCAGTGCACTCGAGGCTAAAAAGAATGCCAGCAGGGTTGCCGATTTTTGAAGACTCGAGCGGCTTGTCATGATTAGTGTCCCTTCGCGGCTTTCGGCGCACCTGGGTAGTCACGTTCGACGTTGCCTGGTTGCAAGGTTTTGGCATCGTAATACTTTTCGCGTCCTGGTTTGGCGGTCAGGTCTTGATCTTTCGCCAGAGATTTTAAGTATTCGACCACGTACCAGATTTGCTCTTCGTTCAGCGTTTGATCCCAGCGTGGCATCCGAGTGCCTGGAACACCGCGACCAACCTTGTTGTACCAGTGTCCATCGGTGAAGTCCTTGTAGCGCGGCAGGTGGAAGTTGGCGGCGGGTTTTGGATAGAACATTTTTGCCAGCGGCACATCGGCGCGACCCTCGTAACCGTGGCAGGGGGCGCAGTTCTGGTTGTAGATACCGCGTCCAGAACCGGCGTTGCTGGCATTGAACGGCGATTTGAGGTTGCGGTACTTTTCTGGCACGTTGACATCTTTGGTTTCCCAGGCACGGGTGTTGCGTGTGCCGAGCGACTGAATATAGCTCACCAGGTAGCGAATGTCGGTGTCGTTCAAATAACTGAAGCTTGGCATAACCGAACCAGGCAAATAAGAGCGAGGTGACTTGAGGTGACCGATGTGCCATTCGTCGGGGTAAAGACCGCCCTCGTAGGTCAAATCGGGACCGTTGCGTAGCGTTCCCAGAAGGTTCACGCGGTCATAGGCGAAATCGCCAGCCTGTGAGGTCGGACCAGTACCCTCATCTTGAAAACGCACAAATTGACTGTGGCAAACGTAGCAGTTCTCGCGCTGATAAATGGCGCGACCTTTTAGCTCGGTGGCGGTATACGGACGCAAACCTGGGGTGGGTTCTGGATTAAAACTTGCCGCTGGAACAATCACGACCAAAGAGGTCACGCCGCACACGATCAGCAGAAAAGCCAGTCCAATAATAAAATTCCTTGCATTCAACATTTTCTGACCTCCTTTGTTTAATCGTCTGCCGCAGCAGGGGACAGGGCGGGAGCGACACTCGAACCTCGAGAGACTTCTTGGCGTCTGGCGGAGCGCACGGTTTGAACTGCGTTGTAAGCAAAAATATAGACGCCGAAAATCATGACGGTGGCAGCCATCCAGCGCACCATCAGGAAGGGTTTTAAGAATGGCACGGTTTGTTGCACGTTGATGCCCATGTTCCAACTGGCGGCTTGAATAAAGCCCATCGTCGTCCAGGTGATAAAGAACATGATGAAGCCCACCGAGAACGTCCAGAAGTGAACCACAACCAGTTTTTTGGAGTACCATTCGACCTTGTAAAGGCGCGGCACGGTGTAATAGATGGCGGCAAACAGCACCATGCTAAAACCGCCCAGCATTGCCAAGTGCGCGTGGGCGCTGACGATGCCCGTGAAGTGCTGATACCAGTTGATGCTGCGCACGGCTTGCAATGAACCTTGGAAGCTGGCAAGGGCATACATGATCCAACCGAAGGTCATGAAGCGCAGGGGTAAATTCCAAGCCAAGTTGTCCCAACGCCCCTGGGTGGAGAGGAAGAAGTTGGCGCTGGCAGAGTAAACCGGAATGCTCATCAGGACGCTCGAGCCGATGGCGAAGGCTTTGAGCCACTCTGGGACGGGTGCCTGAATGATGTGGTGCGCACCGATGCCAGTGTAAAACGCAAAATTACCCCAGAACCCGATTAAGGACAGCTTGTGTGAGAAGATTGGGTTGCCAGGTTCACCCTTTTTACCCACCGTTAATTTGGGCAGCAAGAAATAAATGATGCCAATGCCCATGGTGGTGATCCAAAGTCCGAGCACGTCGTGGGCATAGAACCAGTTGGTGATAGCGTCGTTCAGACCGTCCAAGGGCACAAAGGTGCGGTTGCCGACAATCCAAACCATGCTCATGCCGATAAACGAACCCATCCAGTACCAGACCGATACATACAATTGTGGTTCGGTGCGGCGGGCGACAGTCATGAACACATTGACGGCGCTGAGCACCAGCAAAATCAACATGAACCAGTCCATCGGCGCGATCAGTTCTGCCCATTCACGACCTTCGGAATAACCGTTCAAAAGTGTTAAAGGAATGAGCGCCGCAAAAACATTCCAAAGCCAACCCGTCATGGTTCCCAAACGCTCGGAAAAAAGCGGGGTTTTCACCAGGCGCGGCAGCATGTAAAAACAAGCACCAATGCTTGCCATCGATACCCAGGACATGACCACAGTATTCACGTGTGAGGGACGAATGCGGCTGAAGGACAACCACGGCACACCCCTGGTGATGTCGGGAAACATAAACTGCGTCGCCATGAAAACACCGAATGTCATGCCAATCACGCCCCAAACGATGGCAGAAGTCAACCACAACTTCGCACTCGAATCGGGAGTATCCGGAAAGAACCGATCTAATAACGTCATCCCATCACCCCAAACCTCTCAGGAATCACAAACTGAACAACCTCGAGCGAAACCAATAAAAATTGCAGTAAATTCGTCACGTCTCGCCCTCCTCAAAACTTGATTTGAACTTCACGACCTCGAGTTGCCCGAGATGCAAGATAGATTCCCTACAATACCCAAATACACCCTGCCATTGCGACTGAAAATTGTCCCAAGCGAACCCGAGACACCTGGTAATTTTTACATATTTCTGATCGAAGCGCAAAACCGTGTAAGGTTTTATTTCGAATTTAGGGCATCGCCCCGCTTCAAGTATTTCTCGAGCAAGCCAGGTTTTCGAGGTTTCAAAACCCGAGGTTCCAAGCCCAACGCCTCACGCAAAGCAGGAATGATTTTGCGGGTTTGTTCGACGCCCACCTCAAAAAGTTCTCGGCTGTGCTCAAAATCAAACACGCCCGATGGCACTTCCTGACCGACATGCAAGACCATGTCTGCCTGAGCCATGTGATGACGCTCGAGGTGATCGCGGCTGATGCTGGCAGCCCGCAAGATCACCTCGATGGCGGTTTTGGGGACGGTGGCGGGTGCATCGAAACCCACATCCACCGCCAGCACAAATGCCCCTGGCAGCAAGCCCCTCGCCACGCTGACCGGAACGTTGTTGACCACATGTCCGTCTGCCAGATGACGACCACCAAGAGGCACGGGCGGAAAAACACCAGGAATCGCGCAGGAGGCGATGGCTGACTCGAGCAACAGACCCGTTTTTAAGATCACCTCCTCGCCAGCGATCAAATCGGTGGCGACAAATGCCAGTGCCAGGTTTAAATCTTCAAAACAGACACTGCCCACAAGCGGCTTTAAACTCTGACGAAGCGGCTCGAGGCTGGCAATGCCCGGACCAGAGACGCCGGACAAAATGACTTTTTGCCAACCCGACAAGGTTTTTAAGGCGTCAATCAGATCAAAACCCTTGTTGGTTTTGGTGGTTAAAACCTGACGCAGATGTGCGTAACCGTTCGAGCCTATCGCCTCAATCAAACGGTAAATCTCGGTTCTCGAGCGCGACCCAAAGGCATTGGTTTGCGTTCCAGGGGCTTCGTCCTCGCGCCTGAATCCTGCCGTCTCGAGCGCGAACAACATGCCCGCCAGCGCACCCGAACTGCTGCCCGCGATGCCACTGACCTCGATATCGGCTTGTTGCAATGCCCGCAAGACGCCCAGATGCGCCGCGCCGCGCACGCCGCCGCCGCCCAGAGCCAGAGCCAGTTTTTGACCGCGTTGAGCCTTCATCCCCTCACCCTACTCAGATTGATGCTCGAGTATCAAGTTTTGACCCAGATGCCTGATGGTGGCACCAACAGGACATCAATTCAACATTTTACCGACAGGACACCACAAAAAGACTTTGCTCGACGCAATGCAAGCGGCTTCTCGGGTTTCAGAGCTGTTTTGTACGCCAAATTGCGATCTGAAATGCTAAGATGAGGTTCGTGAAGCTTCTTGTGCGCGTATCCCTTATCTGGCTTGTGCTGATCGGCACCGCCTTTGGTCAGGCAATCAACTTTAAAGCCCAGGATCAGTACAACAAGTGCGCCGAGTTTTTTCAGCAAAAACTGTATGACGCCGCCGACAACGCCTGCCGACTCGCCGAGATTCAACAACCCAACTATTCTGACTCGTTGCGGCTT
Source organism: Deinococcales bacterium (assembly GCA_025352125.1). Lineage (GTDB taxonomy): Bacteria > Deinococcota > Deinococci > Deinococcales > JAAFIG01 > JANXTZ01. Next base: position 126,339 of record JANXTZ010000028.1, on the reverse strand, counting down.
CACGCCAGGGTGGCACTGCGCATGAACAACATTGCGGCGGCGCAAGGCTTTGTCGATCAAGCCCGCCTCGCCGACCCGAGCAGCCCGCAAAACGATGTGATCGGCGCAGAGATCGTGCTGCAAAACGGCAAGTTCGAGGAAGCCTACCAATTGGCTCAGAGCGCCCTGCAAAACCCCAGGCTGTCCTTAAAGTCAAAAGTTTTGGCTTACAAGATCACCGCCCAGACCAGTCAACTGGCTGGTAACGAAAGTGAAAGCATCAACGCCTACCGCGAAGCCCTGAACCTTGACTCGAGCGACACCGAAGCCCGTCTGGCATTGGCTCAGATCATGGTCAGAAGTGACCCCAAAGCCGCCGCGAGTCTGCTGCGCAGCTCGCCCAACCGTCCGCCAGAAATTCAAGCCGAGTACGGACGGACCCAGTGGATTGCGGGCAATTTACCGGGCGCGATTCAAACCCTGGAGCAGGTCGCCGGCAACCCTGGCGCCTTCGCCAGGGACAGGGGCTTGTACCAACGCGCCCTGGGGGCTTTGGCTTACGCCTATTACGGCATGGGCAACATCTCTGAAGGCTCGAGGGTCTTGACCCAGACCAGCAACTCGAACAATGTTTTTGCCCTGGTGATCGGAAAAACCCTGCCGTGGTTGATCGCGTTGGTGGCGCTGTTGGTCGCGCATTTGGTGGGTGAAAGCCAGATCGAACCGCTCTCGACCATCGAAATTCAGGAGGGTCCGCGCCCCTGGACGGTCGCCAACGTTTACTCGCATTTGATTGTCTCGGTGCTGGTTGGTGGCGTTGCCGCGCTATTGGGCGGCAAAATGCTGTACGGCAATTACCTGGCGTTGTTCACGCCCGTTCAGGGCGATGTCGCCAGGGATTTGTTCTTTGGGTTTTTTGCCATCACATTGATCGGTCTTAGTTGGTACACCACCCAAAGGAACGGCTGGAAGCCCGCTCAATTGCTGATCGGAAAGTTCTCGCCAAACCAAATTCTCGAGGGCATCGTGGTCGGGGTGGGCATTACCGTCTTGACCATTGGCTACCAGTACGCCGCCAAAACCCTGCACTTTAATGGCTTTTACTTGCACCTCGAGTATTGGCGCTTGTCTGCCCTGCTGCCGATATTGTTGCTGCCACTGACCGAAATTTTCTTCAGGGCGTTTGCGGTCTTCCCGATTGAAAAACGTTACGGTCAAACCCTCGGTGCAGTCGTACTGGTCTTGTTGTTCGCTGTGACCTTCGCCATGCCCGTGATCTTGCTGGCTTTTGTTGGCGCTGGCGTGCTGTATTACACCAACCGCGAAAAAAGCGTGATTCCCGCCATGATCGGGCAACTGGTGTTTTACCTGGCGTTGTTGGGTTTGCTGTCCGTGCCAATCGTGCGCACCTGGTTTTCGTAAATTATGGCGCAGGTTTGACCAACCGACCTTGTGGCTGTGGGGACGAGGCGTGCCTCGCCCCAGCCACAGTGCCATCTGTATAAACCGTCCGACCTCGAGACAACGTGCGCTTCACCACGCCCGTAAATTCTTGCCCCAAATACGGACTTTGCTTGTGGCGGTACATGAGCATTTCAGGGGTCAAAACAAAACGGGTGTTCAAATCCAGCAATACCAAATCGGCGTCAAAACCAAGCTCGAGTTGTCCTTTGTTGGCAAGTTTAAAGCGTTTTGCGGGGTTGACGGACACCAGATTCGAGATTTGAGAAAGGCTTAAGCCTCGAGCCTGCAAACCTTGGGTCAAGAGCACGTTCAGGCTGCTTTGCACCCCAGAAACACCGCCCCAAATCGCAAAAAAGTCCGGGGATGTTTTCATGCTTGGCGGGGCTGGCGAATGGTCGCTGCCGATCATGTCCACCTGTCCTTGCAAGACTTGCCGCCATAACAGTTCTTGCTCGAGGTTTGAACGAAGCGGTGGAGCGCATTTTGCGGGTGCGCCCAACTGCTCCAAGTCCTCTTCGGTGAATGCCAGATAATGCGGGCAGGTTTCGATGGTCACATTTGCGCCACGTGCTCGAGCCTGGGCTGCCAGAACCACGCCGCGACCTGAGGAGACATGAACCAGATGCAGCGCACAACCCGTTTCCTGGGCAAACAGAATCGCCCTGGAAATCGCCTCGAGTTCGGCAATCACAGGGCGAGACTCGAGGTAATCTCGAATGCTGGTTTTGCCCGAAGCTTTCAAACGACCCAAAAGTGCGCCCGTGATCGCGTCAGATTCGGCATGAACCGCCACGGGCAGTCCCAAACTTGCGGACATTCGCATTCCCTCGAGCAGCGTCAGGTCGTCGCTTGCGCCAAATTCTTCTAAGCCAGAATTGCTTATGAAAGCTTTGAAACCAATCACGCCGCACGCCGCCAAACTGGAAAGTTCCGCAAGGTTTCCAGGCACGAGTCCGCCCCAAAGCGCAAAATCGGTGAGGCTCGAGCGCTGCATCGCCAGCAGTTTTTGCCCAAAACTTTTTGCATCGGTCGTGACTGGCGAGGAATTCAGTGGCATGTCAAAAAACAGCGTGCCGCCGCCCGCCGCTAGCGCCGCCGAACCCGTGGCGATGCCCTCCCAATCTTCACGCCCTGGTTCGTTGAAATGCACGTGAACATCGATCATGCCAGCCATGACATGCAAACCTCGGGCATCAATTTCGCCTGCGCTCGAGGTTGAAATTTCGGGTTTTAACATCACAATTTTGCCGTCACTGACACCAATATCAAGAGTCTCGAGCGAATCACGCACCACAGTTGCACCGCGAACGATTAAATCCAAATCAGCCATATTCAGAGCATACGGGTTTCCCAGTGCAAAACCCTGAAAGTGTTACACACTTTCCGAGCAAAGCGGTTATGCCCGTAGGTGCTTTTTAGAACCAAGAAGCGAGTGGGGGAAAGTGCAGCGTCGGTGGGTTCGTAAGAACGAGGTACGAGGGCTGGAGAACTTAACCGACGCTGCACTAGGGTACGGGTTTTGTCTGGCAGCCTTCACGGCGTAGAATTCTCTGGTGATTTTTAAGCGCATCATTCCCTGCCTCGACGTTGACCGTGGACGCGTGACCCGAGGCGTGCAATTCCAGAACGTTCGTGACATCGGTGATCCAGTTCAGTACGCCCAAAAATACGACTTGGACGGTGCAGACGAGTTGGTGTTTTATGACATCACCGCTTCCAGCGACGGGCGTGACCTCGAGATGAACTGGGCACGCAACGTTGCCGAAACCGTGTTCATGCCCCTGACCATCGGCGGTGGCGTGCGCACGCTCGAGGATTGCAGGCGCTTGCATCTGGCGGGGGCAGACAAGATCAGCATTGATTCTGGCGCGGTCAGCAACCCCAATATTATTCGGGAAGCCTCTGACCATTTTGGCGCACAATGCGTGGTGCTCTCCATGCAGGTCAAACGTCGTGAAAATGGCTCGGGCTGGGAAACTTTCGTCAACGGTGGACGCAAAGCCACGGGTTTGGACGCCATTCGGTGGGCGGTGCACGGACAAGAACTTGGCGCTGGCGAATTGGTTTTAAACAGCATTGACGGTGACGGCACAAAGGCGGGTTACGATGTCGAACTGTGCGCAGAGGTCAAAGCCAACGTGGACATTCCAATCATCGCCTCGGGCGGCGCGGGGACGCTCGAGGATTTTTACGAGGTGCTGACCAAAGGACGCGCCGATGCCGCGCTTGCCGCCAGTGTCTTTCATTTTGGCACGTACAGCGTAGAACAGGTCAAACAATACTTGAAAGCTCGCGGCGTTTCAGTGCGGCTCGAGCCATCAGTTTAAGGGGTTTTTATGCCAACCGATATTCAAGCACCATTTTCAATCTCGAGCATCACCTTTGACTTGGGCGGTCTTGTGCCCGTGATCGCCCAGGAGGCGGGCAGTCTGCGGGTCTTGATGCTGGCGTATGCGACCAGAGAAGCCATCGCCCAAACGCTGGCAACGGGTCGTGCCACGTATTTTTCGCGCTCAAGAAACGCACTTTGGGTTAAAGGCGAAGCCTCGGGACATGTGCAAAATATGGTCTCGGTCACGCTCGATTGCGACGGCGATGCGGTCTTGTACACGGTCGAACAGGTCGGCGCCGCGTGTCACAAAAACCAGGATTCGTGCTTTCATAATTCATTGTCTGGTACATTGCCAGGCTCGGGTTTTGGCGCGGTGGTCGGGCGGGTGTACGCGACCATCCTGGACCGCATTCGCAACCAGCCCGAAGGTTCTTACGTGGCAACGCTCCATCAGCAGGGCATGGACCGCATCTTGAAGAAAATTGGCGAGGAGGCGGGCGAGGTGATCATCGCCGCCAAGAACAACTCCAAACCTGAGCTGCAACTCGAGGTCAGCGATTTGTTGTTTCACTCGTTGTTGGTCATGGCAGAAGTTGGCGTTAAACTCGAAGATATCGCCAGTGAACTCGAGGAGCGTCACCGCAAGTGAGCTTGCTCGGAGGTTTCAAGCCAGCGCAACATTTTTGAAACCCCGTTCAGGCAGGTTTTGTATCTCAATACGGTTTTTGAGTATGTATTATGGGATAAATTGAGCATGAAACCACAGTTGAATATTTTCACTCGGGTAAACCAGTAAAACGATTGGAACATGGCAAATTTTCTTGAAATCATCTCGAGCTTGGCGGCAGGTTTACTCCTGCTCGTGCTTCACATCAACCGTGAACGCTGGGGGATATTGCCAATCCTGGGTTTTTTGATGTGCAGCACCCTGGCAATATTTGTTTTGGACTTCACACCGTTTGCCGCCGCGACCTCGAGTGCGTTGTACATTACACAATTTGGTTTGGCGGTGATCCTGATTTTTGACGGATTAAAGCGCTGGCGCTCGAGTTTGATTCTGACTCTGGGCATTGCGGTTCTCACCGGTGTTTTTTTGAGCCTGTCGGGAATTGCGAATTCCGATGCCAGTCAGTCCGCCATTATCAACACGCTATCGTTGATGGTCGCTGGGTTTGTGATGTGGATTTTGTTCTCGCAACTTCAAACCACCAGCCTGCTCCAAATGTACGCCATGTTCACCGTTGCCGGAGCCACCGATATTGTCCTCAAAAAACTATTGATTCCTGGCGGCATTGATGTGCTCGAGACTCGGTTGCTGTTGATGGTCTTGATTGGACCCGCCTTCGCCTGGTATCTGGAACGCACCAATCTAGCGCTTCAAACCAGCAGCAACACCGCGCTGAACAACGCCACCTACAAGGCACTGATGGGAACGCTGGCGGTCATTGCGCACGGCAAACCTCGAGCCTCGAGCAAAGATGCGGTCACCACCTTTTTTGACACCGCCGAGGTGCTTGCCCGTGGCAGCGAAGATGATTTGTACCCGAAACTCTTGGACAGTGCCCTGTCGTTGATTCCTGGCGCTCAAGCCGGAAGTTTAAGGCTGCGAAGCGGCAACGCGTTCAAGTGGGTCGCCCAGCGCGGACACGACGACCTGATCCTCAACCTCGAGATTGACATGTCGCAAGCGCTCGAGTTTCATGGTGATCCGCTGGGTTGGTACAGGGGAACGCCGGTCATTCGGGTGCGTCCAGCCTTTGATGCACAGGTCAACTCCAAACTCCCAGCCTCGCGTCAAAGTGTGAAAAGCGTGCTGGTGTTGCCGATTCTGGTGGGACACGAAATTGTTGCCGAAATCAGCCTGGACAGCTTCAAATCCGAAAAAGCCTTCTCGGACGAGTCCGTAGCCGCAGCGCGGCAGTTTGCCCTGCAAGCCGCCGCGCTGATCGCCGCCAAACGCGAACAATTCAACCTCGAGTCGAGATTGCGCGAATTTGAAGTGCTCGAAAGCGTCACCAGTGCCCTGCACAACGCCCACAGCCTGGAAGACATTTGCGAACGGGTGATGCTCGAGACGGTGCGTTTGATCGGTTCACAACACGCCACGGTGTTGCTGGTGTCCCAGGACGCCCGAAGTTTACAGGTGCAAAGCGCCTGGGGCTTGTTCAAATTTTTGCTTCACAAAGGCGTGCCACGTGGCAACGGTCTGTCCTGGTCAGCCATTGAGACCCGCCGCATGATCGAAACGCTGGACACCCAACGCGACCCACGCAATTATGCGCCCCACCTCAGCACACCATTGCCGCCGCATTCGCAACTGACCACGCCACTGTTTGATTCCAACGGCACGGCTCTGGGAGTGCTGATGTGCGCCAGAAACTTGCCCGATCAATTCAGCGAACTCGACAAACGCCTGGTCAGTGTGATCGCCAAAGTGACCGCCAGCGCCCTGGAGCGCGTTCGGGTCACCGATGATTTGGAGCGCCGCGTGATGGAAAGCCAGACCCTGCTGGCGCTCTCGCACCTGCTTGAGAGCACCGACCCGCAACTGGTGCATGTCGCCCTGAAACGCATCATGGAACTTGGCGGCGCAGATGTCGGCATTGTCGGCGTCATGCGTGACGGCGTGCTGCGTCTGGAAACGCACACGGGGAAAATCTCGGATGAGCTGATGGCAAGCCTGCAACAAGGCTCGAGCGCCGAAGAGGTTTCGTTCATCAACCTCAAAGCCCAGCAAGGTCTGGACTTCCGCCTTTCAGAACTCCAACAATTTAGTGGTCTGAACAACGCCGGTTTAAAACGCGCTTTTATTTACGGACTCGAGACCGAGGGTGCGCCCAGAATCATAGGCTTGTTTCGCAATACCGACACGCCCTGGACGCCCAACGAGCGCAACCTGATCGAATCGGGCACGAAGACTTTGGGTGCACTGCTCAGTCGCCTTGAGCGTCTCGCCACCCTGGAGGCGGCATACGAGGGCGCACTCTTAGCCGTCGGCAAAGCCCTGGAAGCCCGCGACCTCGAGACTTCAGACCACACCGAACGCGTCGCACAACTTGCCGAACGCATGGCAAAAGCCCTCAACCTGAATGAGGGCGAAATCCGCGCGATTCGCTGGGGCGCGTACCTTCACGACGTCGGCAAATTCTCGATCCCAGACACGATCTTGCACAAACAAGGCACACTCACCCTAGAGGAACGCAATTTCATTCAAACCCATCCTTTTGTTGGCTACAACCTGATTCGCACCATTCCCTTCCTGCCTGAAAGCAGCCGCAGTATCGTGCTGCACCACCATGAACGCTGGGACGGACGCGGCTATCCCAATGGTCTAAAAACCGAAAGTATTCCTCTGTCCGCACGCATATTTGCCGTTTGCGACGTGTTTGACGCCCTGAGTCACAAAAGAATTTACAAAGAAGCCATGAACCTGACCGACACCATGCTCGAGTTGCGTGCCAGCGTCGAAAACGGGCATTTGGAGGCGAGGTTGGTGCAATTGCTCGAGGATTTGATTGGCTCTGACGTGCAACTCAGGAATTTTATGCTGTCCAACTCGCGGTTGAACACGAATGACTCGAGATTGAATTAAACCAGCGCATAGGAAAAAGGGCGTTGCAGTAGGGGCGCAACAAGTAGCGCCCCTACTGCAATCAACCTCGAGTGACAGGATTAATTTCCCGTCAGTCGAGACTTAAATTTACAACCCAGCCTCAAACGCCGTGATGCTCGAGTCCAAAGCCTCGAGCGCAAAATTGAGTTCGTCGCGGGTGGTCGTCAGGGGCGGTGTGACCATGGTGCAATTGAACTTGCCGAAGGTGTACACGCCACGCTTTTTCAGTTCCGCGTACAAATTTTTCATAATCCCAGGACCGTCACCGTGCCACTCGACAAGTGGTTCTCGAGTGATTTTATCTTTGACGAACTCGAGCGCCCAGAACGCGCCAATGCCCCTGGCTTCACCGATGCTAGCGTGTTTGCGTTCAAGTTCTTTCAGACCAGCCTCGAGCCAGCCGCCCAGCACTTTGGCTTGATCGAAAATACCTTCCTCATGGTAAATCTTAACCGTTGCCAAACCGGTCGCCACGCACATCGGATGACCCGCATACGTGTGACCCACGGGCAGCACGTTTGTGTCCCAGTGTTGCGCCAGACTTTCGCGCACCAAAACGCCACCGAGCGGAATGTAAGCGCTGGTGACGCCCTTGGCAAAGGTTATAAAGTCGGGCTGAACGTCAAACGTTTCAGCCGCGAACGCCGTGCCAGTGCGTCCAAAACCCGTCATGACCTCATCAAAAATCAAAACAATACCGTGCTGTTCTGTGATGCGGCGTACCCCCGCCAGATAGCCCTCGGGATAGACAATCACACCGTTGGAGCCAACGATTGGCTCGAGAATAATTGCCGCAATTTTCTTCGGATTTTCAAACACCAGCGTTCGCTCGAGATGATCCAGCGCCCTGGCGGTTTCTTCGGCAGGGTCACTGGTGTAAAATGGACTGCGATACGGATACGGTGCGAAAAAATGTACGATTCCTGGCGCGGTGGCGGGTTCGCTGCCCCAACGCCTGTCCTCGCCCGTCAGTTGAATGCTTGTGCCCGTGCTGCCGTGGTAGCTGCGGTAGGTCGCCATGACCTTGAACCGACCGGTTAACGCCCTCGCCATCCGAATCGCATCATCGTTGGCTTCCGCGCCGCCCGTCGTGAAAAATGCCCTCGAGCCTTCCTGCCACGGTGAAAGCTTGGAGAGCGCCTCGCCAAGTTCGGCGCGTTTGTCGTTAAAATAGGTGGTTGGACTGTAGCACAGGGTTGCCGCCTGATCTTGAATGGCGCGTACCAATTTTGGGTGCGAATGCCCCAAGTTGGTGCTGACCAACCCCGACGCCAGATCAAAAAACTTGTTGCCGTCCAGATCAAAAAAATGCCGCCCCTCGCCCCGTGCAATCACAGGCGCGGCAAGTGCGCCCTGCGCCGACCAACTCGAGAGCACGTACTTCTTGTGTTTGGCGGCGAGTTCATCTTGTTTGCTTAAAGCCTGCGTCATAAAAACCCCTCTTTTTGAGCGCGAAAAGTATTGCTTGCTCGAGCTTTGCAGCGCCTTTTCAAGGCTCGAGCGACGGATGAGGCTGTCATTCTAGCGTGTTTTCAACAAGTTGCGAGTGTGGTCAGATGAAAGCCTGCTTTAGCTTGAACTGAGAATGATTCTCAATGGCGTTGGGTACGAATGCCCTTGATTCTCCTGACCCTGAAGTGTATCTTATTCCGAGTAAATATGTCGGAATACTTATTTCACGGCACCTTAGGAGTCTCGAGATGCAAAAACGGCAGTTCCATATTGGTGTATTGGTGCTGACCACGCTTGGTTCAAGTCTGGTTATGGCTCAAGCTTCAAACGCAAACTTGGGCGTGGTCAAAAATTATTTATTGATACAACTCGGCGTTCAAAAAGCTGGAAGCTCGAGTTTGAAAATGGCGGCACAACGTTATTACGACTTGGCAAAAAACACCAACTTTGATTACAACAAACTTGCCAGCAACAAAAATGCCGTCCAAAACGCTTTAAAAGACGCTCGAGACGGCTGGAGGAAAGCCAGTCCCGTTTACGAAAGTGTTGAGGGCATTGTTGCAGGTGTCGAAATGTTGAGTATTTTTGATGTCAACCTCGACGCGGGGATGAGCAAAACCGAGGGTGGAGACAGCATCGTTACTTTCGACCTGAAACTGCCAAATGGCAAAACCCTGGAAAAACCAGGCAATCTCTTTGGTGTGACCGAGGGCGCACTCTGGGCTTCAGAAAAGGCTTTCTCGAGCAGCGTGAAGTTTGACGTTGATGGTGATGGCAAAATTGGTTTTGGTGACGCCCTGCCCGATGCCAATATTTTAAAGGCTGCCGCCGACAAACTGGACGGCATGACCGCCGAGCTGATTTCAACCAGCAAAACTTGGACGCCAACACTCGAAAATGTCTTTGGCGCACTAACCGCCAACGTCCCCACTGCCGCGCCTGTGTTTATTGACCGTTGGAAAACCTCGAGGTTTGTGCTCGGTGACGCCGCCACCCGCCGCGATTTCAACGCCATCTCGAGCCTTGATGATCTGAATCAGAACATTGCCAGTTGGCTGACCTTGTACAGGGGTTTGGTGCCAGCGGTGACCGCCAAAAACGCCAGCCTGAACAAACAAATTCAAGATGGACTGAACAGCTTAAAAGCCTGGGTTTCAAAACTCGAGAGTCAAGAAAAAACCCGTCGTTTTAGCCCAGAACAAGCCGAACTGATCTTAAAAGAGAGCGACAACCGCGCCACCGCCATTACAGGCAAAATTGTTCAGGCTGCCGCATTGTTGGGTGTAAAGGTCAGCAACTAACATGAAATCTCGAACACTCATCACGGTTGTATTGTTGGCTTTGGGCAATCAAGCGCTTGCTGCCAGCGATGATGCCAGCACCGCCGAAGACATCAGAGCCAAACTGGTTTCGGCGCAACTTGAGATGGTGTTCGACAAATCCCAAGCCGAAGAACTGGTTCTGGAAGCCCAGAACAGTTTTAACTCGAGCTTTCAAAGTTTGGAAAAAACCGAATTTCAAAAAGACTTTCAAACCTTAAATATTGCCCTAAAAACGGGTAACGAAGCCGTATTCGCCCAAACTCGAGCCAGACTGTGGACAGGCATTTTAAACGCGGCATATATCAAACTCGAGAATGCTGTGAAGTCCCAAAATACCAGTGCCGCCAACGAATGGTTGAACCTGCGCGAGTACCGATTGGCAACCCGTTTCACCAGCCCAGATTCGGACGCAACACTGGCAGTTGCTTCGCTGATTGAGCAAAAAATCTCGAGCGCGGATGCGTTAATTGCCGTTCGTGCCGATTATCTTGACGCGTATCAAGCCAGGTTAAACAATGCCCTGCATGATCTGGAGGGCGCTCAACAGAATAAGTATGCCATTTTGAGCGCCGAAATGAGCGCATTGGCAACTGGTTATTTCCAAATTCTCAGCCCTGCTTATGCCCAAAACCTTGGCGAATCAGCCCTCAAAGACGTTCAAAATGCCCTCTCAAAACTCGAGCTTCAACCACTGAGCAGCGTAAACCTGAGTGCCGTCAAAACCAGACTCGAGGGGTTTCGCGCCGCACCGCTCTCGCCCAAAGAACGCGCCAAACGCGCCTCGCAAACCCTGCGATTCCTGACACTTGTTCCAGTCGAATACGGGCGCGGCGTCAGCGAATCGAACGGCGTGACTGTGGTCAACCGCGATCTGGAAATCACTGAAGCCAAAACCTTCTTGACCAGCGCCGCCAGTGCCTTCAGTGACCTCGAGCCAGCACTGATCAAAACCAACAAAAACGCTGTGAACCAAATCAAAAACGATTTTGCCGCGCTCGAAGTTGGGTTGAACAATGCCGCCGCCCACAACAACCCGCCCAGTTTCAAAGACGTACAAGAAAACATTGAAAACTTAAATACCAAACTCGAGCAACTGATTCCCGCCGATTGGCGTCGCGCCGACCCTGCGGGCGATCTGGACGTGATCAAAAGCCAATTGCGACAACTCGAGAATGCGGTGGGCGAGAAAAGTTTTGACCTTGCCGAAAGTGCACGGGTTTCGGCTTACGCCATGCTCGAGGGTGGCACTGAAGCCCGCATCAAAGTTTTTCAACCACAACTCGCCACAACGATTGAAGGTTTGTTCTGGAACGGCGTGCAGCCCGACGGACTGGCGCGGCTGATCGCCAGAAAAGCGAGCATTGACGAATTTAAAACCACGCGCTTGGCACTCGAGGCAAAATTGCAAGAAGCGGTGCGTTACGTTGGAACAAACGCCTCGCCCACCTCGACTTTTGTCAATGCGCTGGTAATTGTTTTCCGCGAAGGACTGGAAGCCGTGTTGATTCTGGCAGCATTGTTGGGCAGCCTGAAAGCCCCAGCCGTGCGCCATTTGCGTCGCCCACTCTGGATGGGCGCAGCCGCATCATTCGTTGCGACCATTGTCACCTTCATGGTCATGCAGCGCATTCTGAACGCCTTCGCCATCTTTGGCGAGAAACTCGAGGCGGTGGTCAGCGTGATTGCTGTGGCGGTGTTGCTGGTGATTATGAACTGGTTTTTTCACAACGTTTACTGGAACGAGCACCTGGCAAATTTTCATAAGAAAAAACACCAACTGATGGGCACAAATATTGGGCAAGGCTTGGGGCTTGTCGTGCTCGGTTTTACCGCCATGTACCGTGAAGGGTTTGAAACCGTGCTGTTCATGCAATCGCTGGTCTTGCAGTCAGGACTTACACCTGTTTTGAGTGGCGCTGCCATTGCATTGTCATTGGTGACACTGGTCGGTGTGCTGGTTTTTGTCTTGCAGAGCAAATTGCCGCACAAGAAAATGCTGGTCGCCACTGGCGCAATGATTTGCGTGGTCTTGTTCGTGATTGTCGGCAACACCACCCACATGTTGCAAGTGGTGGGTTGGATGACCATTCATCCATTGCCAATTGTTGTTTTACCCTACTGGACAGGATTGTGGCTTGGAACGTATGCCACGCTCGAGGGACTGGTATTGCAAGTCATTGCCGTAACATTCGTGATCGGCTCGTACTTTGTGGCAGAGGGTTTAAAGCACAAGGACCTGGCACGCAAACTCGAGACGGCACAAAACCCTGGAGTGCCTCAAAAAGTTGTTTCAAATTGACCAAGCTCGAGTGGTCTGTTTCTGGAATGCCGTACACTGAACCCATGCAGACCATCCAAAGCCTAGGTCACACGGAAGCCCAAAAAGCCATTTTCGCCATTCAAACCGAACTCGAGCGACGCCAAAAAGCCGCCGTGATTGCCGTTGCGGACGCGCACGGCGAACTGATTGCGCTCTTAAAACTGGACGGGGCAGCCCAAGCCTCGATTCTGATCGCCAGCAACAAAGCCTGGACGGCAGCCCGAGAACGCAAACCCAGCCGTGAGATCGGGCAGGCGGCGCGAGATGCGCGGGATGGTTTTGACCTGGCGTACTTTGGCGACAAGCGTTACATCGGTTGGGGTGGCGGCTTGCCCGTGACCGTAAACAATCAAGTGGTTGGAGCTGTTGCCGTCAGTGGCTTACCTGAACTCGAGGACATCGAACTGGCAGAGATTGGGGTGAGAGCCATCACGGATTAATTGGTTGTGGGAAAGGTTCGGATGGTGTGCGGCTGGTAGTACACGGCAGCCCCAGGCGTCAGTTCGCCCTCGAGTTGCCCCTTGCCGATCTCGATTTCGATGGGTGCGGACACGCCCTCGCCTTCAACCTCGAGCCGAGCGTTTGCGCCGACCAGACGTATGAATTTGAGTGTCCCCTGGCGGTAGCCTGGGCGTGGGGTGCTCGAGACATGAAACTCGTGCGGACGCACCAGACCGTCGGGCAGGGCGTTGGAACGTCCCAGAAAGTGATAGACAAAACCCGAGGCTGGGTGGTCATAGACCGCCTCTGGCGTGCCGAGCTGTTCAATTTTGCCCGCGTTGAACACCGCCACGCGATCCGCAATCTCGAGCGCCTCGTCTTGGTCGTGGGTCACAAACACGCTGGTCAGATGAATCTCGTCGTGCAGGCGGCGCAACCAGTCGCGCAGCTCCTCGCGCACCTTGGCATCGAGCGCCCCGAAGGGTTCGTCGAGCAAAAGAACATTTGGTTCGACCGCCAAGGCTCGAGCCAGTGCGATGCGTTGGCGTTGACCGCCCGAGAGTTGCCACGGGTGACGGCGTTCAGCAAAATCGAGTTGCACCAGTTTTAAGAGTTCACGCACGCGTTTCTCGATCTCGACGTTGCTCGGGCGCGTCTCGCGTGGGCGCACCCTCAAGCCGAAGGCGACGTTCTCGAAGACGGTCATGTGCTTGAACAGCGCGTAGTGCTGAAAGACAAAACCCACGCCGCGCTCGCCCGGGGCGCGTTCGGTGGCGTCGATACCGTCAAACAAAATGCGCCCCGAATCTGGCGCTTCAAGCCCAGCGATTGCCCGCAAGAGCGTGGTCTTTCCCGAACCGCTCGGTCCGAGCAACGCCACCAGTTCGCCGCTCTCAACGTTCAGGTTGACATGCTCGAGCGCGGCGGTTTTGCTCGTGCCAAAATGCTTGGAGACGTTCTCGACTGTTATGTTCATACCCGTAACCTCGTGGGAATATTCATGTTAAAACCTCAAAAAGAATTTCATGATTGGGATTTCGCCTCGAGCTTGCCGCGCCACTCGAGCAGGGCTTTAACGACCAGCGTCACCAGTGCCAGCGCCGCCAGCAAACTGGCAATCGCAAAGGCGGAAACCGTGTTGTACTCGTTGTAAAGCATCTCGATTTGCAAGGGCACGGTGGCGGTCAGTCCACGAATCTTGCCGCTGACCACGCTGACCGCGCCAAATTCGCCCATCGCTCGGGCGTTGCACATGATGATGCCGTACAGCAAACCCCATTTGACGTTTGGCAGGGTCACAAAGCGAAAGACCTGCCAACCTCGAGCGCCCAGGGTCACGGCAGCCTCTTCCTCCTCGCGCCCCTGGGATTGCATGACCGGAATCAACTCTCGGGCGACAAACGAAAACGTGACAAAAGTTGTGGCGAGCGCGATGCCTGGGGTGGCGAAAATGATCTTAATGTTTTGCGCCTCGAGCCACAATCCGAGCACACCCTGCCGCCCAAACAGCAGCACGTAAATCAAGCCTGCAATGACGGGTGAGACCGCCAGTGGCAGGTCAATCAATGAGATCAGCAGGCTGCGCCCCGGGAAGCGAAACTTGGCGATCAACCAGGCGGCAGCCACGCCAAAAAGCGTGTTGAGCGGAACAGCAATCGCAATCACACCCAGGGTCAAGCCAATCGCCTTGAGCGCGTCGGGGTCGGTAATCGAAGCGCCGTAACGCGAAATTCCAGCCCTGAGCGCCTCATAAAAAACAGTCACGAGCGGCAGCACCAGCAGCAAAACCACAAAAAAGAGTGCCAGACCGATCAGCGACCACTTCAACCACAATGGCTCGGCTCGAGAATGGGCTTTGAGCGGTGAGACTCGAGCGGCACTCGGCAGGGCGACGGCACGCCTCATTCGCCGACCACCTTGGAAGCCCTGGCTTGGGCAAGATTGGCGAGCACCAGCAAAATCAGTGACAGTCCGAGCATCAGCACCGCTATCGCGGCTGCACCAGCGTAATTGTAGCTCTCGAGTTGCGCCACGATCAACAGGGGCGCGATTTCGGTTTTGAACGGCAGATTGCCGGAGATAAAAATCACGCTGCCGTACTCGCCCACGGTACGGGCAAACGCCAGGGTGAAGCCCGCCAGAATCGCGGGCAGCAATTGCGGCAAGATGACCCGCGAAAAAGTTTGACCCCAGGATGCCCCCAGACTGAGCGCCGCCTCCTCGACCTCTGTGCCAAGTCCCTCGAGCACGGGTTGTACGCTGCGCACCGCGAATGGCAAGCCGATGAAGACCAGCGCCAGAACAATGCCCAACTGGGTGTACGCCACCCGAATCCCGAGCGGCTCGAGCAGATTGCCAACCCAGCCTGTCTTGGCAAACAGCGTGGTCAGGGTAATGCCCGCCACGGCGGTTGGCAGCGCGAAAGGCAAATCAATGAGCGCATCGATCAGGCGTTTGCCAGGAAATTCGTAACGCACCAGCACCCAGGCGATCAACAAACCAATCGGGATGTTGAGCATTGACGCAACCAGCGCCGAAGAAAACGAGACGCGCAAGCCAGACAGCACCCGAGGCGACGTGGCGAGCGTCCAGAACTCGAGCGGCGCAAGCCCAGAGGCTTTGACCACCAATGCCGCCAGCGGAATGAGCACGATAAACGACAGGTAAAAAACCGTGTAACCGAGCGACAGACCAAAGCCCGGCAGAATCTGCCGAGCGCGAGAACGCACGTGAGGAAGCGGCAAGGCTCGAGTCACCATTGCACCGACTTTTTGCGCGAGAATTGAAGGTTTGGCATGGAATTCCTTTTTTAACGCGGTTGGTAGATTTGATCGAACACGCCGTTGTCGGTAAAGAATTTCTTTTGCGTGTCGCGCCAATTTCCGAAGGTTGATCGCAGCGTAAAGAATTTGAGTTTTGGAAATTGTGCCGCATATTTTTTGGCAACGCTCGGGTTGCGCGGACGGTAGTAATTCTTGGCGATGATCTCTTGACCTTCCGGCGTGTACAAGAATTGCAAATAAGCTTTGGCAACCTCGGTCGTGCCGTGCTTGGCGGCGTTCTTTTCGACCACGGCGACAGGCGGTTCTGCCAGAATGCTGGTTGGCGGCGCGACAATCTCGAACTTGTCTTTTTGCTCGCGGATTGCCAGAATCGCCTCGTTCTCCCAGGCGAGCAGCACATCACCGATGCCGCGCTCGACGAAGGTGGTGGTCGAACCTCGAGCGCCAGAATCGAGCACTGGCACGTTCTGGTAAAGCTTGCCGACGAAGGCTTTCGCGCCAGCCTCGCTACCCGTTTTCTTGAGGGCGTGACCCCACGCCGCCAGGAAATTCCAGCGTGCGCCGCCCGAAGTTTTGGGATTGGGCGTGATGACCTGGACGCCAGGCTTGACCAGGTCATCCCAGTCTTTGATGCCTTTGGGATTGCCTTTGCGCACCAAAAACACGATGGTCGAGGTGTACGGACTCGAGTTGTTGCCCAGCAAATACTGCCAGTCCTTGCCGAGCAAACCCTTGTCGGCTATCGCGTCAATGTCCCACGCCAGCGCCAGGGTCACGACATCCGCCTCCAGACCGTCAATCACGGCTCGAGCCTGAGCGCCGGAGCCGCCGTGCGATTGGTTGATGGTCACGGTCTTGCCGGTTTTGGCGGCGTAAGTCTTGGAAAAGGCGGGATTGATGGCTTGGTACAACTCTCGGGTGGGGTCATACGAGACGTTCAACAGCGTGACGGTGTTGGATTGCGTCAGGGCGCTCGAGGTGATGACGGCGGCGAGTGAGGTGATAACAAGTGTTGGAAGGAATTTCATGGGGACTCCTGAACTGGTTTTGAAGAGGTTTGGTAAAAAATGCGATGCTCGATTTGATCGACGGCATCACCATCGTTTGGGGCAAATTAAAACGAAAAATAACATCAAAAACCAGCTTTCTAAAAGCTCGAGAATCACTTGGTTCTCTGCTTGGGGAGTGGTCTGAGCTTGGATTGGGTATTTCAGAGCGCAGGACGACAACCCGGCATTCGGGTGGGACACATTCGCTGAATTATTTTTTTGAACATGGTTTCCTCGAGTGGATGTTTGAGGTTTTGCCGAAGTCGGCTTCTGAACTTTACTGTTAGTTTATAAAACTTGTAAGTATTTGGGATTACATTGCCTTAAGACTTTCAGCATCATCAGCGCCAGATCAGCAATGCCGATGGCTCGAGTATCCTAAAATCTAAAAAATAACCGTCTATGGGCACTTTAATGCAACCTCAAAATGGATTTGAGAATGAAAGCTGTACAATGCAAAAATGTTCCCGACGAAAGGAATCCCCATGCAAAAAAATCTTGGTTTCATCGGCGTCATGCTGCTTACCGCCTCAATGCTGGCGTGTGCACCCGCACCCAGCCAACCCGCAACCCTCGAGCCTGCAAAACCAGTCGCAACGACTGAACCCGTCGCGCCAACAACAACCGAACCCGCACCACCAGTCTTGACTGCACCAACCCCACCAGCACACAGCGAGCCAACGCCTCCAGTCATGACCGAACCCAGTCCGCCAACACCGCCCACCACCACTGAACCAGCCCCTCCAATGCCACCAGCCAGCACCGATACGACACCTGTCGTGCCACCAGCTCCACCTGCCACCACAGAGCCAACGCCGCCTGCAACGACTGAACCAACGCCGCCAACCTCGAGTATCCCCGTCAACGTTTTACCTGTCTCTTACACCGCGACGGCTGGCGACAAAACCTACCTCGATGACACTGGCAAACAACTGACCGACACGGTTTTGGGTGGCGATCTGTTCAACGCCAAAATGACGGGCGTCGCCGCCTACGAATGGGTCGGTTGGGCGAACAAAGATGCCAGTCTGAGCTTTGAATTTAACCAGGAGCGCAAATTTTCCAAAGTCAGAATCGGTTTTAACCACAACGAAACCGCAGGAATCTTGCTGCCAAAGAACGTCATCATCAACGATCAAGTGTTCCCCCTGAAGGGCAACGAAGTGCCAAACCTCAAACGCGGATTTGTCACCCTCGATTTGAACGTGACCGCCAGCAATTTAACCATCAAACTCGAGCGCAACCCAAGCCGTCAATGGATGATGGTGGACGAAGTGCGCTTTGAAGCCAGATAATCAAGGTTCAGTAAGAACAGAAATTTTATGTATAATCTCCTCGAGACGTAATATCCCGAGGAGGTTTTGATGAATATTGCACCAAGCGTATCTCAGAACAAAGCGCAAATTCTCGAGATTGTCAATACCTTTATCAAAATCGCACCCGACAGCACGGCAACCAAAGCAGTCATTCCCAAAGCTCGAGATGACAAAAAAAGCATTCAAGTGATTCAGTACGAATTGTTAAGTGCGCAACCCTATTTGCTAACGTTGCAAGAACTGATTTTTGAAGTTTTTGTTCAACGCAACCAAATCTCCAGCACCGACCTCGAGTTGCACAAAACCACAATCTGGACGGAATTGTTTTCCAAAAATCATCCATGTATGCGAGCCTCGATGTTGCCCAAAAAATACGGTTGGGGCGTGCATTATGACGCTGAAGGTAAAATTGCTTTGCACGGGGTCGAGTCCGTTCCCTACCAGCAGCTTGCGGCGTTTGGCGAAGGTGTGCAAAAAGTTGAATTTGCCATGCGCAGCAAACGCGCTTGATTTAACTTCAAACAGGAGAAAACCATGAGCCAAGTCTTCACCGAAGTCATCCACGCCCTGCTAACCGAAGCCTATGAAGGCTCGAGCCAGGTTTGGTTTTCAGACCGCAACACGGGCTTGTTCTCGAGCCTGCAAGGTTTAAGCGCCGATCAGGTTTCTAAAACTGGCATTGCCGCGCATGTTGAGCATTTGCGCTGGTCGCTTTCCAAGGTGAATGCCATGATGCGCGGTGAAGGTCCCGCGATGGACTGGTCACAAAGTTGGGCAGTCAAAACCGCTTCAGAACCCGAGTGGAAAAGTTTACTCGAGCAACTCAAACTCGAGTATCAATTCTTGCAAACCCACATGCCGCCAAACCCAGATTTGAATGACCGGATGTTTGTCACCAGTGGCGTGGCGCTCGTGGCTCACGCGGCATATCACCTGGGCGCAATTCGGCAGATGATGATAACTTTTCAGTAAGCTGGCAACAATATTTTGCCTAAACTTTTACTGACTTGACCACCATAATAACTGCCACCCACAAAGTACCAATCCAATTTCTCGAGCGTCGAAATCGCGTTTTGCAGGGTCAGGCTCGAGAATTGTTCGGCGTTGATCGCGCCCAAATACCAGCGTCCAGAAGCCGTGAAGCCCTCGTTTTCGTATAAATACTTCAACCAAAATTGACCGCAAGCAGGGCAAGCCAAAACGCTGATCTGCCTGTAACGCTCGTCTAAACCAAGCTCGTGAAGACTGGCTAAATCTCGAGCTGGATTTGTGAGGCATTCGCAAGTTTCGACAGGCTTTAACTCATTCATTGCCGCGTCAAACCTGTTGGCAAGCTCGAGGAATTCATCGCCCCAACCACTGCTGATTGCCACCTCTTGCATCGGTCCAGTCGGTAAAAATAAGACTGTTAAACTGCCTCGGCTCGGCAATCGTCCAAGCTCGAGTTGCGCCAACAACCCATCAATTTCTTCAAACGCATCGCTCGAGTCTTCCCATGATGACCACAAAAAATCGTTCTCGGGGTTTGCCAGTAACACTCGAGCCTCTGCAAGCACGGCGATCAAGCGTGAATGGTTCACAAAAACCTTCCTGAGCAAAACCTGACAACATGATAATCGCCCAAACACACTCGAGTCTGCGCAACTCGAGAAAATTAAAAACAAAAACTCGAGCCTTGTCATTAGAGGCTCGAGCCAATTGCCAATTGCTATCTGCTTTCTTACGCCTTGCCTGCCGAACCCAGCACCTTCATGCGGTGCGAGGCAATTTCTTTCATCAGATCTCGGCTCGGTCCAAGAATCTTGCGCGGGTCAAATTCTTTGGGGCTGGCGTTCAGGACTTCACGCACGGCGGTGGTGAAGGCAAGACGCAGATCGGTGTCGATGTTGACCTTGCCGATGCCGTTCTGGGTTGACCTCGAGACATCTTCATCATGGATTCCGGCGGCGTCACCGATCTCGCCACCCGCTGCCTTGAAGCGTTCGGTCAACCAGGTTGGAACACCGCTCGCACCGTGCATGACGAGCGGAATTGGGGTCAGGCTGGCAATTTTTTCGATGCGGGCATGGTCAATAAAGGGGCGACCCTTGCCTTTGTACGCGCCGTGGCTTGTGCCAATCGCCACCGCCAGGTAATCAATACCGGTGCGCCGAATAAACTCGAGGGCTTCCTCTGGGTCGGTCAGGAACGCATCTTCGGCGCTGACATCGACGTGCTCTTCGATGCCGCCCAGACGTCCGAGTTCGGCTTCGACGGTCACACCCCTGGCGTGCGCCATGTCCACCACTTCTTTGGTGACGCGAATGTTCTCCTCAAAGGCGTCGTGGCTGGCGTCGATCATGACGCTGGTGAACCCCGCGTCAATTGCGGTTTTGCAGCTTTCAAAGCTCGAGCCGTGATCGAGGTGAATGGCGACGGGCACGGACACGCGTGATGCCATGTCTGCCATCATGTGTGCCAGGGTTTCGGTGCCGGCGTATTTCCGAGCGCCCTCAGAAATTTGCAAGATCACAGGGCTTTTTAACGCCTCGGCAACCTCGAGCACGGCTTGGGTGGTTTCGAGATTGTTCGAGTTGAACGCCCCAACGCCGTACTTTCCGGCGCGTGCGGCGGTTAAGATGACTCCTCCAGTTACGAGTGGCATAGTGTTTCCTCCAATTTTTATTGTAACGCAAAATAGGTTTAGAACAAAAAGTGAACGTTCGGTATGAGAAAAGCCGCAGACTTTTCAGTCTGCGGCTCTTGAAACACTGTATTTTTAGAAGCTTGCTGCGGTGTTCGCAGCCTGTGTATTGGCGCTGGCAATGATCTCATCGCGCTTGTCTGGAGACTGGGCAAGCCCCTCGGCTTTGACAACGGTCACGTCCTGAATGCCAACAAAATTCAGAATGCCTTTGAGGTGGTTGCTGGCGTGGGTGAAGGCATCGATTGGTGTGCCTGTGAAGTGCGAACCGCTCGCCTCGAGAATCACGGCTTTTTTGTTGGTCAGCAGTCCCTGCGGACCCTTGTCGGTGTATTTGAAGGTTTTACCCGAAACGACCATCGCGCCGTCCATGTAGGCTTTCATCAGGGGTGGGTAGCCAAAGTTCCACATTGGGGCGGCAAAAATGACCTTGTCGGCGGCAACGAACTGATCTGAGAGTGCGCCCAGACGGGCAACTTTGCGTCCCTCTTCGGCGGTGACTTGGTCGGCTTGACCGGCTTGAAATTTGCCCCAGGCGCTGAGAACATCGCCGTCGATCAGTGGGATTTCCTCGGAGTACAAGTTCAGGGTCGTGACCGTATCGTTTGGGTTGTTGGTCTTGTACGTCTCGAGGAATTTGTCTGCCATGCCGAGTGAGACGGAGTGGCTGCTCGAGCCTGGGTGTGCGGTGACAAGAAGTACGTTCGACATTTGATTCTCCTGTTTGGTGTCGCATGTTGGGTTGATCCCAAATGCGTTACCAAGATGATTACACATTAGCAGTATAAAAAATGTATTAAGGAAGACGTGCGTTTTGTAACTCGAGCCGAGATTGGTGAATTCCAGCCTGAGCCTGCGCCAAAATATCGGCTATCGTGGTCTGTCCCAACGTGGCTTGCAACGCCTGCTCCGCCTTGCCGCAAGAATCTTCGAGGGAAGCCAAAACCCCTTTTGCAAAATCACAATTTGAATTCATGGCATGTTCGGGAATCAGCAAACTTGTGTCATCCTCTTTTAACGCCATGTAAACGCAAGCCAAAGAAACACTCGAGGCGCTGATCGCCAAACTCAAACCGCCGCCAGGTCCAAGTTTAGAGCAGACCAGACCCGCTTTTTGCAACGCACCAACAAGTTTTCGCACCACCGCAGGATTGGTGTTCACTTGCTCTGCGATCACCTCAGAGGTCAACAACTGACCGATTCTCGAGCCGAGAACCGTCAAGATGTGAACCGAAACGGCAAAACGTGAATTCACAATTGTACCTCAGATGAACCATTCTCGAGCGGGACAGGATTTTAGTCAGTATTCTAGCGCACTCGAGAATCAAAAAACGGCAAGCCCGAGAAAGCCTGCCGTTGAAGGGTTTTCATTCTCAAATCCGAATCGGATTGAACGAACTTGGACCACCGTTTGGATTTTCGGAGGCATTGTTCTGGGTTTGGGTCAGCAAAATATTGAAATCGTTGACGCTGGTGGCACTCGATTTGGCTTCCTCGAGCGAGATAAAACCGTTCTTGTAAAGTTTGACCAAGTGCTGATCAAAGGTCTGCATTCCGCGCAAGTTGTCCTCAATCATGGCGTCTTTGATCAGCGGCGTCTTGTCCTCGTCTTTGATGTAATCGCGGATCAGCGGCGTGGCGACCAGGCTTTCGACTGCCAGCACCCGTCCGGCACCGTCGGCTCGAGGCAGCAGGCGCTGCGAGAGAATGCCCACGAGTGACTCGGCAAACAAGATACGAATTTGTTCGCGCTCGTGCGGCGCAAAAAAGTCGATGATGCGGTTGATGGTCCGCACCGCGTCTTGGGTGTGAAGCGTACTGAGCACCAAGTGACCCGTCTGCGCGGCGGTGATCGCAGCCTCGACAGTCTCTTTGTCGCGCATCTCACCGATCATGATGACATCGGGGTCTTGACGCATGGCGTACTTCAGCGCGGTCTTAAAATCGCTGGTGTCAGAACCAATCTCGCGCTGGACGATAATGCTGCGCTGGTTTTTATGCAAAATTTCAATCGGGTCCTCAATTGTGATCACGTTGTGGGCATAGGTGCGATTGATATGATCGACAATGCTGGCGAGCGTGGTGCTCTTGCCCGAACCCGTCGGACCGGTCGTTAAGATAATGCCGCGCTCGTTGCTGGCAAAACTCTCGAGCAACTCTGAAGGCAGCCCAAGTGCCTCGAAAGACGGAATGGTGTCCGCAATAATTCGCATGACAATACCGACCGAACCGCGCTGCCTGAAAATATTGCATCTAAACCGTGCCACACTGGGAATCAGGTAAGCAAAGTCAAGCTCGTGACGATACTCGAACTCTTCCCACTGTTCGGCATTCAACAGCGTCTTGGCGATAATCATGGTCTGGTCTGGCAACATCGGTTGCGTGCCAAATTGCACCAGCTTGCCGTCCACCCGACCTATCGGCGGTGAACCCACTTGCAGGTGAACATCGGAGGCATTGCGCGAAACCATCGTTTTTAACAAATCAATAATTGAAGCCATGCCACTGTCTCCCTACCCGAACCGCATCTCCCAAAACAATCAGCTCGAGCGCTCAATATCTTTACGCCATGCTACAGCATAGTACATGGGCGGCTCATGGCATCCCAAAATTGCACACTGGCTAGCCGTTTGCTGTTTTACCTGGGTAGAATGCCGTTGTGACCACCGCCAACACCCGAGCAAAACCCAATGACCGTTATGGACTCGTTGTGGCGGGTTTTGCAATCCTGACCGCCCTCGCCAGTTTTCTCGTGCCACTTGGTACACTCTCGAGGTCGTTCGGTGGCGAGGGTGCGCTCTTGATTCATCCAGGACGAATTCTGGATTTTACGGGACGTTTGCCAACCACCCTGCCCGATTTCTCGAGCGTGACTTTGGTGGCTTGGGTATTGATTCTGGCACTTTTAACGATGGCTGGTCTGGCATTCACCCGTTCAAAATGGACACTTGTTGCTGGCGTTCTGGTGATTGTCCTGACCATCATCGACCTTGCATTGTTCGTGCGTGCCATTGACCTGATCCAAGCGCCCCTCTTGGCGGCTGGCACAGCCTACAGGCGTTTACCGTTTCGCAACCTTGGACCAAACCTGTGGTTGTTTCTGAGCATTTTTGCGGGCATCGCCGCCATCGTCTACAGTCTCGCGCAAAACGAAGCCCGAGCGCGAGCGTTTGCCGCCGCCCGAGGCGGACTTGTGCCCGTTATTGCCATGCTGCTCTCGATAGTGGTCGGTGGCGTGGTCATCCTGATTTTGCAGGGCGTTCCAGGCAATGACCTTCACCCAGACGCACTCTCGAGCCTGATTGGGAAGATTGACCTGTTGTGGTTCTCGTACTCGAGTCTTCTTGGACCCGCGCTGCCCAAGTTCCGCCCGAGCCTGGACTTGTCTGGCATCTGGCAGAGCTTGTCGCTGGCGACGCCGCTGATTTTTAGCGGTCTCGGGCTGGCGTTCGGTTTTCGCACGGGCTTGTTCAACATTGGCGCACCAGGGCAGATCGTTTTTGGCGCATTGTTCGCCACCGCCGTCGGCGTTTATGTTCCAGGACCCTGGATCGTCATTGGACCCCTGGCGGTTGTTGCGGCGGCGGTCGGTGGCGGTTTCTGGGGGGCGATTCCGGGTTGGCTCAAAGCCAGGTTTGGATCAAGTGAGGTCATCAACACGATCATGCTCAATTCAATCGCGGCTGGTGTGCTGGTGTTTTTGATCGGCGCGAACGATTACAAATTCTTTGGTCAAACCATCCATTTCCCGTTCAAAGCCGAGGGCGGCGAAGCCAAAAGCGCCCTCTTGGGTGAGGGTGCGCGGTTGCAGAACATGGTCGAACTGTTCGGTTTGAGAACCGGACAAAACCAAATCACGCTGATGTTGCCGCTCGCCTTGATCGGACTGGCGCTGGGCTGGGTGTTCTCGAGGGGTGATTTTCGCCGTCGCGGTTTGACGGCTGGCGCGGCTGGGATTATTGGCGTGGTGCTCGGTTTAATATTGCCCAAAATCACCCTGAACATTTCGGGATCAATGACCAACTCTGGTTTAAACGTGTCGTTTCTGGTGTCTTTGCTGGCAGCCGTTTTTGTCGGCGTGTTCTTGTGGCGCACCGCCTACGGTTTTGACATGCGAGCCGTCGGACTTGCCCCCAAAGCCGCCGAGTACGGCGGGGTCAACATTGGACGCAACACCATCATGGCAATGGCAATCTCGGGCGCACTGTGCGGTCTGGGCGCGACCCATTACGTGCTCGGCGGTGCGCTGACCGAATACCGCCTCAAGCAATCCATGCCCGCCGACATCGCAGGTTTTGGCGGCATCACCGTGGCGCTGCTCGGACAGAATACGCCCGTCGGTGTGATTGTCTCGAGCATTTTATTTGGGGTGCTCGGCACGGGCGGACTCAACCTCGATCAGGCGCTCGATAAAGTCTCCAGGGAAATCGTGACGGTGCTGCAAGCCTTGATCGTGCTGTTCATTGCCACGCGCGGTTTCCTGCCCAGCAGTTTCTTCAAACCCGCCCCGCCGCCCAAAGAACTCGAGCCAGATAAACCCAAACTCGAGAAACCAGTCGATAAGGTGAACGCATGAATTTTCGTTCTCCGTGGTTGATTGCGGGCGCAGTATTCATCGTGTTATTGATCGCGCTTGCCATTGTTGCCCCCTCGAGCGCGGTCGTTGCTGCGTTGGCGGTTTTGATCCCGACCACTTTAAGGTTCACAACGCCCCTCTTGTTTGCGGCTCTGGGGGGATTGTTTTCCGAACGCTCGGGCATTGTCAACATTGCGCTCGAGGGCATCATGCTGTTTGGCGCTCTGGCGGCAGCCGTGGTTGCACAGCAAGTTGAAGCCCCATTTTTGAAAGTGAATCCAAACGCTGCCCTGCCCTGGGTTCCCTGGGTTGGCGTGCTTGCCGCCATGCTGGTTGGTGGTTTTGTCGCCTGGATTCACGCGCTGGCTTCGATCAAATACCGTGCCGATCAGGTGATTTCGGGCACGGCAATCAATTTGCTGGCGACGGGCGTGCCCGCCGTGATCTTGCAGTATTTTTACAACAACACCTCCGACTCGGCATCGGTCATCAACGTGCTGCCATTGTGGGGCATTGGTTCTGTTCAATTTTCACCACTGGTTTATGCCGCATTCTTGATCGTTCCAATCGTGTCTTATGTGCTGTACCGCACCCCTTTTGGCTTGCGACTGCGCAGCGTCGGCGAAGCCCCGCAGGCGGCTGCCAGCGTTGGGGTCAACGTCATGCGAATGCGCTACACCGCCGTGATTATTTCGGGCGTTCTGGCGGGTTTGGCTGGCGCATATTTAAGCATCGGCAACCTGGACAAATTCAACCGAGGCATGAGCGCCAACCAAGGCTTTATTGCCCTGGCAGCCCTGATTTTTGGCAAGTGGTTGCCCTGGAACACCATGTTTGCCTGCCTGCTGTTCGGTTTTTTCAAAGCCCTGGCGATCCGTTTGGGCGGCGATGACATTCTGCCTTCCGCCGTGGTCGATGTGCTGCCGTTCATCCTGACCATTCTGGTGCTGGCAGGTTTTATTGGACGCTCGAGAGCACCCAAAGCAATTGGCAGACCGTATCCGTAAAAAGCAATTGGCAGAAGACGATTAGCACTTGGCTCGAGCGTCACAATCTCGAGAAGTCTCAAAGGACGACCCCAATGAACCCCAAATTGATTTACCATCCCGAAGTCAAAGCCGCGCTCGAGAACAAACAACCTGTGGTGGCGCTCGAGAGTACCGTCATCTCGCACGGGCTGCCGTATCCCTTAAACCTCGAGACGGCGCATCAACTCGAGGCAGAGGTACGTTCTGCGGGTGCAATTCCTGCGACCATCGCGTTGCTTGAGGGACGGGTGCATGTTGGACTTGATGCTGGGCAACTCGAGTTGATGGCGCGAGGCGGGATCGAAAAGGTCAGTTTGTGGAATTTACCTGCCATTGTGGCGAAAAAAGTGCACGGCGGAACGACGGTGGCGGCAACGGCGCACCTGGCACGTCTGGCAGGCATTGATGTCTTTGCCACGGGCGGCATCGGCGGTGTGCATTTTGATGCCTTCGACGAAAGCGCCGATCTTCCTGCCTTGGCTCGAACGCCAATCATTGTGATCTGTGCGGGCGCAAAAAGCATTCTCAACCTTCACGCCACCCTCGAGCGCCTCGAGACGCTGGGTGTCGCTGTTATCGGTTACAAAACCACCAGTCTGCCCGCGTTTCACACGCCGCATAGCCCCTTCAAGGTCGCGGCGCAACTCGATACGCCACTCGAGATTGCAACCGCGTTTCTGGCGTCCAAAGATTTTGGCTTGCACCAAGCGATTCTGGTGGCGAACCCCGTCAGCGAAGGACTGCCTTATGAGCAAGTCGAACGCTGGGTCGAAGCCGCCAACCACGAGGCGCGACGCGAAGGCATCAACGCCAAAGCTTTGACGCCGTTTTTGTTGCGGCGACTCTCGAGTTTATCGAACGGCGAGACAGACCGCGTGAACGGGATTTTGTTGCGCGAAAATGCGCGTTTGGGTGGGGAGATTGCGGTGGCACTGGCGAAACTAAAAGCAAATTTCGAGGGTTGAGATTCCGATTTCAAAGCACCTCTCGAGTCACGCTTTCCAATGTCTCGAGAGGTTTTTTCGAGCATTCGTTTAGCGGGTTGAAATGATTTCAAATGGCGTTTTGCCTTGCAGCAATGAAGGTTTAATCGTCACTTTGACATCTGTTTTTGGCGGGATGACGACAATAGGTTGTTCGCTGTTGTCGATGTAACCACCGATCAAACCGGTGTCATCGCCTAAGACCACATAATAATTGCCTGCTTTAAGATCGGTGATTGAAAAAGGAACTTGTGAATCACCCTTTTTGGCGTTGACCGTTACGATTTTATTGTTCGGATTGGTGTCAGTGCACGTGTTCGCTTCAATAAAACAAGCTCCAAATTGCAATGTGACCGCAGCCGTGAACGCCTTGCCTGCTGGCAATTGCAAAGACCCAGCAATATTTTTTGCTCCGCCAGCGCCACCAGAACCAGGGCAAGCGGTGAGGGTTGCGGCAATGAAAACCAAACCAAGTAAAACTTTCTTCATAAAAACCTCCACGAAATGCAAACCCGAGAATCCTGAACGCGAAAAGCCAGGTTTTTTGACGCTCGAGTTTCCTCTGCTCGAGGAACAAGCGGAGTTTAGAATTTCGAGCGTTACTCGAGCGTCACAGGTTGTGTTTATTGGTTCACAAACGCCGAACATTCATACTCTTAAAAACTCCTGAAGTGAATCAATCCGATTTTTGACCTTTCCCAGAATCTCTTCTTGCGCTACACTGTCCCGTTGCCCTTTTGGGGAAAGGTGGTTTTGGTGCTGTCAATCGAGTTCAACAAAACAATTCAAACCATCCATCCCGCGTTCATCTCGAGGGTCGAGGATGGTTCGGCGGCGTTTAAGGCAGGTGTCAAGGCAGGTGATTCTCTGCATCGAGTCAACGGCAATGCGATTACGGACATCATCGCGTACCGCCGCGAACTCGAGCGCGGGGATGTGACGCTCGAGGTGAAAACTGAGGCTGGGGTATTGCTCGAGTTTGAGGTTTCGTGGGAAGACCCTGGTCTGGAGTTTAGCGAGGTGCTGTTTGACGGCATCAAACTCTGCGCCAACAAATGCGAGTTTTGTTACGTCCATCAGATGCCAAAAGGTTTTCGCAAGAGTTTGTACATCATGGATGACGATTACCGTCTGTCGTTCTTGTACGGCTCGTTTGTGACGCTGACCAACTTGACCGATGACGATTTTAAACGAATTCTTTCCGAGAACCTCTCGCCGTTGTACGTCAGCGTTCATGCGACAGACCAGGATTTGCGCTCGGATATGATGAAATGGTGGAAGTTAAAAGTCAAGGACGAGAACGCCACCAAAATCCAGGATGCTTTGACGCGCCTCGAGCCAATTGATTTGTACACCCAATTGGTCTTGATGCCAGGACGCAACGACGGCGATCATTTTGATGCCTCCATCGAATACCTCTCGAGCCTGCCGAACGTGCAATCCGTGGCGTGCGTGCCTGTGGGTTTGACCGAACACCGCCGCAACCTGCCAAGTTTGCGTCCTTTCAACAAAGAAGAAGCTCGAGATGTTTTAAACCGTGCGCACGTCTGGCAGAAAAAATTACTCGAGGAACGCGGCACGCGTTTTATTTTTCCCAGCGATGAGTTTTATATTCTGGCAGGGTATCCACTGCCGCCAGAAGAGGCTTACGAGGGTTATCCGATGCTCGAGAATGGTGTGGGCATGGTCAGGGATTTTTTAAGCGAACCCCTACCAGAACTGCCAGCCAGCGTTCCAGCAACCAAAGTGATTCTTGGCACTGGAACACTGTTCGCGCCCGTGCTCGAGTTGGCGGTTGAACCATTGCGGGCAATTCGGGGTTTGGAGATTGAGGTCAGGGCAATGGGCAACAAAACCTTCGGTGAACCGACCACCGTGGCGGGTTTGCTGACCGGACGCTGCTTTTTGCACGGCATAACACCAGCCGAAGCCGATTTGCTGCTGGTTTCGCCCAGCACCCTGCGTTACGGCACGGAAACCATGCTCGACGAAGTGACATTGTCCGAGCTTCGCGCCAACCTGAAAATGGACGTGCGTTCTGGCGGCAAAAGCCTTGCCGAACTTTCACGCGTGATTCTCGAGAATGCCAGCGCCAGCCTGCCACAATTTGGCATGAGCGCCCACGCCGCCAAAGAACATAGGGCATAAAAGAACGAACATCAAACGCACAATACCAAAATGCTCGGGTTTAAAACCATGCTCGAGCGTTTTTTCGTGTATCAAACGTGAAAAGACACCCAATCTCGAGATTTGACATTTCAAGCTTGAACGCGCTAAGGTATTGAAACAGTAACAGAAACGAACATGATCGTGTGCGAAAGTTCCCCACTTTCACACCACTCGAGCCAACTCGAGGGTAGTCGCGCTTGTGTTTGGATTTCGACACTGTGGAGGAGCGTGAACATGAAACGCAAGGTAATGATGATCGGTATGGCATTACTCGGAGCTGCCGCCGTGGCAAGCCTGAGCATGACCAGCGCCCAAGGCAAAACCTACAAGATCGCCCTGCTGGTCAAAAGCCTCGGCAATGGTTTTTTTGAAGCCGCCCGCGATGGTGGACTTGAAGCCGCCAAAGAACTCAAAAACGTCGAGGTCATTTACACCGGACCCACCACCGCCACCGCAGAAGGTCAGATTGAACTGATCAACTCGCTGGTCGCGCAAAAAGTGGATGCCATTGCCATCAGCGCCAACGACCCGAACGCCGTGGTTGCGGCATTGAAAAAAGCCAAATCTCGAGGGGTTAAAATCATTTCCTGGGATTCGGGCGTCGCCAAAGAAGCCCGCTTGATGCACCTGAACCCATCCAACACGGCACTGATTGGACGCAAGCAAATTGAAATGATTTCCAAGACCATCGGTGGCAAAGGTCAAATCGCCATTCTTTCCGCCACCGCCCAAGCCACCAATCAAAACGCCTGGATTGCCGCCATGAAAGACACCCTCAAAGACCCAATGTACTCTGGTTTGGAGCTTGTGGACACCGTTTACGGCGACGATCAATCCGACAAATCCTACCGCGAGGCGCTGGGCTTGTTCAGCAAATACCCCAACCTGAAAGGCATCATCGCCCCAACCACCGTCGGCATTGCCGCCAGCGCCAAAGCTGTGATTGATCAGAAACTGGTCGGCAAAGTCTTCGTCTCCGGTCTTGGCTTGCCAAGCGAAATGATCTCCTACGTCAAAGCAGGATCGGTGGACACCTTCGCGCTCTGGAATCCAATCGATTTGGGTTACTCCGCCGTGTACGCCGCGTACCAATTCGCCACACGCAAAGCGACCAGCAAAGCCGGTGCAAAAGTCAGCATTGGACGCATGGGCACAATCACTTTGGACGCCAACCTCGAGGCTCCAATGGGTGATCCGTACACGTTCAACAAAGACAACATCGATAAGTTCGCCAAAGCGTTTTAAGCCGTAGCGCCCAAGCTCGAGAAACCTCAATGCGCAAGCCAATGGGATGAAACCAAGCGCACTTGAAACCCTCACCCGTCTCGCTTCGCTCGCCACCCTCTCCCACAGGGAGAAGGAAAAACCTCGAGCTAAACGTGTAAAAAAATTAAACTCCCTTCTCCTGATGTTGGGAGAAGGGCTGGGGATGAGGGTGGACAGCGCGACTATTACTTTTCAGAAGCTCGAGAGAACCAAGTTGGAGACGGTCTTAAAAAAATTAAACCGTCTCCGTTTTGCTCGAGCATCATCAAAAATCACAAACTCGAGAAGCATAATTTATGACAACAACTTTTTTGCAAATCAACAATATCAACAAACGTTTTGGCGCGACTCAAGCCGTGAATGACGTGTCCTTTGGTTTAAACAAGGGCGAGGTTCTGGCGCTGATCGGCGAGAACGGCGCGGGCAAGTCCACGGTGGTGAAAATCCTGACGGGCATTTACCAACCCGATTCGGGCGGCATCGTGCTGAACGGTGAAACCTTGCGTCTCTCGAGTCCTCAAGCGGCGGCGAAGTCTGGGATTGGGGCAATCCATCAGGAAACCGTGATGTTCGATGAACTCTCGGTGGCAGAAAATTTATTTGTCGGGAATCATCCAGTCACATCCAAGTTTTTTGCGGGCGGTTTGGTGAATTGGAAATTGATGCTCGAGCGAGCCGAAATCGTGCTGGACAAAATGGATGCCAAAATTGATCCTGAAATGCCGCTCAGGGAACTGAGCGTGGCGCAAAAGCATTTGGTACAAATTGCGCGGGCACTCTCGCAAGACTCGAGTGTGGTGATCATGGACGAACCCACCGCGTCGCTGTCCAAAGCCGAGATTGAGGATTTGTACCGTATCGTGCGGCAATTGCGTGATGCGGGCAAGGCAGTTTTGTTAATCACCCACAAGTTCGATGAGGTCTTTGCGCTGGCGGATCGTTACGTGGTCTTGCGCGACGGCAAAAACGTTGGCACGGGCAACATTACCGACACCTCGAGCGAGGATTTGATTCGTTTGATGGCAGGGCGCGAGGTCGGGGCGTTGTTTCCAAAGCTCGAGTCCAAACCTGGCAACGTGATGCTCGAGGTCAAGAATTTTGAGCATCCAACCGAATTCTCGAGCATTAATTTTAGCGTTCGCAAGGGCGAGATTCTGGGTTTTTACGGTTTGGTTGGCGCGGGGCGCTCGGAAGTGATGCAAGCCGTGTTCGGCTTGAATGCCGCTGCGACGGGTTCTGTTTTGATTGATGGCAAAACTGTCAGCATCAAATCTCCCGCCGATGCGGTGAAAAACGGTTTGGTCTACGTGCCCGAAGACCGCCAGATTGCGGGCGCGATTTTACCGATGAGCATTTTGCACAACATCACGCTGGCGAGCCTCTCGAGCATTGGAAATATTTTGAATCGCAATAAAGAAGAATCAATGGCAATGCCTCTGGCAGAACGCTTGTCGCTTCGTGCCGCGAACCTCGAGCAAAATGTGTCGGAACTTTCGGGCGGCAACCAGCAGAAGGTCGTGCTCTCCAAGTGGCTTGCCACCAACCCGAACGTGATTATTCTGGACGAACCGACCAAAGGCATTGACGTTGGCGCAAAAGCCGCCGTGCATTCGTTCATGAGCGAACTGGTGCAAAACGGTCTGGCAGTCATTCTGGTCAGTTCTGAACTGCCCGAGGTCATGAACATGAGCGACCGCATTCTGGTCATGCGCGAGGGGCGTCTTGTCGCAGAATTTGATGCTCGAGTTGCCACTGCCGAAGAGATCGTGTCGCAGGCGGCAGGCAACACGCGGGAGTTGGTCGTATGAAAGTTTGGAAAACCTACGGGCGCGAATTGATTTTGCTTGGCTTGCTGTTGGCGTTGCTGGTTGGCGTTGGCATTCGTTCGCCGTCGTTTATCAGCCTGAAAACTTTTGACGCAATCTGGCACGACAGCGCCCTGTTGATCGTGTTAGCACTCACGCAAATGCTGGTCATCATGTCCAGGGGAATTGATTTATCAGTGGCTGCAAATCTGGCACTTTCGGGCATGTTGGTCGGTTTACTTGCCAAAGCCGTGCCAGGGATTCCAGTCATTGCCTTGCTGATTTGCGGCGCACTTTCGGGCTTGGTGCTCGGCATCATCAACGCCAGCTTAATCAACTTTCTCGAGATTCCACCGATTGTTTCCAGCCTCGGCATGATGAGCGTCTACCGTGGATTGACGTATGTCGTTTCTGGCGGGCAGTGGATCAACGCCAACGAGCTTCCGACTGGTTTGGTGGATTTCCCGAACGCCAGATTCTTGGGCATCACCGGACTCGAGTGGGTCAGTTTGATTGCCTTGGTGCTGGGTTGGTTTCTTGTGCATCAATCGCGTTTTGGGCGAGAAATTCGGGCGCTTGGGGGCAACCCGAACGCTGCAAAATACGTCGGGATTCCCGAGACAAAGCGCTTGTTTGTTCTGTACGCCCTTTCGGGTGTGGTCGCTGGTATGGTCGGGGTGTTGTGGGTGGCGCGTTTTGCGCTTGCCAACACCGAAATCGCCAGTGGCTTCGAGCTTCAAGTGGTTGCCGCCTGCGTCCTTGGTGGCGTCAGTATCGCTGGAGGTGTTGGCAGCGTGATCGGTACAGCCCTCGGCGCAATTTTCCTGACCACTTTGTACAACGCCCTGCCAGTCGTGAACGTCTCTCCGTTCTGGCAAACCGCCATCGTGGGTGTGGCAATCCTGGTTGCTGCCATCGTCAATCAGGGCGCATCTCGAGTTAAGGGTAAAACCATTCTGAGGCGAGCATGACCGAGAACTCCAGAAGCAATCCTGTTCGAGCTAGGGCACCATTTAAAATCTCGAGTTTGCTGCTGCGTTGGGAATTGCTGTTGCTGGTGATGCTGGCAATCGTGATGGTCTTGAATGGTCGGTTGTCCGAGTATTTTTGGGACGCCGCCAACCTTGGTGATGCCACCCCAATTTTTGCCGAGAAGGGCATGATTGCGCTGGCAATGGCGCTGCTTATTCTTTGCCGCGAGATTGATCTCTCGGTGGCGTCGATCATAGCGCTCAGTTCGCTGCTGATGGGCTTTGCGGCGCAGTCGGGTGCAAATTGGGTTGTCTTGTTGCTGGTTGGCGTTGGCACTGGCACGGTTTGCGGTTTTGTCAACGGGTTTCTGGTGGTTCGGTTTGCCGTGCCAAGCATTGCCATCACGCTCGGTACAATGTCGCTGTTTCGGGGTATTGCCCAAGCCGTTCTGGGTGACACGGCGCTGACCTCGTATCCAGAATCTTTCGGCAACCTCGGGCAAGGTTACGCGCTACCGAATCTACCAATCTCGTTCGTGACCTTCTTGATTTTGGCGGTGTGTGTCGGCGTGTTCCTGGCTCGCACCCGTTGGGGAAGAAATTTGTACGCCATCGGCAACAACCCAGAAGCGGCACGTTTTTCTGGAATTCCCGTCGCCCGTTACCGTTTGGCGCTGTTCACCTTTTCAGGCACACTGGCAGGACTCGCCGCCGTGTTTCTCACCTCGAGAATCACCACCACCCGCCCCAACATTGCCCAGGGTTGGGAACTTGATGTCATCACCATGACCGTGCTCGGCGGGGTCAGCATCGCAGGTGGCGTGGGAAATATTCTGGGCGTGGTGCTGTCTGTCTTGCTGCTCGGCATGATTCAGTTCGGCATGGGCTTGATCAATATTCCTGGCATCGTTGCCTCGATCATTATTGGTATCCTGATGGTGCTCGCCATTGCGCTGCCGCCCATCATCAAACGCTTTGTGAAACCAGACGCAAAATCATGAAACCCGAGGTGCAACATCCTGATGCAAAACGCTGATCCTGCCGCCGCCCTGCGCTCGAGACACGAATTTATTTTGCAACAGGCGCTGGCGCGAAAAATTGTGCGCACCAAGGAACTGGCGCAGCATCTGAGCGTGCACGAAATGACGGTGCGCCGCGATCTGGATTTGCTCTCCGATCAGGGGTTGCTCGAACGGGTGCACGGTGGCGCGAGGTTGCAAAGCAAAGCCAACGACGAGGTTGCCTACAGTTTGCGCATCAACGAGCATCTCGAGGCGAAATCCAGCATTGCCAAAAAGGCGCTCGAGTTGATCCAAGACGGTGACACCATCGCCCTCGATGCCAGCACGACCACATTGCAACTGGCGCAATTGCTGGGCGCAAAAACCGTCAACACGATTGTCTCGAGCCTCGATGCCGCCACGATTCTGGCAGGTTTGAATCTACCGTTTACCTTGACGGGCGGCGAATTTCACGCTCGAGCGCGGTCTTTTGTTGGTGCTCACGCGACAGGAACTTTAAAACGGCTTCATCCCGACAAAGTGTTCTTCTCGAGCAAAGGTTTCAGCCCGCAAACGGGTTTCACCGACGCGCACCTGCCCGAAACCGAAATGAAAGAACAACTGATTCGCTCGGGGCGCTTGATTGTGGCGCTTTTGGACCACACCAAATTCTCGAGGGTGGCATTGCATACGATTGTCGAGATGGATGCGGTGGATGTGATGATCACCGATCTCGAGCCTGAGATTGAAACCAGAAACGCGCTCGAGGCGGCGGATATTCGGCTGCTGGTGACGGAGGTGTGATGTGGAAATTAGCAACGAAATGCTCGAGAAAATCATAGCTGGCGAGTCGGTCGGTGGTTCAAAAAATGCCATTAAAGGACAGATCAAAAATGTGATTCACGACCTCACACAGTCAAAACAAATGGTGGTTGAAACCGAAGACGGTTACGGCAGTGGGTACGCCTCTTACGTAGATGTTTTTTGTTACAAAACTGGTGG
Organism: Deinococcales bacterium; assembly: GCA_025352125.1. Lineage (GTDB taxonomy): Bacteria > Deinococcota > Deinococci > Deinococcales > JAAFIG01 > JANXTZ01. Next base: position 90,784 of record JANXTZ010000028.1, on the reverse strand, counting down.
TCGCTCAAGCCTCAAAAAACCAGAGCATACCGTCATTGATGGAATCACGATTTATTTGTGCAAACACGCGCCAGTTGCGGTCATGGGTGCAATGGAAAAGACACGGCATTCAAGCGGTGGTAGTTTTGGTTTTTTACATGCCGAAGACCTGAACATTTTTCCACCTGGGAACTGGCTCGAGGTGAGCGCCGAATTGCGTCAGAAACTCGAGAAGCACGGATTTACCATTCTTGACCCTCAGGAACTGAAAAAACCCATGCCATTCAATACAAAAATTCATACACTGCTTGGCGATCCGCCGTACCAGATTTTTGACGCGTTTTTTCATTGGTACGACTAAACTCGACAACTCGAACAGTACGTGATTCGGTTTCTGAAAGGAGTTTTCGAGATGCCAAAATTTGGAGCACACGCATTTATTTGGGCAGGCGATTGGAGCGACGAGGGCGCAGAAAAAGTGATTGGCGGCGCGGCGGCGGTGGGTTTGGATTTTGTTGAAGTCTGCGTTTTACACCCCGCCAGTTTCAATATTTTGCACACCAAAACCCTGCTCGAGCATTACAACATCGGTGCGACCTGCTCGCTTGGTCTGCCCAAAGACTCGCACTTGCCAGCCAACCCTGAGAAGGCAAAAGTCTTTCTCGAGGATGCGCTTCGGGTGACGCACGGCATTGGCGCGACGGCACTCTCGGGAGCGATTTACACGCATCTGGGAACGCTGACGGGCGCTCCACCTCGAGACGATGAACTGACCAGCGTCGTGACGGTTCTAAAATCCGTGGCAAAAACGGCATCCACGCTCGGACTCGAGATTGGGATTGAAGCCATCAACCGCTACGAAAATTACTTGATTAACCTCGCCAGCCAAGCGCTCGAGATTGTTGAACGCATCGACGAACCCAACGCGTTCGTTCACCTGGACACGTACCACATGAACATTGAAGAGAAAGGGTTTTTCAAACCGATTCTCAGTACTGGCACAAAAATGCGCTACATTCACCTTTCCGAATCTGACCGTGGCACGCCAGGCACGGGCAACGTTCACTGGGACGATGTGTTTAAGGGTTTGAAAGCCATCAATTACGATGGGGCGCTGGTCATGGAATCCTTCGCTGCGATCAATCCTGATATTGCTGGTGCGACCTGCCTGTGGCGCGATGTGGTCGGTGATCCGCAAGCCCTCGTGCGTGATGGTCTGGCATTCTTGCGCGGTAAAGCTCGAGAACACGGCGTGATGCAATAAGTTTTAAGTCAATGCTCGTTCCTTTTCTCGAGCATCCATTCAAAACGAGGTCAATATGAACGTCAGCAATTCGATTCGTGAAGCCCTGAAAAAACAACACATCGAAACGCCCTCGTGGGGTTACGGCAACGCGGGAACGCGTTTTAAAACCTTTTCCAGCCCTGGCGCGGCGCGTGACATCTGGGAGAAGCTCGAGGATGCCGCCAAGGTTCACGAGTTGACGGGTGCTGCGCCGAGCGTGGCGTTGCACATTCCCTGGGACAAGGTTGAGGATTTTGGGAAGCTGAAAAAGTTCGCCAAAGACCGTGGTATTGCGCTTGGGGCGATCAACCCGAATGTCTTTCAAGCCGAAGAATACCGCCTTGGTTCAATTGCCAACCCTGACAAAAAAATTCGCAAGAAAGCCGTCAATCACATGCTTGAGTGTATTGATGTGATGAAACTCACGGGTTCAAGGGATTTGTCATTGTGGTTTGCCGACGGCACGAATTACGCCGGACAAGACGATTTTCGTGAACGCAAGCACCGCACTCGAGATTCCTTGAGCGAGGTTTATGCGGCACTGCCCAAAAACACGCGCCTGCTGCTCGAGTACAAGTTCTTTGAACCTGCTTTTTACGGCACAGACCTGCCCGATTGGGGAACGGCGTTTGCGCACTGCACGGCGCTGGGTGATAAAGCCCAAGTGCTGGTCGATTTGGGACACCACGCGCAAGGCACGAACATTGAACAGATCGTGGCATTTTTGCTCGACGAGGGGAAGCTTGGTGGTTTTCACTTCAACAACCGCCGTTACGCCGATGACGATTTGATTGTCGGCAGTACCAACCCGCTCGAGTTGTTCTGCATTTTTAATGAACTGGTCAGCAGCGAGCAGTCCAAAGACAAACTGGCTGTGAATACCGCCAAGAATGTGGCGTACATGATCGACCAGTGCCACTACCTCGAGAACAAGGTCGAAGCCATGCTCTTGAGCGTCCTTAACTGCCAGGAAGCTTATGCCAAGGCGTTGCTGGTGGATCGTGCTGCGTTAAAGGTTGCACAGGGTCGGGGCGCGATTTTAGAGGCAAATCAGATTTTGATGGATGCCTTCAGAACCGATGTGCGTCCGTTACTCGCCGAAATTCGTGAAGAACAAGGCAAACCCAGTGAACCGATGAAAGCTTTACGCAGCGGTGGGTACCTCGAGAAAACCGCGAAAACCCGAGGGAAGGCAAGTGCAGGTGGTGGATTTCCAGAGTGAAAAATTCAGTTCAAACGTTCAAAAATCATTGTCCTGTAGGGGCGCATGGCAATGCGCCCCTACGCGGGAACGCCAACACATTTTCCGCAATGGTTCGAGGGTTGTTTTTGGTTCGCACGGTTTTCGTTCTATGATGCTCGAGATTCCAAACCAGAGGTGTTCATGCGAGTAAGTTTTTTTGTGACCTGTGTGGCAGATCAATTCGGCTCGAGTGCGGCGATGGCAAGCGTGCGGTTGCTGCGAAGGTTTGGGGTGGAGGTCAGTTTTCCACAGGATCAAACCTGTTGTGGACAGCCCGCCTTCAACGCGGGGTATGCCGATGACGCTCGAGAGATTGCCAAGCATTATTTGAATGTCTTCGAGAATTCGCTCGAGACGAGTGATGCGGTGGTTGTGCCTTCGGGTTCGTGCGGGGCGATGGTGCATCATTACCCAGAATTGTTCGCGCATGACCCGATCAACTTGCGTCGGGCTTGGGATGTCTCGAGTCGGGTGTTTGAACTGACGCAATTTCTGGTCGAAAAACTGGGGGTGACACACCCTGGCGTTGACCTGACTGGTGTGCGGGTGGCGTATCACGATTCTTGTCATGCCATGCGCAATATGGGCGTCAAGCAACAGCCACGAATTTTGCTCGAGGCGGCGGGAGCGATACTCTTGCCTTGGGATGAAAGCTGTTGCGGGTTTGGAGGTTTGTTCAGCGTGAAACTGCCTGAACTCTCGAGCGCGATGATGGACCGAAAAATTGATTCGCTTCAGGTGGACGCCACGGAGGCAGATGTCCTGACCAGCACCGATTTGGGCTGTCTGATGCAGCTTGGTGGCGGTTTGGGCAGACGCCAGAACACGCCACCCGTGGTTCATATTGCACAGTTGTTGTTGAATGGCAAAGCCGCACTCGAAGCGCGAGTAGCCCGTGAGGTGCTGTCTTACGAGCAAGAAGCCCAACCCGTATAGGAGTCAATCATGGAAATTAGCATTCACGATTTTCCCGAGGCGCACCTGAGGGCACTGGCGAACACTGGCGTTCGCGGCGCGGTGATGCGTGCGACGCAAACGTTTAACCAGGCACGCGAGGAGCGTTACGCCGAATTGCCCGATGTCGAAGCCTTAAAAGCCTACGCCGCCACCGTCAAAGACCACACGCTCGAGCATCTGGATTATTACCTGGGGCGTTTGGCGGACAACATCGAATCTCGGGGTGGTCATGTGCATTTTGCGCTCGACGGCGCGGATGCCAACCAGATTATTCTGGCGATCACCCAAGCCGCGAACGCCAAGTTGATCGTCAAATCCAAAAGCATGGTGACAGAAGAAATTGAACTCAACCATGCGCTCGAGACGGCTGGCATGAAGGTGATCGAATCGGATTTGGGCGAGTACATTTTGCAACTCGAGGGCGAGCACCCCAGCCATATTATTGGACCCGCAATTCACAAACCCAAAACCGAGGTGGACGAATTGTTTCATAAGCTTTACGACGTGCCGCTCGGCTCGAGCGCCGATGTGCTGGCGGGCAAAGCCCGTGAGATCATCCGGCAAGATTTTTTGAACGCCGACGTTGGGATTTCTGGCGTGAATTTTGCCGTTGCCGAATCGGGCAGCATCGTGATCGTCGAAAACGAGGGCAACGCCCGCCTGACCACCTCGCGCCCGAGGGTTCACATTGCCGTCATGGGACTCGAGAAAGTTATTCCCAACATTCACGACCTCGGCGTGTTCTTAAAACTGTTGCCTCGAGCCGCCACAGGGCAACGCAGCACCGTGTTCGTAAGTTTAATTTCTGGACCCAAAACCGACCTCGAGGTTGACGGACCCGAAGAATTTCACGTGGTCGTCCTCGACAACGGACGCTCGAGCGTGCTGGCAGACATTGAAATGCGAGCCAGTCTGCGCTGCATTCGTTGCGGCGCGTGCCTGAACACCTGCCCCGTTTACCAGCAACTTGGCGGTCACGCTTACGGCTGGGTGTATTCAGGTCCCATCGGCAGCGTGCTCGACCCTGGTTTACTCGGATTGAGTGAAGCCAAAAGCCTGCCGTTCGCCTCGAGTTTGTGCGGCGCGTGCGGTGATGTCTGCCCCGTCAAAATTCCGTTGCCGCAAATGCTCGTCACCCAGCGCACCCGAGCCGTCAGCGGCGGCTTGATGCCAGTTGCCGAAACTTTGGGCATCAAAGCCTTCAAAAACCTAATGAAAAACCCCGCGCTGTACAAACTCTCGAGCAAACTCGGACGGTTTGTCAAATGGGGCAAAACAATGCCGAACCTCGGCATTGCACCACTCTCGAGCTGGCAAGCCACCCGCGATTTTCCCGCACCCAATCAAAAATCGTTTCGGGATTTGTGGAATGAAGGGTTGAACACTGAAGCCGCACCCAAACTCGAGAAACCCGAGGCTAGTGATGATTAAATTTACTGGCAACAAAAACCCAATGTCTCAACAAAATTGGTTCGAGTTTGACGCACCTGAAGCCCTCACCCGGCGCTTCGCGCCACCCTCTCCCGCAAGCGGGAGAGGGTTATCGAATTCAAAAGCAAATGAAGTGTTTGGTTTCTCGAGCCTCACTTTTAGTCACATAACAAAGCACCAAAGCTCCCTTCTTCCGCCGTGCGGGAGAAGCGGTTTCGCCCGAAGGTGCGTCTTGAAGCCAAGAAGGGTCGGGGATGGGGGTTGGCTAAATACCAGCCTCACTTCTAAGGTTTCATCATGAACCGTGCCGATTTCCTGGCTCGAGTTCAATCTGCCACTGGTCGCAACCCCAAAGCCCCAATCACCAGACCTCCAGCCCCACCAAGTTTAAATCCAATTCAGGATGCTCGAGTTCTTGCACAACGTTTCAAGCTCGAAAACGAACGGGTGCTTGGGCAAGTGCATTTGGTCGAATCACTTGAGGATGCTCGGGAAGGTTTAAAAACATTGCTGATTGGCAAAACCTCGTATGTCAGCTCGAGCCACGAGATTCTAAAAGAGTTTGCACTCGAGAAAAACGGTTTGACGTTGCTCGAGCCAAAAGATGCTGACGTTGGCATCACGGGCGCGAATTTTGCGGTTGCCGCGACGGGTAGCCTCGCATTTTCCTCGAGTCACGGGCGGCTGGCGACACTGTTGCCGTTTCATCACATCATTCTTTTGAAAGCCAGTCAAATCCTGCCCGACATCGAAGATTTGTACGCCAAACTTGGGTCGCTCGAGCTTCCGAGCGCCTGGGGAATGCACACTGGACCCAGCAAAAGTGCTGACATTGAACAAACGATGGCGCTCGGGGTCCATGGTCCTGGACGGGTGGACGTGATTGTCATTTTGGATTCTTGAACGCGTATCATGAACGCATGAACATTCCAATCATTCCTGTGACCGACCAATTCTTTGATGCCGCACTCGAGCGTTTTGCGTTCATCGACGAATCGCTGGTCGAAAAAACCACGCTGGCAGGGCGTAAACTTAACCGCGACGAAATCTTAGACAGGTATCAATTCACGTCGCTTGTTGAAGCGCTGCGCAGCGAAGAGTTCGGCGAGGATGCCCTCGAGACGGTGCAAGACCTCGAGCTTCCCGATGTCTTTGAGTCCGAAGATGCGGCGTGGGATGCGGTCAAAGAATTTTACGCAGACCGCGATTGCGTGTTGCTGCATGTTGGCGAGACTGAACATTTCATTGTCGGGCGCGAAATTGCCGTGCGTTTGGGACTTTTATAACCAGGACAAAAGCCGTACAGATTTGAATTCGGGTACGAAACCCAAAAAGCAAGCTGGCGTCAAAATTGGTTTACCGTATGAATTCCTTGTTTATCATGATTGCCAAACCGTTCGAACATGATTTTCGCAACACTTCAATTTGACCAAGCTTCATTGCTTTGTGCTCGGTCAAAAGCTTGTACACTCGAGCAACATGACCGATCCTCAACCCATGCTCGAGATTTGGAATGCCGCCATGACCGACCCGCGTTTCAAACTTGATTTGCTCGGGTTCGAGTCGCGGTTTTTAAATCCTGATGACACGCACCTCGGTTTTGTGGATGGTGCGCTGGCAGGTTTTGTTTGCATTGCGAGTCCTGCCAAACCGTACCGATTAAACGACACGACTGGGCATGTGCGGCTTCTGGCGGTGCATCCAGATTTCCAGCGTTGCGGCGTTGGCTCGAGGTTGCTGGCTTGGGCAGAAAAAACCCTGAAATCTCGAGGCGCAACGCTGGTTGTTGTTGGCACTGAGGCGCATCATTTTATCCCAGGCATTCCGCTCGATGAACACTTGCCAATCACGCTCGAGATTGACACGCCCCAAAATATATTGGTTGGGTTTTTCGAGCGTCGCGGTTTTGAAATTTCAACGGGTGTCAGCAATGACCTCGCTCGAGAATTGGATATCCTTCCACCGCTCGAACTTCCAAACAATGCGCGAATCGTGCAAGCCGATGTTGAGGGTGTGCTCGAGTTTGTGCGCCGTGAATTTCCTGGGCGTTGGGTGTACGACACCAACTTTGTGCTGCGACAAGCCGAGCATCAACATTTGGCGCTCGAGGTTGACGGACGCGTGATGGGTTTTGCGCTGATTGGCTTGCGTTCCGACCCTGTCATTTTGCCCTCGGGTTTGTGGCTAACTGAAGACTGCGGACTTGGACCAATGGGCGTTACTGGCGCATTGCGCGGGCAGGGTTTGGGTTTTGCGTTGCTGGTGGCTGCCATGCACAAATTAAAAGCTCGAGGTGGAACGCGCATGGGCATTGATTGGACGGGCGTGCAAGGGTTTTATCAGAAAGCTGGTTTCGAGGTCGTGCGGCGCTACCGTCATGCCCTCAAAACGTTAAACTGATCTCATGCCCGAGTTGCGCCGCATCACCACCGCCAATGATCCTGCAATCGCCAGTTTTGGAGCATTGCAAGAACGCACTTACTTCGAGCCTGACATGCTGATTCCGGCTTCCATCATCGGGCAGATGCTCGAGTGGAGCAACCATGATCGAGAAAATATTTTGTTGGTGCTCGAGGAGTCTGGGCGTGTGGTGGCGGGAACGTTGTTTCATTTTTTACGCAATACCAATGTGGGTTTCTCGAGTTACCTGGCGGTCGATCAAGATTTTCGAGGGCAGGGTTTGGCGCGAAAATTGCATCAGGCACGGTTTGAAGCGCTGGACAAAATCTCGGGCGGCAAAGTCGGGGGTTTGTTTATTGATGTCGTCAATCCAGCACGGCTTTCAAAGCCCGAACTCGAGTTGGAACACAGCATCGGCAGTGACCCGAGCACACGTTTGAAAGCCTTCTCGAGCCTCGGTTTTAAGCGCGTGGACGTGCGTTACGAACAACCTGTGGGCGGTGAAAACGGTGGCGCGGTCACGAACATGGATTTGCTGTTTTGCCCTCGAGATGCCGCAACATCGATTCCAACACTGCTGGTGACCCAAACCATGCGAACCTACTGGACACCGTGGTTGGGTGCCAAAATGGCGTTGCTCGAGTCAAAGAAATTGGAGGCACGAGCGAATGCTGAGAACATTGCCCTTTTGCCGCTCTAGTGAGGTTTCTACTCGAAAATTGTGGAAACGGGAGTAAGATATTTCATGCAAAATTCAGGGCAGTATTTTTTGCGACTCTCCGCAAGCGATAACGTTTTGGTGGTGGTGAAAGCCATTCTCGAGGGACAAGAACTCGAGCTTGAGGGTCTGAAGATCACAGCTAGCAAAACCATTCCGTTCGGGCACAAGGTGGCGGCTCGAGCCTTAAACGCTGGCGAGAAAATCGTGAAATTTGGAATGCCGATAGGTTCGACCACAGCCACAATTTCGGCTGGTGAGCATGTTCACACGCACAATTTGCAGAGCGATTACATTCCGAGTTTTGGTCGTCCAGGAGAGGGAGGACATTGATGCAAGCTTACCTACGTGCCGACGGGCGCAAAGGCATTCGCAACGTCATTGCAGTGGTGTATTTGGTCGAGTGCGCCCATCATGTCGCCAAGCAAATCGCCGCGCCCTTTGAAGACAATGATGTTCACGTGATCGGTTTTAGCGGTTGCTACCCAAACACCTACGCGCTCGAGATGATGGAATCGCTTTGCACGCACCCGAACGTTGGTGCGGTCTTGCTGGTCAGTCTGGGTTGCGAGAGTTTTAACCGCAATCAACTTGCCGAGACGGTGCGCTCGAGTGGGCGTCCTGTGGATGTGCTGGTGATTCAACAGACGGGTGGCACGCGCAAAACTTTCGAGGCTGGGCGCGAATGGATTCGCAGTACCTTGGTTGATCTCGAGCGTGTGCCACGCGCCGAGATGGGAATGCACGAGTTGATTGTCGGCACGGTCTGCGGTGGTTCGGACGGCACGAGTGGCATCAGCGCGAACCCTGCGGTGGGCAACGCCTTTGACCGTCTGGTCAACCTGGGCGCGACCACGATTTTTGAAGAAACCGGTGAACTCATTGGCTGTGAGCAGGACATGGTGCGCCGCGCCATCACGCCAGAATTGGGTCAAGAAATTTTAAGCTGCATGGCAAAAACCGCGAACTATTACAACATCCTCGGGCATGGCAGTTTTGCGGTTGGCAACGCCGAGGGTGGACTGACGACGCTCGAGGAAAAGTCTCTGGGCGCGTATGCCAAGGCGGGGCACGGGGCGTTGCACGGCATCATCAAGCCTGGCGACGTGCCGCCAAATCCTGGCTTGTACCTGCTCGATGTGATCCCCGACGGCGAGGTGCGCTTTGGCTTTCCGAACATCAACGACACCGCCGAAATTGGCGAACTTATTGCTTGCGGTTCGCACGTGATTCTGTTCACCACGGGGCGCGGCAGCGTGGTTGGCAGCGCCATCAGTCCAGTCATTAAAATCTGTGGAAACCCAGAAACGTATCGTCGCATGAGTGATGACATGGACGTGAATGCGGGCAGGATTCTCGAGGGACAGGGCACGATTGATGAGGTGGGACTCGAGATTGTCGAGCGGATTCGCTTGACTGCCGAGGGTGAGAAGACCGCCTCCGAAAGTTTGGGACACCGCGAGTTTGTGCTGACCTACAAAAGTTTTGAACCAATTGGACCGAGTTGTTTGCCGCTTGCGTTGGCATAAATTGAGTTTGCATCTCGAAAAACCCAGGGTCAACCGACAATTTTTTGTCAGGAAGTGCTGATGGAAACGGTGAAACCAAGAATTTTTTTGATCACCGGAATTCCCGCCTCTGGGAAATCGACCGTTGGGCAATTGTTGGCGCAACACTTTGCCAAAGCCGTTCACATTGATGGCGACGCAATCAACAGCTTTATCGTGACCGGTAAAGTTTTAATGTCGAGCGAACCAAAACCCGGGGCGCTCGAGCAACTCTACTTGCGTTACCGTCAGGCGGCGATGCTTGCCCAAAGTTATCTCGAGACTGGTTTTACGGTCGTCTGGCAAGACAATTGTTTTGGGGCTGCCTTGCAATACTGTGCCGATCTGATACGGCATGATTCGTTTGGGGTGGTTGTTTTAACGCCTGGTGTTGAGGTGATTCGGCAACGCAATGCGGCTCGAGGCAAAGATGGTTACGCGGGTTACACCATTGAAGAACTTGACAAAAGCTTGCGAGTTGAAACGCCCAGAATCGGAATCTGGATTGATTCTTCAGGGCAAACACCAGATCAAACCGTGAACGAAATTCTTGAACGCACAAAGCTCAAACCAGATGGTTAAATACATCCTCGAGTCATGCAGAGGTTACGACTGAATCTGAAACTTGAAAACCATGTCTTTGGTTTTGTCAGATGAACGGGTTTCTGCTGGCGGCAAGTTCACGGCGGTGGTGGATGTCTGGCGCAACAAACGCGGTTAAAAGTTCGCGGGTTGTGGTGGCTCGAGTTACCGATCAAAGCTTGATTTTCTGAGTCATTGATCTGCGCAGGTCAGCCCCTCTTGTTTTTCTGGGGCGGCTCTGGTTATAGTCTGTCTTGAACCAAATACAACCCAGCGTTCCAAATATGGAACAAGCCAAGGACTCGAGTTTTCTGATGACTGACCTTCCAACCCCAGCCGTTCATACTGCCGTGAAAATACTGGATTTGCTCTCGAGCGAACCGCAGGCGCTGTCCTTGTCCGAGATCAGCCGCCGCATTGGAGCGCCCAAAAGCACCGTCAGTCGAACCCTCAGTACGCTTTACGCCACCAGGTTGGTTGAACAGGACGGGCAGGTGTATCAACTTGGTCCAAAGGTGCTCGAGTACAGCGTGGCTTACACCCGCAACCTTGACATCACGCGGGTCTTTGGACGGGTCAGTTCTGAATTGGTCGCCAAGATCAACGAAACCATGCAGCTCGCACGGCTCGAGGGTACGGAGGCAGTGTTTGTCGCCAAAACCGATTGCACCCAGCTTGTTCGCCCAGCGACCTACATCGGGCGGCGCGTGTCACTTCACGGCAGTGCCGTCGGCAAGTTGCTGCTGGCATTTCATCCGGTCAAGCTCGAGAAATTACCCGCCATCACGCCGTACACGATCACCAATCAAAAAGCACTCTCGACAGAACTCGAGCAAATTCGCGCTCGAGGCTACGCGGACACCAAACAGGAGAGCGCCCTGAATTTGTGCTGCATCGCCGCACCCGTCAGGGACTCGAGCGGCGCGGTGGTGGCGGCGTTGAGCGTTTGCATGGCGGTCGCCAGCCCCAGCTCCGCACGGTTTGAAATTGCACTCGAGCATCTGTTGATTGGCGCGAGAGCCATCTCTGAAAACCTTGGATTTTTTGCCAGCACCATTGCCAGCACAGCACCACCCCAACACAGTCATCAACCGAGTGCGCCCGTCAAAACGGCACGCTCGAGATGAGAGGAGCGATATGAAAAAGACAGCCGTAAAAATAATGCTCGCCGCAGGTTTACTCGCCAGTGCCACACTGGTCGGCACGCAAGCCCAACAAAACTCGCCATCCAAATACTGTGCCGCCGGCAATACGGTCAAATTTGCGGGCATCAGTTGGGAGAGCGGGCAGTTCATCACCGAAGTCCTGCGCAACATTCTCGAGAAAGGTTACGGCTGCAAAACCGAAGTCATCATCGGTTCGACCACCGTCACCGAAACCGCGCTGATCAACGGCGATCTTCACGTCTGGGCTGAGGAATGGGAAGGCTTCAACGATATTGTCATCAAAGGCGTCAAGGACGGCAAAGCCAAACTGGTCGGCAAAATCTTGCAGGGTGGCACCGTCGAGGGTTGGTTCGTGCCGCGTTACCTGGTCGAGGGCGATTCGGCTCGAGGCATCAAGGCGCTCGCGCCAGACCTGAAATCCGTGTCTGATCTGGCAAAATACAAGGACTTGTTCAAAGACGACGAGAATCCAAACATGTCACGTCTGCTGGGTTGCGTGTCGGGTTGGGTCTGCGACAAAACCAACGACGGCAAACTGACCGCCTACAAGCTGAACAGCATGTACCAACAATTCCGTCCAGGCTCGCAAGCCGCACTCGATGCAAGCGTTGCCAGCGCCTTCCAGCAGGGCAAGCCAATCTTGTTTTATTACTGGGCACCAACCTCTTTGCTCGGCAAGTACGACGTGATTCAACTCAAAGAACCAAAGTACAACGCCAAATGCTACGAACTCGAGAAAGCCAACGACCCCAAAGCCTGCGCCAGCGCCACGCCATCAGCCACCTTGCGCATCAACCTGAACGCCGATTTTGCCAAGAGCGACGCCGCATTGACGCGTTTTTTTGGCAAGACCAGCTTCAGCCTCAACCAACTTCAAAAAGCCATTTTACGCATCAGCGAGGACAAGATCAGCGCCAGCGATGCCGCGATGGATTTCTTGAAAAACCAGAAAGCTACCTGGAGCAAATGGGTTCCGGCGGGCGTTGCGCAAAAGCTTGAAGCCAGCATGATGAAATAAGCCATCTAAGCTCGGGCGGTGAGGTGATGCCTCATCGCTCGTTACGTCAAAAGCCTTTCCTTGGAGACTCGAGATTCATGTTTTTGAACTTAAGCATCACAGACCCCATCAATAATTTCGTGACCTGGCTGGTCAGCCATTACGGCGAGTTCTTTCATGGCATCACGCTGTTCTTGCTGCACTATTTTTTGATTCCGCTTGAGCTGGCATTGCGTTGGATTCCGCCGTGGGCAGTCTTGATTGCGCTGGGCTTGCTGGGTTTTCATGCGACAAAACGTTTTTTACCCACGTTCTTGTTTGTGGCTTGCGCGTACTTGATCGGTTGCTTTGGCTTGTGGGACAAACTGATGCTGACGCTGGCACTGATGATGGTTTCAACGTTTTTGTGCGTTTTGATTGGCATTCCGCTCGGGATTCTGACCTCGAAGAGCAATCGCCTGAGATCAATTGTGCTGCCAGTGCTGGACGTGATGCAGACCATGCCTGGGTTTGTGTATTTGATTCCAGTCTTGATGCTCTTTAATTTGGGCAAAGTCCCCGCGATTTTCGCCACGATTATTTACGCCCTGCCGCCACTGATTCGTTTGACCGACCTTGGCATTCGTCAAGTCGATGCCGACACCAAGGAAGCCGCCGCCGCCTTCGGCACAAGCCCGTGGCAAATGCTGATCGGCGTCGAACTGCCACTGGCACGCCCCAGCATCATGGCGGGCATCAACCAGACCATCATGATGGCGCTGGCAATGGTCGTGGTTGCCAGCATGATCGGCGCTCGAGGATTGGGCGAGGATGTGCTCGAGGGCATCAACACGCTGAATGTCGGCAAGGGTTCGCAGGCGGGAATTGCCGTGGTGATCCTCGCCATCATCATTGACCGAATCTCGCAGGCTTACGGCATGGAAGCCCGTCAGCGACGCCTTCTGAACGGAAAACGTTGATGAGCAAAATCAAGGTCAACAACGTTTATAAAATCTTTGGCACTCGAGCAACCCAGGCGCTGACCATGTCCCGTGCTGGCGCAAGCAAAGACGAGGTGCTGGCAAACACCAACTGCACGGTTGGCTTGAAAGACGTGTCGCTCGAGATCAACCAGGGGCAGATTTTTGTGATCATGGGCTTGTCGGGATCGGGTAAAAGTACGCTCGTGCGGCACTTTAACGGTTTGATTCAACCCAGCGCGGGCGAAATTTTGATTGACGGAACGGACGTGGCAAAACTGAACGACGCAGGCTTGCGCGATCTGCGCCGCCACAAGGTCAGCATGGTCTTTCAAGGATTCGGTCTGATGCCCCACAAAACCACCCTCGAGAATGCCGCATTTGCGCTGTTAACTCGCGGCGAAAAAAAAGAAGCCTCACTCGAGCAAGCCCGCATTTGGCTCGAGCGGGTTGGCTTGAAAGGTTACGAGCAAAAATACCCAGACGAACTCTCGGGCGGCATGAAACAACGCGTTGGGCTGGCTCGAGCCTTGGCTGCGAATACCGATGTGATCTTGATGGACGAAGCCTTCAGCGCCCTCGACCCGTTAATCCGCGCCGAAATGCAAGACCAGTTGCTCGAGCTTCAAAAAAGCCTGCACAAAACCATTGTGTTCATCACCCACGACCTCGACGAGGCGCTTCATATCGGCAGTGAAATTGCCATTTTGTACAACGGCGAGCTGGTGCAAGTTGGGAAGCCAAAAGAGATTCTCGAGAAACCTGCGAATGATTATGTGCGGAGATTTGTGGAAAAACGAGTTGCGAAAGAAATGACGTAGAAGCACTGCTCGCTGCGCCCTGCCTTTGCTGCCGCGAAACAAAATCAAAAATGCAATGTGCTCAAGGAACGGGTGGTAGATCTACCCTCATCCCCGACCCTCTCTTGACCATAAAATGCACCTTCGGGCATGGTCGCTTCTCCCAACATCAGGAGAAGGGAGAAAAACAAAAAACAGAAATCTAAAATTCAGGAGATTATTTTGAACATCATCACGGATACAAACTGGCAGCAGTACGCAAAAGACATCAAACTCGAGACTCGAGCTTTTATTGACGGGCATTTTGTGGATGCAATTTCTGGGGGCACGTTTGAACGCATCAACCCAGCGACGGGCAAACATTTGGCGCAGATTGCGGCGTGTGATGCTGCGGATGTGGATGTGGCGGTCAGGGCGGCTCGAGCGGCGTTTGAGAGCGGTGTTTGGCGGGATTTAAAACCGACGGAACGCAAACGCATCATGCTGAACTGGGCAAATTTGATGCGCGAAAATCTGGCAGAATTGGCGTTGCTCGAGACGCTGGACACGGGCAAGCCGATCAAGGAAAGCGTCAATGTGGACGCGAGTTCGTGTGCGAATACCATTCAATGGTACGCGGAGTGCATTGACAAGATGTACGACGAGATTGCACCGAACGGAAACTCGAGTTTGGTGATGGTGTCTCGAGAGGCGATAGGGGTGGTGGGCGCGGTTGTGCCCTGGAATTATCCGTTGATTATCACGGCTTGGAAACTTGGACCTGCACTGGCGGCGGGCAACAGTGTGGTCTTAAAACCTGCGGAGCAAAGCTCGCTCTCGGCGTTGAAACTGGCGGCACTGGCAAAAGAGGCGGGCATTCCTGATGGCGTGTTGAACGTCGTGACGGGACTTGGGCACATTGCTGGGCAGGCACTCGGAATGCACCCAGACGTGGACGTGATCGTGTTCACAGGCAGCACTGAGGTCGGCAGGAAATTTCTCGAGTACAGCGCCAAATCCAACATCAAACGCATCGGACTCGAGCTTGGCGGTAAAAGTCCGCACATTGTCACGCGCAATGCTGACCTCGAGAAAGCCGCAATGTACGTGGCTTACGCAATCTGGTACAACCAAGGCGAGAGTTGCAATGCTGGCTCGAGGTTGCTCTTGGAGCGTGGTTTGCGCGATGAGTTTATGGCGCTGTTGAAACCTTGGGCGGAACGCCTCAAACCAGGCGATCCGCTCGACCCGAGCACCGAAATGGGGGCGTTGATTTCTCCTGAGCATTGTTCACGGGTGCTCGAGTACATTGCGCTGGGGCAACAAGAGGGCGCGAGTGTGGCGATTGGCGGGGCGCAAGTCTTGCAAGAATCTGGTGGGGTGTTTATTCAACCCACCGTCCTCGAGAATGTCACCAACAACATGCGGGTCGCTCGCGAAGAAATTTTTGGACCGGTGCTGGTCTGCATCGAATTTGACACGCTCGAGGAAGCGATTCAGATTGCGAATGACAGCGAGTACGGGCTGGCGGCGGCGATCTGGAGCAACGACATCAACCAGGCGCATCTTGCCGCCAAGCGGCTGCGGGCTGGCACGGTTTGGATCAACGCTTTTGACCACACCAGCGTCAACGCGCCGTTCGGTGGTTACAAGCAATCAGGTTTTGGACGCGACAAGAGCCTTCACGCCTTCGAGGAGTACACGCAACTCAAAACCACCTGGCTCGAGTTGCACGGGAGCACGGTATGAATTACGACATCGGACGCACGCCACGGATTTTGGTCGGCAGTGACCACCTCTCGGGTTTGGCTGGAATCTTGAAAAGTTGGGAACGCGCCAGCGCGGTATTGATTGTGGACGCCGTGATTGCCGAGGGTGAGTATATTAAAACCCTCAAACACGCCCTGGCAGGCGTGACCATTGCCCAGTACATCATTCCCGCCGGTGAACCCACCGTTGAGGGCGTGAATGCCGCCGCAATTTACGCCCGCAGTTTTCCTCGAGCCGTGATTGTTGGCGTGGGTGGCGGAAGTGCGCTCGACATTGCCAAACAGGTCGCCGCAATCGTTGCATCCCATGAGGGGATTGAGCATTATCTGCTGTGCGCCAACCCGTTCACAGGTCGCCGCCCGATCATTGCCATTCCAACCACCAGTGGCACGGGTGCGGAAGTCACGCGGACTTGCATCGTAAGCGACACCTTTGGGCGCAAACTCTGGACTTGGGGCGACGAGATGCTGCCCGACTTGGTGATTCTTGACCCGAATGTAACAGTGACCATGCCCGCATTTGTTACCACTTCAACAGGTTTGGATGCTTTCTCTCACGCACTCGAGGCGAACACTGGAAAACGCAAAAACGCCATCTCGAGCGGCAACGCTTTGCACGCCATGAAATTGATTCGCCAGCACTTGCCAACGGCTGTTCGGCAGCCCGAAAATCTGGAAACTCGAGCGGGAATGCAGGAAGCTGCCATGCTCGCAGGCTTGGCGATAGACAACAGCGGCACGGGCATCGCGCACTGCATCGGTCACGCGCTCGGTACGTTGTACCACATTCCACATGGGGTCGCCGTGACCATCGCACTCGAGGCAACGCTGGCTTGGAACATCGAAGGTGCAACTGAAGAATACTCGAGCGCCGCCGAAGTTTTTGGTGTGACGCCACAAGAACTCAGCAACGCTTTCAAAACATTTCTCGAGCAAACCCAATTCGCAACCGCCATCAAAACAACCGCCATCCTCGAGCCTCAGGTCATCGCCGAATTGATGAACGCGCCCGAAAACCAACCCATGCTGAACAACAACGCTCGAGTTGTGAATGAATCTCAGAGGCTCGAGTTGGCTGAATTGACCGTGCGGGTTTGGGAAGGGTACATGAAGTGAAAAACCCTCAAAAACTTACTTCCTACGCAAGAATAACGAACCTCACCTCGCCTGAAGCTCTCACCCGACTCGCCGAGGCTCGTCACCCTCTCTCGCTACGCGAAAGAGGGTATGGGGCAATAAATTTTCGTTTCTCAAAGAAGCAACCTAAACTCCATTCTCCTGATGTTGGGAGAAGGGTTGGGGATGAGCGACCATGCCCGCCAGGTGCACGTTTATGGTCAAGAGAGGGTAGCGCAAGAAGCAATCTCTTCACGCCAACATTTCACGCCATCTCGAGGCAGACATGAGCACCATCACCAAAATCGAGATCACCCACCATCAATTGCCGCTCGAGCCGCCATTTCCCGCCAGTTGGGACCCGAAACCGCGCACCAAATTTCCGGCGACCATCGTGCGGGTGTTCGACGATGCGGGGCGTGTGGGTGTGGGTTCTGGCGATGCGATGTACGGTTTTGGTGATTATCAGCATTATTTTATTGGGCAGGACGCGCTCGATCTCGAGCGTCACAATGCGGTCTTGAGCAACATCGAATTTCATGCGGGGCGTTGCTATCCGCTTGACGTGGCGCTCTGGGATTTGGCGGGCAAAATTCGGGATCAACCAGTCTGGAAGCTGGTCGGCGGCAAGTCGAACCGCATTCGGGCGTATGCCTCGAGCGGAGTGCATCGCAGCATTCCCGAGATGGTTGAGGTTGCCAAGCGAGCCATGGCGCTGGGTTATCCCGCATTAAAAGTTCGTTTTGGTCGCACCAACATTGGCGATGATCTGGCGGTGGTCGCCGCGATTCGTGACGCCATCGGAATGCAACTCGAGTTGATGGTGGACTGCAATCAGGGCTGGCGGATGCCGTGGGACACTTTGCAACCCTGGAATCTCGAGAAAGCTATTAGCGTTGCCCAAGAAATTGAGAAGCAACACGTGTACTGGGTTGAAGAACCGCTTCATCGCGGCGATTATAAAGGCTATACCGCCCTCAAAAAAAGTGTGAATATTCTTGTGGCTGGCGGCGAAATGACCCGTGAACCTTACGAATTCCGCGAGTTGCTCGAGCGCGATTGCCTGGACGTTTTTCAACCCGATTGCGTGTGCAGCCTGGGCATCACGGGCTTGCGAAAACTGGCGCTCGAGGTTGAGAGACACGGCAAAATCTTCACGCCGCACACCTGGGGCAACGGCATTGGCGTGATGGCAAACCTGCACTTGACCGCAGGCACGGTTGGCGCACCGTTTATCGAATTTCCGTTTGACCCGCCCGAATGGAGTCTGGCGCGACGTGACTTTATGCTCAAAACCCCAATCGACATTGATAGTGAAGGTTGGATCACCCTGTCTGACGCGCCAGGGTTGGGACTCGAGTTGGATGAGGTGATGCTCGAGAAAACCTTGAGTGGGCAGGCGACATTTTCATGATGAACAGTCCATTTGAGATTGGTAACTTTCCAGAAATAATCGCCTTTCAAAAGGCTGCAATTAGGTTTTGTTCCTTACTTGAAAATGACATTAATAGTTCAGTTGTGTGGACACGTCAGATTCTTGATGTTCTAGCTGAAGTTTACTCAATTGGTCAAAAGTTACCTGATCTGAGTTTGCTCGGAGTTTCAATGGATACTCCAGAAGAGTTCCGTATTGGTGAACATGATTGGAAACAGATTTTTGAACGTGTATCTCGAGCAATTCCGCGAAGACATTATTGGATGTATTTTGATCCTATTTTAAAATCTGATTCTAATCAAGAAGCAGTTGTGGGTGATCTTGCAGACGATCTTGCCGATATTTATCGTGATCTGAAATCTGGACTGAGTATTTGGGAAAGTCAGTTAAGGATTCAAGTTCCCGAAATTGTTTGGAATTGGAAGTTCTTGTTTCAAGCTCATTGGGGTCAACACGCAATTGATGCCATGCAAGTCTTACATCAAATTGTTCATGCTCAAGCTACATAAAATTTAAAGGAGAAAAAATGTTTATCGGTGAATCTTTTATCGGCAGCGGACCAAACGCCGCGCACATCAACGTCATGCTGGGTTTAAAAACGGGCGCGGCGGGACATGCCTTCGCGGGCGCACTCTCGAGTCCGACCAAAGGGCATCTGCCGTTCATGGTGGTCTTGCAACCTGGCGTGCCGGTCAAGCCCATGACGGCGTTCATCAACAAAGCCGATTTGCGTGGTGACACGCACGAGGGCATGACTTGGGGGGCGGCGCAGGCGGGGGTCGCCAGGGGCGTGCAAGAGTGTTTGCTCGAGCATATTTTGCCTCGGGAGGCGGAGAACGATTGGTGCGTGATCTGCGCGGTCTGGGTGAATTGGACGGCGGACGATGCCGATGAAGTTTTTGCCAACAATTATGCCGCCGCGAAAGCTGCGGTTATAAATGCCATCAACCTCGAGCCGAAACTCGAGGTCGTGCGTGAGGCAGCAAAGAACGTGTTCAATCCGTATTTCACGCCGAAGGTGAGTTGAGGAATTTATGGAGTATGTGAATCTTGGCAAGACTGGTCTGAAAGTCTCAAAATTGTGCCTGGGCACGATGGGTTTCGGCACGCCCGCATGGCGTCCCTGGGTGCTGGATGAAGCTGCAAGCACCCCAATTTTAAAGCACGCGCTCGAGCGTGGCATCAATTTTTTTGACATGGCAGATTTTTACTCTGGCGGCGTGGGCGAGGAGGTTGTCGGGCGGACGTTGTTGGGCAGCGTCCCTCGAGATCAGTTGGTGCTGGCGTCAAAAGCCTATTACGCGATGGGGACTGGTCCGAACGATGGCGGACTCTCGAGAAAGCATTTGCTCACTGCGATTGACGGCTCACTTAAACGCATTGGCACGGATTATCTGGATTTGTACATCATTCACGGTTTTGACCTGTTCACGCCCATTGAGGAGACGCTCGAGGCGCTCAACGATATCGTGCGTTCGGGTCGGGTGCGCTACATCGGCGCGAGCACCATGTACGCCTGGCAGTTTGCGAAAATGATTTACACCTCACGCTTGCGCGGCTGGTCGGAATTCGTTTCGATGCAGTGCCAGTTGAATGCCGCCTACCGCGAGGAGGAGCGCGAGATGATTCCGTTCTGCCAGGATCAGGGGATTGCGGTCACGCCGTTCTCACCGCTTGCTCGAGGTTTGCTGTCTGGAAACCTCGAGAGTCTACGCAACAAAACCGACAATTTCACGCAAGATCAGTTCGGCGATCAAACGTCGCATCACATTGCCAAAGCTGTGGCGGGCGTGGCTGAGGCTCGAGGGGTGAGCAGTTCCCAGGTCGCACTTTCATGGGTCATCAACCGCCCTGGCGTGACAAGCAGCCTGTTTGCGGTAGATAATGTCGCGCAGATGGATGAGCAAATCGCGGCACTCGAGTTGAAATTGACTGAGTCTGAACTGCTCGAGATAGACCGTCAGTACACACCCTGTGATGTCATCAACGATCATCACATCAACCGCATTCCGCGCAGCGCCAGGTAAAATTTCACGGAGGATTCCATGACAGCGACACTCGAGTTTCAAGGACAGACCAAGGCACTCATCGCTACAGGTTGGGTCAGTCCAGCCAGTTCGTATCCGCTCACCAGTCCGTCCACAGGGCAGGTCATCGCGCAGGTCGCAGATTGCGGCGTGACCGAGGCAAACTTGGCGCTCGAGGCAACCGTGACTGCCTTTGAAACTTGGCGCAACACCACGGCGTATGAGCGATCTGCGTTAATGAAAAAATGGTTCGCGCTGATGGTTCGTGACGAGCAAGAAATTGCGCGAATGATTGCGCTCGAGATGGGAAAACCTGTCTCCGAGGCGCTGGGCGAGGTGCGTTACGCCGCCAGTTTTATCGAGTGGTACGCCGAGGAAGCCAAGCGCGTGTACGGCGAGATCATTCCCAGCCAGTTTGGGCACAAGCGCTTGTTCGCCAGCAAGCATCCTGTCGGTCCGGTGTACGCGGTGACGCCCTGGAATTTTCCGGCGGCAATGCTGACCCGCAAAGTCGGTCCTGCGCTCGCGGCGGGCTGCACCTTCGTGCTCAAACCCGCCGAGCAAAGCCCGTTGACCGCCCTCAAACTCGCGGAACTCTGGCTCGAGGCTGGCGGTGCTGCGGGAGTCTTTCAGGTGCTGCCTTGCGCCGACCCAATCGCGCTGTCCAAAGTCTTCATGGAGGACTCGAGAATCCGCAAGATCACCTTCACGGGTTCGACTGAGGTGGGTCGCATCCTGACCAAACAAAGCGCCGACACCTTAAAACGCGTTTCGATGGAACTTGGTGGTCACGCGCCGTTCATTGTCTTCGACGATGCTGACATTGAACAAGCCGTCAAAGATGTGGTCGCCTGTAAATTTCGCAACGCCGGTCAGACTTGCGTTTGCACCAACCGCGTCTACGTCCAACGCGGCATTCTCGAGGTGTTCACCGCCAAATTTGCCAGCGCCGTCTCGGGCTTGAAAGTGGGCGATTCACTCGATCCCAGCACCCAAATTGGACCACTGGTGGATGCCCAGGGACTTGCAAAGGTCAAAACCCATGTTGCGGATGCACTCTTGCACGGCGCAACTGCTGTGACGGGCGGCTCGGCACTCGAGGGACTGTACTTCCAGCCCACCGTGCTTGCGGGCGTGACCGAAGACATGCTGGTGATGCGCGAGGAAACGTTTGGACCCGTCGCACCCGTGATTGCCTTCGACACCGAAGCCGAGGTTCTGCACGCCGCCAACAACACACCGTTCGGACTTGCCGCCTACGTCTGGACCAAAGATTTGTCTCGAGCCGTGCGGGTTTCAGAAAAACTCGAGTACGGGATTGTTGGCTTAAATGACCCGATTCCAAGCACCGCCCAAGCGCCCTTTGGCGGCATCAAACAAAGCGGTTTTGGTCGTGAGGGTGGACATTTTGGACTCGAGGAATACCTGTACGTGAAATACGTTTCAATGGTGATTTAATCCGCCGCTGTCTATCGTCTGGTTGGTTCAGGAGGTCAAGAAGAATCTTGAGAGAATCGAGGCATGAAAATCTCGAGCTTAACATTCCAAATTTGAACCAGGAGCCAACGGGTTAAAGTTTTGAATGTGAGATCACTTCAACAAGCCTCGAGCCAAACATGAGTCAAGCTTTCACTGCCGCATTGCTTGCCCTTGGCAGCGCCGCCGCCTGGGGTGCGGGCGATTTTAGCGGCGGTCTGGCGAGCAAACGCGTCAGTCCGATTTCGGTCACGCTGATCTCAAATCCGTTTGGCTTGATTTGCCTGCTGGTCTTGGCGCTTTTAAAACATTCTGCCTTGCCCAACACGCATGACGTTATGGTTGGTTTTGCCGCTGGCGCGTGCGGCGCTGCCGGTTTGCTGGTCTTTTACCGCGCCCTCTCGAGCGGCAAAATGGGTGTGGTCGCACCCGTGACGGCGGTCGTGGCGAACGTGGTTTCGGTCTTGTTTGGGGCGTTCAGCGAGGGGATGCCTCGAGCCTTACAATTTGTGGGTTTTGGGCTGGCGATTGTTGGTATTTGGGTGATTTCCAAACCCGAATCTGGCGCTCGAGCGAGCATTCAAGATTTTTTGCCCGCGTTGTTTGCTGGTCTGGCGTTTGGCGGATTTTTTATTTTGACCGCACAATTTTCCAGCCCCGATCTCAGTTGGGCGCTGGTGGCGGCTCGAGTTGGCACGATTGCGGTCACGGTTTTGGCGGCATTGTTCACGCGCCATCAATTCAAACTCGAGCCTTCGGGTTTGCCGTTGGTGTTCGCGGCGGGTGGGTTGGACAGTCTGGGCAATCTATTGTTTGCCCTGTCCACCTCACTTGGTCGGCTCGATGTTGGTTCGGCACTCTCGAGTTTGTATCCTGTGACGACGGTACTCCTGGCAATGCTGGTGCTCAAAGAACGATTCACCCGCCTGCAAGGTTTCGGGGCATTGCTGGCGCTGGTGTCGATTCCGTTGATTGTCGGTTTTTAAAGTCTCGGGTTTTTAGAAGGAGTGGTATGAAGCTCAAACCTTTTCGCATCGAGCATTATTACGCCAAGTACGAATTCACAGCCCAGTTCATGCTCTCGAGTTCTGACATGCAGTCGCGCTCCGTTGCCGAATTGCTGGCGCTCGAACCTGACGCTCGAGAACGCTTTGATGCGCTCTGGCTCGGCTATACAGAATCTTCGGGTGCCCCGTACCTGCGGGAAGCCATCGCAGGAATGTATTCAGGCATCTCGAGCGATGATGTCTTGGTGATCTCGAGCGCGGAGGAGGGTATTTTCCTGGTCTACCACGCGCTACTTGGCGTGGGTGATCATGTGATCGTCGAAACGCCGTGTTACGAGAGCGGTCTGGAGTTGGCGCGTTCGACGGGGGCGGAAGTCAGTCCGTGGCAGCGTTATTTTGAGGACGGTTGGGCGCATGACCTGGCGGCACTCGAGGCACTGATTCGTCCAAATACAAAAATGATTTACATCAACACGCCCTCAAATCCGACGGGCATCAACATGAAACCCGAAGTCTTTGCGGCGGTCATGGACCTGGCGAAAGAACGCGGTATCATTGTGTTTTGCGATGAGGTCTACCGCGAACTCGAGCATGATCCGAGCACGCGCTTGCCTGCGGCTTGCGAGGTTTACGAGAACGCCATTTCACTGGGGTCGATGAGCAAATCGTATGGTTTGCCTGGACTGCGTTTGGGCTGGTCTGCGTCGCGCAACCGCGACCTGCTCGAGAAATGCCTGCATTTCAAGTATTACACGACCATCTGTTCGAGCGCCCCATCCGAATTTTTGACGGCGCTGGCGTTGCGGCAACGCAAAATACTTTTGACTCGCAACCTCGAGATTGTGCGGCGCAATTTACCGATTCTCGAGGCATTTGTGGCGCGTCATGAAAGTTTGTTTTCTTGGGTCAAACCGAATGCCAGCCCGATTGGTTTCCCTCGAGTGACCATTGCTGGTGATGTCACGGATTTTTGCGAGCAGATTGTCCGCGAAACGGGTGTGCTTTTGCTGCCTGGTGGCGTTTACGATCAACCACAGCACGTTCGCATGGGTTATGGGCGTTTGAACATGCCCGAAGCGCTCGAGCGGCTTGAAGGACACCTGCAATCACAAAATTTGAAGCTGGAGCCTTAACGCTTCAAGAATCTGCGCCGCAACCCTGCAACCTCTTGCACTTGCAACACCGTGCAAAGCCCAATATAAACCGCCAGCGCCGCACCACCAGCAAGCCCTAAATGTAGTGCGCCGTTGACAAAACCGCGATGCAACGGAATCAGGCTCGAGATGAAATGGGCGACCAATGCCGCCGCCAATGCCGACAGCGAGACTTTGATGATGTGACCGACCAGCTTTTTCCAATTGAGTTGAACTTGTGAAGACAATGTTACCAGGTAAACAATCACGATCAAACAACCGGTCAGCGTCGTGCCGTAATTCATGCGTTGGTAATGCAAGAGGGCATCATTCAACAAGATTTGAGCTTGCGTGGGACTGACACCCTTGAACGCCAACGCCGTCGGTGCGCCCCTCGAGAGCGCGTAATACATGGCGGTGTTGAGCAAAAATCCTGCGACGTTAATCACGATGGCTTCACGGGTTTTTTGACGCACGTAAAAGGCGCGAACCAAAAATTGATTCAAACCCCAGGGAATCATGGCGAGTGCCAGCGGTGGCAGCGCGGCGACCGTAAAAACAAATTTATCGTTGCTGATGCGTCCGGTCAGTTCAAACATGGCGCTGGTGACGCTCGGTGCGAGCACAAAAATCACAGCGGTCACGGGCGCGGTCAAGAACACCACGAGTTTTGAGGCGGAAAGAAGCGTGTCGCGGAAACTGGTCCAGTCGTTGGCGGCACTGTACTCGGCAAGGCGCGGGTAAAACGCGAGTGCCGGTGAAACCGCGAACAAACCCAACGCCAGCAAGAACACGGTGTCGGCGTTGGTGAAGCCCGTCATCGCCCCAATCGGAAATGAGGTCAGAATGCCGGTCAGCACCACGGACAGCAACTCTCGAGTGCCGGTGGTGAAAGTAAACGGAACCATCAAACCGAGGGCTTTGCCCAGGGCGGGATGCCAGGAAAATTCGAGTTTGGGCATCAAACCAAATTTTTGCAGGCTTGGAATCTGCACGAAAAACTGAGCGAAGCCACCAATCACGGTCATGACGGCAAGCATGACGGCGTTGTTCGGAAATAGCAAAAACCCGATGATCGACACCACGCTGAACGCCAGCGGACTGAATGAGGAACTGCCAAAATGCTCAGAGGCGTTCAAGAGCGCCATCGCCAGGGCGCTGAACGAGATGCCCGCCAAAAAGGGCCAGACAATGCGGGTCAGTTGGAGCGCAAGGGCAAAATTGACGCTCGAGTGATCCGCCATGCGCAATCCGACCACGAATGGCGCGAGCAGAATTCCAAAGCCCACCACCAACAAATTCAGTCCCGCCAGTGCGCCCGTCAAACTGGCAGCAAATTTTGGGCGTTCCTCGAGTGGCAAAGATTTGTACACTGGAATGATGCTGTTGGTTAGCGCCCCCTCGGCGAGCAGTTCTCGGAAGAGGTTTGGGATGCGGTATGCGAGGTTGAAGGCGTCAGTGATTTCGGAACTGAACAATCGGTTGAACAAAGCCTGGCGCAGCAAACCGAGCACGCGGCTGGCAAGCGTGCCGCCCATCACGGTCAGAATGTTGCGGGTGCTCGAGCGCCTGATGGGCGGGGCGGGGCTGGTGGTTTTGCTGGTGTTTTCAGTCATGAATCCTCGAGAGACGCCCAAATGCGAACGCTCGAGGTTTAGCCTATCAGTTTTGCAATGAGACAGAACTCACGGTTTGACCAAAGCAAATACAAGATCAAATCCAAGGCTCGAGATACCGTGTTCAAAATGGCGCAACCTCGAGTTCAAACTCAAGTCATGACCGAGCCGAACAAACGCTGTTTGACCAATTCCACCAGCGCCAAATAGGTCAGTGTCGCCACGCCCAGAAATGCAAAATAAAGCGCTGGCAAGGGCACGAAACCAAGTATGCTGGCGAGTGGTGTGAACGGCAAGACAACGCCGACAAGCACAACACCCAACGCCGTCAAAGTCAAAGGCAAACTTGCCTTTGATCGAAATGGATTGCCGAAGGTGCGAATCACAAAAATGACCAGGGTTTGGGTGGCGAGCGATTCGACGAACCAGCCCGTGTGAAATTCGGCTTCTTTGGCGGCAAAGATTTTTAAAAGCACAAAAAAAGTCAGAAAATCGTAGACCGAACTGATCGGACCAATCCAGAACATGAAACGCCGAATCAGACTGATGTCCCAGTGGTGCGGTTTCTCGAGGAACGTTTCGTCCACGTTGTCGCTTGGAATGGTGATTTGCGCCAGGTCGTACAAGAAATTGTTGACCAGAATTTGGGTTGGCAGCATCGGCAAGAACGGCAAAAACAACGATGCGCCCGCCATTGAGAACATGTTCCCAAAGTTGGAACTCGTGCCCATAAGCAGGTATTTCATGACGTTGCCAAACGCCCGTCGTCCCTCGAGAATCCCAGTCAAGAGCACCCGCAAACCAGGCTCGAGCAAGATGATGTCGGCGGCATCTTTGGCAACGTCGGTGGCATTTGCCACGCTGATGCCCACGTCGGCGGTGTGCAAGCTGGGCGCGTCGTTGATGCCGTCGCCCATGTAACCGACCACGTGCTTTCTGGCTTTTAACGCCAGGATGATCCGGTTTTTTTGGGCGGGCGCAACCCTGGCAAACACGGTGTTCGCATCCGCGACCTGAAGCAGTGCGGTGTCGGTCATGCCCTCGAGTTCGCTGCCCAAGACAATTCTTCCGACGTTCAATCCGACGGTTTCGCAGACGTGCCGCGCCACGAGTTCGTTGTCGCCCGTGAGGATTTTGACGGTCACACCTTTTGCTGCCAGTGCATTCAAAACCTCTTTGGCGTCGGGCAGCGGCGGGTCAACGAAGGTCAGAAATCCTGCCAGAACCAGATCGTGTTCGTCGCTGGCGTGGTAGGCGTTTTGTTGAACCCCCTGCGGCATGTTGCGGTATGCCACGGCAATCACGCGGTAGCCCTGTGCGGAGAGGTTATTCACCACGGTTTCAATTTTGGTTCGAGCGCCGGCATCGAGAGTTTGCACAGTTTCAGACTCAAAATTCGTGCAAAGATTCAGAATGCTTTCAGGCGCACCCTTGGTCAGCATCAGATGATCCTCGCCATCACCAGTTTCTCGAGAGATGACCACCGACACGCAGCGCCGCTCGAAATCAAATGGAATCTCGTCGAGTTTCTTGTACGGCTTCACATCTGGATGATCGGATTTTAAGATTGCCAAATCCAGTGGATTGGCATCTTTGGTCTCGAGAATCGCAGTGTTCAGTGGGTTGGTGATTCCGGTTTCAAACAAGCTGTTCAAATATGCCAGCAAGAAAACCTTGTCACTCGAAGCGCCAAACGGATCGAGCCGCCCCTCGAGCGTCATGATGCCACTGGTGAGCGTACCGGTTTTGTCACTGCAAAGCGTGTCAATCTGACCCAGGTTTTGAATGCTCGAAAGATTTTTGACGATCACGTTTTGCTTGGACATCCGAACCGCGCCGTTGGAAAGCGTGATGGTGGTAATCATCGGCAAGAATTCTGGGGTCAAACCGACCGCCAATGCCACGGCAAAAAGCAGTGACTCGAGCGGATCGCGTTTGTGAAAGGCGCTGACCGCAAAGACGAACAACACCAAAAACAGCACAATCTGCACGATGAACAAACTGAAAGACCGCGTGCCTCGCTCGAATTCGGTCTCTGGGGCGCGACGCGCGAGGCTGGTGACGATGCCGCCAAAGGCGGTGCGCGAACCCGTGGCGGTGACAAGCGCCTCGGCATTGCCACTGACGACGCTCGAGCCGACAAAGACAAGGTTGTTGGCATCGGCTGGATTCTCGAGATTAGGGGTTTGCGTATTGTTGTTAACATTTTTTTCGACGGGCATGGATTCGCCCGTCAGTGCAGCTTGTTGAACGTGAAGATCACGCGCCGAAACCAGTCGCGCATCGGCTGGCACAAGATCACCGGCGCTCAGTCGAATCAAATCGCCTGGCACAAGTTCTTTGCGGGCAATCTCGAGCCATGCGCCGTCACGTTTGACGTTGGCGGTGGGTGAAACCACGCTGCGAAGGCGTTCGGCAGCCACGTGCGAGCGCTGGGTCTGCACAAAATCCAGCGCGACGCTGCCGACCACGATCACCACAATAATGACCGCGTTCAACCAATCGCCCGAAATCCCAGAAATGATTGCGGCAATCAGTAAAATTGCCGTCAATGGCTGCACGAAATACGCCAGCCATTGCAGCAACAACGGACGGGCTTTGACGCTCGAGAGTTCATTCAGACCGACTTCAGACAGCTTGGTACGTGCCGCCTGACTTCCCAGTCCCAAAATGGGATCGCTCGGGCTTTTGGAGGGTTCTGAGACGGCATCGCTTGACATATTTTTTGCTCCTCGAGTTGTGTCCAGAGATTGCGATGGATTTCAGGATACTCGAGATTTGATTCAACTGGTGACCTTCAATCGGCACAGCATTGAGGTTTTTTTGTTCTGATGCGACTTCATGCGCCGCAGGACGTTGTCCAAGAATGAAACCGCCTCCACAATGTACGGTCCCTTGTTGAGCATCACGCACTCGGCTCGAGCCGACATCGCGGCATCCGTCACCTCGGCAGACCCTGATTGGCGAGCGACTCGAGCACCTGCGTCGCCCAGATCACGGGAACGTGCGCCGCCTCGTCTTGCAAACGGGTCACGTCGGTTTTGATGCGGGCGTACTCATCATGCAGCGTCGATGTTAACTTTACCCGCTCGGAACTCATGCGCCCAACCGTCGAAAGTCACTGCTCGAGCTTTTAGGAATTTGTGAAACGGTATCATTTAACATCTTGCTCCTCGAGGTTGTGACCATTCTTAAAACGAATTTCAGGATTCTCGAGGGTGATTGATTCAAAGACTCGAGCGGCGCGACCAGAACAAAAGTACCAAAATGACGAGGTTCACGATGATGCCTGCAAAGGCAAGGCTCGAGTCCAAACCCGTTAACACCAACGAAAAAACACTGACCGCAATCAGCACAGGTTGCCACCAACTCGAGCCAGTCAGCATCCCAACGCTCGAGGCGATAAAACCAATGGCGGCGACAGCCCACAATGCGCCAAAAAGACTGATGCCAGCCGCTCCGACATCCCAGCGCCCACCGAGCAAGGTGGTCTTGTAAGCAAAACCTGTAACATCACCCAGGCGCATGTACACCGTCGCGTCCATCAGGTGAATCAGTCCGTGAGAGATCAACACAAACCCAGCCAGGTACAGCATCCATTTGGACATCCGTTTCACCTCGGGTTTACAAGCCCGTTCCGCCAATGGTTTTGCTGACATCAACATTGAATTCGATTTCTTCGACCTCGAACGTCGCCCAAGGTTTGCCATCATCCATCCAGATCACGGCGGATTCTTTTAACGCCACAGTCCCACCAACATCGCCCCAAACTCGAGCCTGATTGAGCCACAAGACTTTCTGATCGGTTTTGAAGCGCATTGACTCGAGGTACGAGAGTAGGTTTGTGACTGGGTCAAACCGTGCGATAAATGTCTCGGTGCTGGCTTCAAACGGTACCCTCAGGGTTGCCGTCACGTCATCCACGGCATTCCAATGCACCCGAGGGTCGGTCAAGAAAATACTGGGAAACCAGAGCGCCTCCGCCCAGACCGCAAGGTTCGCACCCTGATTCGCTCGAGGGTCGTTTTCGGTTGTACCCCACGGCATTGCCATACGGCTCGAGCCTGCGATGTATGACCCGTTGATCTTTAAAATTGGCAACCCGAAAATGGTCGCCTCAATGTAATGACGGTAATCCCGCCCTGCCACATGAGTGGGAATGTTATTGCCATAGATTTTTTGGTAAAACCGAGCGACAGGTGCGGGCAAACCAACAGGCAACGGGATTGTCTCGAGCTTGTCTTGTGATGACGTGATGGCTGGGAAAGACGTGGGTTGAACTTGCAAACCCACAAAGACAAGCATCACCAAGGCTAGCAGGCTCGAGAGTACAATCAATACCATTTTGATTGCTAAATTCATAAAACCTTCTTGAAGATGCTCAGACCGAATCTTGAGGGTTTGTGATTGGCGATTCTGGTGGTACGGCATCGGTGCGTTCAACGACAATGGTCAGACTTGCCGCCAACGCCGCCATCGCACCGACCGCAGCCCAGACGGGCATCAACAACGCACCGACCACCCCGAGCGTCAGCGGAATCTCGATCAGCGTGTGACCCTCATCGTTTTTGATGGTGATGCGCCGAATGTCGCCCTCGTGAAGGATTTCTTTGAGTTTGCTGACCACACCATCACCGTGCAGTTTGAATTCTTGGGTTTTGGGTGTCATGCTTTTCTCCTTTTAACAATGGCTCGAGAGGCGCAGTTTGATCGGGCGGGTGGCGTGACGGGTATATTTTGTATCGCTGTTGGGGCTGCATTGCCAAATCGCTCGGGTTTCGGCTCATTCAATCGCGCCAGACCCAATCGCGCACCTCTGGCAGGTCGTCGCCGTGTTGGCGAATGTACTCGCCGTGCTCGACCAGTTTGTCGCGCAAGAATTGTTTGAAATGCCCACCGATGGCTTGCAGTCGCGGCACTCGGTTGATCACGTCGCCCGCCAGATGGAAACGGTCAAGGTCGTTCAAGACCGTCATGTCAAACGGGGTGGTGGTCGTGCCCTCCTCCTTGTAACCGCGCACGTGCAAGTTGTCGTGGTTGGTGCGGCGGTAGGTCAGTCTGTGAATCAGCCAAGGATAGCCGTGATAGGCGAAAATAATGGGTTTGTCGGTGGTGAACAGACTGTCAAACTCGTGATCGGAAAGCCCGCTCGGATGCTCACTTTCAGATTGAAGTGTCATCAAGTCCACTACGTTGACCACACGGATTTTCAGGTCTGGAAAATGCTGGCGCAGCAAGTCCACCGCCGCCAGCGTCTCGAGCGTCGGCACATCGCCCGCACACGCCATCACGACATCAGGCTCTAGGTTGGCGTCGTTGCTCGCCCAAGTCCAGATGCCGATACCGGCGTTGCAGTGCTTGATCGCGGCGTCCATCGAAAGCCACTGCGGGGCGGGTTGTTTTCCCGCCACGATCACGTTGATGCGGTTGCGGCTGCGCAGGCAATGATCGGTCACGGACAGCAGGGTGTTCGCGTCTGGCGGCAGGTAAATGCGAACCACCTCGGGTTTTTTGTTCATGATGTGGTCAATAAAACCTGGGTCTTGATGTGAAAAGCCGTTGTGGTCTTGCCGCCAGACGTGCGAGGTCAGCAGGTAATTGAGTGCCGCGATGGGTCGTCGCCACGGAATCTCACGGGTGGTTTTCAACCATTTTGCGTGCTGGTTGACCATGCTGTCGATGATGTGAATGAACGCCTCGTAACACGAGAACAAACCGTGCCGTCCGGTCAGCAGGTACCCCTCGAGCCAGCCCTGGCACAAATGCTCTGATAGGACTTCCATGACCCGACCCTCGAGCGCCAGGTGTTCGTCGGTGGGAAGGATTGGAAGCTCCCAGACTTTGTTGGTCGCCTCATAGAGCGCGCCAAGACGGTTCGATTCGGTTTCGTCTGGACCAAACACCCGAAAGTTCTTCGACTCGAGGTTGGCGTTCATGACATCGCGCAAGAATTTGCCCAGAACCCTGGTGGCTTCGCCCGATGTTGTGCCAGGCTTTTCAACTTGAAGCGCGTAATCGCGGAAGTCGGGCAGCATCAGGTCTCGCAGCAGCAAGCCGCCATTGGTGTGCGGATTCGCACCCATGCGCCGTTCGCCAGTTGGTGCGAGTGCCGCCAATTCTGGTAGCAGTTTTCCATTCGCATCAAATAATTCTTCGGGGCGGTAACTTCTCAGCCAAGCCTCGAGTTGCGTCAAATGTTCTGGGTTTTTGAACAGGTTATCGAGCGGCACTTGATGCGCCCGCCAGGTGTTCTCGACGGGTTTGCCATCGACAAATTTGGGTCCAGTCCAACCTTTGGGCGAGCGCAACACGATCACCGGAAAATGCGGTCGGGTTGTCATGCCCAATTCTCGAGCCTCACGTTGAATCGCAACAATCTCGAGCCAGACTGTCTCGAGGGTTTGCGCCATCAACTGGTGCATGGTCATTGGGTCGTCGCCCTCGACAAAAAACGGTTTGTAACCGTAACCCTCGAGCAATTTCGTCAGCTCTTCTGGCGCGAGTCTCGAGAGTACGGTTGGGTTGGCAATCTTGTAACCGTTGAGGTGCAAAATTGGCAGCACCGCGCCGTCACGGGCAGGGTTGAGAAACTTGTTGGAGTGCCAACTCGCGGCGAGCGGTCCGGTTTCGGCTTCGCCGTCACCGATCACGCAGGCGACCAGCAAATCTGGATTGTCGAACGCCGCGCCGTAAGCGTGAACCAGCGCATAACCCAGTTCGCCGCCCTCATGGATTGACCCTGGCGTTTCTGGCGCGACATGGCTGGGAATGCCACCAGGAAACGAGAACTGTTTGAACAAACGCTTCAACCCCGCCGCGTCCCGCGAAATATTCGGGTAAACCTCGCTGTAGGTTCCCTCGAGATACGTGTTTGCCACCACGCCAGGACCGCCATGACCAGGACCCGCAATGAACATGGCATTGACATCATGGTTGCGAATCAGTCTATTCAGGTGCGCGTAAATAAAATTCAGTCCAGGCGTCGTCCCCCAGTGCCCAAGCAACCTGGGTTTGACGTGCGCCAGACTCAGTGGCTCGAGCAGCAATGGATTGTCCAGCAGGTAAATCTGTCCGACCGAAAGATAGTTTGCGGCTCGCCAGTAGGCGTCCAAAAGTTGAAGTTCGGATTCTTGAAGCGGCACTGTTTCTTGAAACAGCGCTGACTCGAGTGGCGCGATTTGGATTTGGGTGTCGTTCATCATGATGGTCTGACCTCCGCAGAAAGTTTTGCTGACTTTAGTGCAGAAGTGTCAAGAAAACATGGGTCGCTCGAGAACCCTCAAACTCAAAGGTTGGTGGTGGGCTGAAGCGGTCCTGGATAGCCTGGGACCCCAATGCGTGGGAGCACCCAACGATCCAGACCCCAGTAGCCTGCGGTGCGCCATGCCAGTACCAGCAGCATGGCAAGGATAAACAACAGTGGATTGGTCGAAACCGTGCCCGCCAGCAGATAACTGGCGTTCATGAAACCGCCAAAAAATGCGGCAATGCCCGTGAACAAACCCAGAATCAGGGCGATGCCGACGGCGATTTCGCCAAAGGTCACGAGGTAACTGAAAAGGGTGGCATTTGGCAGGGCAATGTTTTGAAGAAACCAGGCAGAGTACCCTTGAACATCGGGGTGCGTGCCGTCGGTTTTGGCAAGTGCGCCGTTGAGAAAGCCGGTCACGGCAGTTCCGGCTTTCCCTCCGACCCAGACTCCAGCAGGATTGGTCAGTTTTCCCCATCCAGCCATGAGCCATTCATAACCGACGTACAAGCGAACCAGCGTCCAGAGTGGGGCGAGACGCGTGTCAGCGAACAGAAATTTAGAGATGTTGGGTTCTGGAATCTCGAGGTGCGATTTGCGAACGGGCGCGGGGGTTGTGCGGATCATGTTGAATCTCCTTTGTCTTGCCAGTTCAGGATGATTCGCAGACGTTACGAACCCATTACAGCCCGAACCCATTACAACCCGAACCAAATCAGACTCGAGGTGGCAATCAAAGACCAAAGTACGTTCGGTTCTTGGCAATAAAGGCTTGTTGATCGGCGGGTACGTCCTCTTCTGGAAAGATCGCGCTGACTGGACAGGCGGGCACGCAAGCGCCGCAATCGATGCACTCGTCGGGATGAATAAAAAACTGGTCGTCACCCTCGTAAATACATTCGACTGGACACACGTCAACGCAGGCGGAATCTTTGGTGCCGATGCAGGGCTGGGTGATCACAAATGCCATAGTCTTGCCTCCTGATGTCGTTGCTCGAGAATTGTTGTCTTGCTCACGTGGGCAGTGGGTTTGGACTGAGGGCGTTGTCGATCAAAGGCTGACTTGATTCGGCGCTCCTATTGACCAGCACCTCGGCAACCTTGGCTGGAAGGGCGCGAACCAGCAAGACTGGAATTTGAGAATGGTGGGAGACGGTTTGGGCAACACTGCCCAGCAACAAACGATCCATGACGCTGCGTCCGTGGGTGCCCAGCACGATCAGGTCTGCATGATGCTCGAGCGCGGTTTGCAAAATCCGCTCACCGAGCATTGAACCTCTGGCTGGGACGCTCGAGCTGCTGACATTCGTCACTTTTGCCGAAGCCGTTTTCAGTTGCTCGAGTGCGCCCGCGACAATCGCTTGGCTTTGTGCCGCAAGGTCTTTTTCATAGCGGTCGTAATCGATCATCGGTGCAAACTCCATACCGGTATAGCCAGTCATCGGCGGCACATCAGGAATCACGTGCAAAACATCGAGACTGGCTCCAAGTTTTGCCGCAAGATCGTTGGCGGTGGTCAATGCCTGTTGACTTTGCAGGCTGCCATCCACGGCAACCAGAATATGCTCGAGTCGAAAGCTGTCTTCGGTGGCGGTTTTGGAATCCCGAGGGTTGCGTATCAGCATGACTGGCACGTGGGCTTGTCGGGTGACCCGTTCTGCGACGCTGCCCAAAAGTAAGTGCTGGATGCCCTCGCGTCCGTGCGTTCCCATGACAATCAAATCGCAATTTTCTTCCAGGCAAATCTGAACGATGCCGTCGCCGACACCCATCTGACGACCTTCGGCGAAGCGGGTTTCAAAGCCAATCTCGAGTGTTTCGGCATTGCGACGCGCCGGTGCGATGGCATTATTTCCGTCCTCTTCGGTTGCGTAATCAGTCAGTGCAGTGGTCAGCACCACCCGAGCGTTCAGGCGTTTGGCGAATTCCAGACCGATGTGGGCGGCGTATTGGCTGCCCGCAGAATCGTCCACTGGAATCAATATCTTATCGAACATGATGAACCTCCATTGCTGTTTTCGAGTCTCGAGCAGAGCCGTTACGAATTCATTACCGTAATGGGTTGTTCGCTTGAATTAAGAATTTTCGGTTGGAACCTGATTTTGATCGAAAATTTTTAACAGTCCTATCGTCCAAAACTAATCAATTGCCTTGATGTGAAGCTGATCTCAAATTGAATACCAACTGAATGCCATGAAAACAAAATCACAAAAAGCACATCATGAAATACGCCAAACATGACTTCTAAATCTGTTCCTCGAGATGGCAAAAAATCTGACCGTTGTGCCCTGTCAGACTGTATCCCAGCCTATCCTCAGCTTTGCTTCAGCTTGAAAATAAGCCTCAAGGCTAAGGTCAATCCATATGCGAGTCAGCTCAACCCAGACCAATCACTTGAAAAACCCGAATGGATACACCCCGTTTGTCAAGCAGTGTTCCTTGAGGAGTCATCCATGAATCCATCAGCACCGCAAACTTCTCAAGCAATGATGACCGGTAGAGACTTGAAAATTCTGACCCTCGGTCAAGCCCAAGTGCTGATTGACCAACGACCCGCCAAATGGCATTCTGATTCGGCTCGAGCCTTGTTTTTTTACTTCCTGGCGTTTCCGAACGGCAAAAGCCGTGAAGAAATTATCGATGCCATCTGGAACAGCCAACCGAATGCAACCACCAACAATCGTTTTCGGGTGACCATCTGCCGTTTGCGCGGCGTCCTGGGCTGGCGTGAATCGATTGGCGAATCGCGCAGCCGTTATCAACTCGATCAAGTGGTGCTCGAAGCGTCCGACACCCACGAATTTTACGTTACCCTGCCGATGCTCGAGCGGCGTGTTCTGAGCTGATGCAATGAAATCCGTATGGGGGCAAAGATGGAGCAGGTGATCACTGGACATTTTACCAATCACGAACGTGCCGAAGTTGCGGTTCGTGCGCTGACGGATGCGGGTTTTTCACACCCAAACATTTCTATCGTGGCGCAAAATTTGCAAGCCAGCGAACAGGTGCAGGTTTTGGCTGCGCACAGCGATGCCCACCCACCCACCCTGTTGTTAAGCACAATCGGTGGTTTGCTGCTCGGAGCCGCCGCCCTGACGTTGCCTGGCGTTGGACCGCTGCTGGTGGCGGGACCGCTCGCCGCCAATTTTTTTGGGGTGCTCGACGGTGCGGTCCTGGGAACGTCCAGTGGGGGATTGATGGGCGCGTTGATGGGTTACGGCTTACCGCGAGACACAGCCCAAAAATACCAGACAGCCGTCGAAAATGGTGGTTTTCTGGTCATGGCGCACGGCGACGCAAACCAGATCAAATTGGCTCAAGGGGTGCTTGAACATCAAGAAGCCAGCGATCTGGAAGTCGTGCCTGAAAACGGCGAAATCTCAAATCTGGTCTGAAGTCTTGCTCGAGTATCAACCTCGAGCAATCAACACAGTTGGAGGCGTAAGCGTATGGGCAAAGCAGAATTGATCACCGACCTGAACACCAGGCTTTCTAAAGAACTGGCAGCAATCAGTCGGTACAGTGGTTGACCAAAAATGATTTGAAACAACAGATATCGCTTTTTTGACTTTTAGACATCGCTCTATTGACCTTCAGAAACTCCGTAACATTCAGCACACCAGAATTGTTTCACCACAAAGGAGAACGTATGTTGTTGCCTCAAAATTTTGACGAAATCAGCCTCCAGTCACTCTCGAGCGAATTGCCAGCAGATCAGGTCTTGAGCCTGATTTGCGTGGTCAACCCAGCCAGTGCGATCAATCAGGGCGGTGCAACGCGCATCAGAATTAAAAACTTGCTGACCGAACTCGAGGTTCCTACAGCCTTGAGCGACTTTGTGATGACTGATCTGACCGAAGCTGGGCACACCACCCGAACACGCGCCTATTTTCTCTGGGACGAACACGGGCATCTGCAAAGGCGGGTGGTGGATGTGCAACTCGAGCTTCCAGAGTCTGCCAGTTACGGCGCACCAGACTTGGAGCCATTAAATGCCGTTCTGGCTTCCAGTCCGCGCAACCTGATCGTCCTGGTCGATCACGACTGGGGACGCCTTTTCAACGTGCGCCTGGGCGAAATTCGTGAAATCCATGATGCCCTCTCGCCAAACGGCGGACGGCGCGAAGCCGCCCGAAATTTTGACAACAATCAATATGTCGAGCATCAGGATCAAGTGTTCTGGAATAAAACCATCGAGCATCTGACAAAATTGCGTCAATCTGGGGCGCTCGAGCAGTTGCTGATTGCTGGACCGCCCGAGTTGCGTGAAAGCTTGAAGGCAGAGCTGACCTCGGATTTAACAGGTTTGTTGGTGGGTGAATTTAAAGTTCCTGGCGATGCCAGCGCCGCCCAAGTGCTCGAGGCGGCGCAATCGGCACTCGAGACGGCAGTCAGCAACGCCAACGAGGCGGCGCTCGAATCCGTCCGTGCACGGGGTGTGAGCGGGGCTGAGCTGACGCTGACCGCAGTTCAGGAGGGCAGTGTCTATGAACTGCTGGTTTCGGGTGACGGCTCGGGCACACCCGTCTGGCGTGACGCTCAGGGTTACGTTTTTGGCGTTTACCCCGACCAGGGCATTTCGACCTTGACGGGCGGCGGCGTTGAGGGAAAGCAATTGCGTGACGTGATTGGTGGACTGCGCGAGAATTTTGGTTTAAAAGTGCGGTACCTGCGGGGCGAAATTGCCCAGCAACTCGAGGCTGAAATGGGAGGCTTGGCTGGCTTGCAACGTCATCCAGACCAAGCATGAACCTGGGTTGGTTGCAGGGACTGATTCCCGATCATCAAGCTGAGGCAAAAAACGCCCTCGAGCAACGTTACCGTGAGGAAGCCAGCGAAACCCAGATGGTCAAAACACTGGCGGCAGCCATGAAATACCCGCAAGACCAGGCGCAACTCTTGACCATCGCAGGGCGCAAAGATAGGCACCTCGGACAACTCGAGACGCTGCTCGTTCACTTTCATGGCACAATCCCGCCGCTCGAGGTCACAGATGTTCCTCGAGAGAACACTTGGGAGGCGCTCTCGAACTCGTTGAGAGCCGAGGCTCACGATGTCGAAAGCTATCATGAGTTGCGCCCCCTGCTGCAAGATAATCCCGAGATGGTGGCGTTGCTCGAGGGGATTGTCGAAACCGAACGCCACAACAAGACCGAGTTGCGCGAACTGATGGGCAAACTCGATCCTCAGTCTTACACGACAGCCAGTTGAGTTTTCAAGGCGCGTTTGAGTTGGCGGCGAATGTCGGCGTCGGCTTGTGTGATTTCAAGTTCGGCGAGGGCTTTTGACACTCGAGTATTGGGACAGCTTTCAATCAGGCTGCCCACGGCGGCGCGACGCACGCGAATGCTGGGGTCGCTGTTGGCTTTGGCAATCAGCGTTTCGATCAAGTCACCTGGCACGGGCAGGGGCGCGACCTTGCAAGCCTCGCAGCTTAGGGAATGCAGTGCCGCCCGTCTGACTCGGGGTATGGCATCCTCGAGCAATGCCCGCAATGGCTCACCACAACGGTCATCTGCAAGATGATCCATTGCCAGGGCGCAGTTGTAACGCACTCGAGGCTCAGGGTGGTTTAAACCTGCCAGCAAACCAGTCACCAGCACCGCGTGTTGTCCAGTTTTGAGCAAGTAGCCTCGAAGCTCGAGAATTTTGCGTAGCGGCATCAAGGCGAAATGCTCACCGATGGTTTTGGGGTCTGCGGTGAGCAGGGTTGTTGCCAGTTCTGAAACCCGAGCCATGCGAGAATTGTGGCACAAAATTATTGTTGGGACATCCGCAATGGTGCTTATCTTTAAGCTCTTGTCATGAGTCGCGGCGTGGAACTGGATGCGTTTATCGTTTTTTTTGAACCGCTCGAGGTTGGGCTTGCCAAAAGATTGCTCGAGTTCGAGGCTTCAACCCTAGAATTGTTTCCGCTCGAGAACTCGAGTTTGATTCGTGCCGCTCGGTTGCTGGGCGACACCGATTTAACATTGGCACTCGAGAATCTTCGTGCGCACCTGACTGAGGACCGCGCCAAATGGATCGAAATTGGCGCTCGAGGTTATGCCGTGATTGATGGAAGGCGAGAGTACCGCCCGTGGCGAAAAAATGTGTATCTCAGTCTCGAGAAACTCAATTCGCTCGAGAAACTCGAACCCGAAGTGAAATATCACGCGCCAGGTTGAAAGACTTTTCCAGCACCTCACGCGCACGCCTGGTTCAAATCTCGTCCACATTCCAAAGACAATCTCGAGATCAATATTTATGTCTGGGTGTGCTGTAAGGACTCAAAGATTTGCGAAAATCGCATCACCTCGAGCGCATAATCTTCATCGATTCGTCTTTCGCCGCGCCGACGGTATCCCCACAAGCCGCACGGAACGTAACGCCCATCGTCCCAGCCCGGATGGTTGAGGATCGGGTACAGACAAAGCCCCCAGAGCGGCAAGCCAGCTTGAATCGCACGTATGGCTTCTTGGGCGATGTAACGCAACCACGGGGCACGCAGTGCGCTTTCGGCTCCGGTTTCGGCAATGATCATCGGGCGCTGGTAACGCTCAAAAACCTCTTTGGCGATGCTCGAGAATGGTTTGAAGCGCACGTCGTCGAGGCGTATTTTGTGACCTTCGCCGTATTCCCACTGGTTGTAGGGGTAAAAGTTCAAGCCAAGGATGTCGAGGTAGGCTTCCCGACCGCCCAGTTCCGGTTCGCGCCGTCCAGAGATCAGGTCCCAGCCCTCAAATTGCGCCTGTCGGTAGAATTCGGCTTGGGGTTTGAGGTCAGGTCTGTGGCTCGGGGCAACGACGTGAATGGCAGGGTCTGGGTGAATCAACCTGGCGTGCGGGGCAACCTCGAGCGTGGCGGCAGATGCGGCAATTCCAGCCCGCGCCAGGTTGCGTTTGAGTTCGTTGCCGCGTCCCTGGGCAAAGGGCGCGAAAATGCCGACCTCGCCCGCCGCCCATGCCAAAAATGAAAGTTCGTTGATGGGTGCGATCAGGGGCGGGTCTGGAAGTTCTTCGGCGAGCATTTTGACAAACGCCCGCGTCAGACCTTCCAAACGCTCCACAAAGGCTCCAGAAAAGGGACTGAGGTTGTCGGGATAACCGAAATGAAACAAATCCCAAATCACCTGTGTCCGCGCGGTTCGTGCCGCTTGAATCATTGGGCGCACACCCGAGAATTGGTACTGACCCGCCCTTGGTTCAACCTCATTCCAGCGCAAACCCTCACGGACGGTACGAATCCCAAACGGCTCGAGCAGGCGGTAGTCTGAAAGCGTTTGCTGATCGTGCAGGGTTTCCCTCAAGATGTCGTGGCGTCCATGTCGCGGGCTGATGTGCGTGGAACATTCGTAACCAGCCATCATCAAAGAGGCAAAGGGTGATTTTAACGCCAAGTCGAGCGTCACGCGGCGCAGCCTGGTTTCATGAAGTTCGCAGGTTCTGAAGACCGGCAAACTGTTTGATCACGTCTGGCTCGAGATTGCTTGTGCCAGAGTGCCACGCCGAGCCATGAAATTTTGGCGGAACATTGAAGCCAGAATTCACCGCTCGGGTTTATTGACGGCTCGAGAAGACAACCTGGAATGATCTGAATTTCAAACATGGTTCAGTCCTCAAGCCTGGGTTGGCTCAACAGTGGCGCTCGGACGGTGGCACGAAAAACGCGACCAATGTCTATTTTTGGGCTGCGGTCCGCATTCAACAAGCCATTTTCTTCTTGAAAAGTGTCGGTCAACTGTGTGTAACAAAAACCCGCCAGTCCGTCACAGCGCCAGATTGCTGCCATCAGACGCTCATAGCGCTCGAGCAAGGCGTTTGCGTTCGGGGCACTCGAGTAACCCCAACCTGGTGTATTTGAGAGCGAGATGCCACCAAATTCGGAAAGGATGATGGGGCGTGGACCAACCTCGAAACCGTCGAGTGCAATTGGACGTCCACCCGTGCGTTGACGTTCGATGGCTCGAATGGCGCTGTCGCTGGAGCCGTAACGGTCGATGAGGTGTGTCAGGTCGTCGCTGTAATCGTGAATCCCGACGATATCGGTTGCCAGGTTTTCCCAACCGTCGTTGCCGATGACGGGTCGCGTCTGGTCCAGCGCTCGGGTCAGGTGATAGAGGCTGCGCACATAATCGCGGTGCGCGGGGTTGTTGGGCAAATCTGGGACGCCCCAGGATTCGTTTATTGGAACCCAGGCAACAATACACGGGTGAGAGGCATCGCGCCGAATCGCCTCGGTCCATTCGGTCACCAGTCTTTCGACCGCATCGGGCGTGAAACGGTACGGGCTTGGCATCTCCTCCCAAACCATCAAGCCCAGCACGTCGCACCAATACAACCAACGCGGGTTTTCAATTTTTTGGTGCTTGCGCACGCCGTTGAAACCCAATCGTTTGGTCAATTCCACATCGTAACGCAGCATGTCGTCGTCGGCAGCCATGAGGGTGTCTGACCAGTAACCTTGATCGAGGACCATTCGCAGATACGCTGGACGGTTGTTTAACAAGAACACGTTGCCCGAAATCCCGACGCTGCGCATGGCGGTGTAGGACAGCACACGATCAATCGGTGTCTCAGCATCATTCTGGCGCTCGAGCAGTTCAATTTCGACCCGAATCAGGTGTGGATGAGATGGACTCCACAAGGTGTGGTCCCGAAAATCATCGACTCCTGGATCGAGGATGGCAATTCGTCTGGACGTGTCCGCCCGTAACACCGCATAACGGTCGTCTGCCAGGGTTGTGTTGTCATCGAGCAGCCGGACGCGCAGTTGCAAGCCCTCGCGCAACGGACCGATCAAACGAATGTCCATCCCAAATTCCCAGTGCTCGAGATGCGGCGTCCAACGCAGTTCGGCGATACGGGTTTCAGGCACGGGTTCGA
This sequence comes from Deinococcales bacterium, assembly GCA_025352125.1. Taxonomy (GTDB): domain Bacteria; phylum Deinococcota; class Deinococci; order Deinococcales; family JAAFIG01; genus JANXTZ01. The sequence goes on along the minus strand of JANXTZ010000028.1, from coordinate 49,049 downwards.
GCCACACATCCTGCCAGATGCCCGTGGTGCGCGGATACCAAATCGCGTGGGGTTCTGGCAACCAATCTTGTTTGCCGCGCGGTTTGGCTAAATCGTATGGGTCATCTTCAGCCCGCAAGGCAATTTCAAAGCTTTTCCAACCGTCACGCTCGAGCACGTTGGTCAGGTCTGCAACAAAAGGTGTATGTCCGCTACGGTGTTCTGCCACGAGTTGACCGTTCGCCCAGACCCGAGCGCTGTAATCGACGGCACCAAAATGCAAGAGCAGTCTGCCGTGCAACGGGGGGCGATCCGCTTCCTCGAGTTGTACCTTGATGGCATACCAGACTACCTTGTGAAAAGCTGCTTCCCCGATGCCAGAACGTTGGCTCTCGCAGGGATAGGGAACCTCGATCAGACGGTCAAAATTGACATGACCTGGATCGAGCCACTGTCCGTCATCATCGAAGGCGAAACGCCACAGTCCACTCAGCGAACGCCAGTGTTGGCGTTCAAATTGAGGGGTGGGATGGGTACTTTCAATCATATTTTTGAAATACTGGTGACCATGAAATTGAGCTGAAGATTTCAACGGGCGTGCGGCACGCCCCTGCCGCCGAAGCGATGCTGCCCGCAAGGTGCATCTTGGCATCAAGAAGCGATGCTGCCCGCAAGGTGCATCTTGAAACAAAAAAATCCTGCCTTAAGGGCAAGAAGCGGGAATTTTAAAGGCAGATGGGAAGTATTTGAGTCGTTTAAGCTGCGGTGTTTTCAACAACGCAAAATCCCATCAAGCCGCTTCAATGCCCATCCGTTCAGATTCTGTTCGAATGTTTTCAAATGCCTTTAACGCCTGAGCCACCACCTGATCCATATATTTCTTGGCAGGGTACACCAGCAAGCACCGTGACTGGCGCGTGGCAAGTCACTGGCACCGATCCCAAAGCCGCCAACAGTTTTGAAAACCCCAACAATGTTGTCTCTCAGGCACTCTCAAATGTCAGTATTGTTGACGCTCGAGTGACCATCAGTCTGCCGCCAATGTCATTCACCACCATTACGGTTGCGCATTGATGCTCGAGCATTTCCGTTAGGATAGAGCCATGTCAAATGAACGTCATACAATTGGGGTTGATTTCGGCACGCTCTCGGGGCGTGCCGTGGTCGTGCGCGTCAGTGATGGCGCAGAATTGGGGAGCGCGGTCTTTGATTATCCTCACGGCGTCATGGACGACAGCCTGTTCTCGAGCGGCGCAAAACTGCCTCCAGAATGGGCACTGCAAGACCCGCAGGATTATCTCGAGGTGTTCAAACACACGATTCCCCAAGCCGTCAAAAACGCTGGGATTGATGCTCGAGATGTGATCGGCATTGGGATTGATTTCACGGCATGTACCGTAATGCCCGTCAACGCCGATGGCACGCCACTGTGTTTTCTGTCCAAACACCGCAACAATCCTCACGCGTATGTCAAACTCTGGAAGCACCACGCCGCGCAGCCCCACGCCGACCGAATCAACGCGCTTGCCAGAGCCAGAAATGAAGCTTGGATGCCGCGTTACGGCGGGAAAATCTCGAGCGAATGGATGCTCGCCAAAGCATTGCAAATTCTCGAGGAAGCCCCAGAGATTTACGCGGCGGCAGACCGAATTCTCGAGGCTGCCGATTGGGTGATCTGGCAGCTCTCAAACGTTGAGACTTGCAACACCTGCACCGCCGGTTACAAAGCCAATTTTCAGGATGGTCAGTATCCCAGCCGCGAATTTTTGGGCGCACTCAATCCTGGTTTTGCAGATTTCGCGCAAGAAAAACTCTCAAAAAAGCTTGACGCTCTGGGCGCTCGAGTTGGTGGTTTGAGTGCTCAAGCTGCGGCTTGGACTGGTTTGACACCAGGCATTGCGGTGGCGGTGGCGAACGTGGACGCGCACGTTGCCGTGCCTGCAGCCAACGCCGTGCAACCAGGTCAGATGGTTTTGATTATGGGCACAAGCACCTGTCACATCATGAACGGCGCAACCCTCGCCGAAGTTCCAGGCATGTGCGGCGTGGTTGACGGCGGCGTCAGTCCAGGCATGTTCGGTTACGAGGCGGGGCAAAGCGGCGTCGGTGATATTTTTGGCTGGTTTGTCAAACACGGCGTCCCGCCTGAATACCATGTTGCGGCTCGAGAATCAGGCATGGACATTCACGCCCACCTGACCAGCCTTGCGCAAACACAAGTCCCAGGCGAGCACGGTCTGATCGCGCTCGATTGGTGGAACGGCAACCGCAGCGTGCTCGTGGACACCGAACTGAGCGGCATGATGATCGGCATGACCCTGGCGACTCGAGCACCCGATATTTACCGCGCCTTGATCGAAAGCACGGCTTACGGCACGCGCACGATCATTGAAGCTTTTGAAGCCTCCGGCGTTCCGGTCAAAGAACTGGTGATCGCGGGCGGCTTGATCAAAAACAAAATGCTTTTGCAAATTTACGCCGACGTGACCGGACGAGAACTGAGCGTGGCAGCCTCGAGTCAAGGTCCTGCGCTGGGTAGCGCTATTCATGCCGCCGTTGCCGCAGGCGTCTACCCAGATATTTATGCTGCCGCCAGCGTCATGGGCAAATCCATCAAAAGCGCCTTTAAGCCCAACCTCGAGCATTCCCGCATTTACGATTCCCTGTACGCCGAGTACAAGACCCTGCACGATTATTTTGGTCGCGGCGCGAACGATGCCATGAAACGGTTGAAAGCCATCCGCAACCAAATTAAAAAATCGTAGGGACGCTGCGACCATGCCCGTTAGCGGTTTCGCCCGTTGGGTGCGTTTTGAAACCAAGAAGGTGCGTTTTACAGTCAAGAAGCTTGCTGCGTCCTGCCTGTCCTGCCTCGAGTCCGATTTGAATTCTCAAGGAGAACCGAATGCCAACCAACCCCCGAAAGAACCCGTGATGCTCGAGCAACTGCGAATTGAAGTCGCAAAATGGCATCTCGAGTTGCCGAAGAACAATTTGGTGACCTGGACGGGTGGGAATCTCAGTGCGCGGGATTTTGACTCGAGCCAGATGGTGATCAAACCCAGCGGCTTGTTATTTGAAGAACTGAGTCCTGAGAACATGGTCGTCACCGATCTCGAGGCGCATGTTGTTGAGGGAAATTTGAAACCATCATCAGACACCGCGACCCACGCCTACATTTACCGGCACATGCCCGAGGTCGGCGCAATTGTTCACACGCACAGTCCGTATGCCACGGCGTGGGCGGCGAATGCTCGAGAAATCCCGTGCGTCTTGACCGCGATGGCGGACGAATTTGGCGGTCCGATTCCATGCGGCGGTTTTGCCTTGATTGGCGGCGAAGAGATTGGGCATGAGGTTGTACGGGTCTTAACTGGTCACCGCAGCCCAGCAATTATTTTAAAAAATCACGGCGTGTTCGCACTTGGCAAAACTGCAAAAAGTGCAGTCAAAGCGGCAGTCATGTGCGAGGACGTGGCACGAACCGTGTTCTTGGCAATGCAGCTTGGAAACGTCCAACCGATTGCCCAGGCGGATATTGACAAACTCCATGACCGCTATACCAACGTTTACGGACAGTAAAACTCGAGCCTCTTTCTTGGAGTACACATGGCAAAAATTGCAATCATTGGGGCTGGTGGTTTTATCTTTCCGTTGCGTCTGGTCGGGGATATTTTGGCGTTTCCAGAATTGCGCGACTCGACGATAGCATTGATGGACATTCATGCTGGCAACCTCGAGCGCACCACCAGAGCGGTGCAGGAACTTGTGGCGCATCACGGTTTTGCAACTCGAATTGAAAGCACGCTTGAACGTAAAGAGGCGCTGCAAGATGCCGATTACGTGATCGTGACATTTCAAGTTGGTGGTTTGGAAGCCTACAAACTCGATGTCGAGATTCCGCGCCAGTACGGCATTGACCAAGCGGTGGGCGACACCCTGGGACCTGGGGGTGTGTTCAGGTTTTTACGGTCTGCGTCGGCGTACCTCGAGATTGCGGCTGATATGCGCGAACTCTGCCCGAATGCGCTATTGCTCAATTACGCCAACCCAATGGCAATGAATTGCTGGTTGCTGGCACGCTTGGGCATCGACACCATTGGCTTGTGTCACAGCGTTCAGAACACCTCGCAGATGCTGGCGGCGCAAATGGGCGTGCCTTACGACGAGGTGCGTTTTGTGGCGGCTGGCATTAACCATCAGGCTTGGTTTCTCGAGTTTAAGCAGGGTGGTCTTGACCTGCAACCACGGCTTCGTCAGACCATGCGAGATCGGCATTTGGACGCGTCTAAACCGTCAAAAATGTTGCAAGATTTTGGCGATCACAGTCACGGTTATCAGGACTCCAATTACGAGGGCGGTCAGGAGCGGGTGCGCACCCAGGTCATGGATGCGTTCGGATACTTTCACACCGAATCCAGCCACCATGCCAGCGAGTACCTGCCGTACTTTCGCAAGAGCGCCGAGATGGTGAGTGACTTTATTCCCAACCGTTGGGATTATTACGCGATTTGCACCCAACACAACGACGCGGGCATTCAAGATTTACTCGAGCAACTCAAAACCAAACTAAAGCCCTCGTTGGAGTACGGCGCGAGAATCATTCACAGCATCCAGACCAACACGCCGATTGTGGTTTCTGGCAACGTCGAGAACCGCAATTTGATTCCAAATTTACCCGAGGGTTGCTGCGTCGAAGTACCGTGTCTGGTCGATGGCAATGGCGTGCAGCCCACGGCAGTCGGAAACTTGCCGCCTCAATGTGCTGCCGTGAACCGCACCAACATCAACGTTCAAGAACTTGCCGTTCAAGCCATTTTATCTGGCAATGTCGAACACGTGTATCACGCCATCATGCTCGACCCGTTGACGGCGGCAACCCTGACGCTCGAGCGAATTCGGGCAATGGTCAGTGAATTGTTGACCGCCCAACAAACTTGGTTGCCAGCGAACTTATCGCCACTCGAGCACACTTAAAAAGAGGAGAACATGATTCAACTTGCCACCCCCGAAATTTGGTTTGTTTGCGGCTCGCAGCATCTTTACGGCGAAGAGGCGCTAAAAGAAGTCGTTCAGAATGCTCGAGCCGTCGCTGTTGGGCTTTACGAGAGCCAAAAAATCCCGCTCAAAATTACTTTCAAAGCGCTGCTGACCACGCCAGATGAAATTCGGGCGTTGATGCTCGAGGCGAATGGAAACGTAAATTGCGCGGGTTTGATGTTGTGGATGCACACCTTCTCGCCGTCCAAAATGTGGATTGCGGGACTCTCGAGTTTGCAAAAACCGTTCTGTCATTTGCACACCCAGTTCAACCGTGACCTGCCCTGGGAAACGATTGACATGGATTTCATGAATTTGAACCAAGCCGCCCACGGTGATCGTGAGGCGGGATTCCTGCACAGCCGGATGCGACTCGGGCGCAAGGTCGTGGTTGGTCATTGGCGCGATCCCGAAGTGCAAGACCGTCTTGCCGCCTGGACTCGAGCAGTGCGTGGTTGGCACGATTTGCAGGGTGCGAAATTTGCGCGGTTCGGTGACAACATGCGCAACGTTGCCGTGACCGAGGGCGATAAGGTCGCCTTTGAAATGCGCTTTGGGGCGGCTGTAAACGGCTACGGCGTGGGTGATCTGGTACAGAAGGTCAATTTCGTATCCGAAGCGGCTGTGGATGCCTTGTGCGCCGAATACGAGCGTCTGTATGAGGTCGGTCGAGAGTTACAAGCGGATGGTGCTCGTCACGAGGAACTGCGCGACGGCGCGAGAATCGAACTGGGAATGCGGGCGTTTCTCGAGGAGGGCGGTTTTAAAGGCTTCACCACCAGCTTTGAAGACCTGCACGGTTTAAAACAATTGCCTGGTCTGGCGGTGCAACGCTTGATGGCAGACGGTTACGGCTTTGGCGGCGAGGGCGATTGGAAAACCGCAATCCTGCTACGCGCCATGAAGGTCATGGACGCGGGTTTGCCTGGTGGCACAAGTTTCATGGAAGATTACACCTATCACCTCAGCCCGAGCGGTCATCAGGTGCTTGGCTCTCACATGCTCGAGGTCTGCCCAAGCATTTCAGACGCCAAACCCAAACTCGAGATTCATCCGCTCGGCATTGGCGGCAAAGCCGACCCAGTGCGCTTGGTCTTCAACGCCCATCCTGGAAGTGCCATCAACGCCAGCCTGGTGGACATGGGCAACCGCTTTCGGTTGATCGTCAATGAGGTCGAGGTCGTCACGCATCCAGAACTTCCAAAACTGCCCGTGGCTCGAGCGGTCTGGGAATGCAAACCCGATTTCAAGACCGCCTGTGCCGCCTGGATTTACGCTGGCGGGGCACACCATACTGGTTTCAGTTACGGCGTGACAGCGGAAATCATGGAAGATTTTGCCGAGATTGCGGGCATCGAGCTTGTGGTGATCGATGATGACACCCGTCTGCGCGAACTCAAAACCGAATTGCGGCAAAACGATTTGTATTACGTTCTCGCGCAAGGGCTAAGAAACTAAACTCGAGCACCGTATTTTCGCCCTGAACATTCCAAACAGAAACAGAGGCAACCATGTCAAACATAACCACCCCCAGAGGATCAATCTCGAGGTTCAAAGCACTGGTGTTGACAATCGGTGTGCTCGGATTTGGCTTGACGCTCGAGAATGGGGTTACGCAAAAAACCACGAAACCCGAATTGAGCGGCGACATTCGCGCCCACGACCCCAGCATGATCAAAGCGGGCAATTTTTATTACGTTTTTGCCACCGGTGACGAAAACGGTCTGGGCGAGGGCAGCGTGCAAATCCGTCGCTCGAGCGACATGCAGAACTGGGAATTTGTTGGCACGATGTTCAACGCGCTGCCAACCTGGATTGCCAAAGAAATTGGCAAAGTCCCCAACCTCTGGGCACCCGATATTTCTTATGTGGGCGGCAAATACTTGGTTTATTACGCCGCATCGCACTTTGGCAAGAACGATTCTGTGATTGGTCTGGCAAGCAACGTCACGCTCGACCCGAGCGACCCAAAATACAAGTGGGTCGATGAAGGCATGGTCATTCGGTCACATAAAGGCGACAACTGGAACGCGATTGATGCCAACCGCGTGGTCGATGCAAAGGGTCAGCCGTGGCTGGCGTTCGGGTCGTACTGGGACGGCATCAAAATGCGAAAACTTGACGCGAAAACCAACATGCTCTCGAGCCAGGACACCAAGCTCTACCCGCTCGCCTCGCGCAGTGGCGGTGCGATTGAAGCCGCCAGTTTGATCTACCAAAAGGGTTATTACTATCTGTTTGTCTCGTTTGACAGGTGCTGCCAGGGCGCGAACAGCAATTACAAAATTAAGATGGGACGATCCAAAAACATTACCGGACCGTATGTGCGCCGCGATGGATGGATCATGATGGCGGGTGACGGTGATCTGGTGCTCGAGGGTCATGACAACATTCACGGACCCGGCGGACAAACCGTGTTTGACGACAACGGCACGATTCGCATGGTTTATCACTATTACGATGCCGATGCGTTTGGGGCGACCAAATTTCAGGTGGAGACGCTGACCTTTGGCAAAGATGGCTGGTTGGGATTGAACTAAATCGTTTCATCTTTGAAAATTGCGAAAATCAGATTATCGGCGAAACCGCCTTGGGTATGCCCACGTGTACTTGCGCTGTTTTTGAATAGGTTCGTTTTTTTGTGACCGTGATATGACCAAGCCCCAATTAAGCTTGAAAGCGTTCGAGTTTAGGAGGCTTTTATGAAAATTTGGGGGTGCAGCATCTTGGTTGGTGTATTGTTCGCCTGCAATGGCAATGGTTCAATCGTTGATCCTCCAGACAAAGCGCCTCCGACGCTGATCTCCACGTTGCCGGTCACAAATGCGACCAATGTGGATTTGCAAAGTCCGATCACGGCAGGTTTCAGCGAAAATTTAGACCCGAGCACGCTTGGCACGAATGTCAACCTGAAACAGGTTGGCGGCAGTCAAAATATTGCAATCAATCCAAGCCTCAACAGGGACACCATCACCATCGGGCATCCCGCTTTAAATTTGAGAACAAGCTATCAAGCCTCGCTGGGCAGCTTGAAAGATTTGGCAGGAAATGCCTTTGCGGGCGCAAGCTGGAATTTTACGACCCGAGACGGCGTTTGGCACGACAACCAACAGATTGACAATCCAGAACTGACCGATTCGACACCGCAACTGGCAATGGCGCCAGGTGGCAGCGCCACGGCGGTCTGGGTGTCTTTTCCAGGTGCGACGAGCGCTTACCTCTGGGCAAATCATTACACGCCAGGGACAGGTTGGGGAACAGCCCAACAAATCGAAACCCAGACCCCAAAGTACCGTTCCAGCCCTCGGGTCGCGGTGGACAATTCGGGCAATGCCATTGCGGTTTGGGATCAGTCTGAAGCCGTGGCAGGTCGTCATGATATTTTGGCGAGCCGTTACACGCCCAGCGGTGGCTGGAGCGCTCCCGAAGCCATCGAAAGCGAAGAGATTCGCACGGCGGTCAACCCAGTCATCGCCATGAACGCGAGCGGCAAAGCCATCGCCGCCTGGGCGCAAAACGACGGTACTCGAGCCAACGTCTGGGCGAATGTCTATGCCCCTGAAGCGGGTTGGGGTATACCAAAGTTGATCGAAACCAATGACACGGGCAATGCAAACTATCCCGAGGTTGCCATGGATTCGGGTGGCACTGCCCATGTGGTCTGGACCCAGGACGCGGGATCGGTGAAACCCAGCATCTGGGGCAACCTCTACAGCCCCATCACCGGTTGGGACGTTGCCTTTCCGCTCGAGCTTGAAAGCGCCGCCGCCGCCAATCCCCATCTTGGCATCAACGCCAATGGCAACGCGGTGGTCGTCTGGGATCAGATTGAAGAAACCTTCGTACCACCAAACCAAACCGTGGGTTACTGGCATGTCTGGCACAGCCTCTACACGCCTGGGACGGGTTGGAGTGCCGCAGGTCGGATACCAGCCTTGAACAGCGACACGGGTTATGCGGGTCAGGCTCGGGTTGGCTTAGACGCCAAAGGAAACGCGATTGCGGTTTGGTTGCAGCAAAACCCGACAAAACCAAGTTTTTACGATGTCTGGTCAAATCGCTTTAAGTTTGGGGTGGGTTGGGAAACACCGACGCCACTCGAGCCGGGACTTTTCAACAACGACATCGCGCCTCAAGTGGCGGTTGATCCTGCGGGCAATGCCATCGCCGTTTGGACGCATGAGAATGGTGCTCTGGAATTCAACCGTTACCTGGCAGATTCGGGTTGGTTGACCGCCAAAGGGCTTCAGCCGTCAAACCCACAAAACACCGTTCTGCCACCCCCGCAAGTGGCAATGGATTCGGCTGGAAATGCTTTGGCGGTGTATTTGCAATTTGGTCCGCATGTCTGGGCAAGTGAATTCAAGTAAGCCGCTCGAGCTTCAAGGTTTGTAAAACGTGCCGTATTCGGTCATCAACAACCGATACGGCATTTCGTCTTCAACTATGGTCGGAAACCGTCCAACAGCCTCGAGAAAAAAATTATCGTTCGCGTCATCGTTGACCGTTGAAACCTCGCCAGCCAGCACCGCGCTACCAAGCGCCCGAAACTGATGGTACATGTAAGGCTCGAGTGTGATGCTTTCCCCAGGCGCCAGCAGCACCACACCGCCAGCCTCAACAGTGCGCTGAGTGCCATCACAAGAAACTGTAATGGATTGGTCGGTAAATTGATTCTGTTTATTCGCCCAGTGCAGCACAATCTCGAGCGTGCCACCGCCACGGTTGATGATGTCTTCGGTTTTTGATTTGTGATAATGGTGCAACACCAGTTGGTTGGGTTTGCAGATCAAAATTTTTTCGCAGTAAATTTTGCCCTTGCCCGTTTTCAGATTCTCGAGTTTGCCATTGCGAACCGTGAACAGCAGCACGCCTTTGTTGGCGTAATCGCTCAATCCAAAATCGGTGACATCCCAGCCCAAGCCGTTCTGGGCAATTTCGCGGCATTCAGAACCCTTAGACGCCCAGTCTTCGGGGGTCCAAAACGCGAACGGAGGCAGTTTAAACCCGTGCTCGAGCGCGAACATTTCACCGTCACGAATGATTGAATTGATCTGGCTGCGATTCATAAAACCTCCTGAATGCTGGCTGCAATCTGTGTTAATTCTTGCCAATCGGTGATGCCGGTCATCGCGCCAACGGCTCGCACGCACATCGCGCCTGCGGCGTTTCCGCATTTGGCAGCCTCGAGCAAACCCAAACCCTTCAAACGCGCCGCCAGGAAGCCAGCGATAAATGCATCGCCCGAACCTGTGCCGTCAATGCTTGGCACATTGGCGATGCCAACCGTGTGATGCTTCCCGTTTTTGTCCATCACGAATGAACCCTGTTCGCCCATCTTGAGCGCCACGATTTCGCGCACCCCAGCCGCGAACAACGCCGTGGCAACCTCGAGCGGCGCGGCGCTTTCGGGCAGGTTGGTGATGGCTTGAGCCTCTTGAAGGTTCGGGCAGAAGTAATCGGTTTCGGGCAGCACCGTGCCGATCAGTTGCATCCAGCGACCCCGAGCATCCCAGACGCTGTCCAAGGACGTTTGAATGCCCAAGCCTCGAGCGTCCTTGAACATGTCACGCGTGGGGCTGCCGTCAATGCCCTCCATGCCTGGAAGTGCAAAATAACCCGCAACATGAATAATTTTTGTACCTCGAGATTTTAATTCAAACAGTGAAATGTTTGAGGGTCGAAGGTTTGCATTTGCGCCGATGTAATGCAAAAACGAACGCTCGCCGTCCTCGTCTACGGTGACCAGCGTCGAGGAAGTTCCCGCATTTTCGTCACGCTCGAGCATGGAAAAAGCGCCGTGACGTTTGGTCTCGTTCAGCATAAAATCGCCAAAGCCATCATTGCCAATGCGCCCGATCACCGCCGTTTGAATCCCAAACCGTGCCAAGCTGTAACCCGTGCTGGCAGCAGAACCACCTGAGTACAAACCTATCGAATCCACAAGCTCGAGCTTGCCTTTGGCGGGTGTACCAACGACTGGACGCGCCACGCAATCGGCAACGAAAATACCTGTGGATACCACCTCGAGCGGGTCTGAATTCATGATTATTCCCAGTCTAACGCAACCACTGAACTGGCGCGTTGCGACTCCAGGGCGGCGGTGAACAGCTTGTGGCTGCTTGCCGCCTCGAGCGCGGTGGCGCACTGAAAGCGCGGTGTGTTGCCCGCAACCTCATCGCAGAACGCCGCCCACATTTGCAAGATTGCATCGCCAAGCCCAAACTCAAAAATATTGCCCGTGATGGTCGGGTACGCCGTGTCATAACCCACATCAAGGTCATGCCAAGCCTGTGCCGCGCCGCTCGAATAGGGCATGGTGCGCAGCGTCTTGGGGTATTTGGTGCTGAATTCGGCGCTGAGTTCCGTGCCAGCAATTTTGATAAACCACGTGTTCTGCTCGCCTGGCGCAATGCGTTTCATGCTCAGACCCATTGGGAATTCGTAATCGTCATGCAAAACACTCGAGAGCAGATGCGCGTTGTCCCAAGTCTCGCAAGGCACAAGTTTGCCCGTGCTGTCAGGTCGTTCGGTGATGATATTTGACAGCACTGCCCGAACATTTTGCGGCTTCCAACCCAAACGAAACGGAATGTGCACCGTGTGAAATCCCAGGTCGCCCATCACGCCGTACTCGCCATTGACAGCAATCATGCGTTTCCAGTTGATAGCCTTGTTCGGGTCAAGGTCGCTCGAGTGATGAAATCCCGCCTCGACCTCAATGATCCGTCCAAACTTTTTCTCGAGCGCCATGTTGATAATCTTTTGCGCGGCTGGAAAGAACGGAAATTCGCTCGAGCAACGCACGATCAACTCGGGATGATTTTTTAACTCCTGGAGAATCGCAGTGTTTTGCTCGAGATTCATGCCGAACGGTTTTTCGCCCAGCAGGTGCTTCCCCGCCCGAATGATTGCCAGGTACAAATCTTGGTGCAAATTGTGCGGCACGGCGCAGTACACCGCGTCAATTTCAGGATTCTCGAGCAGCGCGTTGAAGTCGGCGGTGCATTGTTTGACGCTTGCAAAGTTACCCGAGAACCATTCCATCAATTTTGGGTTGGTATCACAAACCGCCACAATTTCGGGTTTGATTTCCATGTCCAATAAGTGCGCCCAACGTGCCGCCGCCGAGGCAAATTCGCGCCCCATCAAGCCGCAACCGATCACACCAAATCTCAACACCTGCTTGCTCATATATTGCCCTCCAGAATGGCAAGCGCCTGATCTGGTTTGGCGTTGTCATGCACAATTGCCATCAACGCTCGAGTCATCAACGTTGGCTTGGCGTGTTGAATCACGTTGCGCCCGTAAACAATGCCCATCGCGCCCTGCTGCATCAGTTCAAACGTTCGCTCGAGGATTTCCTGATCACTGACGCGCCCACCACCGCGCACCAAGACTGGAACATCCCCCGCGATCTCAATGACCTTGTGATACTCGAGTGCGTTGTCGCAAGGGTCGGCTTTGATGATGTCTGCGCCCAATTCAACGGCTTGACGCACCAGGGGCAGAATTTTCTCGAGCGTGCCATCCACCAAGTAACCGCCAGATTTGTTGTTGGCTTGCATCACCAGCGGTTCGATCATCAGGGGCATTCCGTAACGTTCACATTGCGGTTTGAGTTTGTTGATGTTTTGAATGCAGGCTCTTAAAACTTCGGGTTGACCTGGCAGCATGAACAGATTCACCACCACGCACGCGGCATCCAGACGCAGCGCTTGCTCGAGGGGCTGTTCGATCAATTCACTGAAAAGTGTTGCGGGTAAACTCGAGCCGTAAACATTTGCCACATCGGTTCTGAGCACCAGGGACGGTTTTTGCTTGCCTGGTACGGCTTGCAATCGTCTGGCTTGCCCAACGCTAAGTTGCACCGCGTCGGGTGCTGCCGCCACCACAGCTTTCACGGCAGCATCCATGTTTTCAATGCCCGCCAAAAAACCGAGTTCGCCAAAAAAACCGTGATCGATGGCGACATCAAAACACTTGCCGTCCGCGCCCATCAAACGCTTCAATCTGGCGTTCATGCCACACCACCCTTGCCGCTTGAGCCGATGGTTTTCATGCGGTCACGCACCACGCCTGTTAATGTTTCAATGCTCGGTTTGAAGAGTTTTCGCCCATCCCATTCAGTTGGGTTCATCTCGAGCGATTCACGCAATTTGCCCGAGAAGGTTTTTTGGAGTTCCGTTCCCAAATTCACTTTCGCCACACCCCTGGCAATCACTTGCCGCATGGCTTCAAACGGCACACCAGAACCACCATGAAGCACCAAAGGCAGTGGTGTTGCCGCCGCAATTTTCTCGAGTCGCGGTAAGTCCAGACTGATCTCGCCACGGGTTTTTTGGTGCGCCGAACCGAAGGCGGGCGCGAGAATATCCAAGCCCGTCAAACGCACAAATTCCGCCACCACGCCAGGGTCGGTCAGTGCCTCATCCGCCACAATGTCATCCTCCTTGCCGCCAATCTGCCCAATTTCCGCCTCGAGGCTGACGTTGTACTCGTGTGCCAGATCGGCGGCTTGCTTGGTCAGTTTCACGTTCTCCTCAAACGAACAATGCGAGGCGTCAATCATGATGCTCGAAAACCCCGCCTTCAGCGCCCGTTCGACCTCCTCGAGTTTCAAACCGTGGTCGAGGTGCAAGACCACAGGCACCCTGCTCGCCTCTGCCATTGCCCGAATCGCTGCGGGAAAACCAACCCAACTCGCGTACTTCAACGCGCCCGTGGTCGTGGCAATCATCACGGGGCTGTTCTCGAGTTCGGCGGCGGCAATGCACGCGCCAACAAACTCGAGGTTGATGCAGTTAAAAGCACCGACGGCATAACCGCCGGCTCGAGCGGGAATCAGAACGTCGTTTGCGGTGACCAATGGCATGGTATTTCCTCCTGGGTGGTTTGATGTGTAGTCTGAGACCATCCCTACGTGAATTTTATGTCTCGGGATTCTTCTTTTGATTTTCCATTTTTAATATTTTTTGATTGGGAATGTCTTTAAAATCAAGTCGTTTCGCTTTGCCATCCTGCCAGCCCATCATGCCAGATTCGCCCTTTGTCAGTGCGTTGCAAGCCGCCAGTGCCAGTGCTGCCGCCAAAGACCGGTCGTGGCTGCTCGGACGACCACCCCGCATGGCGTGTGAGGGTCTGGAAAACCGAAGGCGCAAGCCAGTCTCCCGCTCGAGGTTGAGCACGGTTTGCTCGAGGTCCTCGTAGCCTTCGCTGGCAACAATCAGGGCATAGTGATGGTGTTTGATGGCGGCTTGGGTGATCTGTAAAAGCTCCAAACTCGAGATTGGATGCTCGGGCAACAACGCACAATCCGCACCTCCCGCACGGGCAATCTCAAGCGCCAAAAATCCGCTGTCGCCGCCCAGAGTCTCGAGCACGCACAACCTTGGCAGTGCCTCGAGCGTGTCACGGAATTGGTCGATCATCTGCAAGCCAAAATTGCAGGCGGTGTCAAAACCGATTGAATCATTTGAGCCCGCCACGTCGTTGTCGATGGTGGCAGGAATCCCAATGACTTTGATGCCAGTGTTTGCCAGCGCCGCCGCGCCACGGATCGAGCCGTTGCCGCCGAGCACCAGCAAGTGCGTGATGCCAGCTTGCTCGAGTTGATCAATGGCTTCAGGAATTTTTAGGGCAAAATCAGGGTCCCGAGACGAAGCCAAAAACGTGCCGCCGTAACGGGTGTAACGCATGGTGTCGGATGTCTCGAGTTTGAGAAAATCGCCGCGCAACAAGCCCGTGAAACCCTCTTTCACGCCCAACGTTTGCCAGCCCAGGACTTGCATGGCGGCATTGGCTTGCCAGATTGCCATGTTCATGCCTGGCGAATCGCCGCCAGAAGTCAGGATTGCGAGCGTTGGCATATTGAGCCTCAACCCCCAACCATCAGTTTGACGATCTCATCGCCGTTGGTGTCTTTCGCGTTTCGTTCGCCCGCAAGTTCGCCGCGACGCAAGACCATGATGCGGTCAGCCACAGCGAAAATATCAATGAGATTGTGCGAAATAAAAATAATCGACACACCCTGAGATTTCAGGCGGTGAATCAACTCTACGACCTTGCGTTGCTCGGGAACGCCCAGTGCGGCGGTGGGTTCGTCCATGATCAAGACTCGAGCCTTCCAGTAAATCGCGCGTCCAATCGCCACCGCCTGTTTTTGACCGCCCGAAAGTTCACGCACGGGTTTATCAAGTCTGGTGTGAATCTCGAGCGTGTCCAGCACCTCGGCGCTGGCGGAGCGCATCAATTTGCGATCCAGCATTGGCAAAAAGCCAAACATTTTGGTCATGGGTTCACGACCCAAAAAGACGTTCGCTCCAACATCCAAATTTTCAGCCAGTGCCAAATCTTGGTAAATCGTTTCGATACCGTGCGTTCTGGCTTCTTGAGCACTGGTGATGTGAATCGGTTTTCCCTCGAGAAACACCGTGCCCTCACTGGGTAAATGTGCCCCAGAGATGCACTTGATCAGTGTGCTCTTGCCCGCGCCGTTGTCGCCCGCCAGTGCCAGCACCTCGCCAGGAAACAACTGAAAATCAACTTTGTTTAATGCTTGATGACCACCAAAACGTTTTGAGAGTCCTCGACCCTCGAGAATCGGTTGTTGGTTTGCACTCATGACCCCACCACACTGCGACGCGACTGATCGACCAGCACCGAGAGAATAATCACCGCTCCAACGGCAATAAATTGATAAAATGGTGAGACGTTGATGTACACCAAACCAAATTCAATGACCGCGATAATCAAAGCCCCAATGACTGTACCTACCACTTTGCCCTCACCACCAAACAAACTCGCGCCACCAATGACCACCGCAGCGATGGCGTTCAACAGCGTTGGTTCACCGGCTTGCGCCGCGCCAGCGGTAAAACGTCCAGTGTAAATAATGCCAGCCACCGCAGCCAGTGCCGCCGTCAAGACGTACAAACCGATGGTGTGACGTTCGACATTGATTCCTGCGCGTTGGGCAGCTTGTTTGTTGCCACCAATGGCATAAGTGTATTGTCCAAATTTGGTTTGAGACAGCACGTAGTGCATGATCACCACAATGATGAGTGTTATCAGCACTGGAATTGGAATGATTCCCAAAACCGAGCCGTTTCCGAGTGCCGAATTGACAGGATTGTCCACAGGTACGGTTGTGCCTTTGGCCAGAATAAAAGCCACACCACGGTTAATGCCGTACATGCCGAGTGTGCCAATGAATGGCGGAATATTCAAACGCGCAATCAACAAACCATTGACCAAACCTGCGATCATGGCAATCAAAATGGCGGCGATGATCCCCAAAGCAAGTCCAATGCCACTTGGCAAACTCGAGTTGAGGGATTGCATCACTTGTGCGGCGGTCACAGAAGCCAAGCCGACGGTAAAGCCCACCGAGAGGTCAATTCCTCCGGCAATGATCACAAAGGTCAGACCCAGCGCCAAAAGCAGGGGTTGAACAGTGGCCATCAAAATACTTTGGACACTGTTGAGATTGAACAAAAACGTTTGTCCAAAAGAAAGTCTCGCCCAAATTTCAAACACCACAATCAAAAAAGCCAAAAACAACCAGGACCAGATTGCACCGACGGTTTTAATGATGCTCGAGCCTGATGAGGCGGGTTTGACGGTTTGATTCATGGAAGCCTCGAGCCATATTCGTGTTTCTTTGTTTTTTGCATGGCGTCACTTTCAAAATTTGTGAGGTGAGGACGTTTTGATACGGAATACACGGGAACACTTCGTTATTCCACTGCGTTCCATAACTCCGTTAACCCCGTGTATTCCGTTCGGTTGCCACTCCCTTTGGTCGGGGGAACAGTCGGAAAAGCATGACTGTTCCCCGCAATTTGGTATGACATCCTCACCAGTTGAAAAATGGCTACTTGGACGAGTACAGGAATTTTGTGACTGCTGGATCGCTGATGTTCTTTTTGGTCATGATGGTGTAGCCAGTGCCCCACCGGGTTGGGACTTTCTTGCCGTCGAGAGCGTCCACCGCATATTGCACGCCCACAGCGCCCATCTCGCCTGGATGTTGGGCAATGGCGGCAGTGACAAGCCCGCTTTTCAGATCGTTGACGATGCTTTCGGGGGCATCAAAGGCAATGACCTTGACCTTGCCCAGTTTGCCTGCGGATTTGACACCGTTGCCAGCACCGATGGCGCTGAACAAGTTTGCGCCAAACAAGCCCTTGATGTCTGGGTTGCGAGCCAGAACCGCCGCGAATTGACTGGCGGCTTTGTTGGCATCATCGTCGTTGAATTGCGTCTCGAGCACCGTGATATTCTTGTATTTTGCCATCTCTTCTTTAAAACCCTGCTCGCGCTGATCGGTGGTGCTGATGCCTGGTTTGACGTTGGAAACGTAAACCTTGCCGCGTTTGCCAATGGCATCTGCCAGCGCTCGAGCCGCCACGCGTCCACCTTCAACATTGTCAGAAGCCACGTAAGAAAGCACAAAATCGGCGTCATTGCCGTCGCCAGTTTGGTATTTTCCAGTGTCACCAATGAACGTGTCGAGCGTGATGACCTTGATGCCAGCGTCATTGGCTTTCTTCATTGACGGAATCAGTTGACGCTTGTCAGTTGGTGCAATCAAGATCGCATCGGGATGTCGGGCGATGACGGCATCCAAGACCGGAATTTGCAAGGTCGAGTTCCATTCAGGCGCACCCTGGAAATCCAAGTTGATGCCCAACTTCGCAGCCGATTCTTCGGCACCGTGGTGCATTGTGATGTAAAACCCGTCAGTTGTTAAACCAGGAACCAAGGTGATGTTGTACTTTTTGGTCTGTGCAGAACCTGGAATTGCAGTTAAAAGAGCCACACCCAACGCTGCTAAAGCCAATTTTCGCATGTCATCCTCCACAAAAAACCTTAAGAGATTGCCTGTTGCCGTCTTCGTTTTCTTTAGCCCATGACCACCTCCGTGTTTGATTTTGGAATGGCAATTTCGCCCTGATAAATTGCCTCGAGCACGCATTCGGCGGCTCCAGGGGCAACGGGATGCTCGAGTGTCACGTTTTCGATGTTGAGTTGTGCTCCCAAGTTCAGGTACGGATAGGCATGTTTGGCAAGTTGGCGCTTCAAACTTGGGATCAGCAGGTCGGTGAAGCTTGTGCCAGAGCTTGCCAGCACCAGTTGAGAGGGATCAAACAAATTGACCAATGTCACGGCTGCCAAACCGATGGCGGTTCCAGCCTCGTCAAAAACGGCTTGGGCTTGCGGGTTGCCTTCTCGTGCGCGTTGGGTCATTTCAGCAATGCTGAGGGTTTTGCGGTTGCGTTTTTTGTATTGGTTTTCGATGGCTTCGCTCGAGGCGTAACGCTCCAGGCAGCCACGGTTGCCGCACGGGCAGGCAATGCCTTTGGGGTCGAGTGAAATATGCCCAAATTCACCCGCAAAACCGTGCGTACCACGGTAGACGGTACGGTTGATCACCACGCTCGCGCCAATGCCAGGTCCGGTGATCAGGATATAAACAAAACTGCTCGCTTTGGTTTGTCGCAGATGACCCATCGCGGCGGCGTTGACATCCCGTTCCAGCCTGACGGGTAGGTTGAGGGCTTGCTCGAGCCTGTGCTTAAGATTCATGCCGTTGAGGTCTGGAAATTTGGGTGCGCCGAGCACCACGCCACGCTGGGAATCCAGGGGTCCTGGAGTGGCAATGGTCAGCGCGATGACCTGCCCAATTCTCAACTTTTTGGCTCGGATCATCAACGCGTGGCTGGTTTCAATGACTTGTGACAACACACGTTCAAAGCCCTCTCCGATTTGACTTGGGGCGTACAAGACCTCTTGCTGGGTGCCCAAAGCATCGTACAAGCCCACCTCGAGACCGTGAGGTACGAGGTGTATTCCAAGCACACTGAAGCGCCTGGCATTGACTTGAAGTGGCGCTGGGTGTCTTCCCCTCGCAATGGCGGTCGGTGGATGCTCGAGCACCAAGCCCTCTAAGGTCAAGTCAGAGATCAGTCCACCAAGTGCTGCTTTGGAAAGTCCCATCGCACGTGCCAGTTCGGCGCGACCCTGCGGGCGTTCACGCAGCAACTCGAGCGCGGTGGCACGGTTGACACGGCGCACGTCACCTGGGCGTTGCCCACGAGAGATCGCGTCAGGAACATGGTGAACCGACGTTGGTTCGAGCACCGAATAACCTCCTGGACTTTCTTGGGAAGGTTATAGTAAACTTAGTTAACAAAAGAAGTCAAGAGCAAGCCAAAAACTTGATTTGAAATGCGGACATGGCATTTTGAACGAGGCGGCAAAACCTTTTCCTGTTCAGTTTTTCCCGTCATACTCGAGGTTGTCCTTATGTTTATGACAAAACTGCCCCAAAACATCATTGTCGCCGATATTGGTGGCACAAAAATGGCACTTGGACATCTGCAAAATATCCATGCCACAACAGCCAGCGCGGGTGTACTGACAGACCGATTGCGGGTTGCCGATCCAATTGCCGCACTCGAGCGAATCATTCTTGAATATGCAAACCAGAATCAACTCGAGTTTGACGCCGTGGTCTTGGGCGTTCCCGTCAGTTTGGACCGTAACATGGACCTGGTGCTTTCAGGTCCAAACATCCCTCAACTCGAGGGTTTGAAGCTGGCAACATTGCTTCAGGCAAAACTTTCAAAACCCGTGCGCCTCGAGCGTGACATTGTGCTTTTAACGTTGGGCGAACAACATTCCGGTGCGGCGCTTGGTGCAAGTTCGGCGGTTGGTGTGTTCTTGGGAACGGGCGTCGGCGCAGGATTTTTGATTGCGGGTAAACCGTATCGCGGTTTTTCGGTGGGCATGGAACTCGGGCATATTCCCATTCATGGACGCGGCAAGATTTGTGTTTGTGGCAATCTGGACTGCCTCGAGGCATATGCTTGCGGGCATACCTTGAATGAACTGGGCAAGCAATTTGATATTCCAGTCTCCGAATTGTTCAGTGCTCGAAATAAAAACCTGATTCCAGCATTGCAAGATTTTGTCCGCGATCAAGCTTTTGCCATTGCCACCACCATCAACCTGATCGACCCCGAAGTCTGCGTGATTGGCGGCGGTATCCCGCTGATGCAAGACTTCCCAAAAGAAAAATTCAAGCACCTGATTTTTGATCATCTGCGCCGACCTTATCCCAAACAATCGGTCAAAATCGTCTGGGCACAACTTGGCTCGAGCGCCAGTTTGTACGGGGCGTTGGCGGTTCTCGAGGAAAGGTTGTGAATGATTTGTTGCTGGGCATCGACCTTGGCACGAGCGCCATCAAGGTTGGGGTGTTCACGCCCGAATCAGAGGTCATTCGACTTTTAGAAACCCCGACGCCAATCAAGCGCATTGCCCAAGAATCTGCCGAACATGACGCTCGAGATTTGTGGGAGGTGACCGCCACATTGATTCGAGAAGCCGTCCAAGATTTCTCGGGTCAGATCAAAGCCATTGGCATCAGCAGCTTTGGCGAATCTGGCGTGCTGGTGAACACGTCAAACGTGCTGCTCGAGCCGAAGATGCTGGCTTGGTTTGATGACCGTCCCAAAATCGTACTCGAACAACTCGAGCAAACCGCTTCTCTCGAGGCGCTGCGTGTCAGTTCGGGTTTGATGGCGGATCACACGTATTCGCTCTTCAAAATCTTGTGGCTGAGGCTCGAGCATCCAGCCTTGTTCACGCCCGAGACGCGCTGGCTGTCGGCGGCGGATTGGATCGCGCTGCAATTGACAGGCACGGTGCAAATGGGTCTGACACAGGCTTCCAGAACCTTGTTGCTGGATTTGAAAAACTCGAGTTGGAACACTGACCTTGCCAAAAAATTTGGTCTTCAAGACCTGCTCGCGCCGCTCAGGATGCCAGGGGAAAGCATCGGAACAATCACGCCCAAGGCGGCAGAATTGACGGGTTTAGAGGTTGGAACGCCCGTGCTCGAGGCGGCTCACGACCAGACCTGTGCGGCGTTCGCGCTGGGTGTTGATAAGCCTGGGGCGGTCATGCACGCCTGCGGAACCGTCGAAACCTTCATGCAAATCCTTCGGCGCGACCAACTTGAACCCCTTCTCGAGCAACGCGGGGTCGTGGTTGGACACCACGCGCTTGCCGACCAGTGGTACGCCATGACAACCTTTCGGGCGGCGGGATCGACCTTTGACTGGTTTGTGCGCACCGTGGCAGATCAAAGCGATTTTGAAGTCACCCGAGCCAGAATCCTCGAGCTGGCGGGACAATGCACTGGCGACACGCCGCTGTTTGTGCCGCACCTGCGCTACCCAAGTGATGATCCTTTTGACACCGCGCTGGTAGGCGGCATATTTTTAGGTTTACGAGAAACCCACAATCTTGGACACCTGGTAAAAGCCGTGCTGGAAGGCTTGTGTCTCGAGTCAAACCGAACCTTGCGACGTTTACAAGCCGTACCTGGCAACATTCGGGCGGTTGGTGGCTCAACGAGGAGCGATGTTTGGATGCAGTGCAAAACAGATATTTTTGGCGTGCCGCTCGAGGTTTATTCCAGCCCCCACGCCAGTGCACTCGGGGCGGCATTGCTGGCGTGGCATCACCAGGGCAACAAGGTCAAAACACCGTCGCCGATCAGGAAATTTGTGCCAGAACGCGACAATCACGCACCCAAGCTGAGGTACGCTCGGGTTTTATCAGAACACGATAGACTGAACGCGATACTTCACGAGGATACCAAAACCAATGACCCAAGCCAGAATCATCACCCTGACCCTCAATCCCGCCCTTGACATCACCCAAGTTCACTCTGGGGTGACGCTTGGTGGTATGAACCGCGCCCAAAGTGCCTTTATCGAAGCCAGCGGCAAAGGCATCAACGTTGCCCAAGCCGCCGCCAAACTGGGCATCCCGAGCATCGCCGTCGCGCCGCTCGGTGATGTGGTCGGACAGGCGATCTCGAGTTTGTTGACCGAGGGCAATTTTGAACTGGTGAAAATTCCGATAGCGGGCGCAAGCCGTTGCAATTTCAAGTTGGTTGACGGTTCACAAATCACCGAATTTAATGCCAGCGGTCCTACGCTTGACTTGATCGAATGGCAAACCCTCGAGAGTACGTTGTTGAAACAGGTTCAGTCCAACAGTGTGGTGGTCTTGGCGGGCAGCTTGCCGCGTGGCATTCAGAGCACCGTGTACGCCGATCTGACCCGTAAAATCCAACTTCGCGGCGCAAAAGTGGTGGTCGATGCCGAAGGTTCTGCGCTCGAGTTGGCATTAAAAGCCGAACCGTGGCTGGTCAAACCCAACCGCACCGAGTCCGAAATGTTGCTGGGCACCAAAATACAAGACCTCAGCGATGCGGTGGCTGCCGCCAGAAAGATTCAAGCTTTGGGAGCGCAAAACGTGCTGCTGTCCTTGGGTGGCGAAGGCTCGATCATGCTGACCAAATACTCGTGCTTTCAAGCCTCGCCGCCCAGGGTTCAAGTCAAAAACACTGTTGGCTGCGGAGATGCGCTGCTGGCGGGCACGATTGTTGGCATCACCCAGAACATGGATTGGACCGAAAGTTTGCGTTACGGCACCGCCGTTGCCCTGGCAAGGGCGTTGATGCTTTCGCCCAGCTTTCCAACCGCAGTCGTTGCCAAGCGCCGCATCAATGAGGTTCAAATCACCAGCAATGTTTAAGGGAGAAGCCATGAATAAACGCCCCGAAAAAAACGAGTACAACTATTTTTACGAAACTTACGTTTCGCTCGTGCCAGAAACCGAAATTCTGCCAGAACTCGAGTCGCAAATAGATCAGACCCGAACTTTGCTGGTTGGTGTTTCTGAAGAGAAATCCTTGTACCGTTACGCCGCTGACAAGTGGAGCATCCGCCAAGTGATCGGGCATTTAATTGATGGCGAACGGGTTTTCGCTTTTCGGGCATTCACGTTTTCACGAGCCGACACGGTAAAGCTTTTCAGCTTTGACGAAAACCAGTATGTGTCCGAGGCGGGACTCAATCAGATTCCACTGGCTGATTTGTGCGCCGAATTCGTGGCGCTGCGAACCGCAAACGTGTTGATGTTCAAGCATTTAAGTGCTGCCGCATGGTCTCGAGCTGGAATTGCCAGCGACAACCGTGTTACCGTGCTGGCGCTGGCGTACATCATGGTTGGGCATGTGCGGCATCACTCCAAGATTTTGCAAGAACGTTATTTCTCAAATTAAAAGGAGCACCATGCCTCGAGCCAGCGGAACTTTTGAAGTCAAACTCAGTCCTTTAACGCTCAACAACGACACCGCAGATGCCAGCCTTGGCAGGTTGGACCTTGACAAACAATTTTTTGGTGATCTGGTAGCGACCAGTCGCGGCGAAATGCTTTCGGCTGGCACGGCAGTCAAAGGCTCGGCGGGCTATGTGGCGATAGAACGGGTTGGCGGCACACTGGAAAACCGCACGGGCAGTTTTGTGCTGCAACACAAAGGCACAATGAACAGGGGAGAACCCACACTCGAGATTGTGGTCGTGCCAGACTCTGGAACGGATGGGCTAACAGGATTGAGCGGCACAATGACGATCAATATTGTGGGCGGCGTGCATACCTACGAATTTGAGTACACGCTCGAGGATACGTTTTGAATCGGCTCCAGAAATCTCTTTTCAAACTCGAGGCTTCATGATTCAAGTTCTGACCCTGCCTGGCATTGGGAATTCTGGTGCACTCCACTGGCAGACGTTATGGGAGAACAACAATCCTGGGTTTCAACGCGTCAACCAACGCGATTGGGACCACCCAAATTGCGATGAATGGGCACAGGGTCTTGAAGCTGCAGTGGTTTACAGCGGTCATGAAACAATCTTGGTGGCGCACAGCTTGGCTTGTCTCGTCCTGGCACGCTGGGCGGCTGGCACCCGTTTCTCCATTCGGGGCGCACTGTTGGTGGCTGTGCCTGACCCTTCAGGCACTCAGTTTCCCGCCGAGGCTTTGGGTTTTATGCCCATCTCCAAACACACTTTTGACTTTCCGAGCCTTGTCGTTGAAAGCGGCAATGATCCTTAGGGCAACCTCGAGTTTACCCGCGAATGTGTTTCGGCATGGGGTAGTGGGCTGGTTAACATTGGCAGCGCGGGTCACATCAATGCCGCCAGTGGTTTGGGCGAGTGGGCTGAAGGATTCGCACTGTTGCAAAGCCTGGTGGCTCGAGAAACAACCCAATTCAAAGAATGAGATCGATTGTGCTCGAGCCGCTCCAGGCAACAATTCAAGAGCAAGGCAGCCCACACACCCAAGCAAGATTATTGCCTAATCTGAATCCATCGCGTATTCAAAACGCCCCGATGTGCAGCCAAACAATGCACTTGGGAGCCTTTGGGTGGCTCGAGATTTTAAGGAGGCTGTTTATGAAGATCAAATTGATGTTGTCGGTTGGCTTGCTGGGTTTGGGTTTGGTTTCGTGTATGCCAAAAGCTTCAGCGCCCGCCCCTGCCGCCGCACCCGCAATGACAGCGCCGATGCTTGATATTGTGGACACGGCTGCCGGCAACAAGGATTTTTCGACGCTGGTGGCTGCCGTCCAAGCCGCCGGTCTGGTCGAAACCTTAAAGAGTAAGGGTCCGTTTACGGTTTTTGCGCCGACCAATGCCGCGTTCGCCAAGTTGCCAGCCGGTACAGTCGAAAGTTTGTTAAAGCCAGAAAACAAAGCCATGTTGGTGAAAATTTTGACCTATCACGTGGTGTCGGGCAAGGTTCTGGCTGCCGACGTGGTCAAACTGGATGGCAAGATGGTCAAAACCGTGCAGGGCAGCGATGTCAGCATTGCTGTGGCTGGCGGCAAGGTCAAAGTCAACGATTCCAACGTCATCGCCACCGACATCGAAACCTCGAACGGCGTGATTCACGTGATCGACACGGTTTTGTTGCCCAAGTAATTCAAGCTTGAATTACTGAATCTTCGAGCCTCAAACTCGAGGATTTTTTTGTGATGTGCAAAAAGTTTTGTCATTCAATGTCAAAGCTTCATGGAAGGGTGTTTAAAATAATGGGGTGATCGCTGACATTCATGAAACCATCAAGAACCTCTTGTTTGAACACGCTGGGTTTTCGCGCAGCGACGTGGACATTGATTTCGAGATTCCAAACCGCAGTTGGATTGGCACACTGACCCGACCGACGATCAATTTTTTCTTGTACGATCTGGAGGAGGACACCAAGAACCGTGGCAGTCTGGACAACGCCTACTTTCAGGAACGCGGGGAAAAATCCAACATTGCCAAGTCCAGACCGCGCCGCATGAACCTGAAATATCAGGTCATGGCGATCAGTCAAGACACTCGGGATCAACACGAATTGCTCTGGCGGGTGCTGGCGGTGTTGATGAAATTCTCGACCATTCCCGACAACGTGCTGCCCAAAAGCATCACCGATCTGGGCATGAGTGTGAACTCGAGGGTTTCTCAACCCGATGACGGTCCGCGCCCGAACGAGTTTTGGAATGCGCTCGAGGTTCCGCCGCGACCGTCGTTGTTGTACGTTCTGACCGCGCCGCTCGATCTGGATTTGATCACCCAAGAGCCGCTGGTCTTGACCCGAACCTTGCGGGCATTTGACATGCAATATCCAATTCGAGATGAGGTGCGCGGTTTGCGTCGCACGATTGGTGGCATCGTCAAACGCAACGGTGCGGTCTTGACGGGTGTGACCATCTGGCTCGAGGGCAGCGCGGCAGCCGGCAGTGTCAGCGATCAAAACGGGCGTTTTGTGCTCGAAAGCGTTCCCGAGGGTGCAGTGGCTTTGCGCCTCGTCGAACAGGGCGGCGTTCCAGTTCGGGTGGTGTTGCAAATCCCAAGCAACGATTATGACATTCACCTCGAGCAGCAAAACGTGCTCGAGGTTCAACCGAGGAAAAGCAAATGAACGCCTTCGTCAATCCAACAGATCAAGGCGATGACTGGTTGCTCGAGAGCGCCAGGCATTTGCGAGAACTGTACGTGCCGTTGCGCAAAAAGCTTGAGCACCTTGAGTTGGAGGCACAAAGCGAAATTGAGAATATCGAACTGACCTGTCGGCGTTTCAGCGCTTTGGGAAAGTTGTGCTCGAGCTTTGGTTTAAGTTGTTTTGAACGTGATGTGCTGGTGATGCTTGCCATGATGAACCTTGATGGGGGTTTGCCATCCATTTTTTTGAGCGCTTTTTCGGACGGTGCGCCGACGGTCACGTTTCTAAAATTGTTGGAAAGTTTCTCCGATGCAAGCCACCTCGATCAAGTTTCGTTCGCGCCAGAGGGTTCCTTGCGGCGCTGGGATTTGGTGAAAGTCAGTGACAGCCTCAGCTCGAGCGACGTTGCCCTGAACGCCAGAACTTTGGTTTTGGACGATTGGGTGTACTTGTACCTCAGCGGCGTTCAGACCCTGGACACGGTTTTGCAGGGCGCAATCCAAAATCCAAATCTCGAGCGTCATTTGAGCCTGACCACGGCGCAACAAAACATCAGCCAACACGCCAGCCAGCAGTTTGGGCATTGTCTGATTCAAATTTGGGGCATCGAGACCGACATCAAAAGCAGCCTTGCCCGCGAGATTGCGCGTTCGCAGGGGGCGCATTTGTTCAACTTGAATGCCAACAACATTCCCCTTCAAACCCAGACGCTCGAGCGGTTTGTGGTTGCCTGGAATCGTCTGGCAAGGGTCACGCCAGATGCCGCCCTCTGGATCAACAGCGACGAGCTGAATGCCTTGGACCCAAGCCAGGTTGAGCCTCAGGCTCGAGCCATCGGGCAGTTCATCTTGCGTTGCGAGTGCCCAATCATACTGACCACCCGCAACCCTCGGGCTTGGGGTGTGGCGAGCGTCAGTTTCGAGGTCAACAAGCCCAGCACCAGCGAGCAGCGCGAACTCTGGAAGGCGTACCTGTTTGAGTATCCAAGTCTTCAAGCTTTGGAGGTTTCACAACTCGAGCGCCAGATTGCCAACCTCGCCAGCCAATTTCATTTTTCGGGCACCATGATCGAACGCGCCGTCTCGGAGGCATTCGGGCAACTCGAGCCTGAAACTGAAAATACCCTGCAACAATTGCGGCAGCATCTGTGGCAAGCCAGCCTGACCCTCACCCGCCCGCCGCTCGAGGGTTTGACCCAGCGCATCGTGCCTGCACTCAGCGCCAGTTGGGATCGTTTGGTGCTGCCGGGCACCGAAGCCAGCATTTTAAAATCGATGGTCGAGCACATCAACCAGCGCCAAAAAGTTTTTGAAAACTGGGGCTGGGAGGCGGACAGCTCGCGCGGTTTGGGCATCAGCGCCCTGTTTAGCGGCTCGAGCGGCACGGGCAAAACCTTTTCTGCCGAGATCATCGCCAAAGAGCTTGGCGTTGATTTGCAACGCATCGACCTGCCGAGCGTGGTGTCCAAATACATCGGCGAGTCCGAAAAAACCCTGGCAAAAATTTTTGATGCCGCCGAATACGGTGGCAGCATCTTGCTGTTCGACGAAGCCGATGCGGTCTTCGGCAAACGCTCTGAGGTCAAAGATGCCAACGACCGTTACGCCAATCTCGAGGTCAGTTACTTGCTGCAACGCATGGAATCGTTTCGCGGTTTGGTGATTTTGACCACCAACCAGGAGACCAGCATGGACACGGCATTCTTGCGGCGCATTCGGTTTATCGTGCGGTTCCCGACACCAGACAAGAACGCCCGCAAGTTGTTGTGGCAAACGATTTTCCCTGCTGACACGCCAACGCACAAGCTTGATTACGACAAACTCTCGCAACTCGAGGTGTCTGGCGGTAACATTCGCAACATTGCGCTGGGCGCAGCTTTCATTGCCGCCGCCTCGAGTGATGCCGCAACGGGCGTCAACATGCAGCATTTGTTGCAAAGCGCCCAGGAGGAAATTCGCAAGCTCAAACGCCTGCCACGTTCGGGCGAGTTGAACGCCTGGGTTTAAAGATTAAAAACCCGAGACTTGGGGAACGTCTCATTATTTTGCCAATTTCCAGTTCGAGAATTGCACTTCTGGCACGTGCCAGAGCGGGCGTTCATGCCACTTTCAGTCTTGCTTGAAAAAATTGCAGTAACATAGCAAGCATGACGCTCGAGCGAAGCAAAAAACCATTCCAGGTGACGCTCGAAACGGGCAAGCCAAAACAGCCACAGCCAAACCAAACGCCAATTGCAAAAACGCCTTTCGCTCCCATGTCCGCCGCGCAATTGCAACGCGCTCGAGCCAGATTTGACCGCGACACGGCGGCGTTGCAGCGCAAGGTTGCGCCAACAGATGCAGCAACGCCAACCAGCCAAGTTCCCGATCAACAGGCAATGCCAACCCTACCAGCCAAACAACAAGCCTTTCACTCGAGTTTCAATAAAAGTCCAGCGCAACGCAAAGCGCTCGAAAACATCAAAAACCAAAGCATTCAAGCCTCGAGCCTGCGGGCACAGTACCAAGCCGCCATCACGCCCGACATCGTGCAGCGCTTGGCGGATGAGCGCAGCACGCGGCAAAGTCAGGATGCTCGAGCATCACAAGCGCCCAACGCCTTGAATGCGCGTACAGACTGGTTTAACAGCGAACTGCCCGTGCTTCGCACTCGACACAACAACCCAGACCAAGCCGAGTTCGATACCGCCAGCGTTTTTAACCAGAGCGACGCTCGAGCCAGGGATTTGGGAAAAACCTACGTTGCCCAGCGCGTCGCCAGCGGGTTGACGGCAAACGATGCCGCCAGCGCGATTGTGAACATTGGGCGCAAACGAGATCGCAACAATGCCTTGAAGGGCGTGCTGAGCGCGATTCGACCTCAAGATTCGGATTACGCCAGAATTCAGCGACTTGTTGGCGAGAAAGAACATGACCTCGAGCTTCAACGCCGTGCGACTGAAGAGGCAGTGATGCCGCAAGCCACGCACTTGGCTCGAGAGGCTGCCAATCCAAGTCAAGCCAATTCTGGAATTTCTGAGAAGATCAAAGCCAAAATTGGTGGCGGCAGCCCATTGCCCGAACATGTGAGGTCACAACTCGAGGCGGGACTGAATTCTGATCTGTCCAAGGTTCGGGTACACACCGATTCGGAGGCAGACACGCTCGCCAAGTCGGTCAACGCGATTGCCTTCACCAGTGGTCAAGATATTTTCTTCTCAAGCGGCAAGTTTGAACCCAACACCAAAACGGGTTATGAACTGCTCGCCCACGAGGTCACGCACACCGTTCAACAGGCGGGCGGACAGGTCAAACCAGGCATCGACAGCGATCCAAGCCTCGAGACGGCAGCACAAGACACGGGTGCAAAACTGGCAGCCCATTTTGACCCGAATGTCAAATCCTCCAAGCCAAAAACCGATCTGGCATCGGGCGCACCAACTTCAAATGCTGGCTCGAGCCAAGCCGCAGTGCAGCGCCTGAGTGACACCAAACAACTCGAGCAGACCGTGCCAACAACCGTCGGAAAACCCGAGCAGATTCCTGGCGCAAAACCCGCGCAAAACTTGAAAATTCCATTAGCGCCAATTCCCAGCGAAGCCAAAGTGGTCAATGAACAAAAACCGACCAACAAACCGAGCACACCGACAAAAGCACCGATCAAAGCCAAAGCACCCAAACCAACTTTTAAACCAAAAACACCAAAATCGGCTCGGGTGAAACCAGGCAGCCACAAACTTCCAGCCGCGCTGGTCAAAAAACCAGTCGCGCCAAAAGCCAATACGCTCGAGTTTAAAGCCGACATCAAATCAACCAAAACTGGCAGCCCAACGGCGCTCAAAACCAATGTTAACACCCGTAACATTGCGTTTGCGCCCATTCCCAACCTCGAGAAAACCGACCCCAGCGAAAAAGCCAAACTGCTATTGCAACAAGCTGACAGCACCAAAGCCGCCAATGCCACCGTGCAAAACCTGCGCAACCAAGCGCAAAGCCTCGAGCCTCACGGCGCGAAACTTTCGGCGCAGATCACCCAGGCGGCAAGCGTCGCCAAAAACCTTGTGAGCCAGGCAGGAGAGCAGCAAAAAGCCTTGATCAACACGCAAATCAGCGCCTTGATTGCCCAGGCAAAAAGCAAGGGTCAAGCCAGCATTGGCAAGAACAACAGCGATGCCAAAGCCAAAACTGGGACGTTGGCTGGCATTACCAACACTGCAAAGCAAGCCATCACCGCCGCGCATCAACAACAAGTTCAAGCTTTGAAAACCAAACTCGAGGCTCAAAAAACTTTGATTGCCGCCAAATACGATGCCAACAAAGGCAATTATGTAACGGCTGGCAACACCGCTGGAAACGAAGCAAAAACGGTTGCCGCCGCGAAAGCCGAAACTTGGCGTGCCGGGAAAACCGATGAGAGCTGGTGGGACAAAACCAAAAGTTACGCCGATTTTGGTGCGGGACCACACCCAAACGATACCGCCGATGCCAAAGCCGACGCCGACATTCAAACGGGTGATGGTTACGCCGGTAGCAACGGCTATCCAAAAATTGCGCTTGAAGCCTTCGAGAAATCAAAAGAAGGGATCGAACACGATTTTGAAAACTTCAAAACCTATTTTCATGACCCACGCCTGCAAGCCTTGGACAATCAAAAAAACAATGCCCTAAGCCAACTTCAAAACAGCGAAAAAAGCGCCAAACAACAAATCGAGCAAACCAGGGCGCAGATGGAACGCGCCATGAAAGCGCAACTTGACGGCGTGCTGCAACAATTGACCGGGCAAAAATCCAGCCTGAGCGCCACCATAGACGCCGTCATCAAACAGAGCACCAGCGGCATCGACGCCCAAAGCAGCAGCCAGATCAAAGGCGTGCAAACCGCCCTGAAAACCGCCGCCACAGGCATTCAGAGCGGCATCAGCCAGCTCGAGGCTCAGATGAGCGGCAAGAACGCACCCAAGCCTGAAGTGCTGAAAAAAATGCTTGGACAAATCGAGCAAAGCATTGCCAGCACCGTCAAACAAACCCTGGCGCAAACCAGCCAGAGTGCCAACGCCAGCGGCAAAGAATTTAACAGCTTGGCGCAGACCAGCATCACCGGAATGCGCAGCAGCACCCAGCAAGGCATTCAAACCGCCAAGCAAAGCGAACAACAACTGATTCAAAGTCTGGCGCAACTGGTGCAAAGCGCCTCGAGTGCCTACACCAAATTTCAGCAAACCCACAAAACCAGCAGCACAAAAACCCAAGCTGACACCATTGCCGAATTCACCACCATCTTGCTGAGTGCTGACCCAGCCTTCAAAGCCGCACTCGAGCAACTTGCCACCAATCTCGAGAATGCCGCCACGGATTACGGAAAGGGACTGGTCGCGCACGCCAACGGACCTGACTTTTCGAGAGAAATGACCAACGCTGAAAACGAAGCGAAAGCCAAGGTCCAACCACGCTGGAAGGGTTTGCTCAAAATTCTTTTGATTATCGTCGTGATTGTCGTGATCGCCTTGGTCATTGGTCCAGCCGTGATCGGCGCGGTCGGTGCATTCGCGGCAACGATGGGTGCGGGAGCCGCAGCAGGCGCTATCGGCGCAATTGTTGGCGGTGCGATTGTTGGCGCGTTATCGGGCGCGGTCATTCAGATGGGCAGCAACGCCATCGACGGCAAAGCCATTTTTGAGGGCGTCGGACAAGCCATGCTGGTCGGCGCGATCAGTGGCGCGATTGGCGGCGGACTCGGTTACGCCTTCTCGAGCGGGGCAAATGCCGCCGCCGCATCCTCGAGAACCATGCTTTCAGCCATCGGCAACAAAGCCAACACGTTTGCGGGCAAGATGATCCTCGATCAGGTCAACGGCGTGGTCAGCAGCCAATTCTCGAGTCTTTTGACGACCGGAAAATTCCAGGATTTCGGGGACATGTTGAGAGACCCCAGCATGTGGATTGGCGTGGGCGTCAGCGCCGCCAGCCATGCGGGCGGAACCCGAGTCGGGACGAACGGCGAACCTGTGCGTCCCGCCAACAAGCTCGAGATCATTCAAGAACGGGCTTTTGGCGCGGGCGAGAATTTTGGCAAGGGTGCAGGTTATAAAGTTGGTGATGTCACAGGTTTTGGCAACGTCAAAGTCAGAACCGAAGTCAACCCCAATATCGGTCCTGAAGGACAACGTGTCGGTGGTTTTGAAGAGGGCAAAACCAAGCTCGAGGTTGGTGAGGGTGCGCATCCAAACGATGTGAAAATCCATGAAGATGTTGCCAAGCAAGTTCGTAAAGACAACAGTCCTTTAAACCAAGCCAAAGAGAGAATTTTAGGCACAGAACGCGAAACCCCGATCAACTCGAGAAAGTACGAACTCGAGTTTGAAGCCAAGAAACACGAGCAGATGGCGGCTTGGCGCGAGAAGGCAGCGGCAGATTTACCAGCCAATGATCCTCAACGTGCCAAGTTATTAAATGAAGCGGCACAATTGCGTCAAAAGAGTGAAACATTTAAAGAAGCTGCCAATAGCGCTGAAGTCCGCAAACAAAACGGATTTGGTGAAATTGAACTTGTTGAAAAGTTTGATCCAAGTAAAAGTACCAGTGAGTATCAAAATAAAGCTCAAGAACGAATCGACAGACTTGCTGCGAAAGGGAAGATTACACCCGAGGAGGCTACCTCACTCAAAAGCAAATTGGAAAACACCAAAAATCCGCGAGAAGCCCATGATTTTTTGTGGAACATGGACCGAGACGGTGCTCAATTTGCCAAGAACCTCGAGAATTTTTCGACTCGAACCCAAGAGCAACCCATATCACTGCAAGACCCTCAACAGCGAGCGCAATTCTTACAAGAACAACTTCAGCAAGTCCGTGAAGATACTGGCATTCCCAAGCAGCGTGTACGTGGTGAAGACGGCAAGTTTAAATGGGAAGGTGGGACTGTGGCTGTCGGTGCGACAGATATCCCAGGTTTGCAAGATCAGGTCTTCAGGGGCGGTTCAAAAGAGGCGGGTGGTCCAGCGAATAAAACCTTTGAATCTCCGCAAGATTTTGGGGCGACCAAAAACCATGCCGAGCAAAACCTTGGTGGACAACTGGACGCCAAATTACAAGAGCTGATTGCTCAGGGTAAAATAACGCCTGCTGACCTTGAAGGTAAAAGTGTTTTTGTTCATGTTGATCAAGAAGTTTGCTCAGTCTGTCGCCAAGGACTGAGCCCAACAAAGTCGGGCACTACTGTTGACCCTGGCGTGTTGAGTCAAATGAGTCAAAAGTACCCAGGACTGACATTTGAGATCACCAACAGCAATACGGGTGAAGTTTTGACCGTCAAAGGTGGAAAAATAATTCAATCGACCAATTCATCGCCGCTCAATAGGGCAGGTGTCCTGGCAGATGAAACAACGACGGTTAAACCCAGTTCTGAAATAGTCAAGCCTGAAATCAAATCCACCGAGTTGGATGCCCCAAGGCAAAAGCTTTCACAGGGCGAAGAAACCATCTCGGCATACACCACCAAAGAATTGCCCCCTTACGGTCCTGAACGTTGGAAATTTTTAGATGACCCCACCAATTGGACTCCTGAGCGACAAGCCCTCCATCAAGAATTGATCGAAAAAGCCCAAGGCGATGCCCAACAATTTGCCGACGCCGCGCAAATGGGCGACCCAACCATTTACGCCATGCGCGGCAACACGGCGGCAGGTAAAACCCGAGCCATCAAAGGCAACATTCCCGAACTCGAGGAACCCGTCAATGCCACCAAGGATTTACGTCACCGAGGGGTGAATCCCGATGATTTCAAAGTCGATTTGCGTGAAGCGCAGACGGATATCACACTCACTTCAAGTCAAACGCATTCCGAATCATCGACGCTTGCAGGTAAATTTGAGGACACATTGCGAACCATTCAAACCTCCGATGGCGCAGAATTGGGTAGCATTCTGATTGACAAGCGTCTTGCGCGACTCGAGGATGTCCAGACATATGCAAAAATGGCGGAGGATACGGGGCGAAAGCTGAATGTTTATGATGTCGATGCGCCGCTCGAGGTTTCGCTGGCAGGGGTTTTAGAACGTATTCCTGGTGGGAATGATCCATTACCACCGTATCAAATCATTGCTGATGGTTTTAGGGATATTAGAACAAATCGTGCAAATGTAATTGAATTTTATGAAGACCATCCGAATCTTGGTAAATACGAACTTTATGGCACTTTACCTGATGGAAGTAAGGTCAAAGTAGCAGAAGTAATTAATGGTTCAGTTGAAGTATTCCAGAAAGAAATGTATCTCGAGATTACAGCCAAATCAGGCGATGATTTCTCACAAATGATTGCAAACAAAAAGATTTCATCACAATTAATTGAATCCTTAACTCAATCATTATCAGGTGAGCGTGCTGCAAAAGTACGTGAAATATTAGAACCATACATTGGTCAAACTTGGGAAACTGCTTTAAACGCGCATAGTACAAAGAAGACAGGTAAATAATATGGAGAGCTTAAAAGGTGAGGCTGCGAAAGAATTTGTAAGAAATGCAAGAGAGCGAGATCGTATTTTTGCTGAAGAAAATTTAAGGCAAAAAAAACTTGAGGCGGTACATTCTGGTAAAGAACCTTTTGATTACGAGAAACTTAAATCATTTGTTGACCCAGATTATTACGCTGATGCTGGTACACCAGAAAAACGGATCGAAAGATTGGAATACAAATATTATGTTTCCAATTCCCGCGTAATGAGCTTAAAGGAATTTGCAGATCATATTATTGAAGTATATAAGTGGAAAGAATAATTTAACTCAGGATAAACAAATGACTATTTTAGAAGGTGACGCCGCAAAAGAATTTACCGAATACGCACGTGAGCGCAATCGTTTACGCGCAGAGGAAGAATTAAAGCAAGAAAAAATAGAAGCTTTAAAGGTTGGAAAAGAAAATTTCAATTATGAAAAGTTAATTTCATTGGTTGACATAAGCACTTTTGCAAATGGCGAGACTCCTGAGCAACAAAAAGCAAATCTCGAGTATATTTATTATGTACGAAAAGCGAGTTTGAAAAGTATTGAAGAATTTGCAAATGACATAAATGAGATAAACCAATGGGCGGAGCGCTAGTTTATATGATCATTTTGAATGATGAAAAATCAAAAGCACTTTTTAAATCAACAAGACAGAAAAATGAACTTCAAAAAAAGAATTGGCTTCATGAAGCAAAAGAAGAGGCAATGAATACAGGCAAAGAACCATTTGATTATGAGAAAATTATTTCGTTAGTTGACATAAGCACTTATGTGAGTGGGGAAACGCCAGAACAAAGAAAGGCAAATCTTGAATATATTTATTATGTACGAAAAGCAAGTTTAAAAAGTATTGAAGAATTTTTAAATGATATTAATGAATCAAACCAATGGGCAGAACGCTAATTTTATGACTATTGTAGAAGGTGAAGCAGCAAAAGAATTTGTGGACAACTTGATGGAACGAAATCGTATTTTTGCTGAGGAAAGTTTAAGGCAAAAAAAACTCGAGGCAGTACATTCTGGTAAAGAACCTTTTGATTACGAAAAACTCAAATCATTTGTTGACCCAGATTATTACGCCGGTGCTAGTACGCCAGAGAAAAGAATTGAAAGACTCGAGTATAAATACTATGTTGGCAGTAGTGAAATTATGAATTTAAAAGAATTCGCCGATCATATTATTGAAATATACAAATGGAAAGAATAAATTCGCCATACCCTTCACTTTATTAATTATGAAAAAAGTCATTGAAACCGTAAAAGAAACCGCACTTCGCCCACGCCTGGCATTAATTTTATCTATAGCAGAGCATGTAAAAGATGTGTTCAATTCAGAAAAAGATGTTTTGTCTGACACTCGAGCGGTATTTGATTCAGCTCAAAGCTGGTTGAAAGATCAGAAAAACACTGCTCTGGATATTTACAACTTAACGCAACCCCTTTTTGAACACGCGGCGGTCTTTCAAAATTCACAAAAAATACGATCAGCCATTTATTCGGCAATATCGGCTCTTTATTACAGCGTTTGGGAAATCGATGCTTACGAATTTACATACTTGAGCAGAGACAACAGCGCCAAATTCAAAAGCGATTTTTTTGAGATTTCCGATTTTTTTATTGAAGATACCATCAAATACGCACTGGAAGCTTCTGATAATCCCGATGCGGAATCGACTTGGCAGCAAAACCGTATTTTGTACTTTCATGAAAAGTACAAATCTCAGAAATCTGATTCCTTGGGTGATTATGTTTCAAATGAGGAATCACTTGGAATTTCATAAACTCAATTGCTCAAGCAACGTAAAATTATTCTCGAGTTTACTGATCAGCGGAAAATTCCAGGATTTTGGGGACATGCTGAGAGACCCCCAGCATGTGGTTTGGCGTGGGCGTCAGCGCTGCCAGCCCTGCGGGAGAAGCCCGAGTTGGGGCGAACGGCAAACCCGTGCGCCATGTCAATGACCGACGAGCCAATCTTGAACCAATTGCAAATCCAGATGAATTCAGGGCTATTTCTCGAGAAGTCGCAGAATTAACAGTTGATGTTGTGTAAGGTAAAATAAAGATAAGCGCAGCCAATCTTCTGGCTTTCGTTGACAAAAACAGTGAAGATTTCTTTTATAAAAGACTTCATGCCGAGAAAGTTAAGTATGTGTTGTCTTCTCGTTACTTCGATTCTCACGATCAATGGAATACCACCCTATTTGTCTTTACCATTTTCAGATCAGATTTCTTGTGGTGAAATTCAAGTCAGCGATAAAGTCATAAAAGATTTTATTCATCAAAACTCGAGATAACGTTTAATCGCTCAAAAAACAGGTTGTTATTCTCCAGGAATACGGTAAAACGGGAACACCAGTGACCGTCTGTCATGCGTGGCTTTGATCTCGTAATTGATGTCAACCATCAACAAACCATTGTTGGCAGGGTCGGGTTCGACCAGCACCGATACCAGACGAATCCGCGGTTCCCACATTTTCAGGGCTTCTTCGACGTAATAGGCTGCCAAACCGATCATGGTGGCATCGGCGCTCGAGAAGATCAGGTCGTGAATTTGACAACCAAATTCTGGTCGCATGACGCGTTGTCCTTTGGGGGTCAGCAGAATCATTTGAATTGCCTGTTCAACGTCTTGCTCGTTGCGGGCGACGGCAATTCGACCCCGTGGGTCTACGCCGACCGGAAATGCCCATCCAACCCCTAAAAAATCCCGTTCGCTCACAAAAACGCTCCTGTCGAACCTTTGATTCTCGAGTTAACTTAACATGACCAAAGATGTGAGATTTTTTTCATCAAAGACCCTGATCTTTTTGCGTGTTGGACGGCATTTAATTGTACTGATCACAATACTCTCAGTTTGTTCAGAATTATACGATTAAACTAAAGAAGACTTTTATCTTATTTTAGGGAGGAAATACCAGTGCCAGAGTATTTATCACCAGGCGTTTTTATTGAAGAGGTCAGTACCGGTCCACGTCCAATCGAGGGTGTGGGAACAGCGATGGCGGGTTTTGTTGGGTTTGCCGACAATGGTCCGATCAATAAACCCACGCTCATCACCTCGTGGGAGCAGTACGTCAAGGTTTTTGGGGCGCTCGAAGAGGGTGGCGTTCGCAGTGGTTTTTCCAAATACGGTTATTACCTGGGTCAATCCATTTTCGGTTTTTTCTCCAACGGTGGACGGCGCTGTTATGTGACCCGCGTCAACCCTCAGATTGCTGACAGCGACAAGCATCCTGGTGCCCTGAAAGCCCTCGAGGCTCATGTGCCATCACGTGCCAGCAAAGCCATGATGTCACTGACTTTTCAAGCCAAGCAATCCACCTCGAGCGATATCAGCGTCGAAATTGCGCCACCGTCCAGTGGCGATGCGGGCGAGGGCAGTTTTAACGTCAAGATCACGGTTGATAGCGTCGAAGAGTTTTTTGAAAACTTGGTGCTCGGCAAACCACAAAAGGGTGCGAAGGCGACCAGTGTGGCGGAAGCCATTGCCAGCAGCAAAATGGTTACCGTCATTGTCGAAGAAAAAGCCAGCGGAACGCTTGCCGAACGCGCCCCAGAGATTGGTGTGCATGTCATTAAAGCCTCGCAGTCGCTCGAGTTGATGCCAGTGCAGTCCAATACGTTTATCGGCAATGTCGATGATCGCAGTGGCTTGGAGGGGATGGAAATCGCCGACGACGTGACGATGATTTGTGCGCCCGACATCATGTGGGCTTACGAAAATGGCAAAATTGACAAAGACGGTGTCAAAGCCGTGCAGCTTGCCATGATCACGCACTGTGAACGCCTGATGGACCGTGTGGCAATCATTGACCCACTGCCGAACATGACCCCGCAACAGGTCAAAAAATGGCGCGAAAAAGAATCCAATTTTGACTCGAGCTACGCTGCATTGTACTACCCTTGGGTCAAAGTCAACGGACCCGACGGCAAACCTATTTCAGTGCCGCCGAGCGGTCACATGGCAGGCATCTGGTCACGCTCGGACAACGAGCGCGGTGTGCACAAAGCCCCAGCCAACGAGGTTGTGCGCGGGGCGCTCGAGCCAGTCTACGAGGTCACCAAAAATGAACAGGACACCCTCAATCCAACGGGCATCAACTGCATTCGGACCTTTACAGCGCGTGGCGTGCGGGTTTGGGGCGCACGAACCCTCTCGAGTGATCCGCAATGGCGTTATCTGAACGTGCGGCGCTTGTTCAATTACGTCGAAAAATCGTGCTTCAACGGCACGCAGTGGGTGGTCTTTGAACCAAACAACCGCGATTTGTGGGAACGGATCAAACGCGATCTGACCGCGTTCATGAAAGGCGTCTGGCGCGACGGGGCACTGTTCGGTTCGACCCCAGAGGAAGCCTTCAGAATTACCGTGGACGACAACAACAACCCTGCCGACGAACGGGATCGCGGCTTTTTAACGATTGACATTGCGCTCGCGCCAGTCAAGCCAGCCGAGTTTGTGCGAATGCGTTTCGGTCAGAAAATGCAGAGCGAATAGGACGCATTCATCTTTCACTCGTGTTTTTGGGGTATACTTTGCCCGAATCGCTCGAGCCTTGCAATGTTGGGCAACCTCGGACCCGTATCGAAAAACGAATACCTTCGATTTTCATACCGTGGACCACGTTCGACCCTCATGTCTGGACAAACCTCGAGTCGTGATGCGCATTTGGTTTAAGGCAGTACACATTCTTCAGGAGGTTTCATCATGGCTGACAAAGTTCCAGATATTGTCGTTGGTGCATATTGGCGAGTTGACGTTCAAGGCAAAGTCGTCGGTATTTTCTCGGGCTACGAGGGTGGTGGCAGCAAAAACAAGCTGGTCGAGCACCGTTACGTGAACGCCCAGGGGCAACCCATGATCAAGTACGAACCAGGTCCACTCGAGCTGACCCCGATCAAGCTCTCACGCGGTTTGACGGGCAGCAAAGAGATGCTCGCCTGGCGCGAACTGGTTGAAAAAGGCAAGATCGTCGAAGCCCGCTGCAACGCTTCAATCATCATGCTCAACAACGACGGCTCCGAAGTTGCCCGCACCAATTACATCAACATGTGGCCATCGGAAATGACAACCTCCAAACTCGACCCCAAAGTCGGCGAAGCGGTGGTCGAAACCATCACCCTGGTCTACGAAGAAGTCACTTACACCCGCACGGGCACAACCCCTTCTTCATAAGCCGCCAAGCCAATGGATAAGCGCTCGAGCTGGCACGTGTTGTCCGCTCGAGCTTTTGGTTCCAAGGACGAGACTTGCAAAACACCGATTACGAATTCACGCTGCCCAAAGGTTTTGTGGACGAGGCAGGCAACCTGCACAACGTGGGCGTGATGCGGCTTGCCACCACCCTGGACGAGATTGCACCGCTCTCCGACGCTCGAGTGCAAGCCAATGAAGGTTATTTGGGCATCTTGCTGCTCTCTCGGGTGGTCACACGCCTCGGCGGATTTTCACCCGTTTCCGTGGCTCTGCTTGAGCGTTTGTACGCCGCCGATTACGTGTTTTTGCAAGATTTGTACATTCAAATCAATTCTGGGGTGGGCAGTTTGCAAGTTTTAAATCAGGGTTTGATCGAAACCGAATGCCCAAACTGTCAAGCCAGATTTTTACTCGATTTATCGATGCAAGACTAAGCCCAGCTCGAGCGCGTTCAAAATATTCATTTGATGGCAAGAAACCCGAAGTATCATTTTTAAACACGAATCTAATCCCTGTGGCGATACGTTGTTGAGCGCTTCAACCTCGCGTCAGAAAGATCACCGGCAAGCGCAAGCTTTGGGAGTTGAGATGCCAAACCAAGCTCGAGATTCAGGATCAAAATCCTCAAATCAAACCGACCAAGAACTGATCGAAAAACTGGCGGAAAAAGTCTACCGCCTGATGCTCGAGGATTTAAAACTTTCCAAGTTGCGCGGCGACACGCGCTCCACCCCTTTAAGGCGGTGAATTATGGCAAGATCGGCTGATGTCAGTCCAAACAATCCTGGCATGGACAATGTGCGTGCCATCTCCAACAGTTTCTTTTACGTGCAAATCGCCAATTTCACGATAGCCTTCAAAGAAGTCAGCGGTTTGCAAATCGAAACCGAGGTCTTTGAATACCGCGAGGGCGGCGTCAACGATTACATTCATCGCCTGCCGGGACCCACCAAATCGGGCAACATTATTTTAAAACGAGGCATCGCGCCGACCCAAGAATTTATGGAATGGTACGAAAAAATTCTTGCTGGCAACATCGAATGCCACGACGTGATCATTTCCATGCACGAACTCGAGATCAAAGACCCAATCATCAAATGGAAAGTCAATCAGGCGTGGCCATGCAAATGGTCAGGTCCGAACTTCGTGGCGGGCGATAACGTCGTTGCCGTCGAATCGCTCGAGTTGGCACACGCGGGTCTGGGACGGGCGTGAAACAGGGCGTGCAGTTGCTGCTGGAACGGGTGCAACGCCACCGTGCGTTTCCGCGTCTGGCAGCCGCCAACGGTCAAAACCTGCAAGCAACCCTAAGCCCAGCCAACAATCCCGCGCCTTTGGATACGCGCCTCGAGCCACCACGCTTTGTTCCAGTCCTTGCCGAACATTTAGGGCAAAACGTTTCGGGCTTGGAAAATACTGTTTTTGAACGCAAATCCCAAGTTGAGATCAACACGTTCACTGAGAACACTCTGCTCGAGGTTGAAGCTGGACTTTCGGATCAGGGCTTGGCAAACGATTCAACGCAATTTGATGAACAGACCTTTGCACAAGCGCTCGAGCAAAATTTGATACCCGAGCCTTCATCAGCGCTGGAAACCGAACGGTCTCTTGGGTTTGAGGGCAACGAAATTGTCGAACCCAGAACCTCGAGTGAGAATCTCGTTTCTGAGACGCCAAACCAAAACGCAGCGACCCAACCCACAAACTTGCCTCGAGCTGGACAACAAAGCGAAATTGCGAATGACCGATCAAGCAATCCGTCAAGCGTGCAGCAAGCTTACGGCGTTCAACCCCCAGCAATTCAAAACAATCAAGCTGCCAATCAACAACCACCTTCAGGGACACCGCAAACTCGAGAAACCGCAATGTTGAGTGCAAATTCAAAACTAGAAAACTCGAGTGCTCAGTTATTACCACCAACCGAATTCGCAATACCACCTTTAAACCTCAACCTCAAGCAAGACATTTCATTTTCTGAGCCAAATCAAAACCAAGAGACAACATCAATCGCCGAAGAAATTTCAGGTTCGGCAGCCTCAACTTTTTTGGAAACGCCAGATTTAATTTCGCCTGAAATCACGCAAACCGTGACTGTCTTGGATAAATCACAAGTCGAATCAGCAGCGCCAATTGAAATTGCTCAAGCTGTGCGCAGCCCAAGCCGTTTGGAATCCACGCTTGAGGCATTGCGTCAATTCAATCCTCAAACCCAACACGGTGAAACAATGATTGGATCACAGCCAGCACCACAAAATCCTCGAGTTGCAAAAACCTCCGATGTGTCGCCGTCAAAAACCTCGAGCATTGCGCCGTCGGAGGCAGTGTTGAGAGTACAACCTTCATCTCAACAACCACTTGAACCAAACCTGACACAGGCGCAACGTAAAGCCGAAAATCAAAACGCACTTGAGTCGAAAACAACTCCAAACTCCAATCCACAAGTTGAACCCAGCCCTCAAAACCCGAAGACAATTCAAAGCACACTCGAGACTCTCACACGAGCAAATCCTGGACTGCCAACTGAATTTGCAGTCACTCGAGAAGCTGACATTGAAGTCGTTCAAACTGAAAATACCAAAACACAAAATGCTGACATTGAGGTTACTCAAGTTCAATTGGATTCATTGGCGTCCGAACAATCTGGTGTTGAAGAACAAATCAACGTATCTGATCTTCAACAAAACCAAACGGCAACACCGCAAACCCGTTTGACACAAACCGATCAAACCGAAGAACCTTTGGTTGCAACCACCCAAACAGAACTACCACAAGTCAATTCAAGCCAACCAGAATCAGAACGCGACACTTCAAACCTCGAGAGACCCAACAATCAAAGACCAAGTGAAGACACCCGAGGGAATGTGCAAAGCTCGAGCCAACAAAATGGTTTGGCTGCACCGCCAACAGTTCAAGCACCCTTAAGCGAAGAGGCGCGTGAACGAGTCGCCTATCAACGTGCAGTGACCATGCGAGCTGAACGCGCCAAACGTGCGCTGGCAGCCAAAGAAGAACTCGAGCGCGATCCAACACTCGAACCCGAAGTCAATGAAGCACCAACAAACCGCTCGAGTGAACCACAACAGGCGGCAATGCCAGATTTAACGCTTCCGCTCGAGACACAGCCTCAAACCGAGGTCATGCCAAGCATCGAAACCACTAGACAAGCTGGATTTCAAAATCAGAATCCACAAATTCAGAATCTGCAAACCAGTGGCTCGAGCCAGACCTTGACACACGATTTGACTGTGGCGGTTGCAAGCAATTCGAGTGAGCCATTTGCAAACAACGTCGAACCCGAAAAAGCAATCGTGACGGCGCGTGTGCCAGAGTTGCTGAGCAAGAGTCCGGGGATTGACTCGAGAACACCTCAAGCGCTTCATTCGAGCAGCGAACCTCAAGCCTTAATTTTGAGCGAACTTAAACCTGCAAACTCGAGCCAACTAAAACCTGCAAACTCGAGCGAACTTGAACCTGCAAACTCGAACGAAATTCACTCCGAGAACCCAATAGAATTTCAATCCATAAACTCGAGCGAGTTTCAGTCCAAAAACCTGAATGGGTCTCGGTTGCCAAATCCGAACTTAACTCTTATCGAGAATTTGAATCAACCTGCGAGCGAAATTCAAACGCCAAACTCGAGCGAGACACAAACTTCAGGTTTGAATCGATCCTGGGTTGAGGATGCCGCTGAAATTCAATCAAACGCAAACTCGAGCGACGTTCAAAACTCAAACTTGGCAGAAAATCCGAGCCAAATTACAACATTAAACTCGAGTCAGGCGGTCACGACGCCCAGCCAAGATGTACCCGCCAGTTTTTTGATTAACATACCAGGGGTCAGTGTTTACAACCCACAAAGACGAATTCAACGCACCGCACCGACGCCGCCGCCCAAACCAAAGCACGAACCAAACGAGGCGGAAAAGCTGTTCGCCGATACGCCTGGAATGTCGCAACAAGACATTATCAACGTTATTCGCAAAGCCCAGGGCTTGCCTCCACTGCCAAGCGCAGGTCAGGTGCAAAACGCCGATCAAGAAAATACCCAGGCGCAGCGAGATACACGGGCGACCCACAATCCGACCCAAGAAACACCGCAACCTGCTGAACAAAATGTTGAATTGAACAATCCAAGTTTGATCACCGCAGCTTCAAGACAAAACAATACGGACGCTCGAGTTGAGCAAGCCCTGGGTGAGGTTGCGATCCAAAGCGTCAACACGTCAGGTTTAAATTTGAACGATGCCCAAAACGGCGAGACTGCATCAAGCCATTTTGCCCCGAATCAAAGTGCTCAGGTTTCGCAAAGTCCAAGTGTTGTTGGCGCACCAGCGAGGCAAAATGCCGTCGATGCCAACGGCAATAAAATTCATGTTTTTAACCCACCAAACCGCCGTGTTTTGGCACCAAAACCAAAAGTTGAGCAGCCAAAAACCGAAGCCCAAAAGCTTTTTGATGCGATGGAAATCACCGAAACCGCCGACGAATTGTTTCAACGCGTGGTGAAAAACAGGCTCAAGGCAAACGCCAGCCTCGAGCCTGAAGAACGTGTTCAGAATTCCAAAATAGACTTTGAAAATTCAACCTCGAGCCTTGAAGCATCACTGCCAAGCTCGGGGCAAACCTTACTGCCCAACCTGCCAAACTTGGCAAATCGCAACGCTTTAAACTCGAACAACCAACCAGCCAACGTTTCATACACTGGCAACGAACGCCTGCAACTTGGCGCAAGCGAACGCGTGCAACTGAGTCAAAATGCGACACGTTTTCTGAAACCCATCGTTGGCATCGACCCAAACGATGTCAAAATTTACCGCGATCCACAAACCGAGCGCCTGACCAAAGCCGCTCGAGCTGACGCATTGACTTTGGGCGAGACG
This sequence comes from Deinococcales bacterium, assembly GCA_025352125.1. Lineage (GTDB taxonomy): Bacteria > Deinococcota > Deinococci > Deinococcales > JAAFIG01 > JANXTZ01. Next base: position 4,617 of record JANXTZ010000028.1, on the reverse strand, counting down.
GTTTTACTCTCGAGTGAACAGGCGCTGGAAAGTGCAGAGACGCTCGGTTTGATCGCCCACGAACTGACGCACGTCGCCCGCAATCGCCAGGCGCGATTTGTGCCGCCGGTGGCTCGAGGCAACAACAATTTGGCAGCCAACGCCCAATCGGGCAACGAAGAGGGTTTGGCACTCGGGGTTGAAGCCTTTGCGCGTCAAGGCTGGAACAATTTTAATCAAAACACGCCACCTCAAAATACGCCAACACAAAGTCCTCGCAGCCAAACAACTTTGAGCAACACACAAACAAATCGCTCCAGTGCCGGTGGTTTGCCAGCGCCAGCCGATTTGCCGACATGGTTTATTGAAGACCGACAGCCACCGCAGGCAACCTCAAGACCCGCACCTCGAGCCAGCAACGCTGCCAGAAGTGCGACAAGTGAAAGCCCGTTCGTGCCGCCAGCCCCCACAAACCAGATGGCAGCCTCGATTGGCGCTCAAGCCGCCTCGCAAGATCGAGACGTGCCAACGCCGCCACCAGCCGCCGGACCACTGCCTGCCAGCCCCACGCCCAAACCAGAACCCATTGCAAACCGTGCCGCCCCAGACTTGGACGCGATGGCGCGGCAGGTCTACACGATCTTGAAGCGCCGCCTGGCGAACGAACGCCACCGCATGTAAACCCCAAAAATCTAAACCCTGATAACGCTCGAGGTGAAATCCATGATGCGCGAACCCGTCCAACAAACCTACAATCCGGCACTCGAGCCTGACAAAAAAAATGCCGCCCCGCAAACTGGGCAACCAACGCCCCAGCCGCAAAAGCCAAACGAACCAGGCAAACTCGAGAATCCAAGCACCGCACAATACGAGGTGCTGCTCGAGCAAATTGCGCACGACATGGGTTATGAAGACAAGCTGAGTGCTGAACAGCAAGCGCTGCTGGCAAAATTTGGTTACAGCGACGGTGGTTTAATCAATGGACCGTTTGGTTTTGAAATGCGTTCATTTATTCCCAGCAACCCCGCATATCCACACCCAATTCTGGCGTTTCGCGGCACAGAATTTACCAAACTCAAAGACTTGGTGGCGGACCTCGAGCCTGAGAGCGTCGGCTTGCAACAATTCAACGCCAACCGCCGCCGCATCGAACTCGAGTTGCAAAAACTGTCCAAGCATGGCAAGGTCTGGTTGACGGGTCACAGCCTCGGCGGGGCGCTGGCGCAACTGGCTGGCAGCGAATTTGCCGACCTGACCGAGCGAATCATCACCTTTCAAAGCCCGGGCATTGACGCCAAACATGTTGCGAGTCTGAAAAAGCACAACAAAGCCAATTCAAATCAACAGGTTTTGTCCACCCATTACCAAGTGGCGGGCGATGTGGTCAGCGGCGTGGGCGAAGCACTGACCCCAGGCGAACTGATCAAATTTGAGATGAATCCCTCGAGCGGTGCCAGCATGAAACACTACGGCATCGGTCTGATTGCGGGCGCAATCGTTGGACCTGGAACTGGCGTGGCGGTCAAAGAAGCCAGCGAAAAAGTCTCCAAACACCGCGCCTTTCCAGTCTCAAACGCCGTTCAAGAAAATCCTGCCTTCAAAGACTTGTTCGAGAACGGCAAGAAATTTGACAAAGTTGCAGGCATCAGCGATGATACCTTCCAAGCCAAAGCCACGCTCAACTCTGACACCTTTCAAAACACCCGCATCAGCGAATTCTTGCGTCACAGCATTGGCAAAACCAGTTTTGAACTCGAGAATGCCGCCAGCAATTGGGGCGGTGACGCCAAAGCCAGAGAATTTGCCGAGAGCAACAAAAAAACCATCGGGAATTTTAGTGCCACTCAATTGCTCGAGCATCTGAACAGGTTGCTTGACGGCTGGGTCAGTGACGACGATGTTCAAGCTTTTGAAACCATCTGTCACGGGGTGAACGACCCAAAAATCATGGCTCAAATCCAAGCCGCAATTTCACCCAGGCTTCAGGAACTTCACAGCGAGCATCAACGCAAGTGGATTGAAGACGCCATCAATTTCAAACCCATTCCAGAAGACGAAACCGTGCAACGAGACGCGATTGGCACAGTCTCGAGCAAACCAAATTTCCAGAATTTAATAGGCGGCAACACCCTGGAGGGCACAATTCGCAAGGAACTCGAGGAGCATTTCAATGTCAATCTCGAGAGTGTGCGCATTCACACGGATGCGAACGCACACAACATCGCCAAAGATTTAAATGCAAAAGCCGCCGCCATAGGCGAGAACATCATTTTGAGCGAAAATGCCAGCTCAAGCGATAAGGAACTGATCGGGCACGAAATTGCCCACGTGATTCAACAACGCGAAGGCAAGGTAAGCGCTGGCATCGACCCAGACCAAAGCCTTGAAGTCGCCGCGCAACTCGAGGGACGAAACTTTGCGGCAGGCACGAAAGTACGCGGGAAACGCGCCATGCTCGAGCCTAAAAGAGCCAGCACTGAAAGTATTCAACGCAAAGAAGCCGCAAAAACCAGCGACACAACCTGGACTCGAGATTTCACTGGAATCACAGGAAAGAACGCTGTTAACTTACGCTTAACCCGAGCAACCGACGGCAATTTAAAAGGGACGTACCAATTCAATCAAAGTGTAACGGTTGAAGTGACTGGAAAGATTCTCGAGAGTACAGACAATGATTTGTTTCTCGAGGGCGTTGATGGCAGCAAATGGCACGGAAAGTACACCGAAACAAATACCTTATTGTTCGGGAATGTGGTGTTGCCAAAACAAACTTTAAAGAATCTCGAGTTAAAAGCGATCAACGCCATACCCGAAGCAACAAAATCACCCATGACACCAGTCGCGTCAAATGGCACAACCTGGACTCGAGAATTTAATGGCGAATTGGATGGCAAGTACAGTATTCACATGCACCTCGAGCGTGATGAAACAAAATTGAACGGCAGCTATTATTACACCAAGCAGGGCGCTGAAAAAGCCATCGCCTTGACCGGTGTAATGGATGCGGACAGCAAAGCCGTGAAGCTCGAGGGCAACGGTGAGACGTTCAACGGTATATTCCTTGGGGAAAAAGGCGACAAGCTCGAGGGGAAGTGGATTGGTGGGGATAAGACGCTCGAGTTTAGCGTGACGGCGCAAAAAACTGAAAGCGGAACGAAGAGCGTCACGAGTGAGGAAATGAAGGATTTAGTTCCTTTATTACCTGAAGGCTCAGGAGGATTCTCCTTAACCACTGAAGAAAAAGCCTTACTCAGGAAACATCAAGCAGCAGGAGATATCGTATGGGTTTTTAACCTACCAGAAGATAATCAAAAACAAGACATGAAGATGAGCGAAAATGGAATCAGTGAGTTAAAAAAGTATGAAGGTTACGGTGCGGAGCCTTATCAGGATTCTTCTGGATATTGGACAATAGGTTACGGACATTTACTGGACACAAATAAAAATCAAAATATAGAAGCAACTGAATGGAAAAAATATGATGCTTTGGGTTTTCCTCGAATATTAGATCGAGATCAAGCAGATCAATTACTCCGAAAAGAACTAACGAAATATGAAAATGTTGTCAATAATTCTGTTACTGCTCCGCTAACTCAAGAAATGTTTGATACTTTAGCAATTATGTCTTTTAATATCCCTGCTGCTTTTGGGTCTGATTCAGGTTTGTTACAAGCAATTAATGAACGTAGATATCTGGATATGCCATCTGAGATGTATCGCTGGGTTTATTCGGCAGGTAATCGGGTGAAGGGACTTGAAAATAGACGACTACAGGAAATTACCAATTTTGCTCGTCCATATTTGCGTAAGAAATAGATTGCGGGGTTTCTGTGAAATTTCTATCTCTTCTTTTAACCAGCTTAGTTATGGCTTTAATTTTTATGATTGGCTTTTCTAAAAGCCAAATTATCGTTGATAATTGTGAAAAATTTACAAAGACGTTAGATATAAGTTCTTGTTATGTTAATTTATACAAAAAAAGTGATCAAAGTTTAAATAAAGTATATAATGAAATACTAAGCAGGTTAAAAAGTAAAAAATCATATGAAATAGTAGTTCAAAAATTTGTTATTGAGCAGCGCTCTTGGTTAAAATTGCGAGATGCAACATGTGATTTTGCAGAAAGCCTTGCTTTTGGTGGTAGGGAAGAGCAAATTATTAGATTTTCTTGCCTTTTTAATAAAACTGAAAAACGTATTCAAGACTTAACAGACTATAAAAAAAATCCGGCTATTTATTGATCCTATGAAAACCATTTCTACATTAATTTTTATCTTATTGAGTTTTGTTTTTAATCAAACATCACTAATTATGAATAGTTACCGCATAAGGATCAGTAGTTCTGATTTTAAAATCTCGAGAATAAATTCTCCCTTTTTATTTTCGGCAAGAAAGATGTATTTTAAGTCGCAAAACGACGAATATAAACTTCTCGAGAAAGCACCCAATCAGATTGGTTGTGTCTCTTACGTTTCATTTAAACCACTTTCAATTATTGGTAGTGGTTTGATATAGAATGATTTCATGCCCATTACAGTTACCCTAACCTGCCCATTCTGCCAAAGCGATGCCCTCGTCAAATTCGGTTTCGCCCCAGACGGCAGACAACGCTACCGTTGCAAAACCTGCAAGAAACAA